>DASWEI010000056.1:0-27070 GCA_036394835.1 Anaeromyxobacter sp. | reverse complement strand
CCGGTACTGCACGGGCGGGGACGGCGACGACGACGCGCTCACCGTCGCGCTCCGCGCGCTCGCCGACTGCGACGCGGTCCTCGTCGCGAAGGTCGGCCACTGCCCGAAGGGGCAGCTCGCGGCCGCCGGGATCGAGCCCGCGACCGACCAGGCGTTCCAGCCCATCGAGGCGGCGGCGCTCGCGTGGTTCGAGTCGTTCGCCGCCCGCGTCGCCCGAGGCGAGGTCGCGCCGCGCCGCGCGCGGCCTCCCGCGGAGCCCGCGGCCCCGCTCGACGCGGCGCGCGCGGAGGTCGCGTGACCGCGCCGGTGCCGCCGGTGTTGCCCGAGCTCGCCGGGCTCTCGGAGGCGGAGGAGTTCTTCGAGGCGCTCGGGGTCCGGCACGATCCGCGGGTGCTCGACGCGCACCGGCTCCACGTCCTCAAGACGTTCGGGCTCGCGGTAGAGTCGTGGCTCGCCGCGAACCCGGAGGCGGACGCGCCGGCGCGCCGCCGCGCGATCGCGCGCGCGCTGCGCGAGGCGCACGACGTCTTCGCCGAGGAGCGGCGCGGCGAGGAGCGCCAGAACCCGTTCGCCCCCGGGCTCGTGCAGCTGCGGCGGCGGACCTAGCCGCGGCGCGCTCGCAGCCCCTGCCGTGGCGGCCGGGCGCGCCGTCGCTCGCGCTTTACTCGCGGCGCGCTATGGGGTTCTCTCTCCGGACGCGCCCCGGCCAACCTCTGGGGCCACGGGGAGGAAGCCGGCATGTCCACCATCCTGCGCGCCGCGGCGATCGCCGCCACGCTCGTGTCCTCGGTTCGCGCCTCGGCCGAGGACCCGTCCGAGAGCGGCTGGGACGTGGACCTGTCGGTGCCCGTCGCTCTGATCACGGGCGACACGACGTACCGGATCCACGCTTCGGACTCGACGGGCAGCATCACGAGCGAGCTCGAGTTCCCTCTCCTCGGGCCTCTCGCCGGCGTGCGCGGCCAGTTCGCCTCGCCGCGCGACCCGAGCCGGCGCCGCTGGGTCCTCGAGGCCTCGGGGCTGATGTCGTTCACCGGGCCGGTCGGAACCATGAAGGACTCGGACTGGCTCTCCGACTCGATCGACATCGCGACGGTCGGGGCTACGAACCCGGGCAAGGACATCTACTCCGAGTCGAAGGCCGAGCTCCGCACCCTCATCTTCGAGGGGAGGGTCGCGTGGCAGCACGAGCCGTCGCCCGGCTTCCGCGTCTCACCGCTCGCCGGCGTCCTCTACCAGCGGTTCAAGTACGACGTTCGCGACGTCACGCAGGTGGGCTACGGGCCCTACGCCGCCGGCTTCAGCGGCTCCGCCTCCGGCCGGGTGCTCGCGTACGAGGTCAGCTACCGCGCGCCCTACGCGGGCGTGCGCGGCGAGCTCGTCCGGGGCGGGTTCTCGGCAACGGCGGAGCTCTGGTACAGCCCCTTCGCGAGCGCCACGGATCGCGACGACCACATGCTCCGCTCCAAGCTCTCGACGACCGACGCGAGCGGCACCGCCTGGGAGGCAGGACTCGGGGCGAAGCTCGCGCTCGGGCCGTCCGACGCGCTCCAGGGGCAGCTCTTCCTCGTCCGCTTCAACGCGACCGGGACGCAGTTCCAGCGCTTCTACGGGGGCCCGAACGTCGGGCAATCCGGGACCATCGGCTCGGCGATCACGTCGTCGCGCGCGACGGCCCTCGTCGCCTGGACGCACCGCATGTAGCGGGTTTCACTCCGCCGCGACCCGCGCGTAGTACCGGTGCGCGCCGCGCGCGGAGGGCAGCGGGGCCAGCCCGAGCCGCGCGAGGTCCCAGCCCGGCGCGCCGTCCTTCACGACGACCCAGCGGCGCGCGACGCGCCGCGCGCGGGCGAGCGCCGCGCTCGAGAGCGGCCGCGGATCCGCGAGCCGCCGCACGACGTCGAAGCCCGCCGGTTCGGCCTGGGCATGGCGGAACATCGGATCGAACAGGATCACGTCGAAGGAACGCTCGGGAAGTTCCGCGAGGGCCAGGGCGTGGTCCGCCGCGCGGATCTCGATCCGTCCCGCCGCGGGGTGATCGAGGCGCCGCAGCCCCTCCGCGACCCAGGCGGCGAGCGCCGGGGAGCTCTCGAGCCCGACGACGCGGCCGCGCGGGCCGACCGCGGTCGCGGCGACGAGCGCGTCGGCCCCGAGCCCGACGGTGCAGTCGAGCACGAGATCGCCCTCGCGGAGCCCGGCTGCGTCGAGGAACGGATCGCGCGCCGCCGGATCGGCCGGGCCGCCGCTCGTCCCAAGGCGCTTCGCGCGGAGGAGCCCCATCCCGGCGGACCAGCGGTGCTCCGCGCCCTCCGCGACGAGGAGCGCGCCGCGCGGGGAGAGGACGAGGAGCGCGTCCGCGCCGGCCGCGCGCAGCGCCTCCGCGACCGCGCGGCGCCCCCGCGCGACGTAGGGGAGCCCATGCCGCGCAGCCGCCGCGCGAGCCTCTGCCTCCTCGGCGGCGGAGGGGCGGAGCGGGGTCGTGACGGCGAGGAGCACGCCGAGAACGAATGACCCGTCGGGCACGGCTGTGCAAGGCTCCGCTTCGAAAACGAATGGACGGGCACGGGCCCCGGCGCGGCGGTGCAAGGTCCGCCACGAACCGAGAGGACGGGCACGGCAGGGGCACGTTTGAAAGACGGGAAAAGGTGAACGGAGCGGCCGGGCCCGTTCCCCGTGTACCGTTCGCGTCTTGACCCCGGCCCGTGCCCGTGCCCGTCTTACTCGAGACCCGAGCCCCCCCGCCCCGACTCGGTTGCACCCGCCCCTCGACCTCGCTAGACTCTCGCGTGAAGAGTTATATAAGACCTATGAAGAAGCTCCCCGGCCGCGCGGCGAAGGTCCGCAGCTTCTCCGCCACCGACGACGACGTCGCGATGCTCGACGCCGTGGCCGCGTACCACGGGTTCTCCAAGTCGGCGACGCTCGTCGGCCTCGTGCGCCGGGAGTTCTGGCGCCTCTTCCCCGCCGGCACGGGCGAGATCAAGCCCGCGCGCGGCGCCCGCGTGAAAGCATGACCCTGCCCGTCGCCCCCATGCACGACCCCGTCGCGAACCCCCAGTGCGGCAGCGAGCTCAGCGCGAGCGAGGTGGCCGCGCTCGAGAAGGAGATCCGCGCCCTCGCGAAGGAGAAGGACGCGGTCATCCTCGCGCACAACTACCAGCTCCCCGAGGTGCAGAGGGTCGCCGACCACGTCGGCGACTCGCTCGGCCTCGCGGTGATCGGCAAGCAGGTGCCGCAGAGCACGATCCTCTTCTGCGGCGTCCACTTCATGGCGGAGTCCGCGAAGCTCCTCGCGCCCGGCAAGCGCGTCCTCCTGCCGAACCTCTCCGCCGGCTGCTCCCTCGCCGACTCGATCACCGCCGAGTCGCTCGAGGACTGGAAGGAGCGCTACCCGGGCCACGCGGTCGTCACCTACGTGAACTCGAGCGCCGAGGTGAAGGCGCTCTCCGACATCTGCTGCACGAGCGCGAACGCGGCCTCGGTCGTCCGCTCGCTGCCCCAGAAGAAGATCCTCTTCACGCCCGACAAGAACCTCGGGAAATGGGTCGCGTCGAAGGTGCCGGAGAAGGAGGTCGTGGTCTACGACGGGTGCTGCCCGATCCACGACGTCCTCCGCGCGGCGAACGTGACCCGCGTGAAGTCGGCGAAGCCCGAGGCCGTCGTCATCGCCCACCCGGAGTGCAGGGCGGACGTGGTGGAGCTCGCGGACGAGGTCTGCTCGACCACCGCGATGCTCTCGGCGGTCGAGAAGCACCCGGACGCGAAGACGTTCATCGTCGCGACCGAGCACGGCATCGTCTACCAGCTGAAGAAGCGCTACCCGGACAAGGAGTTCATCATCGCGGACGGGTGCATCGGCTGCCGCATGCACTGCCCGTACATGAAGATGATCGATCTCGTCATGATCCGGGACGCGCTCGCCCGCGGGAAGCACGAGATCGACGTGCCCGCCGACGTCGCCGAGGGCGCGCGCCGGGCGCTCGAGCGGATGATCGCGGTCCCGCGGGACGCGTAGTCTCCCTCGCCCCCTCGACCCCAACCCTCTCCCCCGGCTCGCGCCCGGCTCGCGCCGGGGGGCGAGGGAGAACCGGTCCTCACCGCCGCGGTCCCTTCGCGCCCTTCGCCGCCTTGCCGGTGGTCGCCGGGCGCGGCCGCAGCTCCTCGACGAGCCGCCGCGCGCCGTAGATCTTCTCGAGCGCCTCGAGGAGTGCGCTCGAGTGGACGGCCACGGTGCGGTTCACCGCCTCGTCGAAGCCGTACTCGCCGCCGAGCGAGTGGATGTTGCCGTCGAAGACGAGACCGACGATCTCCGCGCGCGCGTTCACGACCGGCGAGCCGGAGTTGCCGCCGATGATGTCGTTCGTCGTGACGAAGTCAAAGCGCGTGCCGAGGTCGAGCCGGTCCTTCGCGGCGTGCCAGCTCGGCGGGAGCGCGAAGGGGTCCTTGCCAGTGTCGCGCTCGAACGCGCCCGCGAAGGTGGTGAAGGGCGGCACCTCGCGGGTCCCCTCCCTCCAGCCCTTCACCTGGCCGTAGGAGAGCCGCAGCGTGAACGTCGCGTCGGGGTAGGTGGTGCGCCCCTGCACCGCGAAGCGCGCTTCCGCGATCGCCTCCTGAGACTTCTTCACGACCGAGTCGATCTCGTCCTCGTACATCCGCCGGATCGCGCGCGCGTCGGGATCGATCGTGCGCGCGAGCGCGATCATCGCGTCGTCCGAGGCGTTCACCGCCGCCGCCCCCTCCTCCCAGAGGCGCCGCCGCACCGCAAGCTCGCGGAGCCTCGACCCGTCGACCGCCCGCGCCGCGATCTCCGCCGGCGAGCTCTTCCCGAGGACCCTGCGGACCGCCGGGTGGTCGGGTCCGAGCTCCTCGCGCAGCTTCGTGAGCGCGTGATCGAGGAGCAGCCGCTCGAACTGCGGGTGGATGGGCGCCTCGGAGAGCACCTTCTCCGTGAGCGCCGGCAGGTTGGAGTCACGGTACTCGCGCAGCCGCGCCTCGTTCGGCTTCGACCGCTCCTCGGCCGCGCGCAGGAGGGTGCGCGCGACGGAGAACAGGTCGCCCGCGCCGGCGTGCTCGAGCGCGCCGAGCTCCTTGTGCACGTCTCGGAGCCGCTGCTGCGCCGCATCGATCGCCGCGAACGCGGGGAGGACGAGCGCCGCCCGCGCCGGGTCCTTCGCGATCTCCGCCCGGAGCGCCTCCTCCGCCGCGACCTTCGCCTGGAAGAAGACGGGATCCTGCAGCGCCTCGAGCCGCCCGCGCAGCGCCTTGTAGGAGTTCTCGACGTAGAAGAGGTACTCCGTCGAGATCCGCCTCTGCTCCTCGCCGAGGAGCTGGAACCCGGTGACGAGGCCGCGCGTCTCCGCGAGCCTGAGGAGCCGGTCGGGGAGGGAGACGTCCCGCTGGTAGCGCAGCTGCGAGGCGGTGAGGGAGCGGTCGGTGCCGCCGGGGTGGCCGGTGACGAAGGTGAGGTCCCCCGTCTCGGCGCCCGCCGCGGACCAGTGGAACCAGTCCTTCATGCGCGCGGGCTTCCCGCCGTCGTAGACGCGCAGGAAGGCGACGTCGAGGTCGTAGCGCGGGAACATGAAGTTGTCGGGGTCGCCGCCGAAGAACGCGACGGCGAGCTCGGGCGCGAAGACGAGCCGCACGTCCTGGAAGCGGCGATACGTGTAGAGGTGGTAGAGCCCGCCCTGGTAGAGGGCCACCACGTCGCAGCGGAGCGCGTCGGAGGTCTGGCACTCCTTCTCGATGCGGGCGGACTCGCCGCGCAGCGCGCGCTGGTAGGCCTGCCCCTCGAGCCCCTTCGTCGCCCCGCGCACGCGGGCAGTCACGTCTGAGATCGACACGAGCTGATCGACCTGGAGGTCGGGGCAGCGCCGCTCGTCCGCCGCGGTGCGCGCGAGGAACCCCTCCTTCACGAGGTCCTTCCCCGCCGTCGAGAGCTGCTCGATGCATGGGTGGGCGCAGTGGTGGTTCGTCATCACGAGCCCCTGCTCCGACACGAAGCTCCCGGAGCAGCCGAGCGCGAGGCGCGCGGAGGAGAGCCTCATGTGGTCGAGCCACGCGGGCTTCGGCGCGAACCCGTAGGCGCGCTGGACCTTCTCCGCCGGAAACGCGTCGAACGTCCACATCCCCTCGTCGCCGGCGGCGCGCGCGGGAGCGAGGAGCGGGGCGGCGAGGGCGATCAGCGCGGCGAGGCGTCCCGTCATGAGGTCGGCTCCAGGGCTTCGGACACGGCACGGCATCTTCGCGCGGATCGCGCGCTCCGCGCAGCGAAAGACGGCGGGCGGGGAGGCGCTCGGCCGCCCGCCCCAGTCGCGACTCCGGTGCGGCCCGATGCGCGCGACGTTCACCCGGCGGCGCGGCCGGTTCGCGGCGCGGCTCGCGGCCGATCGTGGTACAAGCGACCGGCGATGAACCGCGTCAAGCTCTGGGTGTTCACGCTCCTCGTCGTCGCCCTCGCGTACCTCGGCCTGCGAGACGCCACCGTCTCCCGCCGTGCCGACGCCGTCGCCGCGCTGGACGCCCGCCTCGCGAGCGCCGCCGCCCACGTGACCGACTCCGCGCACGCGCTCGCACGCGAGGCGAGCGCCGCCGCCGCGTTCGTCGCGCGCGACGAGCCGCTCGTCCAGGCGCTCCACGCGAAGGAGGGCGCCCCGCCGGCGCCGCCACCGCCCGCGAGGGGAAGGCGGGCGAAGGCGCCGCCACCGCGCGCCCCCGACCTCGACCTCGAGGAGGTGAAGCTCCGGGAGGCGGCGCGCGCCGCGCTCGACGCCGCCGAGAAGACCTTCGGGTTCGACCTGCCCGCCGGCACCGTCGTCACCGCCGGAAACCGCGAGTGGGTCGCCCGCAAGGGCGAGCCGAGCACCGCGGAGGGCGAGGCGATGGGGTTCCTGCGCGGCGCGATCTCCGGCCAGACGCGGCGGGGCTTCGTCCGGCTGAACGGCGCGCTCTGGTTCGGCGCCGCCCGCCCCGCCGGGGACGGCGCGGGCGTCCTCCTGCTCGTGCCGCTCGACGAGACGTGGGCGAAGGGGCTCGCGACGGGCGCCGGCGCGGACGTCACGCTCTCCGTCCCCGACGTGAAGCCGGTCAGCACCGCGCGCTCCACCGATCTGCCGCTCCTCCAGGCGGCGACCAAGCTCGCCGGCGCCGGGGACGTCGGGCGGCTCGGCCTCGTGGAGGTATCGCTCGGGCCGGTCCGGCTCCCGAAGCTCCCCCAGCCGGTCGCGGGCGGCGCGCCGCTGCGCGGCCGCGCGGTCCCGCTCGAGGGACTGAAGGGCGCGTTCGCGATCGTCTCGATCCCCGCGGCCGCGACGCTCGACGCCGCCGCGGCCTTCCACTGGCGCGCGATGCTCGGGCTCCTGCTCGTGCTCGGCGTGGGCCTCGTCCTCGGCTTCTTCGTTCGCTCGACCGAGCCGGCGCCGCAGGTCCCCGGGGCGCTCCTCGCCGCCGCCGCGCGGATCGAGAAGGGTGACTTCGCCGCGCGCGCCCCGCAGCTCGCCGGGAAGCTCGGCACCCTCGCCGCCGCGCTCAACCGGGCCGCCGAGCTCGCCGGCCCCGCCCATGCCGCGAAGGGTGCGCAGCCGGCGCCCGCCTCGAGCGACGAGTGGTTCCAGGGCCCCGCGCGCCCGGTGCAGGGGACGCCGCTCCGCGCGCCGACGGCGGTGGCGATGCCCGCCGCACCGGCCCGCAGCGCGGCCGCGGTCGCGGTCGCGCCGGCCGCCGCGCCCGCGTTCGAGATGGACGAGGAGACCGACTGGCAGCAGGTCTTCCAGAGCTTCCTCCGGACCCGCGCCACGTGCGGCGAGCCGTCGGAGGCGCTCACCTACGACAAGTTCCGCCAGAAGCTCGAGGGGAACAAGGCGCAGCTCGTCTCGAAGTACGGCTGCAAGACCGTCCGCTTCCAGGTCTACGTGAAGGACGGCAAGGCGGCGCTCAAGGCGACGCCGGTGAAGTGAACTAGCGAGCGCAGGGGAGCGTCAGCGTGAACGCGGCGCCCTCCCCGGGCTCCGAGACCACCTCGAGCCGTCCGCCGTGCTCCTCCGCGATGCGGTGGGCGATCGCGAGCCCGAGGCCCGTGCCGCCCTCCTTCGTCGTGAAGTAGGGCTCGAACACCCGCGCGAGGTCGTCGCGCGCGATCCCCGGGCCGCTGTCGCTCACGGTGAACGCGACGGCGCCCGCCGCGGGTGCGGCCCGCACACGGAGCGCGCCGCCGGCCGCGAGCGCGTCGAGCCCGTTCCGGACGAGGTTCAGGAGCACCTGCAGGACCTGGTCGCGATCCGCGAGCACGGGCGGCAGCCCCGGCTCGACCTCGCGGCTCAACGTCACGCCGGGAGGCGCCTCGGGGAAGAGCGCGAGGACCGACTGGACGAGCTCCTCGGGCGCGACGGGCGCGCGCTCCGGCGCCGGCAGCCGCGCGAAGCGGCTGAACTCGTCCACGATCTTCTTCAGCCGCCGGACCTCGTCCGAGATGGCGCGGGTCCCCTCCTCGAAGATCTCCCGGAAGTCGGGCCGCTGCTTCTCGAGCGCGTCGCGCAGCGTCTCGACGCTCATGGCGATGGGCGTGAGCGGGTTCTTGATCTCGTGGGCGAGCCGCCGCGCGACCTCGCGCCAGGCCGCGACCCGCTCCGCCTGCGCGAGCCGCGTCCGGCTCTGCGCGAGGTCGGAGGTCATCTCGTTGAACGCGCGGACGAGGTCGCCGACCTCGCCGGTCGCGCGGACGTCCACGCGCGCGCCGAGCTCGCCCCCGGCGACGCGCGCGGCGGCGTCGCGGAGCGCCTCGACCGGCCGGGTGACGCGGGACGCGAGGAGCCGCCCGGCCGCCGCCGCGGCGACGCTGCCCGCGGCGAGCGCGGCGACGAAGGCGAGGAGCACGGTCGCGCGGGCGCGGGCGAGCCCCTCGGACGCGACCGAGACTTCGACCTGCGCGACGGGGGTCTCGGGCGGTCCGAGCGGGATCGTGCGCGAGGCTGCGCCGAGGCGCCCGAGGAGCCGCGAGAGGAGCCGCGGAGAGGCCACGCCCGGCTCGGCCCACCCGCCGGCGCGATCCTCCGGGCGCGCCTCGGCGAGGAGCGCCCCGTCCGCGCCGCGCACCGCGACGGCGCCGCCCGTGAGCGCGGCGAGCCGCCCCGCGAGCTCCCGCCCGAGCGCGGGGCCGCCCGCGACCCGGAGCGGCGCGGCGCCGCCCGGGAGGTCGCGCCACGCGACGAGCGCGAGCACCGGCTCTACGCCGTCGGGCCCGGCGCGCGAGACGACCCGCGCGACGGCCCGACCCGCCGGCGCGGCCGCGTAGAGCGCCGCGAGCTCGGGGTCGAGGTCGCTCGCCCGCCCCGGAAGATGCGCCGACGAGACGACTCGTCCGTCGGGCTCGGTGACCGCGAGGATCGACAACCCGCGGGCGACGCTCCAGTCCGCGGCGCGCGTCGCCTCCTCCGCGGGGGCGCCCCCGGCGCCGTGCTCGCGGGCGAACGCCTCCGCCTCGGGGCTCGCAGCGAGGTCGGCGATCGTGACGGACGCCTGGCCGGCGAGCCGCGCGAGCTCGCCCTCGACCGCGTGGGCCGCGCTCTCGAGCCGGGCCGCGTGCTCCGCCTCGAGCGCGCGCGAGAGCGCCCGCGACACGGGCCAGAGCGTCACGGCGAGCGGCACCGCGGCGAAGAGCGCGAAGGCGACGGAGAGCTTCGCCCGGAGCGTCACGGCGCGCCTCGCCGCAGGAGCCAGAGGGCGCCCGCGTCGATCGCGCCGTCCGGGCGAGGGGCGAGCCCCTGGAGCGCGGCCGCAGGCGAGGCGCGCACGCCGGACGCGACGAGCGGGACGAGGTCGAGCTCGCGCGCGACCCGGGCGGCCGCCGCGAGCGCATCGTCGCCCTCGAGCCCCGCGAGCGCAGCCATCGTGCGCCGGGCCGCCCGTGCGCCGCGCGCGGCGAAGGCGATCTGCCCCGCCGCGAGCGCCGGGCGGACCGCCTGCACCGGCACGACGAGGAGCGCGACGTCGTAGTCGCCCGCGGCGAGCCGCGCGCGGAACCGCCCGCCGTCCGCGAGGTCCACCGACGCGCGGATCCCCCGATCGAAGAGCTTCACCTGGATCCGCTCGGCGAGCGCGCGCTGGTCCGGGGCGGAGGAGTCGGCGAGCAGGGCGAGGCGCGCCGGGAGCGCCGCGCCCACCGCAGGTGGCGCGTCGTCGTGGGGCGCGCCCGGGAGGATCGCGGGCGGGACGAGCGTCCGGAGCGGCTCCGCGGGCCCGCGCACGAACCGGCGCGCGAGCTCCGTCCGGTCGAGCGCGCGGAGGGCGCTCCGCGCCGCATCGGCGCCCGGACCGAGCCGCGCCGGGTTCACGAGCGCGACCGTCGCCGCGAGCGCCCGGAGGACCGGGCCCGCCCGCCCCCCCGCAGCCTCCGGGCGGAGCACGAGGTCGAGCCCGCCCTGCTCGACGAGCCGCGCCGCGCCGCGCGGATCGACCGCCACGACGCGGACCTCGTCGGCGAACGGACGGCCGAGGTGGTGCCGATCGTTTCGCACGAGCACGAGCGGATCCTGCGGCGCGCGCCGCGGCTGCGCCACGAACGGTCCCGCGCCGCGGAGCGCGAGCGGCGCCGCCGCGAGCAGCCACGGGAACTCGGGCAGCGGGAACGCGAGCGTCACGAGGAGCTCGGTCGGGGAGAGCACCTGCACCCCGGCGAGGAGGGAGGCGCGTCGCTCCGCGAGCGCGTCGGCGCCGAGGACGGGCAGGGCGACCCACGCGTCGGGCGACGGCGCGTCCGGCGAGAGGAGCGCCGCGAGCCGGGCGGCGACGTCGGCCGCGCCGAGCGGCCGGCCCGACGCGTCGGCGAGCCCGGGCCGCAGCCGCAGCCGGAACGCCCGCCCGCCCGCCTCCGGGAGCGGCACCTCGGCGAGCGCCCCGGGCGCGAGCGCCCCGGCCGCGTCGAGCTCGAGGAGCGGAGCCGCCGTGGCGCGCTCGACGAACGCGTCGCCGGGCCCCTGCGCCCCGTCTCCGAGGCGCGGCGCCGTCCCGACGCCGATCCGGATCGTGCCGCCGTAGGAGGGGCGGACCCCGGCGGCCGCGAGCGCGGGCGCGAGGCACAGGGCGAGGACGAGCGCGCGCATCATCGCGCCTCCCGCGGGTCGGAGGTGACGAGGAGGAGCTCCGTGGCGACCGAACCGCCGTCCTGGACGATCGCGGCGAGCACCGCGTCGTCGACGCCGTCGCCCGTGACGTCGCCGCCCGCGCCCGCGAGCACTGCGCCCGCGACGGTCGGCGACTCCAGGAGGAGCGGCGCCTCGGCGAGCGGCGCGAGCACGCGGAGCCGCTCGGGGCCGGCGGGATCCGCCGCGGAGACGACGAGCTCCGCCGTCCCGTCGCCGTCGAGATCGGCGAGCGCGAAGCCGCAGCCCGTCGAGACGGGTGCGCGCGGCGCGACCGGCCGCAGGGCCGGCCCGAGGAGCTCGACCGCGAGGTCCGTGCCGACGATCGCGTAGGAGAGGGGCCCGCCGCGCGGGGCGCAGGCGGCGCCGTAGAGCGTGCGCGGCGACCGCGGCGCCGTCGCGGGATCGACGAGCGGGCCGAGCACGTCGCGCAGGACGCCCGTCCCGGGCTCGAAGCCGCCGAAGAGCCGCCCCGCCTCGCCCGCGCAGAGCGGCGCCGCGTCGAGCGCCCCGGCGGGCTCGAGCGAGGCGCCGCGGAGCGCGAGCACCTCGCCCCGCGCCGCGCCGGCCCGCTGGAGCGCGATGCGGCCGCCGCCGAAGTCCCCGACTGCCACCGTCGCGGCGGGATCCCGCACCGGCCGGGCGGCGCCGGGGAGATCGAGCCGCTCCGCGATCCGCTCGCCGGCCGGGGAGAGGACGACCACCGCCTCCGGCGTGACGGCGACGATCGCGGCGTGCCCCGGCTCGCCCGGCTCGCCGATCGCGAGCGCGAGCACGCGCCCGGGGAGGCGCGCGAGGGTCCTCACCGTCGCGAACGGCGCGCCGGTGGGGGCGGCCTCGCGGGCGAGGAGGAGCGTCTCCGGATCCGCCGCGACGCGCGCCTGGACGATCCGCGGCGGGATCGCCCGCGCGTCCGGGCGGCGCTGCAGGAAGAACGACGCCCACGCGGGGATGAGCTCTCCGATGAGCGCGACCTCGCGGCGGCCCGGGACGAGCCCGGCGCGAACACGCAGGAGCCAGTCTTGCCCGGCCGCTCGGGCGCTCCGCTCGGGCTGGGCGCCGCCGCCGAGCGGGGTGACCGCGTAGCCGAGCGACGACAGCGCGGCGTCGAGCGCCGTCTCGAGCGGCGCCGCGAGGGCGGGCGCGCGGGTCTCCACGTCGAGGAGGAGCGCGCGGCGGCCCTCGACGGGCGGGCCGACCTCGCGCGCGAGCGCGCCGGCGACGGCGTCGAGCGCAGGCGGCGAGGCCGCGCGGGCGGGCGCGGCGCAGACCGCGAGAACGAGGAGCGCGAGGCGGATCGGTACGGCCGTCGCCGACATCGCCGACCTCAGCGATCGTCCATGAAGAAGTTCTGCGGCGCGGAGCCCGCGACCGCGGCGGCGCCCGGCGCAGTCCCGGAGAGGAACGCCGCGAACGGCGCGTCGACCTGTCGGTCCGACGCGAGCCGGCCGGTCGCCGGGTCGATCCGAACGAGCTCCACCCCGGGGACGGCGCGGAACTCGGCGGGTGGCCGCGCTCCGAGCGCGGCCTGCATGAACGAGAGCCACGACGGCAGCGCCGCTCCGGCGCCGGTCTCGCGTGGCCCGAGCGGCGTATGGTCGTCGAATCCCACCCAGACCCCCGCGACGAGCTCGGGCGTGAACCCGACGAACCAGGCGTCGCGGTGCTCCTGCGCGGTGCCGGTCTTCGCGGCCGTGGGCCTGCCGAGCGCCTTCGCCGCGGCGCCGGTCCCGTTCTCGACGACCTGCCGCATCATCGAGGCGAGCACGAAGGCGACGTCGGGACGCGTCCCCGACTCGGGGAGCTTGAAGCTCGGCGGCGGAGCCGGCTCGGTCGCGGTGAGGCTTCCGTCGCTCGGGATGGCCGCGGTCGGCGTCGGGGTGGGGACCGCGATCGGAGGCGGCGCCGCGGTCGCGGCGAGGCTGGAGCTCGACGAGGCCGAGGCATCCATCACCGGCGCGGGGCTCCCGTCGGGCGCGGCCTCCCACGGCTGCGGCGGGCGGGTCTCCTCGAGCACCTTCCCGGACCGGTCGCGGACGCGCAGGACGACGAGCGGCTTCGCGACGAACCCGCGCGCGGCGATGGACGCGTACGCGTTCACGAGCTCGATCGGGATCACCTCGCCCGTGCCGAGGCCGATCGTCAGGTTCCGCGGCAGGTCCGTCGAGATCCCCATCCGCTGGGCGAACGCGGCGACCGTGTCGGCGCCCACCGCGTCCACGAGCTTCACCGAGACGGTGTTCTTCGAGTGAGCGAGCGCGGCCCCGAGCAGCATCGGCCCGTCGAACGAGTCCTTCTCGAAGTTTCTCGGCTTCCACTCCTTGCCGGTCCACGGGTCGCGGTAGAGGTCGGGCGTGTCGTAGACGATCGTCGCGGGCGTGAACCTCCGCGATTCGATCGCCGCCCCCCAGACGAACGGCTTGAACGCCGAGCCCGGCTGGCGCTTCGCCTGGGTCGCGCGGTTGAACTGGGAGGACTGGAAGTCATAGCCGCCGACGAGCGCGCGGACGCCGCGCGTCACGGGGTCGATCGCGACGAGCGCCCCCTGGACGAGCGGCGTCTGCTCGAGGGCGAGCGCGATGAGCTTCTTCTCGCGGGCGGCCCGCTCGACGGGGAGCTTGCCCGAGAGCACGCGGACGAGGACGACGTCCCCCGGTGCGACCACCTGCGAGACCTTCTTCGGCGCGGCGGTCGCCTGCGTCGGGTTCCACTTGCGCGCCCACTGGACGTCGGCGAGCGCGAGGGTCCCGGTCGCGTTGCCGAGGTCGACCGCGGCGCTCTTCTCGTCCGCGGCCGTGACGAGCCCCGCGTACACCTCGCCGGCCTCGAGCGGGCGCGCGCGCGCCATCCGGCCGACGCCCTTCTCCTCCGCCTCTTCCGGGTCGATCTCCTTCGCGTGGACGCGCCCGAGATCCCAGACGAGCACCTCGCCCGGGCGGGGCTCGGCGCGCGCGAGCCGCGCCCGCCAGAGCGGGAGCGCCGCCTCGAGCTGCGCCTTCTCGAGGTGGAGCACCGGTCCGCGGAACCCCTGCCGCTTGTCTACGGCGCGCAGCCCCGCCTCGAGCGCCGCCTCGGCGTAGCGCTGCAGCGTGGGGTCCATCGCGACGTCCACCTGCAGCCCCTCCGTCTCGACGACCTCGGCGCCGTACCGCTCGTCGAGGACCTTGCGAACGGCGTCCGCGTACCACTCGCCGGGCGGGTTCTGCTGCGGCGGGTGGACGGCGATAGGGCGCGTGAGCTCCGCCTCGTACTGCTTGTCCGTGATCCACCCCTCGTCGTGCATGCGCCGGAGCACGTACTCCTGGCGCCGCTTCGCGGCGGCGGGGTGGTTCACGGGCGACAGGCGCATCGGCGACTGGATGACTCCGGCGAGGGTCGCCGCCTCGCCGAGCGAGAGGTCCTTCACGCCCTTGCCGAAGTAGAAGCGGCTCGCCTCCTCGACGCCGTAGCGCACGTGCCCGAGGTAGATCTGGTTCAGGTAGAGGTAGAGGATCTCGTCCTTCGAGAGGTTCTGCTCGAGGCGCGGCGCGAGGATGAGCTCCTTCACCTTCCGCTTCACCCGCCAGTCGCTCGAGAGCAGGAACGTCTTCACCACCTGCTGGGTGATGGTGGAGCCGCCACACTTCACGCCCCCGAACAGGAGCCCCTTCACCGCGCAGCGCGCGATGGCGAGGTAGTTCACGCCCTCGTGCTCGTAGAAGTGGGCGTCCTCCGCGGCGAGCACCGCCTTGCGGAGCACGGGCGGGATCTGCTCGAGCGGCACGACCGTCCGCCGCTCGCGCGCGAAGGTGAAGACCTCGGAGCCGTCGGCGCCGTACACGCGGGTCGAGACGAGCGGCGCGTAGTCCTTGAGGCCGTCGAACGCGGGCAGCTCGCGCGTCCAGGCGAAGCCGAGGACGGCGACGACGAGGGCGGCGGCGAGGACGCCGAGCGCCAGGAGACGCAGGGCGCGGCGGGTCTTTTTGGAGAGGCGGCGCACGATGGGGAGGCGAACGATAGCGCCCGGGGCCTCGTCCGGCAAAGCGGTCGTTTCGTCGGGGGTCATGGGAGTCTTGCGGGGGAGGGAGCAGGCGCCGTGCCACCGGGAAACACGCGGACTGGCTGCTGATTCCCGGCGGCGTGTACGAAGGGACACGGGAACCGTGGACGTGGAGGTCGCCTAGCTCTTCTCCGCCTCGCCCCTCTTGATCCCGAGCCCCCTCATCTTCTTGTAGAGGTGGCTCCGCTCGAGCCCGAGCGCGCGCGCCGTGTCGGACACGTTGTCCGCGTGGGCGTCGAGGGCAGAGAGGATGATCTCCCGCTCCGCCTCCTCGACGAGGTCGTGGAACGCCGCGCCGGCCCGGAAGCGATCGGCGCGCGGGCGGCGCGCGTCGGGGAGCACGGCGGCGACGTCGCCGGCGCCGATCTCCGGGCCGTCCGAGAGGATCGCGAGCCGCTCGACGAGGTTCTTCAGCTCGCGAACGTTCCCCGGCCACTCGTGCGCCTGCAGCGCGAGCAGGGCCTCGCGCGCGAGCCGCATCGGCCGGCGGCCGTTCCGCTCGCAAGCCTCGGCGAGGAAGCGCGTGGCGAGCTCCGGCACGTCCTCGCGCCGCTCGCGGAGGGGCGGCGCGTTGATCGGCACGACGTTGAGCCGGTAGTAGAGGTCCTCGCGGAACCGCCCAGCCTTCACCTCCGCGACGAGGTCCTTGTTCGTCGCGGCGACGACGCGCACGTCGCAGCGGAGCGTCTGCTGCCCGCCGACGCGCTCGAACTCGCCCTCCTGCAGGACGCGCAGCACCTTCGCCTGCATCGAGGGCGGCATGTCCCCGACCTCGTCGAGGAACAGCGTGCCGCCGTCCGCCTGCTCGAACCGGCCGCGGCGCGCCGCGATCGCACCCGTGAACGCGCCGCGCTCGTGCCCGAACAGCTCGCTCTCGATGAGCTCCGCCGGCACCGCCGCGCAGTTCAGCTTCACGAACGGGCCCGCCTTCCGGCGCGAGTGCTCGTGCAGCGCCCGCGCGACGAGTTCCTTGCCCGTACCGTTCTCGCCGGTGACGAGGACCCGCCCCTCCGAAGGCGCGGTCCGCCGGATGACGTCGAACAGCTTCTTCATCGCGGGGCCGCCGCCGACCATCTCGAGCGGGCCCGCCTCGCGCCGGAGGGCCGCGTTCTCCTCGCGCAGGCTCCGCATCGCGAGCGCGTTCCGGACGGCGACGACGAGCTTCTCCTTCTCGGTGATGGGCTTCTCGAGGTAGTCGAACGCGCCGAGCTTGAACGCGCTCCGCACCGTCTCGATCGAGCCGTGCCCCGACATGATCACGAACGGCAGCTCGGGCCGGGTCTCGCGTGCCTTCTCGAGCACGGACAACCCATCCAGGTCGGGCATCCGGACGTCCATCAGGACGACGTCGACGGGCAGGGCGGCGATCTTCTCGAGCGCCTCGCGGCCGCCGCCGGCGACCTCGACCGCGTACCCTTCCATCGAGAGGGCGCGCGACAACGTGAGCTGGATGTTCCGCTCGTCGTCGACGACGAGGACCGTGGCAGGCATGGGCGGATGTTACAGCGGCGCCCTCCGGGTCGCCGCACCGTGTATCCTGGATGGCGAACGGGAAGGAAAAGCTTTGACACCTGTTACGAACGGGGCCACTTAAGACCCCGCCGCGCAAGCGCGCGGGATCCCTCGGGAGGACTCATGCGCCGCGTACTGCTCATTGCACTCACGACCGCCGGTCTCGCGTCGCTCACGGGCTGCCCCTCGAAGCCCAAGAGCGGCGAGTGCAAGTCGAGCCAGGACTGCCTCGAGCAGCAGGGCTTCGGGAAGGTCTGCGTCGAGGGCCGCTGCCAGGAGTGCGCGGCGGACTCCGACTGCAAGGAGGGCTTCGTCTGCCGCGAGAACAAGTGCGCGCCGAAGCCGCAGTGCGCGAAGGACGCCGACTGCCCCGAGGGGCAGCGCTGCGAGGCGGACCGCTGCGTCCCGCGCCGTGACGAGGCGGCCGAAGCCGCGCGGCGCAAGGCGGAGGAGGACCGGCAGAAGGGCGCGGTGCCCCCCGAGTGCGCCGACACCGCGGCGTTCACGATCCGCTTCGGGTTCGACCAGGCGGGGCTCGGCGCGGACTCCCAGGGCACGCTGCAGAAGCTCGCCGACTGCGTGAAGCGTGCGCCCACGAAGAAGATCACGGTCTCCGGCCACGCCGACGAGCGCGGCACGACCCAGTACAACATCGCGCTCGGCGCGCGCCGCGCCGAGTCCGCCCGCAAGTACCTCTCCGACCTCGGCGTCGCGACGAAGCTCGACACCGTCAGCTTCGGCAAGGAGAAGCCGGTCTGCAGCGACTCGACCGAGGAGTGCTGGGCCCGCAACCGCCGCGACGAGTTCCAGGTGGATCGGTGACGACCCGTCCTCTCCGCCGCGCGGGCGTCGCGCTCGTCGCGCTGCTCGTGCTCCCGCTCGCCGCCTGCTTCGTGCCGCTCGAGGCGGGGCGGCAGATGGAGGCGCGCATCCAGCGGCTCGAGGTGCAGAACGTCGAGCAGCAGCGGACGCTCGAGGAGCAGCGCCAGGCGGTGAGGGAGCGGGTCGAGAAGGTCGATCAGAAGATCCGCGAGGTCCAGGCCAAGATCGACGAGCTCAACCAGGCCGCGAAGCGGAGCGGCGCCGACCTCGGCGTCACGCTCGCGAAGCTCCAGGAGGAGTTCGCGAGGGTGAAGGGCGATCTCGAGGTGGCGCAGCACCGGCTCGGCGAGCTCGACCGGTCGGTCGGCGGGCTGCGCGCCGAGACCGACGCCCGCTTCACCGCGCTGAAGGGGCAGGGCGCGCTCGACGCGTACGAGGCGCGGCAGAAGCTCGCCGGCCTCCCGAAGCAGGAAGACAAGGCGGCCGTGTTCGCCCTCGCGCAGCAGCAGGAGGAGAAGGGCGAGAAGGGCGTCGCGCGCGAGATCTACGAGGAGTACGCGCGCAAGTGGCCGTCGGATCCGAAGTCGGCGGAGGCTGGGTTCCGCGCCGGCGAGCTCCTCTTCGGCCAGAAGCGGTTCCGGGAGGCGCTGCTCTCGTTCGGGCGCGTGGCCGAGGACTTCCCGCGCTCCGAGCGCGCGCCGACCGCGATGCTCGGCGCGGCGGAGTCGATGGCCCGGCTCGACATGAAGGATGAGGCGGCGGCGGTGCTCGGGCAGCTCATCGAGAAGTACCCGAAGTCCGACGCGGCGGCGAAGGCGCGCGCCCGGCTCCAGGAGCTCGCGCCCGCGCCCGAGAAGTCGCAGAAGCCCGAGAAGGCGCAGAAGGCCGAGAAGGCGCAGAAGCCCGCCGCCGAGAAGGCGCGCCCCGCGGCCGAGAAGAGGAAGCCCGACCCGAAGAAGAAGTGAGGGCGCGCCTTTTCCCTACATGCTGCCTCTTCACGAGGCGTGTCATCGATCCGGCACGCTTCACGTCTCCCGGCGGCCCCCGGCGCGCGCAACGTGCCGTTCGCACTGGTCGTCAGGGGCGGCACGCCCCTCGCAGGCTCCCCGGGGTGAGGAGACAGGGGGAGCGCATGGCCCGGATCCGGATCGGCGAGATGCTCGTGAAGATGGGACGGCTCGACACCGCGCAGGTGCAGGCGGCGCTCGCGCACCAGCGGCAGTGGGGTGGGCGGATCGGCCACGCCATCGTGCAGCTCGGCTTTCTCCGCGAGGGCGCGCTCCTCGACGTCCTCGGCGCCCAGCTCGGGGTCCCGTTCGTGGAGGTGGGCGAGCGCGAGATCCCGCCGAAGGTGCTCGCGGTCGTCCCACGCAAGCTCGTCGCGGCGCGGCGCGTCCTGCCGCTCGAGCTCCGGGCGGAGACGCGGCGCGGTCCGCTCGTCGTCGCGCTCGCGGACCCGGCCGACCTCGGCGTCATCGACGAGATCGCGTTCATCACCGGGCTCGAGGTGAAGCCGGCGCTCGCAGGCGAGGCCGACCTCGACCGCGCCATCGAGCGCCACTTCGGGATCGCGCCGCGCACCGCCGCGGCGCAGACGTTCGGCGGCCGCGCCGACGCGATCGACCTGCCGGCCGACACGAGCCCGCTCACGGCGTACCGCGCTCCGCCGCGCGGCGACGGCGGCGGCGGCCCGGCTCAGTAGAGCCGGATGCCGTCGCGCGCCTCGCGACGGCTGGGGATCTCTTCACGGGCTCTGGTCGTCGGCGTCGTCCGGCTCGGGCGCCGCGCCCACGGCGCGGCCCTCGGTCTGCAGCCCCCACTGGCCGATCCGCTTCATCACCGTGCTCTTCGCGATCTGCAGCTCCTTCACGACCGCTGCGCGCTTTCCGCGGTTGCGCCGGAGCGACAGCCGGATCGCCTCGCGCTCGATCTCCTCGAGCGTGAGGCCTCGCACGTACATCGTGTCGTCGTCGCCGGTGTCGGCGGGCGTCGTGCGGGTGTCCTCGAAGGTGACCGCCGCGGGCTGCACGACGAGCCCCTCGCCGCGGAACAGGAGCGCCCGCTGCACGACGTTCCGGAGCTGCCGGACGTTGCCGGGCCAGTCGTACGCCTCGAGCCGCGCCATCGCCTCCGGCGACCAGCGCAGGACGAGGCTCCGCGGCGATGCGCGCTCGAGGAACGTGTCGGCGAGGGCGCGCACGTCGCCCTTGCGCTGCCGGAGCGGCGGCACGGTGATCGGCACGACGCACAGCCGGTAGAAGAGGTCCTCGCGGAACTTCCCCGCGCGCACCTGCGCGCGCAGGTCGCGGTGGGTCGCCGCGACGATCCGCACGTTCACGGTGATCGGGCGAGACGCCCCGACCCGCTTCACCTCTCCGAGCTCGAGGACGCGCAGCAGCTTCGGCTGCAGGTCGAGCGGCAGCTCGCCGATCTCGTCGAGGAAGATCGTGCCGCGGTCCGCCTCCTCGAACGCCCCTTTCCGCGTCCGCTCGGCGCCCGAGAAGGCTCCCTTCTCGTGGCCGAACAGCTCGGACTCGATGAGGGACTCGGCGATCGCCGAGCAGTTGACGGGGATGAACGGCCCGTCCCGCCGCCCCGAGCGCGCGTGCAGGCCGCGGGCGACGAGCTCCTTCCCGGTGCCGGTCTCGCCGAGGATCGTGACGGCGGCGTCCGAGGCCCCGACCCGCTCCATGAGCTCGAACACCTGCCGCATCGACGGGTCGCGGGAGATCATCCCCTCGAACGCCTCGGCGCGCGGCGCCTCCTGCGTCTCGCGCGGCTCGAGCACGATCTCGGCGTCGCCGAGCTGGATGGGCACGCCGAGGGGCAGCTCGGCGCGCGCGACGCGGGCGCCCGAGATGAACGTCCCGTTCGTCGAGCCGAGATCGACGAGCGCCCACGCGCTCCCCTGGGGCTCGATCCGCAGGTGGCGCGTCGAGACGAACGCGTCGTCGATGGGGGCGTCGCAGGTCGGGTCCTTCCCGACGACGATCCCCGCCGAGGTGACGGGCACGGTCCGCTCGCGGCCCCCCGCGCGAACCCGGAGCCGCGCCGGGGGCGGCCCGACCCGCTCCTCGCCCGCGCGGAGCTGCGTTCCGCCCGAGGCGCGCGTGTCGTCGCTCGCGCCGCTCGCCGCGGACCGGAAGAGCGCGCGCCAGGTGCCGAGCGCGATCTCCGCGCCGTCGGTGAGGACCGCCTCCGGGACGTCGGCGCCGGCGACGCGCGTCCCGCGCCCCGAGCGATCGAGGAGGTGCCACGCGTCGCCGCGGCGCTCCACCACGACCTGCACGCGCGACAGCGCGGGGTCGGGGAGGGTGACGTCGCAGCCGGGATCTCGACCGATCGCGGTGCGATGGTCGAGCGCCACGCGGAGGAGCTCCTCGCCGTGGCGGAAGAAGGCGAGCTCGGGCATGGCCCGGAACCTAGCGGACCCAGAGTGGAGCGTGAAGCGAAATGTCCTACCCGGGCGCAGTCGCTCCGACACGCAGCGGCTCGGTGCCTACCCGCGCGCGAGCGCCTCGAACTCGGTCGTCCCCTCGAGCGCCTTGAACATCGGATCGGACTGGAGCCAGCCGCGCACCTTCGCCGGATCCGTCGCGACCGCCTTCGCGAGCGCCGCGAGCGACTCCGCCGACTTTCCCCAGAGGGCGTAGAGCGCGGCGGTGTTGTAGTCGAGGAGGAGGTCCTCGGGCTGGAGCGTCCGCGCCTTCTCGTACGCGCGCTCCGCCTCGGCGTAGAACCCCTTCTGCGCGTAGCAGATGCCGAGGTCGAGCCACGCCTCGAAGTTCTGCGGCTCGATCCGCACGACCTCCTTCAGCTGGCCGATCGCGGCGCGGTAGTCGCCCTCGTCCATCTGGATCGCGGCGAGCTCGTGGCGCGGAAACGGGTCCTTCGGGGCGAGCTCGATCGCGCGGCGCAGCTCCTTCGTCGCCTCCTCGAGCTTGTCCTGGTCCGCGTAGGTGAGCGCGAGGTTCAGGTGCGCGTCGGGGTACTCGGGCTCCTGCTGGATCGCCTCCTGGTACTCGGCGATCGCCATGTCGGCGCCGTGAGAGGCGAGGAAGCAGGCGAGGTTGTAGTGCGCCGTCGCGCTGTCCGGCTCGAGCCGGATGGCGGTGAGGTACTCCTGGAGCGCCTCCCGGAAGAGCTTCTTTTCCGAGAAGACGGTCGCGAGGTTGTCGTGCGCGTGGGCCGAGCTCGGGTCGAGCTCGATCGCCTTCTGGAACTCCTTGATGGCCTCGTCGAGCCAGCCGCGGTCGGCGAGCTCGATCCCTCGCGAGTTGTGCGCGTCGGAAAGCGCGATGTGGTCCTTCTTGTCCCGGCTCACGGTCGTGGAGTCTACTGCCTGTCGCCCCGCGGCGGGGCTTGGGTGGTCCGGGATCTAACCGCGTCCGCTCGCGTCGCCCGCGGAACGGACGAGCGCCCGGCTCGCCGCCGGCCGGCTGGACGCCCCGGAGGGATCGACGTCGCGCCGCGCTCCGTGGCCGGCGCGGGGGGAAAGGGTGCATGGCGCTCTACACGGTGCTGTCCGACGAGGAGATCGCAGCGGCGCTGCGCGCCTTTGGCGTCCCGGCGCCGGAGCGCGTCCGGCCGGAGCCGAGGGGCGGGGTCAACACGAACTACCACGTCTGGGCGGGCGGCCGGCGCTTCTTCCTGCGAGTGAACGAGGGGAAGGCCGAGGCGGACGTCCTCTTCGAGGCGGAGGTGCTCCGCTTCCTCGAGGCGGCGCGTTACCCGGTGGCGCCGCTCCTCCCCGCCGCCGACGGACGGCCCTTCGTTTCGGTCGCCGGCCGCCCCGCGATGCTCTTCGCCTACGCGGCGGGCGAGGAGGTCCTCCCCGACGGGGTGACGCCGGAGCGCTGTCGCCGCATCGGCGAGCAGCTCGCGCGGCTCCACGACCTCTCCGCCGGGTTCCCGGGCGAGCGGCCGAACCCGTACGGGCCCGCGCGCGTCGCGGCGTGGCTCGCCGCCCTTGGCCCGGACGGCGGCGGCGACGCGGAGGTCCTCGCGGCGCGCCCGCTCCTGGAGGACGAGCTTTCGCGGGCCGAGGCGCTGCCGGGCGCGCCGCGCGGGCTCGTCCACGGCGATCTCTTCACGGACAACGTGCTCTGGATCGGCGACCGCGTGAGCGCGGTGCTCGACTGGGAGATGAGCTGCACGGATCCGTTCGCCTACGACCTCGGGGTCGCCCTCTCCGCCTGGTGCTATGGGGACGCGTACGAGCCGTCGCGCGCTGCGGCGCTCGTCGCCGGCTACCGCGCACGGCGCGAGGTCGAGCCGGAGACCCTCGACGCCTGGTACGCGTGGGCGCGCTTCGCCGCGCTCCGGTTCGCGGTCTCGAGGATCCACGGCTATCACCGCGCCCGCCTCGGCGCGGATCGGCTCGTGCGCAAGGACTGGCGGCGCTACCGCGACCGGCTCGCGGCGCTCCGCGCGATGCGCGAGGACGGCTTCCGCGCGCTCGTGGGGATCTGAAGAGCGGTCACAGCCCCGAGATGATCTTCCATGCGCCCTCGAACTTGTGGAGCCGGATCCGGTGGACGTCGGAGTCGCGGCGCGGGACGGTCACCGCGGGCGTCTTCACCCGATAGAACGCGTCGTAGAACAGCTCCGCCTGCGCGTCGTCCCCCTGGATCTCGATCTTTCGCAGCGTGAAGTCGAGCTTCACGCTCTCGGCCCCCGCGAGCGTCTGCGGCAGCGACGCCTCGAGACCGGCGCGGTCGAGGTCGTCCGCCGGGTCCGGCGTCCCGGCGGTGTCGTAGTAGTTCGGCGCGACGAGCGCGAGCACCGCCGCCGAGTCCTTCTTCTCCATCGCCTGCCGGTACGCCTGCACGACGTCGTACACGGCGCGCGTGTCGCCGGTGGACTTGATCTCCGTGCCGGGTATGCGATGCGGCGAGCAGGCGGCGGCCGCGAGGGCGGCGAGGGCGAGGAGCGTCGTCCGGATCGTCATGTGGGGGACTCTGTCCCGAGGTCGGGTCGGCGTCAATTCTAGCGGAGGGACACTCGCTCCGGGGCAGCCTCACTCGGCTGCCCCTCCGCTCGTCTCCGCGCGGGACGTCCGGGGCAGCCTCATCCGGCTGCTCTCCGGTCGCGCGCGGCCGTGCCTATATTCGGCCGCATGCCCGGCCAGAGCTTCGACACCCTGAAGAGGTTCTTCGAGAGCGCCCCCGCGGCGAAGAAGGCGACGCGGCCGCTCGCCCGCGGCGCGCGGGTGAACCTCGCCCTCGCGAGCGGGCCCGCGAGCTTCACGATGGAGACCGGCGCGCCGGAGGTGCGCGACGCGCCGGCGCCGGACCCCGACTTCACCCTCACGCTCCCGGAAGGCGCCGTGTCGCGCATCACCGGGCTCGCCAGCGAAGACGTCGGCGAGTTCGGGATCGAGTTCTTCAAGCTCATCATCGAGCGCGATCCCGCGCTCAAGGTGAGGGTCTCGATCGACGCGCCCACCTCGCGTCTCCTCGGGCACGGCTACCTCGGCGTCCTCGCCATCGGCGGCCTGAAGGTCACCTGGTGGCTCATCCGGAACGGCGTGAAGAACCCGAAGCTGGCGATCGATCGGCTGCGGGGCGCGCGGTAGCTACGGCACGAACGACGCGCAGCGCCGGAGCGACTCCTCCGCCCGAGCGCGGTCCGCAGCGGGTGCGGGCGGCGCCGCGAGCGCGCGCAGCGCCGACTCACCCTCGGCGCGCCGGCCCGCCGCGCAGCGCGCCTCCCCGAGCAGGAGCGCCGCCTCGCCCGCGAGCGCGGCGGGGAGCCGCGCCGCTGCGGCGCGCTCGAGCTCCGGGAGCGCAGCGGTCGCCTCGCCGCGCGTCGCGAGCGCGCGCCCGGTCAGGTACGCGGCGAGCGGGTGCGCGACGCGGGCGACGCGCGCGAGCGCCACGGCGGGATCGCCGTCGCCGAGCAGGTACGGTCGCGCCGCGGGGCCGAGCTCGCGGTCGGGAGCGGCGAGGAGCTTCGCCTCGAGCAATCGTGCCTCGGCGCGGTCGGGATGCGTCGCGAGCGCCGCCGACCAGGCGGCGACCGCGGCCGCGAGCTCGTCCTTTCGCCAGGCGAGGTCGCCCTCCGCGGTCGCGATCGCGCTCCGGAGCGCGCCCTCGTCCTCGCCGGCCGCGACGGTCGCGGCGCGGTACGCCTCCGCCGCGGCGGGGAGGTCGCCCGCGCGGGCGCGCACGTCGCCTACGGCCTTCAGGCTCGCAGCGCTTCCCGAGCGGGCGGCGGCGGCCTCGTAGAGCGCGCACGCGTCGGCGCTCCGCCCGGCCGCAGCGGCCGTGGCGGCGCGCGCCTCGAGCGTCGCGACCTCGCGCGCGCACGGCCGCGCGAACAGGCTCCGCCGCCCGAGCTGCGCCCGCGCCTGGGTGATCAGGCCCGGCGGCGGCTCGATCCCGTCGAGGAACCTCGACCACCCGTCGGCGAGCGCGCGCAGCGGGACGCCCGTCGCGGCCGCGACGTCGCCCGTGCGGTAGGCCTCGCGCACGCGCGCGGCGCCGTACCGCTCGAGCAGGAACGCGAGGAAGCTCCCCGCCGCCGCGTACGCCCGCGCCGGCGGCTGCGCGTAGAACCCGGCGGGGCCCACGATCCCGGCGACGTCGGGGAGCAAGCCGAGGTCCTTCGCGGCGCGCGACCACTCATGCACGGTGAAGCGCCCGCGCGGCGTCTCCAGCGCGGCCGCGAGCCCCTCGACGAGCCCCGCCGATACGAGGACGACGGCGCGCGCCGGCACGCCGAGCGGCCCGCCCGCGACGGAAGCGGCGACCGCGTGGACGAGCTCGTGGCGCAGCAGCGGGTGCGGGAGCGGCGCGTCCACGAGGTGGACCTCGCCGAGCCACGGCTTCGCGTACTCCGTCGCCCCGGCGCCGACGAGCCGTCGCTTCTCCTCGGCGGACCGGTAGACGTAGGCGACGATCCGGGCGGGCGGCGCGACGCCGAGCGCGCGGGCGACGTCCGCCACCTGGAACTCGCATTCCGCGAGGAGGGCGTCCGCCGCGGCCGCGGGCTTCTCGGCGGGCAGGACGAGCGTGCAGCGCGGCCCCGCGCGCCGGGCGCCGAGCGCGCGCGAGAGCGCGGCGCGCGAGCCGGAGAGGCCGAGCGACTCGAGCGCCGCGTGGGCGCTCGCCGCGGAGAGCGCGAGGACGACCGCCCAGGTGAGCGGCCCACGCGCCGCGCGCAGCCCGGCGCGGCCCGCGCGGACGAACGCCTCGGCGAGCGCGGCGACGGCGATCGCCTCCGCGGCCGCCGCGGCGCGGAGGAGCACGGCGCGCAGATCGGGGACGAGCGCCTCGTCGTAGATGGGCCCCGGCCAGGCGCCGAGGAGCGGGTCGAAGACGAACGCTGCGGGCCCGCGGTACGCCGCGCGGAGCGAGACCGCGAGCGACGCCGCCGCGGCGAGCGCGTACAGCGCGCCCGCGAGCGCCCTCCGGCCGCCCGCGACGAACGCGACCGCGACCGCGAGCGCGGCGCCGAGAAGGACGGTCGGCGCGGCGAGGAGCGGCACGAACGTCACGGCCGGCCCGAGCGCGGCGCACGGGCCGAGCGCGGCGCGGGCGAGGGCGCCCGCGAGGAGGAGCGCGACGAGTGCGCCGAGGACGAGCGACGTCGCGCCCCACGCGGCGAGCGGAGAAGGGTCAGGGCGCGCGAGGGCGGCGCGCGCCGCGGCGACGCCGACGAGTGGCGCGAGCAGCGCGGCGACGAGCGCCGCCGCCTCGCCGAGCTCGTACCCGGGCGCGTCGACGAGCGGCAGCGACCCGGCCGCGAGCCCTGCCGCGACGAGGAGCACCGCGCCCGCGCGCACGGCGGGGCGCCGGGCGAGCGAACGCGCAATCTCGAGCGAACCTGCCAACGAGGCCTCGATATCGGTCACGAACTACCGCCCGGCGAACGCACCGGGATAACATGCGCCGCGATGCCGGAGAACCGCGAGTACGGCCGCGCGCCGATCGAGCTGAAGGTCGACTACAAGAAGCTCAACAGCTTCTTCGCCGACTACACGAAGAACATCTCGAAGGGCGGCACGTTCATCAAGACGAAGAAGACGCTCCCCATCGGGACGCGCTTCCTCTTTCGCCTGACCGTGCCCGGGCGCGCGAAGCCGTTCGAGCTGAACGGCGAGGTCGTCCACGCGAGCGCGACCGGCGAGGAGCCCGGGATGGGCATCCGGTTCGTGTGGGGCGACGACAGGGATCGTGTCGCGTTCGAGGGGCTCGTCGAGGGCCTCATGCACGACAGCCTCGGCCCGCTCGTCGCAGGCAAGCTGCTCCGCAAGTAGCGCCCGCCCTCCGCGTGGTCGGCACCGGCGTGAACGCGAGGCGGCTCGCGCGCGCGCCCACTCAGCACGCAGAGACGCAGAGACGCAGCGAAGCCGGCCGGGGCGCCGACGGCGCCGCATCGCGCAGGCGCCCGACTTTCCGCGATCGTACGCGCGCGGAACGGGCAGCCGCGTTGCGCCGCGAGGACTGTTCGAACGCGCGCAGGCGCTTCAGCGCTCTGCGCGCGCGACTTCCGCAGCGGCGCCGCGGCTGCTCTTCGTCGCGCGCGACGATCGCAGCCCTGGCGCCGGAGCGCCTGCGGC
>DASWEI010000055.1:0-4619 GCA_036394835.1 Anaeromyxobacter sp. | reverse complement strand
CGAGAGCTGGAGGAGCTTGATGGCCTGCTGCAGCTGGGGGGTCATCACCAGCTGCTGCGTCATCTTCATGTGCTGCTTCAGCTCGAGGCCCATCGCTCAGTTCACCGCCTGTTCGTCCAGCCTGAACTTCTCGCCGAGGTAAACCGCACGAGCCTTCGCCGACGCGGCGATCTCGGCGGGCGTGCCCGCCTCGAGGATCGCGCCCGCCGAAAGGATGTAGGCGCGGCTGCAGATGCCGAGCGCCTCGCGCACCGCGTGATCGGTGATGAGCACGCCGATGCCGCGGTCGCGGAGCGAGCCGATGAGCCGCTGCAGCTCGCCCACCGCGATCGGGTCGACGCCCGCGAACGGCTCGTCGAAGAGGATGTAGCGCGGCGAGGAGAGGAGGCTCCGCGCCACCTCGGCGCGCCGCCGCTCTCCGCCCGAGAGCTGCTCGCCGAGCGACTCGGCCACCTTCTCGAGCCGGAACTCCGCGAGCAGCGCGTCCGCCCGCTCGTCGCGCTCGCGGCGGGCGACGCCGAGCGCCTCGAGCACGCCGGTGAAGTTCTGGCGCACGGTGAGCCGCCGGAAGATCGACGCCTCCTGCGGCAGGTAGCCAACGCCGAGCCGCGCGCGCCGGTGCATGGGGAGCCGGGTGAGGTCCGTCTCGCCGAGGAGGACCTTCCCCGCCTCGGGCGCGACGAGCCCGACCACCATGTTGAACGACGTCGTCTTGCCCGCGCCGTTCGGGCCGAGGAGCCCCACCACCTCGCCCGGTCCGACGTGGAGCGAGACGCCGTCCACGACGCGCCGGCCGCGGTAGCTCTTCACGAGCCCCTCCGCGCGCAGGACCAGGGGCGTCATCGCTTCCGCTCCTTGCGCCGCTGCTCGAGCTCGCGCTGGCGCTGCTCGATCTCGACGCCGGGCAGCATGATGGTCGCGCCCTCGAGCTTCGCCTCGTCGGACTTGAGGTCGTAGACGAGCCGCGTCCCGTGCGCCTCCGAGCCGCCGTCCTTCAGGACGGGGTTCCCCTCGCACACCACCCGCTCGCCCGCGTTGTCGAAGGTGGCCTGCTCGCAGGTGACGATCCGCACCCCTCGGGCGAAGCGGACGTCGCCCGTGCAGGCGGCGGTGACGATCTGCCCGGCCTCGTCCGTCTGCGCGACGATCCGGCGGCACGTGAGCGTCGCGTCGTCGCGCGTGAGCGTCACCGGCTTCTTGCCGCTGAAGGTCACCTGCCGCTTCTGGAACGCGTACTGCACCTCGTCCGCGTCGACCCGCACCGGCGCGCGGCGCGCTCCGCCGGGCGGGGCCGCGAGCGCCGCGAGCGCGAGGAGGAGCGCAGCGGTCACCGCGCCCCCGGCAGCCCGGCGACGAGCTTCGCGCCGCCACGGACGACGATCGTCCCTTCGGCCGGGTCGAGGGTGAACCCCGCCCCCTCGAGTCGGTATCCGCGCCCCTCGACGACGATCGGATCATCGCCCTCGATGACCCCGTCCCCGTCGCCCGGCTCGTACCGGGCGCGTGCGGTGCGCGCGGCATCCTCCCCCCGGGCGACCACCACTCCGCCCGTCACCTCGAAGACGCGGGAGAGGAGCGAACCCTCGCCAGTCGGCGCGGTGATCCGGAGCGGCGAAGCGCCGCGGGGCAGAGTGGCGTCCACGTGCTGCGCCTTGAGATCCGAGGAGTCGCGGCGCAGCGAGGCCGTCTCCGCGTTCCCGATCGCGCGCAGCGCGTCGCTCCGGTAGACGCGGAACCGGACCCCGTCGAGCCTCAGCTCAGGCACGACGCCCTGGGTCTCGGGCGGCACGCCGCTCCGGCAGCCGGGGGCTGTCAGGATCGAAGCTGCGGCGAGAAGGTACGCGAGCATCCTCATGCAAACGCGCTGAAACATAGCATTCTTTGCTGCGCCGATCGACGGGCACAGACCTTGCTATGCGCTCGGTTTCGCTAGCCGCCGGAAAGCTCAGCGGTTTTGGGCACCGGCTTTGCTTGGGGCCCGCCGCGCGAGGTGGTCTCGGGCGGGGTCGACTTCCAGCGCTCGTGCATCCAGACCCACTCGGCGGGGGTCTCCCGGATGGCGGCCTCTAGCACGGCCGTGCAGGCGGCCGTCAGGCGGATCGCCTCTCGATCGCCTCTCCCTCGCGATCGGTTGTGTCGGGGTCATAGGGCAGCTCGACCGCGGTCACCTCGTGGCCATCGCCCGGGCGGGGGCCGCGCCTCCGGCAGGTTCCGACCACGACCGGCGCGCGGAAGCGGAGCGCGACGTCGGCGGCGGCGCGCGGCGTGAACGCGGGGCGCCCGAAGAATGGGACGAACACCCCCTGCACGCTCGTGTCCTGGTCGATGAGGATCCCGAGGATCTTGTTCTGCTTGAAGCAGCGGATCATCGCCCGGGCGGTCGCCGGATCCTCACGCCAGAGCGTCTCGACACCGCCCGCCGCCCGCGTCCGCTCGATGAGGACGTTCAGACCGGGGTGGATGGTCGCCTTCGCGATGGTCGCCGCGGGGAACGGGCCGATGCGCGGGACCCGCTGAGCCATGAGCTCCCAGTTCCCCACGTGGCCGGCCACGTAGACGAGCCCGCGCCCCCGCGCGAGGGCACCTCGGAAGACCTGCTCGGCGCCCGGCGCGCGCCCGACCGCGGTCCCGAGCGCGAGCGCGACCCGCAGCGGGAGGAGGGCCAAAAGCCGGACGGCGGCGACGAGGAGCGCCGATCGAACGCTCCGCTTCACGCGTTTGCGCAGCGGGACCGTCATCGCGGCCGAAAGCTACCATCGTTGCGCGCCGATCGCGGCGCGGCGGGCCGCCGCGCACCTCGGCGGCCCGCCCCGTCGGTCGCCCTGCGCCGCGGGCTGCGCCGGTGTAGCCTCCCGCGCATGGCCCCCCGGAGCGCCCCTCACCGCCTCGAGCCGTTCGCGCTCGCCGCCGCGCTCGCCTCGCCGCTCCCGATGCTCGCCCTCGCGCCGGACGGCTGGGTGGCGCTCGGAACGGCCCTCGTCTTCGTCCTCCCGGTCGCCGGGATCTGGGCGCTCTTCCGGTTCCTGCGCCGCGGCAGACCCCGGCCGCCCCGCCCCACGCTCGTACTCCCGCCCCTCGGACCGCCGCCGCCGCAGGCGCGCGCGGCGCCCTTCCGGGTCCGGCGAGGTGCGCGCCTCGTCCTCGAGGGCACCTGGGACGACGTCGTCGCGGCGGCGCGCGCAGGCCGGCTCGGCGCGTTCGACGAGGTCGCGGGCGGGGGGGTCGCGGTCGCGCCCGCGGACCTCTCCGAGCTCCTCCCGTTCGTGCCGAGCCGGTGGGAGGCGCGCGTGCGCCGCGCCTACCTCGGCTACCTCGGGGTCTCGCTCGCCGCCGCCGCCGCCGGCATCGCGGTTCTCGCCTGGGGACGCTCGCACGACCCGGGGCTCGCCGACGAGGCCGCGCTCGTCGTGCTGCTCTTCGCCGCCGCCCTCCTGCCGCTCCTCCTCCTCCGGCGCGACTGGCGCCGGGTCCGGGAGGCCCGCGCGAGGGGGCTCGTCCCCGAGGCGCCGCCCCGCCGCACGCTCGGGAGCGCCACCCTCGACGCCGCGCTCGCGGGACCGGCCCCCGCAACCCGCGTCATGCTCGTCCTCGTCGTCGTCGTCTCGGCGCTGGCGCTCCTCCTCCCGGAGGACGACCTCCTCCTCAAGCTCGCGAAGGACAACGACGCGATCCGGCGCGGCGAGGTGTGGCGGCTCCTCACCGCCGGGCTCGTGCATGGCGGCGGGGTCCACCTGCTCCTCAACGCGTCGGTGCTCGCGAACGTCGGCGGCATCGTCGAGCGGCTGCTCGGCGGCCGCCGCATGCTCGCCGTGCTCTGGGGCGGCGTCCTCGCCGGCTCGCTCGCATCGTTTGCGACGAATCCTCATCCGAGCGTCGGCATCTCGGGCGGCCTCTTCGCGCTCGTCGGCGCGCTCCTCGCGGTCGGGCTGCGCCACCGGCGCGTGCTGCCGTCGCCCGCGCGCCGCATGCTCGTCCGGGCGCCGATCGAGATCATCATCCTGAACATCGCGCTCGGCCTCGCGCTGCCGATCATCGACAACGCCGCGCACCTCGGCGGGCTCGCCGGCGGCATCCTGCTCGGCCTAGCGCTCGGCGTCCGCCCCGAGATCCGCGCCTCGCTCGGCGCCGCGGGCGGCGCGCCTGCGGCGCCGCGCTGACGCCGCAGCGAGACGCCGCGTCGCCACAGCGCCGGAACGAGCCGCTGCCGCCGGCCGCAGACGCCGCGTCGCACTCAGGGCGTGAGACTGGCAGCATTTCTCCCTCGCCCCCGCGAACCGGGGAAGAGGGCCGGGGAGAGGGGCTGGACTGAGCCGCTGCCGCCGGCCCGAGACGCCGCGTCGCACTCACGGGGTGAGACTGGGCGGCATTTCTCCCTCGCCCCCGCGAAGTATTCTCCCTCGCCCCCGCGAAGCGGGGAGAGGGCCGGGGAGAGGGGCTGGACTGAGCCGCTGCCGCCGGCCGCAGACGCCGCGTCGCACTCAGGGCGTGAGACTGGGCAGCATTTCTCCCTCGCCCCCGCGAAGCGGGGGAGAGGGCCGGGGAGAGGGGCTGGACTGAGCCGCTGCCGCCGGCCCGAGACGCCGCGTCGCCGCAGGCGCTCCGGCGCCGGGGCTGCGATC
>DASWEI010000054.1:0-39564 GCA_036394835.1 Anaeromyxobacter sp. | reverse complement strand
GGGCAGCCGCGTTGCGCCGCGAGGACTGTTCGAACGCGCGCAGGCGCTTCAGCGCTCTGCGCGCGCGACTTCCGCAGCGGCGCCGCGGCTGCTCTTCGTCGCGCGCGACGATCGCAGCCCTGGCGCCGGAGCGCCTGCGGCCACGCGGCGTCTCCGGCCGGCGGCAGCGTCTCAGTCCAGCCCCTCTCCCCGGCCCTCTCCCCCGCTTCGCGGGGGCGAGGGAGGAATGCTGCCCAGTCTCACGCCCTGAGCGCGACGCGGCGTCTCCGACCAGCGGCAGCGTCTCGTTCGAGCGGGGCGCTCCAGAACCGCGGCACGTTCTCGAAGCGGACGCGGTCCGCTTCAGAACCGCGGCACGTTCTCGAAGCGGACGCGGTCGCCGGGCGCGACGCCGTGGGCGTCCGCCCAGCCGCCGTTCACCTCGAGCACGTACCGGGTCGGGCCGCCCGCGGAGCGCGGCGACAGATCACCCGGCACTGCGCGGGCGACGATGCCCGCGATCCGGCCGTCCTCGGCGATGAACAGCATGTCGAGCGGGATGAGCGTGTTCTTCATCCAGAACGGGTGCTCGGCCGTTTCGTCGAAGAGGAAGAGCATCCCGGCGTCGGAGGCGAGCGCGCTCCGGTCCATGAGCCCGCGCGCGCGCTCCGCGACGGTCCGCGCGAGCTCGACCGCCACGACGTGGCGGGCCCCGGCGCGCGTCTCGACGACGACGCGCGCGGAGGGGGTGGTGGACTCGGGGGTGCGCGACGCGCAGTGCAGCGCGAGGAGCGCGGTCGCCGCGACAGCCCGCACGACTTACTTCGGCGTGCCGCAGTAGCTCGAGAACTGCACGTCCCCGAGGTACCGCTCCTTCAGGGCCGGATCGATCTGGTCGAGCTGGTTGAGGAACACCGGGTCGAGCACCATCTGCCGGCAGACGAGCCCCGTGTCGGACTGGAAGCAGTCGTCGTTTGAGACGCATGGCTTCGAGCAGTACCCGCCCGACGCATAACGCGATCCCGCCGCGGCCGGCGACACGATGCAGACGAGGTTCTCGCACTCGATGTTGCCGCTCTCGAAGAAGTCGGCCCCGCCGCTCAGGTAGAGCTGGACCGGATCCGGCGCGGGCGTCCCCGCGACGTTGCCCCAAGTCATCGTGCACGGCCCGCCCACGTCGGGCTTCTGGCAAGCCAGCAACGCGAGGAGCGGCGCGACGGCGACGACCATTCTGGGCATGCGGCGGGACATCGGTCCTTGAATCGTTAGCACGCGCGGTCGAAGCGGACAAGGAACGACGGGGTGAGGGATAGCGACCTACAGCCACGTAGGGACGGAGAAATCCGGCGGGGTCCCGCGTTGCCCGTCTGGCGGGGTCGGGCTAGGATGCGTCACGTCCCCCGGACCGTTCATGAGATCCCTGCTCACCATCGTGTGGTTCGTCGCTGCGCTCCCGGCGCTCGCGCAGGAGGTCCCTGGCCTGGACCTCTCTGCGCCGAAGCCCCCCTCGAAGGACGCTCCCGACACGACGGAGCTGCCGCCGATCGACCTGTCGAAGCCGGCGGAGTCGCCATCGAAGAGCGCCCCCGCGAGGGCGGAAGCTCCGATCGTGCCCTTCTCCGAGAAGGACGTCGCACTCGGGGACAAGGTGAAGGCGGTGCAGCGGAAGGGGTTCATGAAGCGCGGCCGGTTCGAGGTCGCGCCGGTCTTCGCCGCCACGGTGAACGACGCGTTCTACCAGAAGTTCGGCGGCGGTCTGCGGCTCGCCTACAACCTCCAGGACAGCTTCGCCGTCGCGGTGCGCGGCGTCACCTACCGCAAGCCCGAGTTCTCGAGCCCGAGCAGCTGGCGGCCCGCGCCGATCAGGACCGACTACGCGCGGGAGGGGAAGCTCGCGTTCGGCGGCCAGCTGCTCTCGTCGCAGATCTACGATCAGCTGATGCTCGAGGGCGTCTGGTCGCCCGTGTACGGCAAGGTCTCGTTCCTCGACAAGCAGATCATCCACTTCGATCTGTTCCTCGCCGGCGGCTTCGGGCTCGTCTGGAGCGCGACGAGCTACGCGCCTCGCGACAACTCGGGGCTCGGGCCGACGCCCGACACCTTCCTCGTCGGCCGCTCGAAATTCGGCGTCGACGTCGGCGGCGGCGTCCGGTTCTACCCCAAGGAGTGGATGGCGTTCGAGGTCGGCATGCTCGCGACGCTCTACCCCGATCAGCCGATCCAGTCGCTGCCCGCGACGATCCAGAAGGTGTTCGCCGTGAACGTGGGCATGTCCTTCTTCTTCCCCATGACGTTCGACTACGTGTACCCGTGAGCGCGCGCACAGCGAGTTTCTCCGGAGTCGTCCTCGCGCTCGCCTGCGCGGCGCTGCCGTCGGGCGCCGCCGCCCAGTCGAAGGGGGACGCGTTCGCCGGGAAGATCCCGCCGGTGTCGGGGCAGCTCTACCGCAAGGCCGGGCGGGTCGAGCTCACCGCGACCGGGAACCTCTCGCTCAACGACGCATTCTTCACGAAGTACTTCGGCGGCGTGAAGCTCGGCTACCACTTCTCCGAGCACCTCTCCACCGCGGTGCATGCCGCCGGCGGCGCGGCGGTGAAGAGCAACTCGGCGGTGGTCTGCTCGGCGGCGCGCGGCTGCGAGGACGCGACGAGCGTCATGCTGCGGCAGGTGCCCGGACGGATCCGCTGGCTCGTCGGTGGCGAGCTCGCCTGGTCGCCGATCTACGGCAAGCTCAACGTCCTGTCGGAGCGCGTCGCGCACTTCGACCTGTCGCTCTTCGCCGGTCCGGACCTCATCGCGTACGACGAGGTGCTCGCGAAGGACGTCGCGCTCGTGCGCGCGCCGGCCGTCGCGACGACCGTGGGCGGCCACGTCGGCCTCGGGCTCCGGCTCTTCTTCACGGAGTCGATCGCCGCGCGCTTCGAGGTGAAGGACTACGTCTACGCGGTACAGGTACCGAACGGCGGGGTGGGGACCGACTTCCAGAACCAGCTCTTCGCGGAGCTCGGCGTGTCGTTCTTCTTCCCGGGCCGAAACCGCCCTCCGGTGAGCCCATGACACGCGCGCTCCTCCTCGTCGTCCTCGCCGGGCTCCTCGCCGCGCCCCCGGCGCGCGCGCAGCTCGGGATCGACCTCGGCGGCCCCGCGGCGAAGAAGGAGACGAAGAAGAAGAAGGACGACCACGGCAAGAAGAAAAAGGCGGCGCCGCCGCCCGCAAGGGCCCGCCCCGAGCGCACGGAGGAGGCGCCGCCCGCGCCCGTGCCGGCGCCCGCGCCGGTCCCTGAGCGGGCCGCGCCGGCCCAGGAGCGCGCCGCGCGTCCGGAGGAGCCGGCCGTCCCCGAGCCGCCTCCGCCGCCCGCTCTTCCGCCCTCGTCCTCGCGGCCGCAGCGCAAGGAGAAGGGGCAGCAGCCCGGCCTCTCGCTCACGCCGCTCGATCAGAAGGCGACCGCCGCTGCGAAGGAGCGGCTCGACGCCGCGAAGAAGCTGCTCGACGAGAAGGCCACCGAGACCGCGGCGCTCGCGTTCGACCAGATCATGCGGGACCCGAAGCTCTCGTCGGTCCACGACGAGGCGCGCTATCAGCGCGCGAAGGCTCTCGCGCGGCTCGGCCTGTCGTACTCGGCGCTCGGCGCGTTCGACGACGTCCTCGACCGCGGCCCCTCCGGTACCCGCTTCTTCCACAGCTCGATGGAGTGGCTGTTCTGGATCGGGCGGCGGCTCCCGAACGAGCAGCCGCTGCTCGCGCGCGTGGCGCGCCACGCGGCGCAGGGCATTCCGCCGACGTTCGAGGATCGGGTCAACTACTTCCTCTCGAAGTACGAGTTCGAGCGCGGCCGCGCGCTCGCCGACGCGGGCCGCGCCGGCGAGGCGAAGACGGCCTGGGCCGAGGCGCGCCGGCTCGCCGCGAAGGTGCGCGAGCAGTCCGGCGCGCCGGCGTCGGCGCCGCCGGCCAGCGCGGGCGACGCGGCGAAGGACGGGCCGGCGCCCGACGCGCTCGACCTCTTCGCGCGCGCGAAGTTCGTCGACGGCCTCGTCGCCTACGCAGAGGGGCACGACGCCCCCGCGACCGACGCCTTCAAGGACGTCATCCGGGTCACGAACCCGAAGAAGACGCGGCGGCCGGACCTGGAGCTGCGCGAGCTCGCGTTCCTCCAGCTCGCCCGGATCCACTACCAGAACCGGCAGAACCGCTACGCGATCTTCTACTACGGGAAGATGCCGTGGGGCGGGCAGCGCTGGCTCGAGGGGCTGTGGGAGGCGTCCTACGCCCACTACCGGATCGGCGACTACGAGAAGACGCTCGGAAACCTGCTCACGCTCCAGTCGCCCTACTTCAAGGACGAGTACTACCCGGAGTCCTACGTCCTCAAGGCGATCGTCTACTACGAGAACTGCCGCTACCCCGAGGCGCGCCAGGTGCTCGAGAAGTTCTCGTCGATCTACGACCCGGTCTATGCCGAGCTGACGCGGCTCACCGGCGCGACGCGCACGCCCGACGCCTATTACGAGCTCGTGCGCGGCGGCGCGGCGTCGGGCGGCGTGGCCCGCAAGATCCTGAAGCTCGCCGAGACCGACCAGAACGTGGCGCGGCTCGTGGACTCCATCGGCGCGGCCGAAGCCGAGATGGACGTGGGGCTCGGCGCGCGCCGCCCCGAGTTCCGCAGCTCCGCGCTCGGCAAGGACCTTCACGACAGGCTCGCCGCCGAGCGCGTCGCGCTCGTCGAGGAGGCCGGCCAGCGGATGCGCGGGAAGCTCGAGTACGAGCGCGACCAGCTGCGGCAGCTCCTCGCGCAGGCGCTCCGCATCCAGATCGAGGTGTCGCGCAAGGAGCGCGAGGCGCTCGAGGGCTCGCTCGCGAAGGGGAGCCAGGTCGAGGTGGTGCGCGACCTCAAGTACTCGTACGCGGTGTCCGACGAGCACCTCTACTGGCCGTACGAGGGCGAGTTCTGGCGCGACGAGCTCGGGACGTTCTCCTACACCCTGACGAAGGGCTGCAAGGATCGTCTCCCGCGCTCGCCGTCGAAGACCGCCGCCCGGTAGCTCACGAGAGGAGACCCCGAAGATGGATCGCAGACTCGCCGCCGGCGCCGTCGCCCTGGCGCTCGCCGCGAACGCGACGCGCGGCGCCGACCGAGGCCCACGCGAGGCCGACCTCGGCGAGAAGCGCTCGGTCGCGCCGGACGCGGCGCTCGGCGGCAGCCTCGAGGCGAAGAAGACCGGCAAGAAGGAGCCGGGCGGCCCCGCTCTCGAGTTCGAGGCCTTCCGCAAGGTCGTCGAGGTCCAGGTCTCGGAGAAGCGGCGCGAGGAGATCGCGTCGCTCCGGCGCCTCATCGAGCTCGGCGGCGGCTCGAATCAGGAGACGCCGCAGTGGTACTTCCGGCTCGCAGAGCTCCTCTGGGAGGAGTCGCAGTTCTTCTTCTTCGAGGCCAACCGCAGGGACGATCGCCTGATCGCGCTCGGGACGAGGGGCGATCCGCGCGAGATCGACCGCCTCATGGCGGAGAAGAAGGACCTCGAGGGCCAGCAGAAGAAGCTCCGCGACCAAGCGGTCGCGCTGTACGGCGCGATCATCAAGCGCTACCCGAAGTACCCGCGCCTCGACGAGGTGCTCTACTTCCTCGCCGAGAACCTCTCGAAGCGCGACCGGAACGACCCCGATGCGCTGAAGGCGTACCGCGCGCTCATCGAGCGGTTTCCGAAGTCGCGGTTCCTGCCCGACGCCTGGATGGCGATCGGCGAGTACTGGTTCGAGAAGGCGAGCGGCGAGAACCGGATCGGCAGCCTCAAGAAGGCGCTCGGCGCGTACCAGAAGGCGGCCGAGTACCAGGAGTCGTCGGTCTACGGGTACGCGCTCTACAAGCAGGGGTGGGTCCACTACAACCTCGGCGCGTGGAGCGAGGCGCTCGACATGTTCCGCGCCGTCATCTTCTTCGGCGAGCTCCCCACCGCGACCGTCCCCGCCGACCGCAAGCTCGCGCTCGTGAAGGAGGCGCGGAAGGACTACGTCCGGACCTACAGCCACGTCGGCTCGGCCGAGGGCGCCGCCGACGAGTTCAAGCGCGTCGGGGGCGAGGCGGGCTGGACGGAGATGCTGAAGTCCCTCGCCGGGATCTTCTACGAGGAGGGCAAGGACCGGGACGCGATCGTCGTCTACCGCCGGCTCATCCAGGAGAAGGCGACGAGCCCGGAGGCGGCCTTCTTCCAGTCGCGCATCGTCACCTGCGCCGGGCGCATGGGGCGCAAGGACGCGGCGGTCGGGCAGGCCCACGTCTTCGTCAAGATGCTGCACGATATCGAGGGCGCGCTCGACCCAAAGGACGAGAAGGGGCGCAAGGCGGTCGGCGAGGCGCGGCGGGACGCGGAGCAGACGCTCCGCATCCTCGCGGTCCAGTATCACAATGAGTGGAAGAAGACGCGGGACGACCCGGTCGCCGGGTTCGCCGCCGCCGTGTATCGCGACTACCTCGACGTCTTCCCCGACGAGCCGACGGCGTACGAGATGCGGTTCTTCCACGCCGAGCTGCGCTACGCGCTCGCGGACTTCGACGGCGCCGGCGAGGAGTACGAGCGGGTCGCGCTGCAGGACGTCCGCGCGCTCGAGGGGAAGGGCAAGGCCGGCAAGTTCTTCAAGGACGCGCTCGAGAACGCCGTCTTCGCCTGGGACCTCGTCGCTAAGAAGCTCGACGACGACAAGAAGCCGGCGGGCGCGTCGGATCCGAAGAAGCAGCTCGCGCTCGTCCCGCAGCGCCAGCGGCTCCTCGACTCCTGTGGCCGCTACCTCAAGTGGCAGCCCAAGGGCGACAAGTGGGTCGAGATCGCCTACAAGGCCGCGCGGATCCACTACGCGCACAACGCCTTCGCGGAGGCGACCGACCTCTTCACGCGCATCGCCCTCGACCACCCCGCGCACGAGCTCGCCGGCTACGCGACGAACCTCGTGCTCGACGCCTACAACCTGCTCGGCGACTGGCGGAACGTGAACGGCTGGGCGAAGCGGTTCTACGCGAACGCCAAGCTCGTCGAGACGCACCCGGCGCTCAAGGCCGACCTCGCGAAGATCATCGAGGAGAGCGCGTTCAAGGTGATCGAGGAGAAGGAGCGCGCGAAGGATCACGAGGGGGCGGCCGAGGAGTACCTCGCGTTCGTCCGCGACTGGTCGCAGTCGCGCCTCGCGCCGACGGCGCTCTTCAACGCGTCGGTGGACTACGTGAAGATGCGGCGGATCGACAAGGCGGTCGAGGTCCGCGCGCTCATCCTCCAGAAGTACCCGGACCACGAGCTCGTCCCCGCGGCGCTCTACGACAACGCCGAGGCGTACGAGGCGATCGCCGAGTTCGAGAAGGCCGCGGAGCTGTACGAGCGCTACTTCGACGCGTGGCGCGCCTCGAAGCGGCCGAAGCTCGCCGCCGCCGCCGCGAAGGCGAAGGCGAAGGTGAGGCCGAAGGGGAAGGGGAGGGGCAAGGCGAAGGAGGTCGCGGTCGCCGAGGCGCCGCGCTCCGCGGGCGCGTACGACGAGAAGAAGGCGACCGACGCCATCATCAACGCCGCGGTCTTCCGGGCGGGGCTGCGCCAGTGGGCGAAGGCGGAGGCGGCGAGCCGCGCCTACCTCGACACCTGGCCGAACGGCGCCGACGCCCCGCGGCTCTTCCTCTCGCTCGCCGAGATCCACGCGAAGCAGGGGCAGACCGCGAAGCAGCTGAAGCAGCTCGAGGAGTACCAGCGGAAGTACGCGAAGGACCCCGACGAGTGGCTCGGGCTGCAGAACCAGCTCGCGCAGCTCTTCGAGAAGTCCGGCAACGCGCCGCTCGCGCGCCGCGCCCAGGCGCAGGGGCTCGAGTACTGGCGCAGGAACAAGGACAAGGTGAAGGAGCGCGGGCTCGCCCTCGTCGCGCGCGCGATGTACGACGAGATCGAGCCGGCGTTCGCCGAGTACGACCGGATCTCGCTCAACGTGGCGCCGCGGCAGCTGAAGGCCCAGCTCGAGGTGAAGGCGAAGAAGCTGAAGAAGCTCGAGGACGCGTACGGCCAGGTCGTGCACCTCAAGCAGGCCGAGCCGGCGGTGTGCGGCCTCTACAAGATCGGCCTCGCCTACAAGCGCTTCGCGCAGGCGCTCTACGACGCCCCCATCCCGAAGGAGCTCCGGCGCGACCCGGCCCTCGTCGACGAGTACAAGTCGCTCCTGTCGCAGAACGCGGAGCCGCTCGAGTCGAAGGCGATGGACGGTCTCGCGCTCGCGGTGAACGCAGCGCGCGACTACGGCGTCGTGAACGAGTGCGCGAAGCAGGCGACGGCGATCCTCGCGAAGCGCAAGCCGGAGGAGTACGGCCCCTCGCCCGAGGCGCTCCCCCCCATCGCGCCCCCGGCGCTCGCCGACGCGCCGCGCGGCTACGGCCTGCTCGCCGAGGTGCAGGGCGTCCCGGCCCGCGCCGCGCACCGCGCCGCCGAGCCGACGCTGCCGCCGCTCAACGTCAGGACCGCGGGAGGCCAGGAGGAGCCGGCGCGCCGGGACGCGACGCTCGACCCGCAGAAGCGCGTCATCGACGAGGAGCCGGTCCCGACGAAACAGAAGCGCAAGGGGAAGAAGAAGGCCGACGCCGAAGACGACGAGGACCTCCTGCCGTGAGAGCCCGCACGATCCAGCTCGCCGTCCTCGCCGTCCTCGCCGCGGCGCTCGGCTGCGCCAGCGCGCCGCCGCGACCCGCCCAGGCGGGGAAGCCCACCGCGGCGACGGCCACGAGGCCCGCCGCGAAGGCCGCCCCTACGCCGCCTCGCAGCGCAGCGCCGGCCGCGGCCGTCGATCCGGCGACCGCCGCGAACGGCGCCGCCGGCGAGCCGGCGATCCCGGCGCGCGCGCTGCGCCTGTTCGAGGAGGCGGTGCGCGCCGAGGAGGAGCAGAAGAAGCTGAAGGTCCCGCCCGACTGGCCGTACCTCGAGCGAAAGTGGCGGGCGGTGCTCGACGGCGCAGAGGTCGCGGAGGCGCGCCACAACCTCGGCGTCGCGCTCGAGGCCCAGGGCAAGCTCGGCGAGGCCCGCGCGGAGTACGAGCGCGCGCGCGAGCTCAAGCCCAGCCTCCGGCAGGCGTCCGTGAACCTCGGCGTCCTGCTCGAGAAGCAGGGTGATCCGCGCGCGGCCGCGGCCGTCTACCAGCAGTGCGTGCGCGACTTTTCGGAAGACGCGGTGGCGCGCGAGCGGCTCGCCGTCCTGTACCGCGCCGCGGGCCAGCTCGACGACGCGTGGCGGCTCGCGCGCGAGGCGCTCGCCCGCGAGCCCCGCAGCGTCGCCGCGTACCGCGTGCTCGCCCGCGTCGCGCTGCAGCGGAACGAGCTCGACCTCGCGAAGCTCGTCGCCCTGCGGGCGCAGAAGCTCGACCCCGCCGACCCCGAGCTGCCCTACACGGTCGGCCTCGTGCTCGCGCGGCAGGGGGACGACGCCGGCGCGCAGGCGCAGTTCCGCAAGGCGCTCGCGCTCCGCGACGGCTTCATCGCCGCGCGCTACGCCCTCCTCGACGGCGCGCTGAAGAAGCAGGCGTGGGGGAGCGTCGCCGAGCACGCGGCGGCGATCCTGAAGGTCGAGCCAGGGAACGCCGCCGTCCACCTCGCGCACGGCCTCGCGCTCCGGTACACGGGGAAGCCCGACGAGGCGCTCGCGGCCTACGAGCGGGCGGAGAAGGCGAGCGGAGACCGGCTCACCGAGGTCCACCTCGCCCGCGGCGTCCTCTTCGCGCGCGTGAAGTCCGAGTGCGAGCCCGCGCTCGCGGAGCTGAAGACGTACCAGACGCGCGCCGGGCCGGTGTTCCCGGAGGGCTCGCAGGTCGTGAAGCTGCAGCGCGAGTGCGAGGCGCAGCTCGAGGAGAACCGGAAGGCCGCCGAGGCCGCGAAGCAGATGCAGGCGGACGCGGCGAGGCAGGCGGCGGAGAAGGCGGCGAAGGCTGCGAAGGACGTGAAGGACGCGCCGAAGGCGAAGGCGCCCGGCGCGGCCCCCGCCGAGGGCAGCGCCCCGGCGGCGGCGGCGCCCAACCCTCCCCGGTGAGACCGGCGCTTCTTCGCGGCTCGGCAGGGGTGGTAAGCTCGACGTACGAGGGACCGACGATGCGCAAGCTCCTCATCACGCTCACGATCGCGGCGCCGCTGCTCGCGGCGGCGCAGCAGAAGTCCGAGGCGCAGACGAAGGTCGAGTACGAGAAGAAGACGGTCATCAACTTCGAGGATGACACCATCGAGGGCGACCTGAAGCGGCCGGACGGCGAGTACGTGGAGGCGCGCCAGAAGGTCGACCACTCGAACCTCATCCACATCCGTGAGGACTGGCGCGACAAGGTGATGCAGTCCTCAGGCGACCTCTAGAGCCGCAGACCGCCCGACCATGCCCACCCCCATCACCCTCAAGGTCTTCCGCGGGAGCGAGCTCGTTCGCACCGAGCAGTTCAACCGCGAGATCATCAAGATCGGGCGGCTCGCCTCGGCGCACCTCTGCCTCGACGACGAGAAGATCTCGCGCATCCACTCGGTCATCGAGGTGGCCCCGGACGGCGCCATCTCGATCATCGACATGGGGAGCGCCGAGGGGACGTTCGTCAACGGCAAGAAGGTCTCGCGCGGCGCTCTCAAGCCGGGCGACCAGATCACCCTCGGCGGGCTCCGCATCGTGCTCGAGAGTGCGGAGATGATCGCCGCACCCGCCGTGAACGAGGCGCAGAACGTCGCCGTCTCCGTGCCCGTTTCCGCGCCGCCGCTGCCCGCTCCCCCGAAGAAGACGAACGGCTCCGCCACGCCGCGCAGCGCCACCGCCGCTGCGATCCCGGCGGCCGCCGTCCCGGCGCCCGCGCCCGCCGCCCCGCGTCCGGCCGCGGCGAAGCCCGTCCCCGTCCCCGTCGCCGTCGCCCCTCCCGCACCGGAGCCCTCGCCCGCCCCCGAGGCGGCGCCCGAGCCGGCGCCCGCCGAGACCCCGGCCCGGCCGAGGTTCCGCCGCGCGGCCACCGCCGCGCGCCGGCCGACGAAGCTCAGGCCCGCATCGCGCGAGGTCGAGGACCTCTCGAACGAGGCCGACCTCGGCGTCGAGCTCCGGCTGCTCTGGGGCGACACGCTCATCGACGCGGCGACCTGGGTGAAGCCGAAGAAGCCCATCCTCGTCGGCGAGACCCCGAACTGCGCGATGCGGCTCGAGGGGCTCCCGGTCCCGGAGTTCCCCGTGCTGCGCTTCGAGCACGGCGAGTACCGCTTCACGTTCGCCCGCGGGATGACGGGCGTCGTCGAGGAGAAGGGCGTCCGCACGCCGTTCGGCGAGCTCGTGAAGTCGAAGCGGGCGTCCGCCGACGACACGATCCAGAGCGCCTACTGGGTGGAGGTGCCGAAGGCCGGCGCCGTCCGCGCTGAGGTGGGCGGGAAGCTCGCCATCGAGGCGAGGGCGAAGCGGCCGATGCCGGTGAGGCCCGTGCCGTTCTGGGAGAAGATCAACTACCAGTTCCTGAACCTGTTTCTCGTCCTCTTCTTCCTGCAGGCCGGCTTCATCGTCGCGGCGAACAACTTCCCGTACGACACCGACGTCCTCGCCGACGACCTCTTCAAGAACCCCTCGCGCATGGCGAAGTTCGTCATCAAGCCGCCCGAGGTGGCGCCGAAGCCGCAGGGTCCGAAGGGCGAGACGGAGAAGGCCGAGCCGGGCGAGGCGGCGGAGAAGCACAAGGGCGACGAGGGTCAGATGGGGAAGAAGGACGCCCCGAAGACCAACGCCCGCTCGGCGCCGAAGGCGATCGACCCGAACGCGAAGGAGATCGTGAAGCGGACCGGCCTCCTCGCCGCGCTCGGTCGCGGCGGCGGCGGGCTCTCGACGGTGTTCGGCTCGGGCGGCCTCGGCGGCGATCTCCGCGGCGCGGTCGGCAACATGTTCGGCCCGGTGGTCGGGGACAGCTACGGCCTCGGCGGTCTCGGCATCCGCGGCTCCGGCTCGGGCGGCGGCGGCCAGGGCGAGACCATCGGCATCGGCGCGGTCGGCACGAAGGGGCGCGGCGGCGGGCTCGGGAGCTACGGCACCGGCGTCGGCGGCCTCGGCAACAAGGGCGACCGCGACGTGAACATCTCGACCGGCACCGCGGTGGTGATGGGCTCGGTGGACAGGGAGCTCATCCGCAAGGTCATCCAGGACCACGCCGCCCAGATCCGGTACTGCTACGAGCAGCAGCTCGCGGTCAACCCGCGGCTCCAGGGCAAGGTCTCGGTGAAGTGGGTCATCAACGGCGACGGCAGCGCTTCGAACGCCCAGATCGACCACTCGGGAACGACCCTCGAGGACGCGAAGGTTCACGAATGCATGATGGCTCGCATCACGAGCTGGGCCTTCCCGAAGCCGAAGGGCGGCGGCATCGCCGTCATCACCTACCCGTGGATCCTCCGCTCGTCCGGCGCGGGCGCGCAGTAGGGAGACCGACCTTGAGGAAGCTCGCCGCCGTCCTGCTGCTCGTCCCTGCCCTCGCGCTCGCGGAGGACTCCGCGCCGCAGCTGCAGGAGGACCCCCGCAAAGCCAAGTTCGACGACGTCGAGCGCGGGTTGTTCGTAGGGCTCGAGGCGGGCTACCTCGGGATGCTCGACACGCCCACCGCCGATCGCGAGAAGCACCCGCTTGCCGGCGAGTCCGGCGGCAGGGCCGGCGGCGTGCTCCTCGGCGTGACGCTCGGCGTGGACATCGGCGCCCGCCTGTCGGTCGCGCTCGTTTCGCAGCTCGGGAACGAGCGCGCGAACGCGAACTACGGCGCGTTCAGCCTGCTCTCCGCGGGCGCGGATCTGAAGTGGGCGTTCGCCGGCTGGCGCGACCGGAACGACTGGCAGCGGTTCTTCCTGTACGTCCACGGCCGCGCCGGCTACGCGAAGACCTTCCCCGAGGGGCTCTTCGGCACGAGCGACATCGTGCTCGCCGGTGGGCCCGGCATCGAGTACTTCACGAAGCTGCGCCACTACTCGATCGGCGCCGCCGCCGACCTCGTCTATGCGAAGAAGGCGGGCGCGCTCGGGTTCGCGGTCTATCCGACCGTTCGCTACACCTTCTAGCGGGTGCGGTGACGTGCCGCGGTCCTGGGATGGACCCGCGCCGGGCCGCCCCGGTGGGTCGCAGGAGGGTGGGTGCTAGACTCGGCGATCGAGGTCGATCGCATGTCCGCAGCGGCAAGGCTCCTCCGATCCCTGTTCGTCGCAGCGGCCCTCGTCGCGCCGCTCGCGGCCGCCGCGCAGGCGGCCGAGGCGAGGGGCGCGCCGCGCGAGCGGGTCGTCATCGGGCTCATCCCGGAGCTCAACCTCTTCAAGCAGAAGGCGCGCTTCACCCTTCTCGGCGAATACCTCACGCGGAAGATCGGCGTCCCCGTCCGGTTCACGATCCTCTCGCGGTACGGGAACATCCTCGAGACCTTCGAGTCCGAGCACCTCGACGCCGCGTTCTTCGGCTCCTTCACGGGCGCGCTCGCGATCGAGAAGCTCGGGGTCATCCCGCTCGCACGACCGGTGAATCTCGACGGGACCTCGACGTACCACGGCTACCTGTTCGTCCGGAAGGACGCCGGGATCCACGACGTCGCCACGATGCGCGGCAAGCGGATGGCCTTCGTCGACCGGGCGACCACCGCGGGCTACGTCTTCCCGCTCGCCTGGCTCCGCGAGCACGGGGTCCGGTCGCCGCAGGGGTTCTTCGGCGAGTCCTGGTTCACCGGCAGCCACGACGCCGCCATCACCGCGGTGCTCCAGCGGCAGGCGGACGTCGGCGCGGCGAAGCACAGCGTGTTCGACCGGGTGCGCAAGGAGAACCCGCGGGTCGACCAGGAGCTGCTCATCCTGTCGTCGTCGGCGTCCGTTCCGTCGAACGGCCTCTGCGTCCGCCGCGAGATGGAGACGGACCTGCGCGAGGCGCTGCGCCGCGCGCTGCTCGACCTGCACGGCGAGCCGGAGGGCGCGAGCGTCCTGCGGCAGTTCGGCGCCGTCCAGTTCATCGAGGCGACCGCGGCCGACTACGCGCCCGTCCTCGAGCTCGCGCGCAAGGCGGGCATCGAGCCGAAGAGCTACCGGTACCGGAACGAGTAGACGGACCCCCGACGCGATGAAGCGCAAGATCCTCACCGCCCTCCTGCTCCTGTTCGCCTGCTCGGCGGCCGGGTCGGTGATGGCCCTCGTCTTCATCAAGTCGACGACCGACGAGCTGCGCCGGCTCTCCGAGCTGCACCGGATCGAGGAGATGCGGCAGAACCTCATCGTCGCGATCCAGGAGGCGCAGGCGGATCTCTTCACCGTGAACACGTCGCTCGGCCAGAAGGTCGACGTGATCACGGAGAACATCTTCACGCTCGAGCGGTCGGCGGCCGCCTGCGCGCAGTGCCACCACACGCCGGAGATCTCCGGCCGGCTCGACGGGGTCCGGGCCCTCATCTCGGACTACGAGGCGGCGCTCAGCCACTACATGACCGCGTCGGCCGACAGCGCCCGGATCGGGAAGCTGAAGCTCGAGGCCGCCTCGCTTGCGGCCGAGCTGCTGCGGAGGACCGAGGAGATGGCGGTCGAGCCCGCGAGGAGGTCCGAGGAGCGGGCCGTCGCGGCGATGCACCGGTTCGATCAGGCGCGGGCGATCCTCACGCTCACGCTCGCCCTCACGCTCGTCGTCGCGATCGCGATCGCGGTCCGGCTCGCCACCTCGATCACCCGCCCGGTGGAGGCGCTCGTCCGCGCGACGCGCGCGATCGCCCAGGGCGAGCTCGGCTTCGCCATCGAGGTGAAGGACGACCGCACGGAGCTCGGGGAGCTCGCGGGTCACTTCAACTCGATGAGCGCGGCGCTCCGCGACGGGTACGCGGCGCTCCAGAACGAGATCGAGGAGCGCAAGCGCGCCGAGGCGCGGCTCCTCTACGACGCGTTCCACGACGCGCTGACCGGCCTCCCGAACCGAGCCCTCTTTCTCGACCGGCTCCAGCACGTCATCGAGGCCGGGCGGCGCCACGCGGAGCAGGTCTACGCCGTTCTCTTCCTCGACCTCGATCGGTTCAAGGTGATCAACGACACGCTCGGACACCTCGTGGGCGACCACCTCCTCGTGGCGGTCGGCGAGCGCCTCGCCGAGTGCCTGCGGCCGGGCGACACCGTGGCGCGCCTCGGCGGTGACGAGTTCGGGATCCTCCTCGATCGGATCGGCGACCCGCCCGACGCGCTCCAGGTGGCCGACCGGATCCAGAAGGCGCTCGTGAAGGCGGTCGACGTCGACGGCCACGAGATCTTCGTCACCACCTCGATCGGCGTCGCGCTCCGGTCGGAGCGCTACCAGCGCCCGGAGCAGGTGCTGCGCGACGCCGACATCGCGATGTACCAGGCGAAGGTGAAGGGGAAGGCCTGCTGCGAGATCTTCGACGCCGAGATGCACGGCAGCGTCGTGGACCGGCTCCAGCTCGAGGCCGACCTCCGGCGCGCGGTGGAGCACGGCGAGGAGTTCCTGCTCCACTACCAGCCGATCGTCGCGCTGCGGACGGGGAAGCTCATCGGCGTCGAGGCGCTCGTGCGGTGGGACAAGGCGGGCCGCGGCCTCCTCCCCGCGGGCGAGTTCATCTCGCTCGCGGAGGAGAGCGGCGTGGTCGTGCCGATGGGGGACTGGGTCGTCCGCACCGCGTGCGCGCAGCTCCGGATCTGGCAGGAGCAGGTCCCCGCGCTCGCCGGGGTCACGCTGTCGATCAACGTGTCCGGGCGCCAGTTCCGCCGCCCCGAGTTCGTCGAGGGCTTCTGGGGGACGGTCCGCGACGCGGGCGTGGACCCGCGCGCCGTCGCGATCGAGGTCACCGAGGCCGTCATCATGGACGACGTCGAGGCTTCGGCGGCGAAGCTCGGACGGCTGCGCGAGCTGGGCATCCAGATCCACGTGGACGACTTCGGGACCGGGTACTCGTCGCTCAGCTATCTGCACCGGTTCCCGATCTCCGCGGTGAAGATCGACCGCTCGTTCGTCTCCGGGCTGCCGGACCACCACGAGAGCGAGGAGGTCATCAAGGCGATCGTCTCGATCGCCGAGAGCCTCGACTTCGACGTCATCGCCGAGGGCGTGGAGACGAGCACCCAGGCGGAGAGGCTCGAGGAGCTGCGCTGTCGGTACGCGCAGGGGTTCCTCCTTTCGAAGCCGCTTCCGGCCTCGGAGGTGGAGGCGTGGGCCGCGACCTGGAAGGCCCGCAGCGTCGCCTGAAGGGCTCCGGCGGTAGCCTCCGCCGCGCGCTCCGCAACCTCCCGTAAGGGCTTGGTTTTCCGAGGATCCGAACGTTGACCCTCCGACGCACCCGGCCCTATACTCCCAGAGCGTCGCCGCATTTCCTGGGCAGCGTCTCTCCCCGAGCGATCCCACTTGAGCGCACCCACCCTCGACGAACAGATCCGGTCCCACCGCGAGACCCTCGAGGCCGCTCCGGGCGATCTGCCGGCGTTCCAGGCGCTCGAGTCGCTCTACGAGACGGCCTCGCGCTGGGAGGACCTCATCGCGCTCTACGAAGGTCGCGCGCGGGTCGTCCACGAGCCGGGGGCTCCGCTCCTCGCGAAGGCCGCGAACCTCGCGCAGCTGAAGCTGCGGAACGTGGCCCGGGCGGAGGAGCTCTACCGGCAGCTCCTGCGCGCCGACCCGGCACACCCGGACGCGCTCCGCTCGATGGTCGATCTCCTGGCGGAGCGCGAGGACTGGCCAGCCCTCGCCGCCGCCATCGACCGCGAGGCCGCCGCCGCGAAGGACCCGCGCGAGGCGGCCCGAATCACCCTCCGGCTCGGGAAGGTGCACGAGGAGAAGCTCGGGCGCCGCGACCGCGCCACGCTCCTCTATGCCCGCGCGTACCGGCTCGACCCCGCCCTCGACGAGGCGCGGGCCCGCGGGCTCGTCTGCTTCTCCGCGCTGCGCCGCTTCGGACAGGCAAAGCGCATGCTCGACGCGGCGCGCGACGGCGGCGGCGACCGCAAGGCGCTCGCGGCGGAGTACGCCCGTCTCGGGACCGCCCTCGTCGAGGAGCCGCTCGAGCACGACCTCGCGATGGACGCCCTCATCGAGGCGATCACGCTCGATCGCGCGGCGCCGGGCGCGGCGCAGGCGCGCGAGCGGCTCAAGGCGTTCCCGCGTGCATGGCGCGAGGAGGCGCGCGCGCTCGACGAGGCGTCCGCGCGCGCGGAGGATCGGCGCGAGGCGGCGCGGCTGCAGCTCCGGCTCGCGCAGCTCCACGCTGCGTACGATCCGGACGGCTTCGCCCGCGGGATCGAGCGGGTGGAGCGGTCCTGGGCGCTCGCGCCGGGCGACCCGTTCGCGCTCGCCCTCCTCGGACGCATCTACGGCGAGCGCGGCGACCACCGCGGTCACGCCGACGCGCTCGCGCGGCTCGCCGCCGGGACGCGCGACCGCGCCGCGCTCGTGCTGCTCCACCTCGAGATGTCGATGCTCGACCTCGTCCGCTTCGGGGACGCGGAGAGCGCGCTCGCCGCCCTCGGGAAGGCGCTCGAGCTCGATCCGGCCTGCGAGAGCGCCGCGCTGCAGGCGTTCGAGCACCACGCCGACGCCGGCCGCTTCGCCGAGGCGCTCGCCGTCCTCGAGAAGCACCTCGCCGCGGCGCCCGAGAAGCCCGCCCACGCGCCGCTGCGCGTGCGCGCCGCGCAGCTCGCGAAGGAGCGGCTCGGCGACGCCGCGCGCGCCCGCCGCCACCTCGAGGCGGCGCTCCGCGCCGACCCGGGCGAGGCGAGCGCCGCCGCCGCCCTCGCGCCGCTGCTCGCGGAGGCGGGCGAGTGGGGGCCGCTCGCCGGCGTGCTCGAGCTCTCCGCCGCCCTCACCCGCGAGCCGCAGGAGCGGGTGCGGCTCCTCGAGCGCCTCGCCGAGGTGCAGCAGGAGCGGCTCGGGCGGCCGCGGGACGCGCTCCGCACGCTCGCGCAGGCGCTCGCGCTCGACCCGGCGCGCGCGGCGACGCGCAAGGCGATGGAGGGCGCCGCCGCGCGCGCCGACGCCTTCCTCGAGCTCGCCCGCGCCTACCGCTCCACCGCCGACGCGGTGACCGACGATCTGAAGACGCGGAAGACCCTCCTCCGGCGCTTCGCGGAGATCATGGACCGCGACCTCGCGAAGCCCGAGGAGGCGGTGCGCGCCTGGAAGGCGCTCGTCGCGCTCGACCCGGACGACCGGGGCGCGGTGACCGCCCTCGAGGCGTGCATGGGGCGGGCGGGGCAGCAGGAGGAGCTCGCGAACGAGCTCGAGGCCCGCCGCGCCCGCGCGTCCGGGGACGAGCAGCGCGCGCTCACCGCGCGGCTCGCGCGGCTCTGGCTCGACGCCGCGCGGTTCGAGCGCGCCGCGGCGCTCTGGCGCGAGGCGCTCGCGCAGGCGCCGCAGGACGAGGAGGCGCTCTGGGGTCTCCACGCCGCGCTCGAGGCGAGCGAGGGACCGCGGGCGGCGGAGGAGCGCGCGCAGGTGCTCGCGACCCTCTCGGCCCGCGCGAAGAGCCCGCCCGAGCGCGCCGCCCTCGACCTCGCCCGTGCCGACCTCCTCGTCGACCCGCTCGGCCGGCTCGGCGAGGCGGCCCATGTGGCGCTCGCGGTCCTGCAGGCGGGTGGGCTCGTCCCGTCGCAGCGGACCGACGCGACCCAGCTGCTCGAGCGGCTGCTCGAGCGCGGCGTCGAGCCGCTCCGGATCGCGCAGGCGCTCGCCCCGATGTACGCGGGTGCGGCCGACCCGGCGCGCCACGCCGCGATGCTCGAGATGATCGCGCGGAACCTCCCGCCGTCCGCCGATGCGCGCGAGCGCGCCCGCTACCTCCTCGACGCGTCCGCGCTCCGCGCCGGGAAGCTCGGCGACGCGCGCGGGGCCCTCTCCGCCGCGGCCGCCGCGCTGCGCGCCTGCCCCGAGCACCCGGACGCCCGGCGCCGCTGCGAGGCGCTCGCGCGCGAGGTGGGCGCCCACCGCGAGTTGCTCGCGCTCCTCTCCGACGCCGCGCGGCGGCTCGAGGGGAGGCCCGAGGAGGAGCTCGCGCTCAGGCTCCGCGCCGCGGCGGTCGCGGAGGAGGACCTCGGCGCGTTCGACGAGGCGGCCGCGCAGCTCCGCCGCGCGCTCGCGCTGCGGCCGGGCGACGCCGCGACGCTCGCGGCCCTCACACGCGCAGCCCTCGCTGCCGAGCAGTGGACGGAGGCTTCCGAGCTCCTCGGCACGCGAGCCGACGCGGCCGAGGGCGCCGAGCGGTGCGCGCTCCTCGCCCAGCGCGCGGAGGTGCTCTCCGAGCGGCTCCGCGACCCCGCCGCCGCCGCGGCCGCGCTCCGCGACGCGGTCGCCGCCGCCGCGCCCGACCACCGCGCACGTCTCCTCGCGCGCCTCGCCGACGCGCTCGGCGCGGCGGGCGACGGCGCCGGGCGCGCCGATGTGCTCGCCGAGCTCGCCGGGGCGACCGAGGACCCGGCGGAGGCCTCGCGCGCGGCGCTCGAGTCGGCCCGCTTCGCGCAGGGGATCGGCGATCTCCGCGCCGCCGGGGAGCGCCTCGCCGCCGCCCTCGCCGCGAACCCCCAGGACCAGGCGGCGCTCCAGGCCGTCGAGGAGCAGCTCGACGCCGAGGATCCCGGGGCGGTGCGCGTGGCCGCCGCCGCGCTCGCCGCGCACCCGGACCCGCGGCGCCGGATGCGCGCGCTCGAGGCGGAGGCGCGCATCCAGCCCGAGCCGGCCGCGAAGGCCGCCGCGCTGCGCGGCGCGGCGCGGATCGCCGAGCAGGAGCTGCACCAGGTCTCGCTCGCCTTCACGGCGACCGCCGAGGCGGTGCGCGCCCACCCGGCCGACGCGGACGCCCGCCGCAACCTGCGCCGCCTCGCGGCGGACAGCCAGGAGGTGGAGGCGTGCGCGCGCGTGTACGACGCGCTGTGCGACGAGGCCGCGCCCGAGCTGCGCGCCGTGCTCCTCCGCGAGCGGGCCGACTTCGCGGACCGGCGGCTCGACAAGGACCGCGCCGCCGAGGCCTGGACGCGCGCGCTCGAGGCGGCGCCGGGTGATCGGGAGGGGCTCGCAGCGGTCCGGCGGCTCCACCGGGCGCGCGAGCGCTGGGGCGAGCTCGCCGACATCTGCGCGGAGCTCGCCCGCCGGGTCACGGACCCTGCCCAGCGCGAGGACGCCCTGCGCGAGGAGGCGACGATCGCCGAGACGCGGCTCGCGGATCCGTCGCGCGCCGCGGCGGCGTGGACCGAGCTCGCGCGGCTCGCGCCGGAGGACCCGGACGCCCGCGCGGCGCTCGAGCGGCTCTGGGAGCGGCTCGACCGCCCCGCCGAGCTCGCCGCCGCGCTCGAGACGCGGCTCGGGCGCGCGTTCGAGACGGAGACGGCCGCGCGGCTCGCGGAGCTGCGTCGCGAGCGGCTCGCCGATCCGGCTGGCGCCCTCGCGCTCCACGCCGAGCTGCTCCGCCGCGACCCGCGGCGGGAGCCCTCGCGAGAGGCGCTCGTCGCGCTCGCCACGGTGCCCGGCGCGGTCGGGCGCGAGGCGCTCGAGGCAGTCGACGCCTCACTGCGCGGGGCCGGCGAGCACGCGCGGCGCGTCGCGGCCCGCGAGGCGCGGCTCGCCGCGATCGAGGACCCGGGCGAGCGGGCGCGGCTGCTCGCCGAGATCCGGACGCTGCTCGAGCGGGACCTCGCCGCGCCGGAGCTCGCCTTCATCGCCGCGTGCCGTGCGTTCGCGGAGGGCGGGCCGGCGCGCGCCGGGGCCGAGCAGGACCTCGAGCGGCTCGCGCGTGCGACGTCGAGCGAGGAGGAGCTCGCCCTGGTCCTCGAGCAGGCGGCCGCCGCGGCGCCGCCGGACGAGGCGCGGGCGCTGCTGCGCCGCGCGGCCCGCGCGCGGGCGGGCGGCCCCGACGCGATCGAGGGGTGGAAGAAGGTGCTCGCGGTGGCGCCGGAGGACGGCGAGGCGCTCGAGGAGCTCGAGCGGCTCTACGCCGCGTCGCGCTCGGCGGCGGAGATCCTGGATGTCGCGCGCCGGCGGGCCGCGCTCGCGACGGGCGCCGAGCGGCTCGCGCTGCTCCTCAACGCTGCGAAGCTCATCGAGGACGTCGGCGATCCGGCGGCGGCGCTCGAGGCGCTCCGCGACGCGCGCGCGGCGGAGCCCTCGGAGGTCGAGCCGCTCCTCGGCCTCGAGCGGCTCCTCTCCCGCACGGAGCCGGGGGCGGAGCTCGTCGACGTACTCGGGGCGCTCGCGGTGGCCGCGGGCGACGACGCGGCGCGCCGCGTCGAGCTGCACCTACGCCGGGCGGGGATTCTCGAGGCCGGCCCCGATCCGCGGTGCGCCATCGACGCGTACGCGGACGTGCTCGCGGAGAGCCCGCGCGAGCCGGGCGCCGTCGCCGGGCTCGAGCGGCTCCTCGCGCGGCCCGAGACGACCGCCGACGCGGCCCGCGTGCTCGAGGACGTCCACCGCGCGACCGGGGACTCCCGCAAGCTCGCCGCGCTGCTCGAGGTCCGGCTCGCGACGGCAGACGACGCCGAGCGGCCGGGCCTCCTCGCCGAGCTCGCCGCCCTGCACGAGCGGCTCGGGGATCCGGCCCAGGCGTTCCGGGCGAAGCTGCGCGAGCTCGACGACACCGTCCGACGCGGTGTGGACGCGCCGGGCGTGCGCGCCGACCTCGAGCGGCTCGCGGCGGCGACGGGCGCGTGGGCCGAGCTCGCGCGGGCGCTCGAAGAGGCGCTCCGTGCGAAGCTGCCGCGCGACGCCGCGCTCGACGTGCGGCGGCGGCTCGCGGTGCTGTCGGCCGAGCGGCTCGGCCGGCTCGACGTCGCCGCGCGCTGGTTCGAGGAGGTCGCCGCCGAGGCGCCCTCCGCGGAGACGCTCGGCGCGCTCGCCCGGGTTCACCGCAAGATGGGGGCGCCGCGCGAGCTCGCGCGGACGCTGGAGCGGCTCGCCGAGATCGCGCCCGCCGCGACGGCACGCAAGGAACTCCTGCTCGAGGTGGCGAAGATCATGGCCGAACAGCTCGCGGACCGCGAAGGCGCCATCACCGCCTACAAGAAGATCCTGGCGGTGGACCCGGAGGACCCGAACGCCCTGCGGCTGCTCGGGAAGCTGCTCGGCGCCGCCGAGCGGTGGGACGAGCTCGCCGACATCCTGTCGCGCGAGGTGAACGTCGCGGACCGGCAGCCGAACTTCGTCGCCGAGGCGGCCGAGCTGCGCTTCCGGCTCGGGCGGATCCTCCACCAGCGGCTCGCCGACGCGGAGGGCGCGCTCGCCTGCTACCGCGAGGTGCTCTCGAAGGTGCCGCGCCACCCCGCCGCGCTCGCCGCGCTCGAGGACCTCGCCCGCGGCACCGGCGCGAGCGCGATCCAGGCGGCGCTCGTGCTCGAGCCGATCTACTCGGCAGAGGGCGAGCACCAGAAGGTGATCGACGCCCTCGAGTCGCGTGCCGCGAACGAGACCGAGCCCGGCACGCGGGCCGCGCTGCTCCGCCGGATCGCGGAGACCTACGGCGGGCCGCTCAGGAATGCGGAGATGGCGTTCCTCGCCGCCGGTCGCGCCCTCGCCGCCGACCCGGACGCGAAGGAGACGCTCTCTCTCGTCGGCGCATACGCGGCGGCGGCCGGGCTTCAGGACGAGCACGCGGCGCTCCTCGCCGAGAACGCCGACCGGGCCCGCGAGCCCGCGGCGCGCGCCGAGTACCAGCGGCGCATCGCGCGGCTCGTGAAGGCCGATCCCGCGCGCGCCGCCGAGGCATGGCAGCGGGTGCTCGATCTCGTCCCCGAGGACCGCGAGGCGATGCTCGGCACCATCGAGGGCCTGCGCGGCGGCGCCGATCCGGAGGCCTTCGCGCAGGCGATCCGGCGCGCGCTCGGCGGCGAGGAGGACCCCGAGGTCCGCGGGAAGCTCCTCGCCGACCTCGCCGCGGTGCAGGACGAGCGGCTCGGCGACCTGCAGGGCGCGATCCTCTCCTCGAAGCGGCTCCTCGAGGTCGTCCCGAAGGACCGGGAGGCGCTCGCCCGGCTGGACCGCCTCTGCGTGAAGACCGAGCGCTGGGTGGACCTCGGCGAGGTGCTCGCCCGCGAGGTCGCGCTCGCGGAGGAGGACCGGGACGCCGCGGCCCTCGTTCCGTTCCGGTACCGGCTCGCCGAGCTGAAGGAGACGCGGCTCCTCGATCGCGACGGCGCGCTCGCCCTCTACGCGCAGGTGCTGCAGGCCCGCCCCGACCACCCGGAGGCGATCGCGCGCCTCGAGGCGCTCCTCCAGAAGGACTCGTCGAACGCCCACGCGGCGCTCGTCCTCGAGGGCGCGTACGCGGCGCAAGGCGACGCCCTCCGCCAGGCGGCGGTGCTCGAGGTGCGCGCCGCGGAGCGGCCGGACGGGGTGGAGCGCAAGGGGCTCTACCTCGAGCTCGCCGACCTGCGCGAGAAGAAGCTCGGCGATCCCGAGCTCGCGTTCCTCGCGCTCTGCAAGGCGTTCCGCGAGGACCCCGCCGACCCGGCGCTGCGCCAGCGCATGGAGACGCTCGCCGAGCAGAGCGGCCACGAGGAAGAGCTCGCGGCGATCTACGAGGACGAGATCGACCGGCTGCCGCCCGCGGAGACCGCGGACGTGGCGCTGCGGCTCGGCGCGCTCTACGAGCACAAGCTCGGCGATCCCTCCCGCGCGGCGACGTTCCTGCGCCGCGCGGTCGCCCTCGACCCGGGCGCGGCAGAGGAGGCGCTGCCGGCGCTCGAGCGGCTCTACGGGCGGCTCGAGTCGTGGCCGGAGCTCGCCGACGTGCTCGCGCATCGCGCGGGCCAGGTGGCGGGCGCCGAGAAGGTGCAGCTCCTCTTCCGGCTCGGGCAGCTTTGCGAGGAGCGACTCGAGGCCCCCGACCGCGCCGCCGAGGCGTACGAGGGCGCGGCGAAGGCGGACCCGCGCCACTTCCCCTCGCTGCGCGCGCTCGAGGCCTTGTACGAGGCGGCCGGCCGGCGCGAGGACCTGTTCCAGAACCTCGCCTCGCAGCGCGCCGCCGCGCCGGAGCCGGCCGCGAAGGAGCGGGTGCTCGCGCGCATGGCGGCGCTCGCCGCCGAGCTCGGCCGGCTCGACGAGTCGGTCGCGCTCTGGAAGGAGCTCCTCGTCTCGCGGCCGCGCCACGAAGACGCGCTCGCGGGGCTCGAGGACCTGTACGAGCGGCTCGAGCGCTGGGCCGACCTCGCCCAGCACCTGCGCCTGCGGGCGCAGGCGACGGTCGATCGACGCGAGATCGGGCGCATCAACGACAAGCTCGGGCTCGTGCTCGGCACGCGCCTCGGCGACCTCTCGCAGGCGGTCCAATCCTACAAGGCGGTGCTCGACACCGACCCGCGCAACCGGCGCGCCCTCGAGGCGCTGCGCGACATGTACGCGGCGCAGGGCGACGTGGACGCGCTCGCCGGGATCTACCGGCGGCTCGTGCCGCTGCAGGAGGACGCGCTCGGGGTGAAGCGGGCACGGCTCGAGCTCGCCGAGGTGCTGCTCCGCGCGGGGAACAAGCGCGAGGCGGTCGAGCAGGGCAAGCTCGCGTTCGACATCGAGCCGCACCAGGCGGAGGAGCTCGTCCGCATCGAGGAGATCTTCCGGCAGGCCGGCGCGGCGCAGGAGGGCGTCCGCGCCGCCGAGGCGCGCGCGGCGCTGCTCGCTGCGCAGGGCGGCCCGGCCGAGGCGGTGCCCGCCTGGCTCGCCGTCGCGGAGCTGTGGAAGGCGCAGAAGCGCACCGACGCGGCGGCCACCGCGCTCGAGAAGGTGCTCGAGCTCGACCCCGCGAACCGGACCGCCTACGAGGAGCTGCGGCAGCTCCAGTCGGAGGCGGGGAACTGGCGCGCCTTCGCGCGGGTGTGCGATCTGTTCGCCCCCCAGATCGCGGACCCCGTCGAGAAGCTCGCGCTCCTGAAGGAGGTCGCGGGCGTCCACGAGAAGAAGCTCGGACAGAAGGAGATGGCGTTCCTCGCCTGGTGCCGCGCCCTCGCCGAGGCGCCGGGCGATGCGGAGACCATCGCCGCGGCGGAGCGGCTCGCCGTCGAGACGGAGGCGCTCGACGAGCTCGGCGCCGTGCTCGAGCAGGTCGCGGAGGAGACGCGCGGGATGGTGAAGGCGCGGCTGCTGCTGCGCCTCGGCAAGCTGCGGGACGAGAAGCTCGACGACGCCGAGGAGGCGGAGGCGGCGTACCGCCGCGCCCTCGAGGCCGACCCGGCGAGCCCGGAGGCGCTCGAGGCGCTCACGGAGCTGTTCAAGCGGCGCGGCCGCGTCCGCGACCTCGTCATCACCCTCGAGCAGAAGCTCGAGGCGGCCGCCGGCCTCGATGAGAAGAAGGCGATGCTCCTCGAGGTCGCGAAGCTCTACGACGCCGAGATGAAGGACGTGGAGGAGGCGATCACCGCGCTCCGCCGCCTCCTCGAGCTCGACGGGTCGGACGCCGCGGCGCTCGAGCAGCTCTCCGCGCTCTACCGGCGGGAGCAGCGCTGGCAGGATCTCGCGCAGGTCCTCTCCCGCGCCCGAGACCTCGCCGCGACCGACGAGGCGCGCGTCGCGTTCCAGCTGCAGATCGCGGCACTCGACGAGAACGAGATCGGCGACGACGAGGCGGCGGTCGAGGCGTACCGCACGGTCATCGGCCTCGACGACCACTCGCGTGAGGCGCTCGCCGGCCTCGAGCGGCTCTACACGAAGCTCGACCGCTTCGCCGAGCTGAACCGCGTTTACGAGCGGCAGATCGCGCTCGCCGACGAGCCGCGCGAGCGGGTGCGGATCCTCGCGAAGAGCGCGGGCATCCACGACGAGAAGCTCCACGACCCGAAGAGCGCGATCGCGCAGAACGAGGCGATCCTCGCGATCGACGGCGGGAATCTCCCCGCGGTGAAGGCGCTCGAGAGGCTCTACCGGGACGCGCGGGCCTGGGACAAGCTCATCCCGGTGATGCAGCACCACCTCACGCTCGTGCAGGATCGGCGCGAGCAGGTCGCGCTAGAGGTCGCGATCGGCGAGGTCTGGTGGAAGGAGCTGTCCCGCGTGGACCGCGCGGAAGCCATCTTCAACCACGCGCTCCAGCTCGACCCGGAGTCGCGCGAGGCGGTCTCCGCGCTCGGGCGGCTCTATGAGCGCAGCGGCAACTGGAACCTCGCCCTCGACATGCTCCGCCGCGAGGCGCGCATCGCGGGCGGCGGGAAGGACGGCGTCGAGGTGCACGTCCGGATCGGCGCCATCTTCGAGGACATGCTCCTCGACCCGGCGAGCGCGAAAGACGCGTACGGCCGCGCGCTGCAGCTCGATCCGGGCTGCCTGCCCGCGATCCGCGCGCTCAAGGCGATCGCCGAGCGCGAGCACGAGCGCGATCGCTTCCTCGAGATGCTCATCGAGGAGGCGCGCTACGTCTCGGAGGTGGAGGAGAAGACGCGCCTCTACGCCGAGGTCGGCCGTGTCTACCAGGAGGAGCGCGACGACCGCGATCAGGCGGCGCGCTACTACGAGGAGGCGCTCAAGCGGACCCCGGGCCAGCCCGACGCGGCGAAGCCGCTCTCCGACATCTACGTCGCGCAGGCCCGCTGGGCGGACGCCGAGCGCGTCCTCGACGCGATGGTCGAGGCGCTCGAGCCGAGCGGCGACACGAAGGAGCTGTGCCGCCAGAGCTACCGGCTCGGTTACGTCGCGGACAAGCTCGGCAAGCGCGACAAGGCGCTCGCCTGCTACCGCCGCGCGTACGACCTCGACGCGACCTATCTCCCCGCGCTCGAGGGGCTCGGCCACCTCCTCGTCCAGGAGCAGCAGTGGGAGGAGGCGCTCCGCATCTTCACGACCGTCATCGTCCACCACCGAGACGGGCTCACCGATCTCGAGGTGGTCGAGACGCACTGGCAGATCGGCGAGATCGCCGAGAAGCTCGGGCAGATCGAGCGCGCCGTGAACGCCTTCAAGAAGGCGCTCGAGATCGACTCCAACCACGAGCCCTCGCGCCGCAGCCTCGTGCGCGTGCTCGAGACGCTCGGGGACTTCGAGGGCGCGGTCGAGCAGCGCCAGCGGCTGCTGCCGCTCGTCGAGGGGCAGGCGAAGTTCGAGATCCTCGTCGCGATCGGCGAGGCCTGCCGCGACAGGCTGAAGGACCCGTACCAGGCGATCGACGCGTTCCTCGGAGCCTCGCGGATCGACCCGACGGCGCTCCCGGTCACGGAGGCGCTGCTCGGCCTGTATAAGGAGACGCGGCAGGGGCAGAAGGCGGCGGACGTGCTCGCCCAGATCCTGCGCGGGCCCGAGGTGCAGGCCGACGCGGGGCGGGCGGCGAAGCTCCACCTCGCGCTCGCCGAGATCCTGCGCGAGGAGGTGAAGGACGAGGCGGGCGCGGTCGCCGAGCTCGAGAAGGCGCTCGACAAGAACCCGCGGCTCGTCCAGGCGTTCGGCACGATCGAGGAGATCCTCACGAAGGCGAAGCGCTGGCCCGACCTCGAGCAGGCCTACGTCCGGATGATCCAGCGCCTCCCGAAGGGGCCGGAGGCGGCCCAGGCGCGGCTCGCCCTCTGGAAGACGGTCGGCGAGCTCTACCGGAACGTCCTCCGGAACGACGACTCTGCGCGGATGGCGTTCCAGGTGGTCGCCAAGGCGGACCCGGAGGACGCCGTCTCGCTCGAGCTCTACGCCGACCTCGCCGCGCGCAAGCCGGGTGAGGAGGGGGAGGCGATCGCCGCCTACCGGCAGCTCCTCAGGAGCGGCGCCAAGGCGCAGAAGGCGGCGTCGGCGCTCGTGACGCTCCACGCCGCCCGCAAGGAGTACGACCTCGCCTACTCCGCGGCGCAGGTGCTCGCGCACCTGCTCTCCGCGGCGAGCCCGGAGGAGATGCAGGTGGTCTCGCGCCTGCGGAAGTTCGCGCGGGACCAGGCGAGCCGCGCGCTCGACGACGACGCGTGGTCGCTCGTACTGCACGAGCGGGTGAAGGGGCCGCTCGCGGACATCATGACGCTGCTCGCGCTCCATGCGCGCTCGACGTTCGTCCAGAAGGAGAAGGACCTCGGGATCGTCTCGAAGAAGGACGAGCTCGACGTGCAGGGCTCGATGCTCTTCTTCGCGAACATGTTCAAGTACGTGGAGCGGACGCTCGGCTTCCGCGGGCTGCGCCTCTTCCGCAAGGAGGAGGTCCCGTCCCGGCTCCAGCTCGTGCCGACCGAGCCCCCCGGGCTCCTCGCGGACGAGCAGATGTTCAAGGAGCGCCCGAAGAAGGAGCTCTGGTTCGCGATCGGGAAGGCGATGGCGTTCGCGCGCCCCGAGCTCTTCCTCGCCCGGCTCATGCCGCACGACCAGCTCGATCTCGTGTTCCAGGCCGCCTGCGCGGTGGGGACGTCGAAGTTCGTCATCACCGCGGACCCCCACCTCGTCGAGAAGCTGAAGCGGGAGCTCGAGCGGACGCTGCCGGAGGGCGTCCGCAAGAACACGCTCAAGCTGCTCGCCCGCAAGTACTGCGACGTGCAGCATGCCGGCGACGTGCGCGCCTACCTCGACGGCGCGGAGCTCACGTCGAACCGGGCGGGCGCTCTCCTCGCCGGCGACCTCGAGATCGTCCGCAAGGGGGTCGTGACGGAGCGGCCGCAGGTGTCGAAGCTGCGGGACGAGATGCGGCTGCGCGATCTCGCCCTGTTCTGCGTCTCGGAGGAGTACGGGCAGCTCCGCGAAAAGCTCGGACTTTCGTGCGTGGTCCCTGGTTGATCTAGGATGGACGACAGATGAAATTCACCTGCGACAGCTGCAGCGCCCAGTACATGCTCTCGGACGAGAAGGTCGGTCCGAATGGCGTGAAGGTCCGCTGCAAGAAGTGCGGCAACGTCATCGTCGTTCGCCGCGCCGCGGAGGCGCCCGTGCCCGAGACCGCCGCGGCCGGCGCGAACGGCTCCGCGAATGGTGCCGCGAACGGCGCCGCGCGCGCGGCGGGGCTCGACGCCGAGCTCGGCCAGGCGTTCGACACCGCGTTCGGCGACGCTCCCGCGCCGGCCGGCGGCGCGGATCCCGATCTCGGGGCGACGCAGCTCATGGGCGCCGACGACCAGGCGAGGATCTTGGCGGCGCCGTCGCCCGCGGCGACGGAGTGGTACGTCGCGATCGGGCAGGCCCAGGTCGGCCCGCTGCCGCTCGCCGAGGTGAAGCGCAAGTGGGAGTCGGGCGACGTCGGCCCCGACTCGCTCGTGTGGCGCCCCGGCATGGGCGACTGGCAGCCGCTCTCGTCGGTGGCCGAGCTCGCGGGGTACCTCGCGCCGATCGCGCGCGCCGCGGCGCAGCCCACGCGCGCCGAGCCGCAGGCGTTCCGCACCGAGCCGCAGCCCTCGCGCGAGAAGCCGGCCACGACGCCCGCCCCCGCCGCAGGCGCCGACGTCACCTGGAAGCCGGCCGGCGCCCATGCGCTCGCGGCGCTCGCGAACGAGGAGATCGCGTCGCGCGCCGCGCCCGCGGCGAAGCCCGCGCCCGCTCGCGGCGCCGCTCCGGGTGGCGTCAAGTCGCTCGTCGAGGCCCTGCCCGACGGCGGCGGCGTCGATCCGACCGGCGCGATCCCGCTCAGCATCAAGGGGCTCGACACCACCGGCGAGAAGAAGCTCGAGCGGCGCTCGAGCGTCGCGAGCCGAGCCGAGGAGACGCGCCACAAGCGGTCGATGACCCGCGCCGTCCTCGTCGGGGTCGTCGTCGTGGTCGCCGTCGTCGGCGGCGCGGCGGCCTACGTCCTCTCGCAGATGAAGCAGATGTCCTCCCCGCCCGCCGTCGCGGTGACGACGCCGGTCGCCCCCGCCGCGCCGGCTGCGCCCGCGGCGCCGGCCGCTCCCGCCGCGACGCCCGCCGCTCCCGCACCCGCCGCACCGGCCGCGCCCGTCGCGGCCGCCCCGCCCGCGGCCGCGGCCCCCGCCGCGGCGGCTTCCGCGCCCCAGCAGCCTGCGGCGCAGCCGCCCGCCGCGGCCCCGCCCGCGAAGATGTCCGCGCACGACCGGCGCGTCGCGAGGGCGGAGGCGCTCGCCCGCGCGAAGCGGGAGGCGGCGCCGGCTCACGCCGGAGCGGCCGGCCCGGCGCCCGCCGCTCCCGCTCCGGCGCCTTCCCCGGCACCGTCCAAGAAGAAGGACTCGCTCCTCGACTTCGACTCGGGCGACTCGGCCCTCGACGACGCGCTCGGCTCGGGCGGCGGTGGAGCGAGCGGTGGCCGCTCGGTCTACGTCCCGCCCGCGCGGGCGGGAGGCAGCGCGCTGCCGGACAAGCTCACGCCCGCCCAGATCAACGAGTCGGTCGCCAGCCGGATCGAAGCGCTCCGCAAGTGCGTCACCGAGCAGAAGACGCGCGATCCGGGCGCGAGCGGTGTACTCAAGATGAAGTGGGTGATCGGCGGCGACGGGAGCGTGCGGGACGTGAAGCCGATGCCGGGCGACTACGCGGCCGGTCCGTTCGCCGGGTGCATCACCGGCGTCGTGAAGTCGATCAAGTTCCCGAGATCTGGGACGGCGGGGCAGGACATCACCTTCCCGTTCTCGTTCTAGACGACGCAGCGGAGAGACCGTGACCTTCGACCCGAAGCCCGCGCGGGCCACGGGGCCCCTCCGCCCGCTCGACGGGATGGGCGTGCAGGAGCTCGAGGCGCTCCGGCTGCTGCTGCGCGGCGGATCGGTCATCGACTGGCGCCGGCTCGACTTCCGGAACGCGGACGAGGTCGGCCGGTTCCTGAGGCTCAACCAGTTCGACGTCGAGGACGCGAAGGACGAGCGGCGGCTCCGCGCCATCCTCGGGCAGGCGGTCGACTATCTCCGGACCGAGTTCGGGTATCGCGTGGCGCTCCCCGTCGCCGCGCCCGCCGACATCCGCGATCTGTTCCTCCTCGCCTCGGGCGCGCTCGATCCCGTCCGGTACCGCCGGATCGCCTGCGTCGTCCTGAAGGTGATGCACGTCATCCACCACCTGGAGGCGCGCGAGCTGCTCTTCCGGACCGCGATCCGGGAGGCGGACCTCGCCGAGCGCGCGCACCGGCGCATCATGGCGGAGGCGGAGCGGATGCAGGCCGCGGGCCTCGTGCGCGAGTTCCGCGGGAACGTGAAGAGCCGCTCGTCGCTCGTGACGAAGCTCCTCGCGAAGAAGGAGTCCGTCGCGGCGCAGGTCTTCGACCGCGTCCGCTACCGCATCGTGACCGATCGCACGGACCAGATCGCCCCGGTCGTGTGGCACCTCACCCAGCACCTCTTCCCGTTCAACTACGCGGTCCCGGGCCAGTCGCAGAACAGCCTCGTGAAGTTCGCGGACCTCCTCGCGCTCCACCCGTCGGGCGCGGAGCTCGCGACGAATCTTCAGCTGCCGCCCGATCTCGAGGGGAACGACCCGGCCGCGCCCCGGAACGAGTTCAGCGGCAAGGAGTTCCGCGTCCTCAACTTCGTCGTGGACCTGCCGGTCCGGATCGACGAGCTCCTCCCTCCGCTCGACCCGATGGCCGACGAGCTCGGGCGCGTCGTCTTCTCGCTCGTCGAGTTCCAGGTGGTGGACGTCGAGACGTCGCGCCGGAACGAGGCGGGGGACGCCTCGCACGACCGCTACAAGAAGCGGCAGCTGAAGCGCGTGCTGCGGCGGCTCTCGCGCGGCCTCGTCGTGCCGAAGAAGGCGAAGCGGAACGGGAAGGCGAAGCGGAAGGCGAAGGCGAAGCGCTGAGCCGCCCCCCCTCACCCCCAACCCCTCTCCCCCGCTGCGCGGGGGCGAGGGAGGTTACTTGCCCCCCAACTCGCAGGCGGTGGTCAGCCCGCCGCCGCCGCGAACGACACCGAGTCCACCCCGTCCGTCCAGCGCTCGTAGTGGAGGAGGCGGGCGCCCCTCCCGCTCGCGCGGATCGCCGCGTAGATCGGGGCGAGGCCGCACAGCCGCCGGCGCTCGTCGTCGCGCAGCGCGTCGCGGTGGAAGCCCTCCGCGTCGCCCGCGGCGACGTAGACGAGCCCCTCGCGGTCGCGGGCCTCGAGGCGCGCCGCCTCTGCGGGGGTCGGCGGCCGAGCGTCGCCGTAGGCGGGGCCGACGTGGGCGAGGTCGGCGGAGGCGACGAAGCAGGCCCTCCGGCCGCGCAGCACGCGCTCGAGCGCCGAGAGGAAGCGCGCCGTTTGGCGAGCGGGCTCGCGCAGGTGCGAGAGCGACGAGCAGAGGACGGGCAGGGCGGTGAACGGACGGCGGACCACGTGCCGGAGTGCGACGAGCTGCAGCTCGACGGAGTGCTCGGCGTCGTGCGCCGCCTCGTCGGAGAGCACCTCCGCCTCGCCCACCAGGTGGGCGATCGCGTCCACCGCGGCGCGATCGGTCGGGACGACGCCGAGCGGCGTCGCGTAGTCCCGCCTGGTGAGGGCGAACAGGCGCGGAGGGGTCGCGTGTGCGGTGCCGAGGACGACGAACAGGTCGGCGTCGGTCGAGAGGGCGGCGTACGCGCTCGCCCAGCCGCGGGCGCCGCGCGCGTAGTCGATGTGCGGCGCGACGAGGAGGGTGGTTCGTTCCGCCCGCGCAGGCGGTGAGGGGAGGCTGAGCCAGCCGTCGAGCGCTCGCCGCAGCGCAGCGGGCTCGGCGGGGTAGACGCTCCCCGCGCACGCGGGCGGCCGGAGCGCGGGCAGACTCACTTCCGGTTGCGCTTGCGGTTCTTCTTGCGGGACTGCCGCTCCTGCTTCCGCTTCTTCTTGCGGGCGTCGCGGTCCTTCGCCGACTCGATCGCGATCGGCTCGGGCGCGTAGCCCATGAGCCGGGCGCGGGCCATCGCGCCCGCGGCCATGGGCGGCGTGTAGCCCTTCGGCAGCCCCATCGCGCGGGCCGCCTCCGGCGGGACGAGCCCGCCGTGGAGCGCGCTCTCGACCGCGGCGGCGTCCTCGCCGAGGACGTCCTCCATGCCCTTGCCCTGCAGCTTCCGCAGCTGCATGAGCTGTTTCACGCCGGGGAGGCGCGCGAGCAGCCCGGGCGCGGAGCCGACCTGCTTCATCACCCCGCGCATCGCGTTGTACTGCTTCAGAAGATCGCGGACCTCCTTCTCGGAGCGGCCGGAGCCCTTCGCGATCCGCTTCATGCGCCCGTCGGTGATGACGTCGGGACGCTGGCGCTCGGCGGAGGTCATCGAATGGACCATCGCCACGATCTTCACGAGCGCCTGGTCGTCGAACTGGAAGCCCTCCGGGAGGTCCCCGAAGATCGGGAACTTCTCCATCAGCTCGCCGAGGGGGCCCATCTTCCGGACGAGTTGGATCTGGTTCACGAAGTCATCGAGCGTGAAGTCGCCCGAGAGGATCTTCTTCGCGTCCGCCTCGGCGGTCTCCTCGTCGACGTGCTGCTCGAAGTCCTTCACGAGCCCGACGACGTCGCCGAACCCGAGGATGCGGGACGCGAGCCCCTCGGGGCGGAACTCCTCGAGCTTGTCGAGCGCCTCGCCCATGCCGAGGAACTTGATGGGCTTTCCCGTGACCTCCTTGATGGAGAGGGCCGCGCCGCCGCGCGCGTCGCCGTCGAGCTTCGTGAGGATGAAGCCGTCGAGCGCGAGCCGCCGGTCGAACTCGGCCGCGGTCTTCACCGCGTCCTGGCCGATCATCGCGTCCGCGACGAGCAGGATGTTCTCGGGCTCCACCGCCTTCTTGATCTCCTCGAGCTCGGACATGAGCTCGTCGTCGATCGCGAGGCGCCCGGCGGTGTCGTAGACGATCGCGGTGGCCTTCTCCCGCAGCGCGACCTCGAGCGCCTGCCGGCACATCTCCGGCGGCGAGACGTTCGCGGCGTGGAACACCGGCACGCCGAGCCGCTCGCCGAGCACCTTCAGCTGCTCGACCGCGGCGGGGCGGTAGACGTCGGCGGCGACGAGGAGCGGCTTCTTCCCCTCCTTGAGGAGGCGGTTCGCGAGCTTCCCGGCGGTCGTCGTCTTCCCGGAGCCCTGGAGGCCGACCATCATGATCCCGGTCGGGCGCCCGCGCGGTCCCTCGCGGAGCGAGGTGTCCACCGGCCCCATGAGGGCCTCGAGCTCGTCGTGGCAGATCTTGACGAAGTGGTCCTGAGGGGTGACCCGGACGACGCCCCGCCCGGTCTTCACCTTCGTCTCGACGACCTCGCCGATCGCCTTCTCGCGGACCCGGGCGACGAACCGCTTCACGACCTCGAAGGAGACGTCGGCCTCGAGGAGGGACACGCGGATATCGCGGAGCGCCTCGTCGACCACCTCGGGGGTGATCTCGGTGCGTCCCTTCAGCCTGTTGCGGGCCGCCTTGAAGCCCTTGGAAACGGTCTCGAGCATGCGCTGAGGTGCCTCCGCCCTTCGACTGGCCGTCGCATTGCGACGCAGGGCTCAGGGCCGCGCTTATAACACGCCCATGCTAAGGTTTCCGTCCATGGACGAAGGGCCGCGCTTCTTCACTGTCGAGGAGGCGAACGCGCTCGTCTCCTCCCTGGAGATCGAGTTCGGGCGCATCGCCCAGGTCCGCTCCGAGCTCGGACCGCTCATCCAGGCGCTTGGTGGGCCCGACGATGCGGTCGCGGCGCTGCAGGACGGCGCGCCGCTCCCCGAGGGCCTCGAGGTCGAGGCCGAGCAGCTCCGCCGGCTCGCCGCCGAGATCACGGGCGCGGTGGAGCGCGTGAACGCGTTCGGCTGCCTCGTGAAGGATGTCGAGATGGGGCTCGTCGATTTCTACACCCTCGTGGACGGCGAGCCGGCGTTCCTCTGCTGGCAGTTCGGCGAGCGGATGATCTCGCACTGGCACCCGCTCGACGAGGGGTTCGCCGCGCGGCAGGCGATCGACGGCGCGGAGGTCCCTCCGCCCGCGTTCCTCAACTGATGCTCGAGTACGACTACCTCGTCATCGGCTCCGGCTTCGGCGGGGCCGTCTCCGCGCTTCGGCTCTCCGAGAAGGGGTGGCGGGTCGCGGTCCTCGAGATGGGCAAGCGCTGGCGCGCCGAGGACTTCGCGAGCACGAACTGGAACGTCCGCAAGTACCTCTGGAAGCCCGCGCTGAAGCTGCACGGGATCCTGCAGATGACGATCCTCCGGCACTGCGTCGTCCTCCACGGCGCCGGGGTCGGCGGCGGCAGCCTCGTGTACGCGAACACGCTCGTCGCTCCCGCGGACGAGGTGCTCCGCGACTCGCGCTGGCCCGCCGGCGTCGACTGGGGGACGGCGCTCGCGCCGCACCTCGCGACCGCGCGCCGGATGCTCGGCGCGACGCCTGCGCCGCGGCTCTTCGTGGCGGACGAGCTCCTGCGGCACGTCATCGAGGAGGAGACCGGCCGCCCCGCGGCGCTCCGCCGGCACGACGTCGCCGTCTTCTTCGGCGAGCCCGGCGTGACCGTGCCCGACCCCTACTTCGCCGGGCGCGGGCCCGCGCGCGCGGGCTGCACGTTCTGCGGCGCGTGCATGACCGGCTGCAAGCACGGTGCGAAGAACACCCTCGACCGGAACTACCTCTTCCTCGCGGAGCGGCTCGGCTGCGAGATCCACCCGGAGACGCTCGTGACCGACGTCCGCCCTGCCGCCGGGGGCGGGTACGAGGTGCACGCCGTCTCGTCCACCGCCTGGCTGCTGCGGCGGCCGCGCGTCTTCCGGGCGCGCGGGGTCGTGTTCGCGGCGGGCGCGATCGGGACGACGCGGCTCCTCCTGCGCTGCAAGGAGCGTGGGAGCCTGCCGCGGCTGTCCGATCAGCTCGGGAACTTCGTGCGGACGAACTCCGAGGCGCTCCTCGGCGCCATCGCGCCCGACACGTCGGTGGACTACAGCGAGGGGATCGCGATCACCTCCGGCGTGGACCTCGACCGCACGCACATGGAGATCTGCCGGCACGGGAAGGGGCAGGACTTCATGAGCCTGCTCACGACGCACCTCACACCCGACCGGCCGCCGTGGCCGCGGTGGGCGCGCTGGCTCGGGCGGCTCGTCCGCCATCCGATCGCGAGCGTCCGCGTGCTCGCGTTCCGCGACTGGGCGGTGCGCACGATGGTCCTGCTCGTGATGCAGCCGGTGGAGAGCTGGATGCGCCTTCGCCTGGGGCGGCGCCTCGGGGTGGAGGTGCTCCGGAGCGAGGACGCCCACGGACCGCCGCCGCCCGCCTACATTCCCGTCGCGCATCGGATCGCCGAGCGGCTCGCAGACGAGGTGGGCGGCACGCCCGGCAACCTCGTCCTCGAGGTGCTCGGGAACCGATCGACGACGGCGCACATCCTCGGCGGCGCGGTCGTCGCCTCGGACCCGTCGAAGGGGGTCTGTGACGCGCAGGGTAGGGTGTTCGGCCACGAGGGCCTCTACGTGGCGGACGGGAGCGCGGTCCCGGCGAACCTCGGGGTCAACCCGGCGCTCACCATCACGGCGCTCGCCGAGCACGTCATGGCGGCGCTGCCGGAGAAGCCGCGGGGGTAGCTCGCGCTGCTGTACGTGGCGAGCGTCTCCCGCAGGCGGGCGAGCTGGGCCGTCGCGAGCTCCGCCGTCCACTGCCGCGGGTCCAATGCCCGCCGCTCGCCGGCCGCCGCTGGCGTGAGGCGCGATCCGCCGCGGCGGCTATGCGCGCGGGACCTTCACTCGGCGAATCCGGCGTCGCGCCAGAGGCCCGTGTTCTTCATGAGCATGGCGAGGTGGCCGAGGAGGAGGTCCCACTGATCGCGCATCGCGGCGAGCTCGCGGAGGCGGGCCTCGAGGAGCCCTTCGACTCCGCGCCGCCTGCCCGCGGCGCTACGCTCAGGGTGACCGGACTCGGGATCGGGATCGCGTTTCGACTCCGACCGTTCGTCCGGGGCGTAGCCTCCCGCAACGGGAGGCGAAGTCGAAGGACGCTCAGGGTGAACGGAATCGACGGCGAGGTCGAGGTTGGAGTCGAGGTCGGAGTCGACCGGCGCAGCGACCGCCGGGACCTCCTCGAGAAAGTCCCAGCGGTTCATCTCCCGCTCGAGCGACTCCTTCGCCGCCTCGAGCCAGTCGGCGACGGGACCGCCGCGGCGGTCCGCCTCCGCCGCCTCTTCCTCCCGCAGCTCCCCGGGGTGCGCCCCGAGCCACTCCTGGCAGATCGCCTCAAGCCTTTGCCACCTCGGCGCGCCCGCGCCGAGCAGCCGGCCCGCAATCTCCATTGCGCGGTCGACCTTCTATCGCCTCCGGCGGCGCCGGGAGCGCCGAGGGGAGAACGCCAGATTGGCGCGCGCCTGCCATGAAGGATTGGTATCCCACCGGTCTGACATTGCGCGGGCGTCCGGCGGGGCCGCCCCCGCCAGCGCCGCGAGTGGACGCGCGCGCATCCGGAAGTAGCGCGGGCGCCGTCCGAGCCGTCCGCCGGTCACGCCCCGCTTCTCCCCCGCGCGGTGCGTGCCCACGTTGCCCCACGGAGGCGAGACGCCATGGCCGAGCGGACGGGACGCGACGAGCGCGGCGAGGTCGAGCGCGAGCTGGGGAAGGAGGAGACGGACGAGAAGAGGCAGCGGCGCGGCAGCACGCCCGCCGAGCGGGTCGTCGAGCGCGCGCTCGACCTCGAGCCCGGAGTCGAGCAGCACGCGGGCGAGGACGCGGGGCAGGTCCCGCGCGACGATGACGACGCGTCGGACCGCGACGTGACGTAAGGGCTTCAGGAGGTTCGAATAGGGCCGCCCGGAGTCGAACCGGGACGCCGGTGTGACCCGGCCGAGGATTTTAAGTCCCCCGCGTCTGCCAGTTCCGCCACGGCCCCGTGGAGTGAACGATCAGCGCGCGCGGCGCGCGGCGGGTAACGTCTGCGCGGAGAGGGGCACGGCGATCCGAGGCGAAGTCACGGAACTAGGATAGCGCGTCCGGCTCGCGGGCGCGCCGGTTCCTGAGTGGCGAGCGGCTAGGCGCGTTCGGCGCCGGAAACGGACCTCGCCGGCCTGTCGTCGTGTCGCCGCCTCGTCGCCGCGCCGCCGCCTCGCCGCCGAACAACGCGATGAGCACCGCGCCGACCGACGTGGCCCAGAAGCGACGCAGGGTGAACGCTTTGCCTCCCTAACCTGGAGGATCGCGGCACTTCCATTCGACGGCGGTCGCAGCGAGCGGCCTGCGCGGGGCGACCGGCGTGCGGTGCACCGGGTCCCACCCCATCAGGGCCCCATCGCGGAGCGAACGCCTTGGCAAGTTGGGGACGTGAAGTGGGGGTGGACCGGTCCGAGCGTCCTCGATGACGCGCGCGCGCCCGTAAGGCTCGCCGCGCGCGCCGCATGGGCGGTGGGGTGCGCGGCGTTCGCATTGTGGATCACGCAGGCGTTCTCCGGCGCGCTCGGCGGCGCCTACTTCTTCGCGGTGTTCCCGTTCATCATGATTGCCTCGCTCGGCGCCGGGACGGGGGCGGGGCTCTTCGCGGTCGCGCTCATCACCGTCGCGTTCAGCCGGTTCTTCATGTATCCGACCGGGTCGCTCGCGCGCTCGGACGTCGTCCGGCTCGTCGGGTTCGCGATGTCCGCCTCGCTCGTCGCGATCCTCGGGGGCGCGCTCCGGGCGGCCTACCGCCGCGCGCGCCGGCTCCGGCAGGACGCGGAGACCTCCACCACCGCGATCCACGAGTTGCAGGAGGCGCGGGAAGACCTCTTCCGCGCGCTCTCGCACGACATGCGCACGCCCCTTTCCACCATCCAGAACCAGGCGGAGCTCCTGCTGCGCGCGCAGGATGCGCCGCCGGCGGACCTCGCGCGTCGCGCCCAGTCGATCCGGACGAGCGCGCGCCGGATCGCGGTCATGCTCGACGATCTGGTGGAGGCCTTCCAGCTCGAGTCGGGCCAGCTCGTCCTCAGACGGACGCACGTGGACCTCGCGCCCTTTCTCGGCGAGCTGAAGGCGCGGCTCGAGGGGACGCTCCCGGTCGAGCGTCTGCGCGTCGCTGTCCCGCCGGGCGCGAATGCCGTGGAAGCGGATCCGGACTGTCTCGAGCGGATCGTCGTGAACCTCATCTCGAACGCGTTCAAGTACTCGCCGCCCGACGCGCCCGTGGTCGTCGCGAGCGAGCGCGCGAACGGGAGCGTCGTCCTGTCGGTTACCGATCGCGGCCCCGGCATCGACCCCAACGAGGCGCGCCACATCTTCGAGCGGTTCTACCGGGGACTCTCGGCGCGCCAGGCGGACGCGCTCGGGCTCGGCCTCGGCCTCTACATCACGCGACGGCTCGTCGAGGCGCACGGCGGGCGCATCTGGGTCGACTCGTCGGACGAAGGGAGCACCTTCCACGTCGCGCTGCCCGCGGCCGCGGCGACGGCGTCCTCGGCCGCGCCGTGAGCGGCGGGGTGCGCCCGGCGTGGGCGAAGTGGCCGTCTGTCGCCCACCGCGCTATGCGTCCGGCATGGACCCGCACGACGAGGCCCTCGCGAGGGCGTTCGACCGGCAGGCCCCGCTCTTCGAGAGCTCGCCGCTCCAGACCGACGCCAAGACGCTCGCGCGGCTCGTCGCGTTCGCGGCGCTGCCCGCGGGCGCCGAGGTGCTCGACGCGGGCTGCGGGCCGGGGATCGTCGCCGAGGCGTTCCTCGCGGCGGGCTACCGCGTGTCGGGCGTCGATCTCTCCGCGGAGATGATCGCCCGGGCGCGGGTGCGCTGCGCGCGGTTCGGCGAGCGGGCGCGTTTCGAGCAGCGGTCGCTCGACACGCTTCCCCCGGCGCGAGCCTTCGACGCCGCGGTGACGCGCTTCGTGCTCCACCACGTGCGGGAGCCGCTCGCCTTCCTCTCGGCCCAAGCGCGGCG
>DASWEI010000053.1:0-8076 GCA_036394835.1 Anaeromyxobacter sp. | reverse complement strand
GCGGATGAACGCCGAGGTGGTGGACCCGGGCACCGGCGAGAAGATCACGACCACGTAGCTCGTGGGCGCGCCGATGGCGGGCGGCGACCAGCTCAGCGTCGGGCCCGTGCCGACGTTCACCTGCGCCGTGAAGGCGTCGGCGCCGCCCACGCGCGGCGCCTGCGGAGGCGTGACGACCGGCCCGGCGTCGGCGGGCGCCGCGTCGAGCGGGTCCACGCGGACGATCGCTCCGCTCCAGGTGAGCGTTCCGCCGGAGGGGTTCGGGATCGCCACGCGCACTGTCGTCCGGACGTCGCGGTACTCGACGTACGGCGGCGGCAGGACCCGCCCGAAGGTGAGCGCGTCGACCGTCAGGTCCGCCGTCCCCGCGGGCGCGGACACCGACAGGAGGTCCACCGCGGCCGACCCCGTGAACGGGATGGAGAGCGGCCCCCACGGCGCCGCCCACGGGCTCGCGACCACGGCGAGGCGATGGCCGACCGTGCCGGTCGGGCTCACCTGCGCGGCGTGGGCCGCGTACGCGGCGATCGGCCAGGCCGCGCCGAGCTGGCCCGTCGCTGCCGGCTCCGCGAGCGTCATCGCGAGCGTCTGAGGTACTCCCGGCACGATCGGCTCCGGGATCGGCGCCCACCGGCTCGCGGCGCGGTAGGTCAGCGTCGTGCCGGGGACCGTGCCCGAAGAGCTCTGGAACAGGATTCCAACGTCTCCCTGCGCGGGGTCGAGGAGCGGCTGCGACGACCATTCGTAGCTGCGGGTGAGGTCCGTCGCGCCCACGGGCACGCTCGCGATCGGCGCCTGGCCGAATGGGAACGCGACCATCGCTGCGTTCGAGCTCGCCATCTCGACGATGTCGCGGACCCCCCACGGCGCGAGGTTCGAGAGCTCCAGCGTGACCGCCGTCCCGGGCGGAGCACGCGCGACGCCGGGCCGCCCGATCACGTCCTGCCCGAGGTCGAGCACGCGCGCGTCGGTCTCGACGAGGATCGGGTAGCCGCTCGAGAGCTTGAGCAGGTAGGGCCCCTCGGGGACGCCCGAGATCTCGAACGAGCCGTCCGGCTGGATCGCCGCGCTCCGCGACAGGAAGGTGCCGTCGGGCTGCGGAACGAGCGCCTCGAGCGGCGCGGTCACCGGCTCGGGAGGCAGCGGGCCCGCGTCGGGCCACCAGGTCGTGGTGCGCGAGCCGGTCACCGGCGGCAGAGAGGGAAGGCACGAGGACGCGCTGCACTCCATGCCCGGTCCGCACGAGGTTCCGTCGGGCAGCGCCTCCCGCGCCGTACACTGCGGCGCTCCGTTGGAGCAATCGATCGCCCACCGGGTGCAGGTCGGGTAGCCCGGATCGCAGGGGGCCTCGGGCACGCAGCCGGCGACCTCGGTCTTGAACGCCGTCACGAGCGCGGTCGGGTAGCCGTCCGCCGCCATGCCCTCGTTCGTCTTGCCCTCGAAGATCCTCCGGGGGCCCAGCCAGCCTTCATCGCTCACGTACGCGAGGGTGCGGAACTCCATGCTTTCGCCGGTGGAGGGGTTGGTTGCGGTCACGGACACCGCGGTCGCGGTCACCGTGTAAGGCAGGCCGAACGGCGGCGGGCCCTCACCCCAGCCCACGACGCGATCGCCCGCCGCGACGAACGTCCCGGTGAAGAACATGCCGTTTCCCGGGATCGGAACGCCGCTGCAGTCGGGCGTGTCGTACGTGTACTCCTCGTGCGTGGAGGTCCCGCCGTCGAGGTACGAGTCGATCCGAAGCTGCGACTGCGGCGCGAGCTCGCTCATCTCGCAGTACGTCCAGCGTGTGCCGGTGAGGTCCACGGTGCCCAAGGTGGAGCGGACGACGAGGCGGGCGCCGGGGATGCCAGTGCAGGTGCCCGCCTGGCACGTCTCGCCTGCGATGCCGCAGGTGGTGCCGTCCGCGTACGGCGTGTCGGACGGGTCGCACTGGCCCGTGGCGCAGGACAGCGTGCCCTGCGGGTAGCAGGGATTCGTCGACTGGCACGGCGTGCCCGGGATGCACGACTGGCACCACCCGCCGGAGCAGACCAGCTGGTCGCCGCACGAGGTGCCGTCGGGCTTGGTTCCGGTCTGCATGCAGTAGCCGGAGGCCGGGCTGTAGCAGGTCATCGTGCCGGTGGCGCAGGCGTTCCACGCTGGCGCGCAGGCGTGCCCGCTGTCGCAGGCCGCGACGCACGCGCCCGCCGAGCAGACGAGACCGTCGCCGCAGGACTCGCCGTCGGGTCGCGGCTGCTGAGGAATGCAGGTCGGGGTGCCGCTCGAGCAGTCCGTGTAGCCGCCCGTGTAGCAGGCACTCCCGGGATCACACGGCGCGCTCCAGACGCACGCGACGCAGTCGCCGTCGCGGCAGACGCGGCCGTCGCCGCACCACCATCCGTTCTGTAGCGGCGCGCCGGTGTCCTGGCACGTGCCACCCGTAGTCGCGCAGGCGGCCACGGTTCCCTGGTGGCACGGGCGGTCCGGCGGCGTGCACTGCAGGCCGTCCTGACACCACGTGCACTGGCCGCCCTTGCACACGTACGGGCCGCCGCCGCCACACGCGGTGCCGTCCGGCGCCGAGCCGGCGTCCTCGCAGACGGGCTGCCCGCTGCCGCAGGCGATCGCGCCGAGGCGGCAGGAGTCGGGACTCCCGTACATGTCGGACATCGTGCAGCTCGCGCCGGCGGCGCACGTCTCGCACTCGCCCATGTAGCAGACCGCCGCGTCACCGCAGCTCGTGCCGTTCGAGAGCCAGCCGCCGATGTCGGTGCAGATTGCCGTGTTCCCGCGGCAGCCGGTGACCCAGCCGGTGTGACAGGGGTTCTCGGGCACGCAAGTGGTGAAGCGGCGGCACTCTCCCTTTGCGGGCGCGGCGGCGGCCGCCTCGCTGGAGGCGAGCGCGCCGGCGGCCTCGTCCGGCCCGCAAGCGGCGAGGAGTCCCGATGCGAGGAGCAGCGAAGCGGCGCGCATCCAACCGGCACACCTCACAGACGCGGATCGACCCATGGCGTCCTCCCTTGCGGTGAAGGTGGGACAATGAGGCCGCGATGGTGACAGTTGTGACACACGGTGAACGCGGTCTGGCGGGCTCCCCGCACCGGGGGGAGGGCGTTGACCCGTGTCAAACGGCGCATCGCCAGGGTACGGGGCGGAACGGTCCGCCACCGCGGCGCAAATCTCGCAGCGCACCGGCTCCGATGCCGGGTCGCCGGCGCGAGCGAGCGACCGGTGGGCGTTCGCGATGGCGCGCCCCCGGCGCGCCCCGCATGACGAGCGCGCGGGGGCCGACAGGAGTATGAAGGGGGTCAGGGGGGCCGCGCCTCGAGTCGAGTGCGCAGGCTCTCCTCCACGAATCACGGCATCACGCGGACGAGCGTGGGCGCTGCGCGCCCGGCTGGACCCGTCCGCGCCGAAAGGACACGTCGCATGGCAAACCGGTTCAACGTGAGGGTCCCCGTGACGGAGGACCCCGCGGTCAAGGCGGTCGAGGCGCTCCATGTGAAGGAGCTCGCGGAGAAGGACTACGACACCGAGGTGGTCGCGGCACCACTGCCGGTCGTGCTCGACTTCTACGGCACCGACTCGAAGGCGTGCGAGACCCTCGGACCGCGGCTCGCGGCCGTTGCGGAGAAGTTCGCGGGCAAGGTCCGCTTCCTGAGGGTGCAGCGAGCGGCGAACGCGGGCCTCGCGCAGAAGCTCGGCGTCACCGCGAGCCCGACGCTCGTCTTCCTCGCCGGCGGCAAGGAGAAGGGCGAGCGGCTGAGCGGCGAGGACATCAAGCGGACGGACATCAAGGCACGCGTCGAGGCGATGCTGGGGATCGTGCCGGTCGCGCCGACGGCGGCGGCCGCGCCGGCGAAGTAGACGGCGCGGGCGAAGGGGGCTCGACGAGCCCCCTTCGCGCGGACGTCGCGCCGCTGGAACGAGCCGCTGCGGCCGCCTGCAGCGCACGGGTCGCCGCAGGTACGTCGCGCCGCTGGAATGAGCCGCTGCAGCCGCCTGCAGCGCACGGGTCGCCGCAGGCGCTCCGGCGCCAGTGCAGCGAGGGTCGCGCGCGACGAGAGCGGCCACGGCGCCGCTGCGGAAGTCGCGCGCGCACAGCGCTGAAGCGCCTGCGCGCGCTTCCGCCCTCATGATTCGTCGCATTCTCGGCCGAGTGAGGGGCCGTACGACGACTGCGTATGCGCGAGGGAAGAGCCGAACGGTGACCGGATTCGGGCAACGAGGAGCCGCCGCCTTCGAGTCGCGGTATGGTCGGCTTCGCCGGTGCCGCCGTGAGCGCATGTCGCTCGAGGCCGAGCGCGCTCGCCTGGGGGCGGGTGAGCCGATCTTGCCGGGAGTGTTCGGTCCCGCGGCGACGCTTCGCCCGCAGCGAGGGTGACCGGGATCAGGGAATGTGGTCGAGGGATCGCGCTCTCATCGAGCTCCGCGCGCGGTCCGCGCGCCTCCGCCACCGAGGTCGATCGTGAAACGACTCGTACTGCTCTCGGCACTGCTCCTCGTCCCCACCTCGTCACGCGCGCAGGTGTCGCTCGGGCTCCGCCTCGGGTACGCGAAGGCGCAGGGGAACGTCGGCGGTGAGCTCAACATGGACGAGTGGGTGAACGGTCAGGTCCCGGTCCAGGTGGGCGTGCGCGGACGGCTCGATCTGTAGCTCACCGCCCGAGCACGTGCGCGAGCACGTCCGGCCGGTCGGTCACGATCCCGTCCACGCCGATCGCGAGGAGCGCGCGCATCTCGTCCTCGTCGTCCACGGTCCAGGCGTGGACGGGGATGCCGAGGCGGTGGAAGTGATCCACGACCGGCGGGTCGACGACGATCGTCTCGCCCATTCGCGTGGGCAGGTCGGCGAGGTCGAAGCCGGAAGGAAGCCCGACCGGCGCCGCGCCTGCCTTCGCGGCGAGGACGTGGCGGGTCGCCGCGTCCTGCGGGAAGAAGCGGCAGACGCCGGGTAGGAGCGCACCGAGCCGCTCCGCCTGTGCGTCGAAGAACGAGCCGACGCAGACCCGCTCCTCGGCGCGCGCGTCGCGGACGACCTGCGCGAGCGCGTCGGCGAGCGCGGGATCCTCGGTCTTCGCGTCCACGCTGAAGCGCATGCGCGGGTGGCGGCGCAGCGCCTCCGCGAGCGTCGGGACCCGCACGCCCGCGCCGCGGAGCGGGAAGGTGAGGAGGCCGTCCTCGCTGAAGGAGAACGCGGCGTCGAGCGCTGCGATCTCCGCCGCCGTCCGCGCCTCGATCGTCCCCGGCTCGCCGGTGAGCCGCGAGGTCTCGGCGTCGTGGAACACCATCACCGCGCCGTCCCGCGACAGCCTCACGTCGGTCTCGATCGCGTCCGCGCCGAGGCTCGCGGCGCGGTCGAAGGCCGGGAGCGTGTTCTCGGGCGCGAGCCGGCTCCCGCCGCGGTGCGCGACGAGCCAGGGGGAGGGGAGATCGAGGAAGGGCCTGCGCGCCGGCATCGGAGTCTGTATCGCGGTATCCCGCCCGCGCGCGGCGCGCCACCGCCCTTCCGGGCACCGCTGCCCGTGTCCATCTCCCTCGCATGCCGCTCGACGAGCGAGAGGACGAGACGGGGAAGCGCGAGGCGGAGCACGCGGTCGGGAACGACCGGAAGCGGACGCCGCCGGTGAGCGATCAGCCGGTCGAGGAGCCGGTGGAGCGCCGCCCGGCAGAGCTCGAGCAGACGCCTTCGCCGCGGGAGTCGTAGGCGCGCGTCAGGGCTTCGCGGTCACCCAGGCCGGATCGCCGGAGAGCATGCGCTCGAGCCAGACGTCGAGCGAGACGCCGCCGGTCGAGTGGCTCGCGACGTAGGTCCCCGTTCCGGTCCACTTCACGAGCGGCGTGAGGAGCATGTGATCGACGCCCCACTCGTAGAAAACGCGCGTGTTGGCGGCCCCGAACCTCGCCGCCTCGAGCTGGTCGAGATCCGCGTGAAAGTCGGCGGATGCGAAGAACGCGGTCATGACCGGATCCTCCACGTGCGAGACGAAGGCGATCCGGTCGGCCGGGTGGTTGCGCGCGATGGCCGCGAACCCCGCGGACATGTCGCTCCGGCATCCCGTGCAGAAGCGGTCGAGCGACGCCCCGAGGTTCCAGGAGCCATACCAGGCGTCCCGCAAGGTCGACGAGATGTCCGCGCCGACGAGCGTCGGGCCCGAGTCGTCGACGAGGTATCCCGCCGCGTGCGGCCAGTACCAGCGGAACGCTTCGTAGTTCGCGAGCGATCCGAACCCGCCCGCGGACGAGCCCGCCACGACGAGGCGGTCCACCGCCGGGAACGTGGCCTTGAGCCGCTTCAGGAACGCCATCACGTTCGCGTGCCCTCGGTGGTGCCACGTCTTCGGGTCGAGCCCCAGCGGGAGGCTGTAGGTCGTGACGCGGTCGCCGCCGTGGACGTCGCCCGTGCAGTACGGGACGAACACGAGGTTCGCGCTCCTGAAGCTCGAGGGGAGCGCCTGCGGGTCGAGGATCGACCCGGGGAAGAAGTCGGCCTTCTCGGCCTGGAACATGGCCTCGTCGAAGTGGCGGTCGAACGCCGTCTTCAGCACGCAGGTCTCGTAGCTCCAGCACGCGCCGCCGCCGTCCAGGAAGACGAGGAGGTCGTTCGAGGTCCCGCGGCGGACGCCGAGCCCGGTCGAGGAGCCATCGCCGCACGTGGTGTCCGAGAGCGGCACCCACGTCCAGACGCCGACCGGATCGAGGGCCATCGCGGACCCGACCGGCGGCGTCCCCTCGTAGCCGGCGCCGGGCACGGACTCCGTCGGTTCCACAGGCCCGCACGCGGAAAGAGCCGCAGCGGTGGCGATCGTCAGGATGCGGCGGAGCATGGGGACCCCCTCGAGGACTGCCAGGTCATGCCTCATCGCGCGCGCGGGGGGAAGCTCCCATGTCACGAATGGTGTGATACGGCGTCGAGGTCGAGGTCGAGGTCGAGGTCGAGGTCGAGGTCCACGTGCACGTGCACGTCCACGTCCACGCGCGCGGGCCCGCGCGCCGGGTTACAACCGTGCCCATGCGAAGGCAGGTAAAGGGCGAGGCGGTGCGGCGGGAGCTCCTCCCCGGCACCTCCGCGGCGCTCCTCAAGGAGCTGCACCTCCTCACGCGCGCGGGCGACCTCAACGCCGACAGCCTGCGGAAGCTGAAGCAGGTGAACCACCTCGCCGGGCTCCTCGCCCCCGCGCTCGACGACGTGCTCTCGCGGTTCGGCGACCCGGTCGTCGCGGACTGCGGCGCGGGCAAGAGCTATCTCGGGTTCGTGCTCTACGAGCTCTTCCTCGCGCCCGCGGGGAAGGGCACGCTCCTCGCGCTCGAGGCGCGCGAGGAGCTCGCGCGCGCCGGTGCCGAGCGCGCGCGCCGGCTCGGCTTCGACCGGCTCCGCTTCGTCTCGGGGCCGATCGCGCAGGCGGAGGTCCCGCCGCGGCTCCACGTCGTGACCGCGCTCCACGCCTGCGACACGGCGACGGACGACGCGCTCCTCCTCGCAATCCGCCGCAACGCCGACCACGTGGCGGTCGTGCCGTGCTGTCAGGCGGAGGTCGCGCGGCAGCTCGCGGACGCGAAGGCGGCGGCGCCCGTCGTCGCACCGCTCTTCGAGCATCCCTGGCACCGGCGCGAGTTCGGCTCGCACCTCACGAACGTCGTGCGCGCCCTCGCGCTCGAGGCGAGCGGCTACAAGGTGACCGTCACCGAGCTCACCGGCTGGGAGCACTCGGTGAAGAACGAGCTCATCCTCGGGCGGAAGATCCGCGGCGCCTCGCAGGAGGCGCAGGAGAAGCTCGACGCCCTCATCGCGGCGACGGGCGTCCGGCCGAAGCTCGTCCGCGCGCTCGCCGGCGAGGGCGCGTAGCGTCGGAGTCCCACGCGGGCCCTGGTGCGGGCGGTCGCACCGGCGATACTTCGTGGGGATGCCCGTCCGGCTCACCCACGTCGTGCTCAAGGTCCGGGACCTCGACCGCTCGATCGCGTTCTACCGGACGTTCTGCGCGCTCGAGATCGCTCGCGACGGCCGGCCGCGCGGCCACACCGTCTGGCTCGCGCCCGCACGACGCGCCGCGGGCGATCCGGACTTCGTGCTCGTCCTCTACCTCGCGGCGG
>DASWEI010000052.1:0-29903 GCA_036394835.1 Anaeromyxobacter sp. | reverse complement strand
CATGGGCGGCATGAGCTGGCGTTTCGGAGCGTACGAGCTCGACCTGGCGCGCCGCGAGCTGCGAGTCGCCGGGGAGCCGCGGCCGCTCCAGCCGCAGGTCTTCGCGGTGCTCGCCTATCTCGTCCGGAACCGGCATCGCGTCGTCCCCAAGGAGGAGATCCTGCGGGAGCTCTGGCCGGACGCGGTCGTCACGGACGCGTCGCTGCAGCGCGCGGTGAGCCTCGCGCGCCGCGCGCTCCGTCCGGCAGATCGCGGGCTGCTGCGCACCCACGCGCGGCAGGGATACCGGTTCGTGGGCGAGCTCGCGGAGGTCGAGCCGGACCCGGCGGACGCGGCGGCGGACGCGCTCCCGAGGTACGTCCGCTCCGGCGACGTCCACGTCGCGTACCGCACCGTCGGGCGGGGTCCGCTCGACGTCGTCCTGGTGCTCGGGTGGTCGCTCGGCATGCGCGCGGCGCTCGAGCTGCGGGGGGTCTCCGAGATCGTCCGCGCGCTCTCCGCGCGCGCCCGGGTGCTCCTGTTCGACAAGCGCGGGACGGGCGCGAGCGATCGCGTGAAGGCGCTGCCGCAGCTGCTGCAGCGGGTGGAGGACCTCGAGGCCGTCCTCGACGCGGTGCGGTCCCCCGGGGCGGTGCTGGTCGGGTTCTCCGAGGGAGGTCCGCTGGCGCTCACCTTTGCCGTGACGCGCCCGCTCCGCGTGCGCGGCCTCGCCCTCGTCGGCGCCTTTGCCCGCATGTCGGCCGCGCCGGACCACCCTGCCGGCTGGAGCGAGGTCGAGGTCGCGACGCTGCGCGCGTACATCGCACGCGGCTGGGGCTCCGGCGCGACGATGCGCGCGTTCGTCCCCGCCCGCCACCTCACCCCGCCGCTCCGCGCCTGGGCGGCCCGGGCCGAGCAGGAGGGCGCGAGCCCCGGCGCGGCGCTCGAGCTCGTGGGGATGAACCTCGGGATCGACGTCCGGCCGCTGCTGCCGCGCGTGCGGACGCCCTCCGTCGTGCTGCACGCGACCGGCGACCGCGTCGTGCGCGTCGGGAACGGGCGCGCGCTCGCCGCCGCGATCCCGGGCGCGCGCCTCGTCGAGCTCCCCGGCGAGGACCACGCGTTCCTGTTCGGCGGTCGCCCGACCCTCGAGCGTGAGCTCGTGGCGCTCCTTGAGCGGGCGGCCGCCCGGCTCGGCGCGGCGGTCACCTGACCGCGACCGCCGCGATCTGCGACCGGATTGGCAGGAAGGCCGTGCGCAGCGTGAACGGCGTGATCTCGACGGCGGCGAACCCGGCTTCCCGCAAAAGCCCGGCGACGTCGCGGTGCGTGTCGCAGCCCTCGAAGAACCACCGCCACGGCCGCTTCACGAGCCGCTGCACGCGCGCGATCAGGCTCCCCTCCGGCGCCGCGACGTGCTCGACGCACCAGAAGCGGCCATCGGGTCGAAGCACGCGCCGGACCTCCGCGAGCGCGCGCGCCGGATCAGTCACGGTGCAGAGCACGAGGCTCGAGATCACCGCGTCGACGCTCCCGTCCGGCAACGGCAGGCGCTCCGCGACCGTGGCGCGAACGTCCACCGTGATGCGGTGCCGAGCGGCCGCCGCCCGCAGGCTCGCGTGCGTGTGGACGTTGGGCTCGACCGCGATCACGTGCGTTCCCGGCTCGAGGTAGCGAAAGTTGGCGCCGTCCCCGGCCCCGATCTCGAGGACCGTGCGCGGCAGCCCTCCGAAAGAGCTCGCGCTTGACGTGCCGGTACTTCCGGTGGAGATAGCCGTCCATCGCGCGGAATAGCCACGCGTTGATCCGGGCGCGGATAGGGTGGTCGAGGATCTCGCTCGCGCTCATCGTGTCCGTCAGGTGCAGGTGCATGTCCGTCCTCCTCGTGCGCACGTCGGCGTCACGGGCGAGAACGTACGGAGGGCGTTCCGGCACGTCCTGACCGAACCCTGATCTCGCGCCGAGCCCGCCCGTCCTGACCATTTCCTGATCCCGCGCCGCGCGCGCGAACGCGGCGACGGGGAGCCCTCATCGTCGGGCGCGAGGAGGTGTCCCATGGCGTACGTGACGAATGATGGGATCCGGATTCACTACGCGCTCGAGGGGGAGGGCACGCCGCTCGTACTGCACCACGGGCTCGCGACACCCTCGACGGCTGGCGCGACGTGGGGGGTCGAAGCGCTCCGCGACGCGCGCCGGCTCGTGCTCGTAGACTCGCGCGGCCGCGGCGGGAGCGAGCGCCCGCGCGCGCCCGGCGCGTACGGCGCCGCCTCGCGATCCGCTTCCGCCGTGCTGGCGTCGCTCTAGTGTGCTGAGCTCGCGCAGAAGTCTGGCGTCCTGACGCCGGGATATTCAGTCCACGAGTCGTCGCAAGGCGGCTGGCGACTTCAAAGACCGCCCTCCCTGGGCAAGGTTTGGGCAAGGTCTCGCCCAGCCGAACGGGATTCAGCGTGCCTGAACCAGTCTAGAACCAGCAATTTCGGCCTATTTCCGAGGGTCCTTCGCCGCCCGGTCAAATTCCCAAGCTGAGGGTCGCCGGTTCGAATCCGGTTTCCCGCTCCAGTTTCCGATGACGTGACGAGGGCTTCCGGGGCGACCCGGGAGCCCTTCGTCCTTCTCGGGCAAGGAAGAACCTTGCCTGGAGCAAGGCATTGGCGCGCACCTCGGCGCAACCACACGGGATTCGGGAGCGACCTTCAGATCCGGAGTTTCGGGTCCGGCGCGTTCTCGCCGTCAGAGTCGCGTGGGAAGGAATGGGGGCTCCCGGGCGTAACCCGTCTCACAGAGGACACTCCCGCCCATGCTGCCTCCCGCCGGCGCAAACACGCTCGCGATGGATCTCCCGTCGCTGGAAGCCTTGCGACGCATGCATCCCGGCTGGCGATTGCTGCTCGCGGACCACGCACCGTTCGTCGCTTCCTTCCTCCATGGCGCGTTCATCGTCCCCAACGCTCGCTCCATCCCCCAGGCCGCGTTGGCCGCGAAGCTCGACGACGCGCTCTTTGCGGTTCGGGAGATCCAGGGTCCTGATGCATTCCCGCGTCCGGCTGCGGAGTACCTCGACGACTGGGCCGGAGAGGGCAAGGCGTGGCTCCGAAAGTTCTATCCCCCGGGCGTCGACGAACCGGCGTACGACCTCACCTCCGCTGCGGAGAACGCGATCGGGTGGCTCGCCGGGCTCGTGGAACAGCGACGGCTCGTCGCGACGGAATCCAGGCTGCTCACCGTCCTCGAGCTGCTGCGGCAGCTCACCACCGAGACGGAGACGGATCCTGCGATCCAACTCGCCGAGCTCGAGCGGCGGCGCGCCAGGCTCGACGTGGAGATCGAACGCGTGCGCGAGGGGCGGCTCGCCACGATGGAGCCGGCCCGAGTACAGGATCGGTTCCTGGCCATGGCAGAGACCGCGCGGGCCCTGCTGTCGGACTTCCGCGAGGTGGACCAAGGGTTCCGCGCTCTGGACCGCAGCGTCCGGGAGCAGATCGCGACATGGGAGAGCGGCAAGGGCGCGCTCCTCGCCGAGTTCTTCGGCGAGCGGGATCACATTGGCGACTCGGCGCAGGGACGAAGCTTCAGAGCGTTCTGGGACTTCCTCATGTCTCCGCCGCTGCAGGAGGAGCTGACCTCCGGCCTCGAGCGCGTCCTCGAGCTACCTGCGGTGCAAGAGCTCCGGCCGGACCCGCGGCTGGCTCGGATCCATCACGACTGGCTCGCCGCGGGCGAGGTCACGCAGCGCACGGTGGCGAGGCTCTCCGCTCAGCTCCGCCGGTTCCTCGACGAGCAGTCCTCGCTGGAGAACCGCCGGATTGGCCAGCTCGTCCGGTCCATCGAGGAGCACGCCATCGCGCTCCGCGCGGCTCCGCCCCCGGGACCCGTGGCGGAGATCGACGCGCCCGCGCCGGACGTCCGCCTCCCGCTCGAGCGGCCTCTCTACGAGCCACCCTTCCGCCCGGAGTTCTCGGCGGAAGCGCTCCTGGATGCGAGCGAGGACTTCTCCGCCGACGCCCTCTTCGACCAGCACTTCGTGGACCGCGCGGCGCTGCGCGACCACATTGCCCGCGAACTCCGCGGGCGGACCCAGGTGTCGCTGTCGGAGGTGCTTCGCGCCCGTCCGCTCGAGCACGGGCTCGCGGAGCTGCTCGCCTATTTCGCCATCGCTACCGAGGATCGTTGCGCGGTCATCGAGGCCGACCGAACCCAGGTGGCGGAGTGGATCGATGAGGCCGGTGTCCGCCGCCGTGCAATCATCCCAACGGTCACATTTGCACGCGCCATGGCGATCGAGGAGGGTCAGGGATGAGTGCGGACGCACACACGGCGAAGCCGGACCCACTGCCCAGCGTGATCGTCTCTCTCATGAGGGGAGTCCTCGACCGTGAGGAGGATCCTGCCGCGTGGCAGGCGCTTCTCCAGCTCGTCGCCCGTGTACGCGAGTTCGTGGGGGTAATGGGACTCGAACTCGTCGTAAGCGAGGCCGAGGGTCACGCCTTCCTCCGCCAGCGGCCCGCGACGGAGGGGGAGCCCGAGCTGCCTCGCCTCGTCGCGCGCAGGCATCTCGGCTACTCCGTCAGCCTCCTGCTCGTCCTGCTCCGCAAGAAGCTCGCCGAGCTGGACGCGGGTGGCGGGGAGACGCGTCTCATCCTGTCGCGAGCGGAGATGGCCGACCTCGTCCGCCTCTTCCAGGAGGAGCGTACTAACGAAGCTCGCGCAACCGACAGGGTCGATGCGGACATCGCCAAGGTGGTCGAGCTCGGCTTCCTCCGCAAGCTCCGGGGCCAGGAAGACTCCTTCGAGGTCCGGCGGCTCCTCAAGTCCTTCGTGGATGCCCAGTGGCTCGACGCGTTCGAGCGCAAGCTCGCCCGCTACCGGGAGCTCGGCGCACCTGCACCGCGGGAACGGAAGGACGCGCCATGACCGGCCCCGCCGAGGTGCTGGCGTCTCAGCCGCTGGACTTCGCTTCGTCGGACGAGCGAACTGGCTTCCGGCTGCGTCGCCTCGAGGTCTACAACTGGGGGACGTTCCACGAGCGGATCTGGCACGTGAACGCGGGCGGCCGGAATACGCTGCTCACCGGCGACGTGGGGTCCGGCAAGTCCACGCTCGTGGACGCGATCACGACGCTCCTCGTCCCCCCGCAGAAGCTGGCGTACAACCGTGCCGCCGGGGCCGAGGCACGCGAGCGGACCGCCAGGTCTTACGTCCTGGGCTACTACAAGGCCGAACGCGGCGACGGGGGAGTCTCGGCGCGGCCGGTGGCGCTCCGGGGACCGAACGACTACTCCATCGTCCTGGCCCAGTTCGAGAACGAGGGCTTCGCCGAGGTAGTGACGCTCGCGCAGGTCTTCTGGATGCCCAGCCTCGAGGGGCAGCCGGAGCGGCTCTATCTCGTCGCCGATCGACCGCTCACGATTGGAGAGCACTTCTCCGGCTGCACGGACGTCGCGGAGCTTCGCAAGCGGCTGAAGGCGCTCGGGAAGGACCACGGCGATTCCTTCACCTCGTACTCCGCCGCGTTCCGGCGCCGTTTCGGGATCGGGAACGACCAGGCGCTCGAGCTGTTCCATCAGACTGTGTCGATGAAGACGGTGGGGAACCTCACCGACTTCGTGCGACAGCACATGCTCGAGGCCCTCCCGGTGGAGGACCGGATCACCGCGCTCATCGCGCACTTCGACGATTTGGTGCGCGCGCACGACGCGGTGCTTCGTGCCAAAGCTCAGATCGAACGGCTCGAGCCCATCGTCGCGGACTGCGACCGCCTCGACGCCATCCGTGACCGCGAGCGGCGGCTCACAAGGTGCCGGGACGCGCTCCACTCCTTCTTCGCCGGGCTCAAGTTCTCGCTCCTCGCGAAGCGATCGGAAAAGCTCGAGGAGGATCTCGTTCGGGTGGAAGCCCGGCTCGCCGAGCTGGCCGAGCGTCGTCCAGGTCTCGAGGATCGGCGCGAGGGGCTCAAGGGGGAGATCTCTCGGAGCGGCGGCGACCGGCTCGAGCAGCTCGCCCGAGACATCGCTCGGCTGGACCTCGAGCGGGAGGACCGGCGGCGGCGCGCGACCCGTTACGACGAGCTCGCCCGGACGGAGGGACTGGCCGAGTCCCTGGACCAAGAGCGGTTCAAGCTGAGCCTCCGCGCCGTGGCCCCCGCGCGCGAGGAGGCAAACGCGGACCTCACCCGCGCCCAGAACGATCACACGGACGCCGAGGTTCGCTTCCGCGGGCTGCGCGAGCAACATGAGGTGGTCGCTGCCGAGCTCGACTCGCTTCGCCGCAGACGTTCCAACATCCCCGCACAGAATGTCGCGCTCCGCGCCCAGCTCTGCACGGCCCTGGGCATCCCCGAGGACGCCCTGCCCTTCGCCGGAGAGCTCCTTCAGGTTCGCGAAGAGGAGCGCTCCTGGGAGGGCGCGGCCGAGCGGCTCCTGCGCGGCTTCGGCACGTCCCTCCTCGTCTCCGACGAGCACTACGCACGCGTTGCCGAGTGGGTGGACCGAACACACCTTAGGGGACGGCTCGTCTACTACCGCGTGAGCGGCGCAAAGATTCCACGCCCAGCCGAGAGCAGCCCGTGGTCGCTCGCGCGCAAGGTCGAGGTGAAGCCGGACTCCGAGCACTACGAATGGCTGCAAGCCGAGCTCGCACGCCGCTTCGAGTACGCTTGTTGCGACGACCTCCAGCAGTTCCGGCGCGAGCGCCAGGCAGTGACCCGCGCCGGACAGGTGAAGGGCGCCGGGGAGAAGCACGAGAAGGACGACCGGTCCGCCATCGACGATCGATCCCGGTACGTGCTCGGCTGGACCAACGACTCCAAGATCGCCGCGCTCGAGGCGGAGGCGCGGTCGCTCGAGGGACGGGTTGCCGAAGCGGGAGCCGCGATCACCCGCGCAGTCGATGGTAGAGAGGCACTGACCGCACGCGTCGGCCGTCTGGATCAGCTCTTGTTGTTCCAGGAGTTCCGAGACCTGGACTGGCGCGCCACGACCGCCCGGATCGCCGAGCTGGAGGAGGAGCGACGGGCCATCGAGGCAGGTTCTGACCGCCTCCGCACGCTGCAAGGGCTGCTCGCTCAGGTCGTCGCCGACTTGGTGGACCTCACGGAGAACGAGAAGACGGCCCTCGGGGATCAGGGCGGGATCCGAACCCGCTTGGAGGTTTGCCGCGCCGAGACGAAGCGCTGCGAGGAGCTGCTTGAGGGAGTGGGCGCCGATGACCGGGCGGATCTCTTTCCCGAACTGGAGGCGATGCAGACCGCTGTGCTAGCGGGGAGGACCCTTACCATCGAGTCCGCCGACGCCCGCGAGCGCGAGTTCCGCGAGCACCTGCAAGCACTCCTCGACGCCGAGGCGAAGAAGCTCGAACGCCTGGCCCAGAAGATCGTCGGCGCGATGAAGGCCTACCTCCTCACGTACCCGATGGCGAGCACGGACGCCGACGCGTCGCTCGAAGCATCCGGCGAGTATCGCCGGATGCTCCAGGCCCTCGTGGCCGATGACCTTCCGCGGTTCGAGCGGCGATTTAAGGAACTGCTCAACGAAAACACGATCCGCGAGTTCGCGAGCTTCCATGCGCAGCTCCAGCGCGAGAAGCAGGCTATCAAGGAGCGCATCGACGAGATCAACCTGTCGCTCAGGACCATCGACTACAATCCCAACCGCTTCATCGTCCTCGAGGCGGCTCCCTCACCCGACGCGGAGGTCCGGGACTTCCAGAGCGATCTGCGTTCCTGCATCGAGGGCGCGCTAACCGGGTCCGAAGACGAGGCCTATTCCGAAGGAAAGTTCGTCCAGGTCAAACGCATCATCGATCGGTTCCGGGGACGAGAAGGCACCGCAGAGCTCGACCGTCGCTGGACGCGGAAGGTCACGGACGTGCGGAACTGGTCCGTCTTCTCCGCATCCGAACGCTGGCGGGAGGACGACCGCGAGCATGAGCACTACACCGATTCCGGCGGTAAGTCCGGCGGACAGAAGGAGAAGCTCGCGTACACCGTCCTGGCGGCAAGCCTCGCCTACCAGTTCGGGCTCAAGGCGGGGGAGCGGCGCTCGCGCTCGTTTCGTTTCGTGGTCATCGACGAGGCCTTCAGCCGCGGCTCGGACAATGCCGCCTCGTTCGCGCTCGAGCTCTTCGCGCGCATGCGCCTCCAGCTGCTGGTCGTCACTCCGCTCCAAAAGATCCACGTAATCGAGCCTCATGTTGCGAGCGTGGCCTTCGTTCACAACGAGGACGGGCGAATCTCTATGGTACGCAACATGACCATCGAGGAGTACCGCGCCGAACGGGCATCGAGAGCAGGATGAGCGCTCGGCTCCCGTGGACGACTCCCGAAGAGATCGAGGCGCGTCTCGGGCGCCTCTGGGAGAGCGGAAGGCTGCTCGCAGCCGCCATCGATGGCGAGACCCCATTCCCCTTGCGCATCGGCGTCCGCGGGCCTCGACCGGGCGAGTGGGGTGATCGCTTCGACGACCTCAAGCGCTGGATCCGCGATCTCGTCGAGGGGAGCAGGGCCCACAGGGGATGGGGCTACGAACTCGAATGGGCGGAGGCGAGGAACCGCGTGGTGGGAGCCCAGCGGGTTCCTGCTGCGGCGATCGTCTCGACCGAAGCCGATGCGCTGAAGCTCTTACGCAAGACCCGCGAGGCTGAGCGCTTCCGAACGCTAGCGGGAAGCACGCTCGCGGAATTCCCCGAGCTCCGCGACTGGTTCGCCCGCCGACCGCACGTCCTGCTGGAGCACGCCGCCGACTGGGAGCGGATCCTCTCCGTGCTCCGCTGGTTCCGCTCGCACCCGAGGCCCGGCACCTATCTCAGGCAGCTCGACATCTCCGGCGTCGACACCAAGTTCATCGAGGTCCGTCGTGGACTCCTTGGCCAGCTCCTCGACCTCGTGCTCCCTCCGTCGGCGATCGATTCGGCGTTCGTCGGCGCTTCGAGATTCGACGGCCGTTACGGGTTGCGCTCACGGCCTGCCCTCGTACGTCTCCGGATCCTCGATCGACGCCTGCGCATCCAAGGCCTCTCGGACCTCACCGTGCCCGTGGAGGATCTCCGCGACCTGCCACTGCCTGCGACCAGGGTCTTCGTGACCGAGAACGAGGTGAACGGCCTCGCCTTCCCGGAGGTGCCTGACGCGATCGTCATTTTTGGGTTGGGCTACGGGCTCGACCGGTTGGCCGAAGTGGGCTGGCTCGCAGAGCGCGAACTGCACTATTGGGGGGACATCGACACTCACGGCTTCGCCATCCTTGCGAGGCTGCGAAGGACTTTTCCCAGAGCCTCGTCGCTCCTCATGGACCGGGACACCCTGCTCGACCACCGAGCGCTCTGGGTCCATGAGGCGGAGCCGTTTCTTGGGGACCTTGCCGGCCTCTCCGATGCCGAGTACGCCCTCTTCGACGATCTTCGACATGATCGCCTCGCCCCACGCGTGCGCCTCGAGCAGGAACGGCTCGGATTCGGGTGGGTCTCCCGTGCGCTGCGAGAGGCGGTGGCGCCGTGATCCTCGAGCTTCGCGATCGCGTTTCGACCTCAACGCGCCCGTCGCCGGGTGATGGCCGCTGCGGTCGTAGGACGCGCTACGACGCGTCCGCCCTTCACCGGGAGTGCGCTTACTCGGGACCGCGCCAAACGGCCGGTGGCCATCTCCTTGGCGATCTCGCGAAGACGACTCGGGTCCTTCTCCAGGAGGCGCAGCAAGTTCGCCATCGGGACGCTCACCTGCTGCCCGCCGGATTCGTACTTCTGGAATGCCCGCGGTCCACCGCCGAGCAGTTCGCCCGCCCGACGCTGGGAGAGGCTCAGACGCTCTCGGATGGACGCGACGTGCCGCGGGCTGAGCACCCCCTCGACCTTGGCGCGCAGCTCGAGGAACGCACGCTCCCGCTTCTCGAGGGCGTCGCCCTCGAACACCGCCTCGCCGCACTTCCGACACCAGTGGCCCGCCACTCGCACCGTGGCCGTATGGCCCTTGTATTCGACCGTGTCCGTACGGGTCTGGAACACGGCATTCCCGCCACACTCGGGGCACCGGATGGTCTTTGCTCGCTTCGCCATGACTACTTCTCCTTCATCGACAGGATCAGCCGACCCAACTCGTCCACGGTCAGCTTCACGTAGAGCGCCAGGTCCTCCCAGGACACGTGGTAGACGTCCTGCCAGATGCGGTGGTCGTCGAAGCTGGTCATGGACTTGTAGAAGTGTTCCCGCTTCATGCACTGCACCACATCCTCGCGCGTGAGCCCGAGCCGGAGGGTCGCGTCCTGGGCCGTACGGGTCATCCGCAGGGCCTTCACCGAGCAGAACTCCTGCCGAAACCCTTCCAGGTCGTAGGTCGGCTTTCGCTTCTCCATCGAATCTAAGGATGGCACCTTTAAGGTGCCAGTTCAAGTCGCGGCGGCACCAGACATTTGTCCGGTACTGCCGCGCCGGATCGCGTCGCCACATGGGCAAGGTTTGGGCACGTCTTGCCCAGCCGAAAGGGATTCAGTGGGCCCGAGCCAGCCTAGATCCTGCGTTTTGCGCCCATTTCCGAGGGTCCCGCGCCGTCCGGTCAAATTCCCAAGCTGAGGGTCGCCGGTTCGAATCCGGTTTCCCGCTCCAGTTTCCAATGACGTGACGAGGGCTTCCGGGGCGACCCGGAGGCCCTTCGTCTTTTCGAGCGGCGCGAAAACCTTGCCCGGGCCTGGTCCGGCGTTCGCTCTCGCCGCGAGCGCACGGGGGATTCGGGCGCGACCCTCAGCTCCTCAGTTTGGAGTCATCGGACCCGCGACCGCTCCGGTCGCCGGCCACTGCGTCTGCCAACGGCCCCCGTTCACGGCTTGCCGCCCGTGTCGAACGCGCTCAGTCGGGACGCCGCCGAACGCACGTCTGGAACGCCCTCGGCCATCACCGAGCAGTTCTCCCGCCCGGCGCTGCGAGAGGTTGAGTCGCTCACGGGATGGGCGCGACGTGGCGCGGGCTGAGCACTCCCTCGATCTTCGCACGCAGCTCGAGGAAGGCGCGCTCCCGCGTCTCCAGGGCGTCGCCCTCGAAGACCGCCTCGCCGGCTTCCGGCACCAGTGTCGTGCCACCCTCATCGGGGCCGTCTGGCCCTTGTACGCGACGGTGTCCGTGCGGGTCTCGAACACGGGCGCTGCCGCCACGTTCAGGAAACCGGATGGTCTCCGCCCGGTTCGCCGTGATTGCTTCTCCTTCATCGACAGGATCAGCCGGCCGAGCTCGTCCACCGTCAGCTATTCAACCCGGCCTCGAAACGGGTGAGAGCCAACCCCGGCCGCACGCACTCAGGGTGACGCGGTGTGACATGCGCTCGATGCTGACTCACTGATCGTGCTGCGACAGTTGGTGAATTTGTCTGTTGACGCTGCGTCCTTGACGGTCGCTTTCGCCAGCGGTAACGGTGACCGATCAGCATGGCCCGATAAGAGCGACCTCGACCGCAAGGCGAGCAAGCAAAAGCCCGGACCCACTGGGTCCTTGGGCATACCGAAGGCCGGCGGTCGCAGCGAAGGGCGCTGCCCTCCGGTCCACACGAGGAGGGAACATGCGCCATGCGCGCGCTGCGGCGTGCGTGCTGTCCGTTGGGGTTGCCGCCGCGTGCAGCGGAACGTCGAGCCCTGCGGCGGCGCGCTACGCGCTCGAGGCGGTCGGCGGCACGTACGACGACGGGTCCGGCCTGCCAGGCATCGCCGTGTTGGCGACGCTGCGCGATGCGGCTGGAGCGGGCCCGGCGGCGGCGTGGGCCGGCACGCTCGCAGACGCGAGCGGACCGCGCGCACAGGTCGCATACGCGGACGCTTCCCCGGGCTCGTACGCCGCGCTGTGGTGGCCGGACCTGGCCTTCGCGACCGGGACGTACACGCTCGCGCTCGCGTCGGCGGACGACAGCGCGAGCGCGACGTTCCCGGTGGCCGCGGGCGGCGCCATGGAGATCCCCTTCCCCACGCTCTCGCCGGACGGGGCCACGCTCTCGTGGAGCACCGCCGCGGGCGCCGCGGGCGCCGGCTGCCGGATCGCGAACGGCACGGTGGTGGTGCGGAGCACGGTGGGCACGGCGACGAGCTGCTCGGTGGGAGACCTCCCCGACGGCGCGTACCAGGCGTCGGCGCTCGCGTTCTCGGCGGATCTCGCGGCGCTCGCCGCGGACGGCTCGGAGCGACCCGCGCTCCCCGGGCGGTTCAACGTCTCGGAGGGACGGATCGCGTTCCTGCGCGCGGGGGCCGCGCCGGCCGTCGTGGCGCTCGCGGCCGGCGGCGCGATCGACGCGGGCATCGGCGTGCGAACGCTCGCGACCTGGCTGTCGATCAGGAACGCCGACGGCACGCCGCCGGCGTCCGCCTGGAGCGCCACGATCACGGCCCCCGGCATCGCGCCGCTCGCGTTCACCTACCCTGCGGGCTTCTCCCGCCTGCTGGTCTGGTCGTACGACCTCGCCGCGACGCCGGGGCAGTACGTCCTCACCGCCACGTCGGCGGCCGGGACGCTCACCCTTCCGTTCGCGATCGGCGAGCCCGCCGCGCTCGCCACGCCCACCGGCGTCGCTGCGACGGATGGTGCGAAGGGCTCGGCGCACGTCGCCTGGACGGCGGTGACCGGCGCGCGCAGCTACCTCGTGGGCGTCTGGCAGGGCGCGAGCTTCGTCACGAGCCAGTGGGTCGGCTCCACCTCCGCGGACTTCCCGGAGGGCACCTTCACCGCAAACCAAGCCTACGACGTGTACGTCGCCGCGACCGACGCCGACATGGTCGGCGGCGCTCGCCCCGCGCAGGTGGCGGTGGCCGAGAACACGCAGGAGCCGGCGACCTTCGTCGCCCGCTGAGCAGGAGGAAGGCCCATGCACCACCTCCCCCGCACCCGCCTCGCTCTCCTCGGCGCTGCGGCGCTCGCCGCCGCGTGCTCCCCGTCGTCGAGCGAGCGCGCGCCGAACCCCCTCGCGACCATGCGCCTCACGCCCGCCGCCTCCTCGGCCACGGGCGTCGACGTCGCGCGCGTGCTGGACCGCGACACGACGACGGGCGCGACGGTCGCCGCGCCCGCGACGGTCACCCTCCGGTTCACGCACGCCGTCCAGATCCGGCGCGTGAAGGCGATCGGCGCGGGCGTGCGGGTGTCCGCGGACGGCGCTTCCGTCGACCTCGACGGCACCGGGTGGCGCGGAGCGGACGTGGCGAAGCCGTTCTGGACCGACGCGCTCACGCTCTCCATCGAGCCGAGCGCCGCGGGCGCGCGGCTCGATGAGGTCGAGGTGTGGGGCGCCGGGCTCGTGGCCGCGCCCCGCGACCCCCGCGCGATCGCCGCCGCTACCCGCAGCGCGAAGATCTCGCCGTTCGAGGACGTGGTCGTCGTCCGCGCCGACGGCATGCCCGCGAAGCTCGCTCCCGCGGGGCTAAAGGAGGGCGCGGAGTGCGTGCGGGCCGCGCTCCGGACGGCGGTGCCGGTCCGGCAGGTCCGTCGCGCGTACCTCGCCTACGAGGCCAACGTGCAGCGCGCGATTGCGCTCCGCCGCAGCCTCGACGGCGCCGCGCCGGTCGGCGGGTTCTGGCTCGCGGCGACGAGCGAGGTGCGCACGCTCGCGGACGAGCTCGACCCGGAGCAGCTCACCGGCGACGATTCGGTGCTGCTGTGCCTGCCCGACGACGCGACGGGCGCCGTGACCCTCTCCGGGCTTCGCCTCCTCCTCGTCACCGACGACGGGCGCGACGTCTTCGATCGCGACACGCGGCTCGCGTTCCCGGAAGTGACGGACGGCGATCCGGCGACGGCCGCGGCCGTCCACGCCGTCCGGGTCGAGGCGGCGTTCGACCGGCTCATGCAGGTGGACGAGGCGGAGCTCGGTCTCGCTGCGGCACCTGCCCGGCTCTCCGGGTACGGCGCGTTCGACGGACAGACCTGGTCGGAGCAGGGCGCGCTCGCGCTGGACGGGACGCGGACGCCGCTCCCGCTCGCAGGCGCGGTCGCCCAGGCCGCGGAGGTCACGTTCGCCGGGAGCGCCCGCACCGACGTTCCGGCGGCGGGGCTCTCGGAGCTCGCGTTCTGCGGCAGCGGCGTCGGCCCGCGCGTCGCGGTCCCGCGGCTCGTCCTCACCTCTCCCGGCATCCGGAGCGAGTCCGGCCGCTGGGTGGGCGAGCGGTTCGACGGCAAGGCTTACGTCGCCGGCTGGGCGGAGTCGCCGGACGGTCCGGGGACCGTCACGGTGGACGGCGCGGAGGCCGGGATCGACGGCGCCTTCGGCGTGGAGGTGGCGAGGCCGCAGGGCGCGACCGGGTCGTGGGATGTCGTGGTCCGCGCCCGCTTCCCGGGCGGCGCCGAGGTGACGCGCACGATCCACCTCGACGACGACCGTCAGTCGGAGATCCTGCAGGGCGGCGCGACCGCCGCCGTCGCGCTGTCCTCCGACCAGCGCTTCGGTCGCGAGGACCAGACGCAGTGGGGCACCGCCGACGGTGACGGCGGAACCGTGACGCTCGGGACCGAGGCGTCGATCGACGTGCCGGCCGGCGCGCTCTCCGCGAGGACCGCGCTCGGCATCTCGCGCAAGGGGCCGGAGTCCATCCCGCAGCTCGAGGCGGGGATGATCAACGTCACCGCGCCGGCGAACTCGGCGTACCGCTTCCTCCCGAAGGGCCAGAAGTTCGCGGTCCCGGCGCGGATCACGCTGCCGTACGACCCCAGCCTGCTCCCCGAGGGCGTCCAGTCGGAGGAGATCCGGACCTACTACTTCGACGAGCAGGAGGACCGCTGGATCGCGCTGACGCGTCGCGAGGTGGTCCGGGCGACGCAGCGGGTCCTGAGCGAGACGACCCACTTCACGTTCATGATCAACGCGGTGCTGGTGCTGCCCGATCACCCGGGCCCCGCGTCGTTCAACCCGAACTCGATCAAGGACCTCGCCGCCGCCAGCCCGTCCGCCGGGATCGATCTCGTCCAGCCGCCGGACGCGAACGCCCAGGGGTCGGCGCAGCTCGTCCACCCGATCCGCCTGCCGAAGGCGCGCGGCGCCCATCAGCCGGACCTCCGGCTCGCGTACGACTCCTCCGGCGGGAACGGGTGGGCCGGCATCGGCTGGGACCTCCCGGTGTCGAGCGTGCAGCTCGACACACGATGGGGCGTGCCGGAGCCGACGCTCGCCGAGCCGCGGTACCTGCTCGATGGGGCACAGCTCGTCCCGACCGGCGAGCAGGCGACGTGCGAGGGCACGACCGCGCCCGGCGCGCTGTTCCGCGAGCGCATCGCCAGGGAGTTCAAGCGCGTCGTCCGCTGCGGCACGTATCCCGACATCTGGTTCGAGGTCTCGGATCGCGCCGGGACGCTGTTCGTCTACGGGTTCGCGGAAGCGGCCCGGCTGCGCAGTCCCAGGGCGGACCGCGCCGTCGGCCAGTGGTTCCTCGAGCGCGTCGTCGATCTCAACGGGAACCTGACCGAGTACGGTTACGACGTCGACGCCCGCGGTCCGGCCGACGCGACCGAGGGCGAGCCTTTCGTGCAGGTCTACCTCCGGTCGATCCGCTACACCGGCCGGGCGGCGCGCACCGGCGCCGACGCGGTCTCCGGTGGCACCCCGGGACCGTACGTCGTGGACGTGTACGCGACGACCGACGGCGGTGCGCTCGCGACCCGGTCGGACACGATCGTCTCCGGCCGGCTCGGGTTCAAGGTGCTGACCCGGCGCCTGCTCGGGCGCGTGCGCGTGTCGCTCGACCCCGGCTCGAGCGTGGCGGGACAGAGCGGCCCGGCGGCCCAGCCGATCCGCGATTACGAGCTCGACTACGGCACGAGCGCCCTCGGCAAGTCGCGCGTTCGCCACGTCCGGACCTACGGCTTCGACGCGAGCGGCCAGCGGTCGCTCTTCTACGAGCACGGGTTCGAGTACGAGGACCCCGACGTCGCCTGGTCGTTCGGCCACGAGACGATGGCCTGGAGCTTCGACGACCAGCCGGATGATGACCAGGCCGTGCGCAGCCAGGAGAAGTCCAAGTCGAAGAGCGGCGGCCTCAGCTTCGGCATTGGGATCTTCTCGCTTGGCGGGAGCGTGTCGAAGACGAAGAGCACCACGAGCGGGGAGACCGTGTTCGCCGATCTCAACGTTGACGGCCTCCCGGACCGGATCTACCGCGCCGGAAGCGGCGTCAGCGTCGCCCAGTTCAACGGCGGGCTTCCCGAGGGCGCGACCGCCGGACACTTCACGCCGGCGCTTCCGGGCGGCGATCCCGCGGCGGGCTCGCGCCCCGGCCAGATCCCGGTCGACCTCGGCGGCGGGTACGGCTCGTCGAAGGTGAAGTCCGCGCGCGCGGCGGTCCTCTTCGTGGGCGCGAAGCTGGGCAGCGCCTCGGGGACGAGCATCTCCAACGCGTGGACCGCCGACATGGAGGGGGACGGCTTCCTGGACATGGTCACCCCGGGTGGCGTGCTGTTCGGGAACCCGCGGACGGCGGTCGCTGCGGGCTTCAGCTACGCGCCGGGAAAGCTCTCCCTTCCGCTCCAGGCCGGCGGAACCCCGCCCGGCGTGGACGACGGGCGCGCGCCGTCCGACGCGGTCCTCGAGTGGATCGCGCCCTACGACGGCAAGGTGCACGTCGACGGCTCCCTGGCCCTCGTCGACCGCCCGCGCCCGCCCACCGACCCGGCCTGGGACGGCGTGCGGCTCCGGATCTACCGGGCCGACGACGCGAACCCGGGGTTCGCGTTGACGAAGCTGTACGAGACGACGACGGACGCGTCGAAGGTGAAGACGCCCGAAAAGATCTCGCTCAACGCGCTCGAGGTCGCGAGCGGGACCCGGCTGTACTTCGTCCTCTCGACGATGTCGGACTTCCCGGTGGACTTCGCGACCGGCTCGCCGCTCGAGGAGACGCAGTTCGCGCCGGTGATCGCGTACGTCGGCGCGACGCCCGCGCAGAAGGCGCCTCAGGATCCGATGGGCGCGCCGTCGCACCTGTTCGATTCCGCCCCCGACTTCCGGCTCGCGAGCGGGACGCCGGTCGGGTTCACGGCGCCGGTCGGCGGCACCGTGCGGCTCTCGACGACGATCGTGAAGGCGCCGAGCGGCGACGATGTCAGGCTCTGCGTCCAGAAGTACCCCGCAGGATGGCAGGGGCTCGACCACCCGTGCGCCGGCAGCGACTTCGTGCCGAACGGGACGGGTCCCGTCCCGAGCGTCGTCGACCTGGCAACCTACGCGTCCACGGCGGCGCGGAGCGACTCCCGGAACATCGACGTGCAGATCACCCGGGGCGAGCAGCTCGTGTTCCGCATCGAGAGTGATCTCGCGATCGATCCCGCCGCTCTGAGCTGGGAGATCACCGGCTCGATGACGCAGGTGTGCGACGAGACGCCGACCTGCAGGGCGACGACGCCGCCGGAGGCGAACGAGCTGTCGTTCCTCGCCGACCCGTTCTTCCCTCCCCACGTCGCGGTGGAGCCGAGCTCGATCTCCGGCGGCCCGTATTCCGCGCTGCCGGCGAAGGCGCCGCTCGCGCCGTTCGTCGCCCCGGCGTCCGGCACGCTCCAGATCGTGACCCGCCAGGGCGGTTGGTCGCCGCCCCAAGGAACGTTCATCTCGGCGCGGACCAAGGGCGGGCTCGTCTTCAAGAGCGGTGCCTCGGATCCCGCCACGACCATCACGATCGCCGTGCAGGCCGGGGATCGCATCTACTTCGAGGGCCACGGAGAGACCACGGTCCCGGCGGGCTGGACTCCGACCGTCACGCTGGACGGGACCCCGCAATACGTGCCCGTCAACCTGACCCAGGACGCCTTCCTCGACGTCGAGGGGAAGCGCTGGCAGGTCGGCTCGGCATACGGCGGCGGGTATCACGGCTGGCGGCGAGGGACCTGGCACCGCGCCGGATCGGAGCCGTTCGATCCGGGCACGTTCCTCGTGCTGCTGCCGTACGTCGTCGATTCGAGCCGGTGGCTCGAGCTCGAGACGAAGCTCGACGATCCGCAGAGCCCGGAGAGCCTGGCGCTCGCGGCCAACGGGCCGCTCTATCCGCGGCGGCTCGGGACGCGCGGCTCCGCGAGCGACCCCGGCCTGAAGCCGGATGTGGCTGCGTTCGTGAGCCCGGACCGGAACACCTTCGTGACCGCGACCACGATGCACGGCTCGATCGAGGAGACCGTCTCCGGCGTGGAGCCGGTTCCCGTGTATCCCGGCGCCGTGTTCGCCCGGCGCAGCGACACGGACTCGAAGCAGGTCGGCATGGACGTCACCGTCCTCGGCGTGGACCAGACGAGCGGGAAGTCGTGGCAGTCCCAGGAGGCGATCGACCTCAACGGCGATCGCGTGGTCGACGGGATCTTCGGGATGTCCGGCGCGACGGCCATCGCGCTCACGCCGATCGATCGGTCGGCGCCGCGGGTCGGCGGGTACGGCGGTGAGCTTCTCCAGAAGAGCAGCGACGGGGGCACGTCGGTGTACGTGGGCGGCCACGTCGGAATGCCGAAGATCGGCGGCGACAGCTCGGTCATCCAGGCGATCGTCGGTGCGCCGAGCACCGATTCCGGCGTCGCCCTGAGCGCGAACCTGAGCACGGTCCAGAACGACCTCGTGGACGTGAACGGCGACGGCCTGCCCGACCGCGTGTCGATGCCGGCGCCGGGGTTGCTCGTCGTCGAGCTCAACCTCGGCGGGAAGTTCGGCGCCCCGGACGTCGTGAACTTGGGCCGCTGGGACGCCGGGAAGATGGACGACATCGCGAAGTACGTCGGCTCGGACGGATCCGATCCGTTCTTCAAGGAGCCGGAGCGGGTGCGGCGGTCCGTAGCCGTCACGCTCCAGAGCAGCGTCGGGGCCTCGTTCGTCGTCGGCGTCGGGCGGAGCTGGGAGAGCAGCCTCGCGGCGACGGAGGTCTCGTTCGTCGACGTCACCGGCGACGGGCTGCCCGATTACGTCCGCAAGGGCCCGAACGACCAGGTCATGTACGTCCGGGTCAACACGGGCCACGGGTTCGGGGAGAGGTAGGCTTGGAACCTGCCGGGCTGGCCCGGGGGCGTGACGCTCCCGTTCCTCAGCGGCAAGGGCTTCTTCGGTGGAAAGGTGGACAGCCTCCTCGACGCGATCACGGGTTCGCGGACGATGGACGTCCTCGAGGCGAACGGAAGCTACACGTCGGAGGCCTCCAAGAGCTGGGGGCTGTCGCTCGGCGGCAGCGCCGGCATCTTCTCGTTCGGCGGCTCGTACACCGAGCAGAAGTCGACCCGGCAGACGGGCCTGCAGCTCGGGATGATCGACATCGACGGCGACGGCGTCGCCGACCACGTCCTCAAGGCGGAGCAGCGGGACGGCTCGAGCAACGCCGAGGTGCGGGTGCGGCTCAGCCGGCTCGGCCGCGCCAACCTCCTCAAGCACGTGACGCAGCCGCTGGGCGGCGCGATCGATCTCTTCTACGCGCGCGCAGGCCATACCGTCGACATGCCAGAGCACCGCTGGGTGCTGTCGCAGGTGACCGTCCGGGACGGCCGCGGCGCGGCCGACCGCGACCACGCCGTCGTCGGCCACGACCTCGTCACGACCTACGCGTACGCGGACGGCCGCTACGACCGGAGCGAGCGCGAGTTCCTCGGCTTCGCCCGCGTCGAGCGGACGAACGGCGACGGCAGCCACGTGGTGCGCACGTACCGGAACGACCGGTACGCGTTCAAGGGGGTCCTCGCGGGCGAGCGCGTGCTCGACGCGGATCGGCGCACGCTCGTCGAGACCGTGAGCGACTACGGGGACCCGTACTCCGATCCGGCCTTCCGGCGGCAGTCCGGCGAGCCTGGCTGCGACGCGCGCCGCCCGTTCGCCTACGGTCCGGACGACTTCTGGTGCGGCTCGATGTTCCCGGCGCCGACCCGGGTCGAGAAGCGGTTCTACGAGCGCGAGGACGCGCCGCGGATCGTCACGCGCCAGGAGCTCCACTACGACGCGTTCGGCAACGTCGACCGCTTCGACGACTTCGGCGACGTGAGCGCGGCGAACACCGCCGACGACGTGCACGCGACCGTGTCGTACTTCGCGGACGCGCTCGCCGAGCGGACGAACTCCGTCTCGCGCCCCGACACGCTCGAGGCGCACGACGCGAACGGGAAGACGCTCCGCAAGCGGAGCGGCGAGTACGACCCCCGCGGCAACCTCCGCCGGCTCGTCTCGTCCGTCGACGACAAGACGAGCGTGGACTCCCTGCTGGACTGGGACGAGCTCGGCCGGATGTACCGGGTGCAGGGGCCCGACGTCCGAGGGCGCCGGTACACGATCACGTACGAGTTCGACCCGGTCGTCGCGTCATTCGTGACCCGGACGACCGACTCACACGGCTACGCATCGTCCGCCGAGTGGGACTACCGCCTCGGAGAGGTGAGGAAGACCACGGACGTGAACGGGAACGTCAGCCGCCGAGTCCTCGACGCGTTCGGACGCGTGACGGATGTCTACGGACCGTACGACACGACCGCGCCCACAGCGCACGTGGAGTTCGTGCTATCGGCGGCGGTTCCTTACGCGATCACGCGCAACCGGCTGCCGGAGGGTGGGACGCTCGACACGGTGACGCTCGTGGACGGGCTCGCGCGCGTCATCCAGACGAAGAAGACGGCGCTCGTGTACGGCCGTGGGCTCGGCTGGTCCGTCACGGGCCACCAGCTCTTCGATGCGATGGGGCGCGTCGCGGTCCAGGGGCAGACGTTCTTCGAGCCGGGCACGAGCCCGGTCTACCGAGACGGCACGCCCATCCATCCCAGGTCGACGACCTACGACGCGCTCGGGCGCACGGTGAGGACCGTCGAGCCGATCGAGCCGACGGGCGATCACCCGGACGGGGTCGCCGTGACGGTCATGAGCTACGGCTTTGGCACCACGGGGTCGCTGAAGCGCCTCGCGGCGACCGTCACCGATCCGATGGGCAAGATCCGAGTGATGTACCGCGATCCGGGCGACCGGGTCGTGGCGGTGGACGAGCGCAACGCCGGCGAGATCGCGACGACGCGCTACGGCTACGACCCGCTGGGCCAGCTCCTCGACGTGATCGACGCCCGCGGGTTCGCGACGAACGTCGTCTACGACCGGCTCGGCCGCCGGACCTCGCTCGCGAGCCCCGACGCCGGAGCGACGACATTCCAGTACGACGGGGCCGGCAACCTGACCGCGAAGACCGACTCGCGGAAGGTGACGATCCAGTACGTCTACGACTACGACCAGCTCCGCCGCATCGAGTACCCGAACGCCAAGGCGGTCACATACGACTACGGGCCGCCCGGCGCGCCCGAGAACGGCACCGGCCGGGTGGTGAAGGTCGGGGACGACGCGGGCACGGAGACGCGCGGCTACGGGAAGCTGGGCGAGCTCGTCCGGACGACGCGGACGATCCCGGCGCTCAGGCCCGGCGACGTGGAGAAGGTGTTCGAGACGAGGTTCGCGTTCGACTCCTACGGCCGGATGCAGTGGATCACCTATCCGGACGGTGAGACCGTCCGGTACGGCTACGACGCGGGCGGGCTCGTGCGGAGCGCGATCGGCAAGCGGCCCGCGACGAAGCACTACCCGGCTGCCGAGGAGACGTATCTCGCCTCCCTCGAGTACGACGAGCACGGCCAGCGGCGGATGATGACGCTCGGGAACGGCGCGGCGACGAGGTACGACTACTACGCGGAGAGCCTCCGCCTCCAGGCGCTGCACACGGAGACCGGCGGGCAGCTCCTCCAGGCGATGACGTACCGGTACGACCGGGTCGGCAACGTCCTCGGGATGACCAACTCCCTGCCGCCGCCGACGACGATGCTGTCGGGGCCGGTGAGCTTCGAGTTCGCCTACGACGATCTCTACCGGCTCACCTCGGCGACGGGGACGGCGCAGTCGCGCGCGCACGTGGTGGACAGCTTCCGGACGGCGTACGGGTACGACGCGATCCACAACATGACCCGCAACACCCAGGTCCACGTCATCCGCACCCTCACCGACCCGGGCGATGGCTCCGGCACGCCCGCGAAGACGAACCACGACTTCGGGTACGAGTACGACCCCGCGCATCCGCACCGGGCGATCCGGATCGGCGAGACGAACCTCGTCTACGACGAGGTGGGGAACACCACGTTCGAGTGCCGGGCACCCAACTCGCCCGCGACCGCCGGATGCGGCGGCAGCGCCGACGGCCTGCGGCGGTTCTACTGGACCGACGAGAGCCGTCTCGCGGCGCTGATCGACGGCGGCGGCCAGAACGCGACGCGTTTCATCTACGACGCGGGCGGCGAGCGGATCGTGAAGCTCGGCCGCGGAGGCGAGAGCCTGACCATCGGGCAGTTCTTCTCGCTGAAGGGGAGGAAGGCGGCGACGAAGCACGTGTTCGTGGGGTCGGCCCGCCTCGCCTCGAAGCTCCTGCCGCCGCCCAGCTGGCAGCCCGCTGCGACGACCGTCGTCGCGACGAACACCTCGACGACGCCCGGCTGCGACCCGAGCAGCTACAACCCACAGAAGTGCCCGATCCTGCCCGGCGGCGATCCCGTCCTGAACCAGGCCACGGACGGCACCACCGTACGGCCCGACACGTACTACTACCACTCGGATCACCTCGGCTCGACGAGCTGGGTGACCGACCAGAACGGCCGCGTGCACGAGCACGTCGAGTACTTCCCGTACGGCGAGGTGTGGCGCGACGTGAAGGGCGACACGCGCGGCGGGCCGGTGAAGGGGCAGCGGTTCCTGTTCACGGCGAAGGAGATGGACGAGGAGACGGGGCTCTACTACTTCGGGGCCAGGTATTACGAGCCACGCCAGGCAAGATGGAAGAGCGCCGACCCAGTTATCGTCGCTCTTCCGGAGCGGTCGATCCGATCCATGGGCGAGATCAACCCCTACGGGTACGCGGCGGGCCGTCCTACGCTGCTCATCGACCCGGACGGCAGGGCCGTCGAGGTCCACGGAATGTCACAGAACAAATGAGAAATGGCTGCGTCATGCCTATGAGTCGACTGGCATCAAGTGGAAGATCGACGACAAGGGCCTGATGGTCGCCGAGGGCAAGCGCGACCCGAAGGTTGGCTCCAGTGTGGCAGCGGACGTGATGACTCGGGCGGTCGAGTCGAAGGACACCATCAAGATCAATCTCGTCAATAACGACCCATTACGTGGACTTCGACTCCTACTTCAAAGAACGAGTGGACGTCGGCGATCTCGACTCGGTCGCACAGGGATCGCCCGAGCTACGCGCGGCGATCGTCGTTCACGTGATCGAGGAGAACATCCAGGCGAATACGATCAAGCGGGAGCAGCCAGGCCTCGACCCCATGGCCCGCTTCAATCTCGCGCATGACAGGGCGTCCTCGACGGAGGCCACGATGTTCGGGGCCGTGTCCCGACAGGAGTTCACCGGGAAGAACAGCATCTTCCTTCGATTCGTGGACGGCCAGCAGAACGTCAAGAAGGAGTTCACGGTGAATTTCGAGACCCCGGACGCGCTCACCCGTACACCAAGAGTCGTCCCTTGAACGGCGCGGCCCGCCACTACGTTCGGTCGGTCTTGACGATCATCGCCTTGACAGGCGCGCCGGCATGCGCCAGGTGCGAGGCCGTCGCAGGGACGAGTGTGCGCGATCCTCACGCGCGGGCGCTCGTGCTCGCCATGGAGCACGATGCCTCGCGCCCCGGGAACTCCGCCGCTTCGGAGTGCCGCACCGTGGAGTGGACGGTTGTGCGACCCGTCGCCCCTGGATACTTCGACACCACGGGTCGGCTTCACGTGCGCGCCTGCAGGGCGGGGATCCCGTGCCGCGAGTTCTATGTGGAGGTTCGGGACGGCTACGTGATGGACCGCCCCGAGTGGACGGGGAGCGCTGGGGGGGGCTCCGCGCGCCCCCTCTCGCTTCCTCCGCTCGACCTCGGGAGCATCCGCGCCAGGGTGCCTCGCGCCGATGCGGCGCTACTCCTCGTCGTCATGCACGAGGACTCGACCGCGCTGCTCGGCAATCTCCAGCTCAATCCTTGGTTCGACACCGAGACGAGGATCTGGCGCGCGGAGCCGGCAGGCTCCGAGGGCGGAGACCTCAAGTGCGATCGGTGGATGGTCGATCTCCGGATCGGAGACGTAAAGATCCTGAGGTGGTCCGTCGACCTTTCGGCCGGCTCGGTCTCGCGAAGCACGTGATGGACGTCCACCGCTGCAGTCCGGGCATGGACATTCGACGAGTTCCGCGCGCAGATGGAATCGTATTCGATCAGCAGGAGCGAGCTATGGCGGATCAGGTGCTCGCGGAATGGGCACTTTCGGAAGACGAGAAGGTGCGGTTCGATGGCCTCGCTCTGATCGACGATTTCCCGATCGCGACCGCGATCCCTGCTTTGCAGAAGCTGGCGAAACGGCTGGCCTCGCTCGCGACCCTGGCGCCCCATACGAATTCAGCATGTAGAGTTCGCCCGCCGACCTGCAGCGGCCCCGTCGACGATATCGACGTCGCGTGGAAGATGGCGCAGTACAGCAGACAAGATCGAGCCGAGGTGTTCCGCAGACGCATCGAAGGCTACCGTGGCGCGCTGCTCATCAGCGTCCCAGGGGCGCCACGGGACGGGTACCGCGACTGGATGGAGCCGGACGAGCCGTTCGGAGTTCAGTTCCTCTTCTCGGAGCGGACGACTCGTGATCGCGTGACCGTCGAGCTGGAACCGGTCGGCGAACCCGAAGGCGAGAGGAAGACCCCCGCACGTTTACATCAAGTCGAGCTCCCGCGCGGAACGAGCGCCGACGAACATACGCGGCGCGCTCTCGTCGAGAGCGCACCTCCCACACGAAAGGCTTCGAACGCCATCGGCATGACCCCGCGACCGAACCGTTTCTTCGAATCACGCGATGAACGCTGACACGAGCCAGATAGCTCCAACCGAAGCGAACCGTCCGGTCGCGGTGGGACGGACCTCCGCGAAACGTGCGCTCATGAACCGACCGACGCTCGCCGCCCTGACCCTCGCCGTCGGCCTCGTCATAGGAGTCGTGATCGGCCGCCTCTCCGCCGGCGGCTCCGGCCAGCCGGCGGACCGTCCGCGCGTCGCGACGTTCCGCGGCGGCGACATCGGTGCCGCGGCGGTCCGCGCCGCGCTCGTCCAGGAGCCGGCGGCGCTCCGGTCCGGACACCCGGAGGTTGCCCGGCGCATCCTGGACGACCTCGTCCGGACGCGGATCCTCGCGACCCTCGCACGGGAGAAGGGCTACGACCGCGACCCCGAGATCGCGCAGCGGCAGGCGGAGCAGCTCGCGGCGGCGTTCGTCGAGAAGGAGCTCGAGGCGCCCGAGCGCGCTAAGCCGCCCACGGACGACGAGGTGCGCGCCTATCTCGAAGCGCACCGCGCCGAGTTCGACCGGCCGCAGCGCGTGCGCGTCGCGGTGATCGCGTTCCCCGCCACGACGCCCGCGGAGCGCGACGCAAAGCGCGCCAGGGCGAAGGCGGCGCTCGCGGAGGCGAAGCGGCGCGAGAAGGACTACTACGCGTTCGGCGAGCTGGCCCGGCGGCGGAGCGAGGACCCGAACACCGCCTCGCGGCAGGGGGAGCTCCCGATCATGTCGCGCGAGGACCTGATCGCGGCGGCCGGACCGGAGCTCGCCACCGCCGCGTTCGATGTGTCCGAGCCGGGGAAGGTCCACCCGGCGGTCATCGAGACCGCGAGCGGCCTCTTCGTCCTGAAGCTCCTCGGCCGGGAGCCGGCGCGGAACCCGAGCTTCGACGAGCTCCGCGACACGCTGAGGTCGCGGCTCGCGAACGAGCGCCTCTCCGAGCGGCGCAAGGCGTTCCTCGAGCGCGCCTGGAACGAGGCGAACGTGCGCGTGGACGAGGCGGCGCTCCGGGAGGCGATCGCGGGCGCGCGCGGCGCGCAGGTGACCCGGCTGCGGCGCGCATCCGCCGCGTCCCGCGCCGCACGGCGGACGCAGTCGCACCGGGCCAGCTGCTCGGCGGATCGCGGCCCCCGTGGAGCATGCTTGGAACGAGCCCAGGACGAGATATGCCTCGAGTCGTCGAAGGCGTTCGGCGGCCGCAGGACCCGCCGAATGGTTGGGCAAGGTTTGGGCAAGGTCTTGCCCAGCCGAACGGGATTTTGCGGGACTGAACCAGCCCAGAACCCGCGCTTTGCGCCCATTTCCGCGGGGCGCGCGCTGCCCCGTCAAATTCCCAAGCTGAGGGTCGCCGGTTCGAATCCGGTTTCCCGCTCCAGTTTCCGATGAATCGACGAGGGCTTCCGGGGCGACCCGGGAGCCCTTCGTCTTTCCGGCTCCCTCGAAAACCTTGCCCGGGATCTCGCGAGCCTCGCGTTCTCCGCGAAGTCACGCAGGATTCCGCCGTGACCTTCAGCTCTCGAGAATCGAGGCGCCGCGACGGTCCCGCGGAGCTGCATCTTCCCGAGCGTTATGTGACGTCGAGCGGATCCCCGTCGCCGGCGAGGGTGCGCGGCCCCGCGTCGTGGCCGTCATGCGGGTGATCGACGGCGACGCCGACGACAAGCTCATCGCGGTGCTGCGCACCTCGTTCGCGGCGCTGACGCTCGCGGACCTCGAGGCGAACGGCGTCACGACGATCCTGAAGACGTGGTTCGAGAGCTACCGGGAATGGGTCGGGGTATCGTATGCGCCGCCTGAGCGCGTTCTCGAACCGGCCGGGCTCGGCCTTGCGCTCGGTGGTGGGGGCAACTCCGCGCGCGGCCCCGCTCGCCGGCGGCCGGTCGCCAGCCGCTCGCCGTCCGCGGCGGCCGGCCCGCGGACTGATCCTGGTTCGCACTCCGCGTGTCGTGTGTACAATGCGCGGGCTCGCACCGCGTAGATTCGCGACGAGCGAGGAGACCACGTGAAGGAAACCGTCTTTGCCGTCGTGGGCGCAGTCCTGCTGGCTGCGTGTGGGGTGAGCCATTCCAGCCCGCCGCCGCCGAGCGGCGCGATCCGGGTGACCAACGACTCGTCCTACGGGATCGACGAGCTGTACGTCATCCCCAGCTCCGCCTCGGACTGGGGCGTGAACCGCGCGGCGAGCCCCATCGTGCCCACGTACTCGCTCACGGTGGGCGGCCTCGCGCCGGGCTCCTGGGACGTCCGGGCCGTGAGCATCGGCGTGTCGAGCCCGTATTTCATCGAAGGATATGGCGAGGCGGTGATCGCGAACCAGACGCTGAACTTCTCCGCGACGGACTCGGACTACTCCGGGAGCCTCAAGGTATGAAACGGGGGCGGCTACAATCTCGTCGGCCTTTACGTCGTGCCCGCGGGCGCCGGGAGCTGGGGATCGAACCAGCTCTCGAGCGCGATCCCGCCGTCCGGCTCCTTCCTCGTCTACAACATGCCTCCCGATACCTACGACGTCCGGTGCATCTGGACGCCGAGCGGCGACGCGAGCGGAACCGGCTACGTGGTCGACTCGCACTCCGTGACCGAGACCACCTGATACTAGGGGAACGACCATGTCCGCTCTGCATCGAGTCGCGCTCGCCATCGTCCTCGTCGCTCCGGTCGCGTTCGCGGAGGAGCACGGGATCGTCGGCTCACCTCCCGTGGTGGACGTCCGGCCGGTGACGTCGGGCACCGACGGCCAGGACGCCGCCGAGGCCACGCCCGCCGCGTCCACGGCGGGCACCGGGTCCACCGCCGGCGCCGCCGCCGTGACGGCCGAGCGCGAACGCGCGAGCGGCCCCTACCGGCCCCCGGCCGAGGGCGAAGGCGACCCCAGGTAGCCGCTCCGCGGCCGCGGCGCCGGCCGTGCTACCGTCGCGCCGTGCCGAAGGAGTACCTGCGCAGCCTCTGCGACGAGATCGTCCACGCGCCGAAGCCGATCCGCGTCCTCAGGGCGATCAACTGGGACCCGCACGTCCACGAGCGGTTCTTCAAGGCGGGCGCCCGGGAGCTGCCGCGGCCCGAGTACCCCGCCCTCGGCTTCTCCCTCAAGGACAAGCGGCGCGAGGCGCAACGCCCTGACCCACAGTAATCGCGCGGGCCGAGCGCTGGCGTGGGGACCCGGATTGTGCGTCACGGCTCTGCAGAAGAACGCTCCAAACATCCGCACGTTGAACTGCGTCAGGCACGTTCACCGCGTCATGAGTTCCGGGTAGTTACTCTGGGTCGGGCTCTCCGGGGCTCTCCGGGGGGCTCTCCGGAGCTCTCCTCGACGTAGCCTGGGGACGCGAGCTGGGCATGGCCGTGTCGAGCCATGCCCAGCGGAGATCGTGTCTACGGCTTGTACACGAGCTTGAGCGCGGGCTTCGGCACGTAAGGAGCTCCGGCGTAAAGAGCCGTTTGCCAGGAACCCTCGGTGGAGTTGAAGCCCTCCGGCCCGGTCATCCCCCCATATCCACCCCCCGTCAGGTTGACGATCCTTCCAGACACGAGAGTCAGCACATTCGGGACGAGGGGAATGCCGTTCGCAGAGCCCGCCTGCGCATATCCTTCGGCGGCGAAGTCGCTGGAGACTTCGAAGGGCGTGTCCCTGAGGTCGATGTTGGCGAGACCGGTGGCGGAGCCGGCGCAATCGGTTGCGACGCCATACTCGACTTGAGTGAACACGCCATACCCGTCCGTCAGCTGCCCCGTCGACGTCGCGAACGTCAGATCCGCGATGTCGACCAGGAGGGACTTGGGGTCGATTCGGATCTTTGTGAACGAGGTTCGCACGTTCGTTCCCCAGTGACAGCCACCACCCGTCGCCTGGGAGAAATTGAAGTCACCGCCGGTTTTGCTGAGCGTGATGTAGTCCTTCGGGATGCCCGATGACAAGTCCTTGCAATACACCGTGAACACGACGCCCGGGGCCGGCTCGATGACGTAGTCGCCGTCGACGGTGCCTCCGCGGAGGTAGATTTCATTGCAGCTCTTCGGATTCTCGAGCGCGGTTGCCCGCCCCGAGGAGATCACGATCACGACCAATGCGCCCAGCACCGGGGCGAGCAGCTTGTTCACGTTCATGCAGTCCTCCCCACAGAATGGAGTTGCGTGTTACGGAAGGTGATGGAGCCTACACGGCACGCACGTTAAGTCAAGTACAGGTCTTTGCGCCGTGCGCCGCGCAAACCTTTCGCGGGCGGGCGGCGACCTCGTCCAATACCGACGGCCGCCGTGGCGTGAAATGGGCCGGAGGCTGCGTCCGCGCGCCGGCCTGCGGCATCACAGTGGCCGCCGCCGTCGAGTCAGCGGCCGATCGCGGAGCCCTCGCCCCACGACACGACGGCGCGCCGCCTCCGGCCCGTGCACGCCGAAGGCGATGGTCGAGGGATCTCCGTCCACGTGCTGAAGCGGGGCCTCCTCTCCGCCATGGCGCACCATCACCACTTCGTCGCCAGCAAGTGGCACGCGACGGCCATCTTCGACGGCGCGAGCCCCTCCGGAGCACGCGTCGAGGTGATCATCGCCGCCGATTCGCTCCGGGATCAGCAGGCGGCGCTCTCGCAGGAGGATCGGGGGAAGGTCGATCGGCAGGCGGCGGGCCCGGGCGTGCTGGACGCGCGCCGGTACCCCGAGATCCGGTTCGTCTCGAACCCGCTGGACCTCGAGCCGGTGACGTCCATCCAGACGGATGCCGGGCTCCGAGGCGTGCTCACCGGGACGCTCTCGCGAAGGAGGGAAACGGGTGGCGGGCCCGCGGCGCCCTCACGTTCAAGCAGAGCGGCTTCGGAATCCGCCCTTACAGCGGCTTCTTCGGTACGATCGCCGTACACAACGAGGTGAAGCTCGAGTACGACATCGTGTGGGTTGCGCCCGAGCACGCCTCGATGATGCACGGGGTCGCGCCCGCTCGGGCAAGGTCTGGGCAAGTTCTTGCCCAGCCGGGCGGGACTCAACGGGACTGAACCAGCCGAGAACCAGTGACTTGGGCCCATTTCCGCGGGTCCGCCGACGCCCGGTCAAATTCCCAAGCTGAGGGTCGCCGGTTCGAATCCGGTTTCCCGCTCCAGTTTCCGATGATGTGACGAGGGCTTCCGGGGCGACCCGGGAGCCCTTCGTCTT
>DASWEI010000051.1:0-2843 GCA_036394835.1 Anaeromyxobacter sp. | reverse complement strand
GCGGTACCACCCGCCCGCGACCCCTTGCGCACGCCTGCTCGCCTTGGCCACCGTGTCGGAGCCGGTCAAGGAGCGGTTGCGCGCCGTCGCAGCGACCCTTGATCCGCTTCGCCTGCTCGACGAGATCCGAGCAGCACAGGGTCAAACACGGCGCCGCCGGCAGACCCGGCTTCGCGAGCGCGCGGCACCGCGCCGTTCGCGCCCTCATTTTCACCAAGCCCGACTTGGAACCAGGTCCTGCAGCAGCCTCATTCCGGTCGGCGAGTGGTGGGCTTTAGGAGTAGCATTTCCTTGTGAGGCAACACGGTGGGGAGGTGTAATTGTCGTCGAGCACGGGATCCCCACCGCGTTGGCGATCTTCCAAACGACGCCTATCGAAGGGGTAGTCCGGCCGAGCTCGATGCGCGAGAGCATGGACCGTGAGACCCCCGAGCTGCGCGAGAGCTCTCCGAGGGAGAGCCGCAGGCTTCGCCGCAGGGCGCGCAGGTTGCTTCCCACGGTGGCGGAGACGTCCGGGGCGGTGCCGCCGGAGCAGCCGCGGTTCGTGACCTTGGATCCGCTCATCGTCATCCTCTGCGTGTTGAACAGACACATGTCTGTTATCACGGATACAAGTCCGAACCCACCCGCGCCGGTGGTGTCGCGCGAGATCTGCTGCTGCGGGTAAATCGCGCACGTTGACGATCCGTGCAGGATGCGCCTAGGATCGCGTCCAACGATGACGGTTCGCGCTCGACACTCGCGATCCCTCGGCGCGGCGGAGCTCACGCCGTGCATGTGCCGCGCCTCCGGATGGCGTAGGCAGCGCACGGTCACGCCCCGGGTGACTGGCCGGCGGTAGGCCGAACCGGGATCCGAATCACGTTCCCGACGCGGACGTGCTGGATCCTCCCATCGGCTACCCCCTTGTAGATGGCTGCGGTACTCACGCGCAGCGCCTCGGAGACCTGGCGGACCGTCAGCGAGAGCAACACGTGACCGTGCGCGCCATCGAGAGGGCTCCGTACCAAGGGCGTACCAAGCGGACGCGAAAACGGAGCAACTCGTGGCGAAGCGCTGCCATCTTGCGCTGCACGCTTTCGAGCGTTTCCAACTGCTTGCGAAACCTGGCGAGCTCTTGCTCGCCTGGAAGGACCGACTGTCACGCCGGAGGCCAGGGGTTCAAGTCCCCTACACCCCGCCAGTGAAGAGGCCGGGACTTCACGGGAAACCGGTGGGGTCCCGGCCTCGTCCTTCTGAGTTTCGGCCAGTCCACCCTCTCCCTCCGCGGAGCGGGGGAGAGGGCCGGGGCGAGGGGGCCGAGCGCAGCCGCACTCCGTCCGCCCTGAGCTCTCCGTTCGCTCTGCCGTTCGCCCTGAGTTTTCCCCTTTCGCCCTGAGCGTAGGGCCGCGAACCGGCCCGAAGTCGAAGGGCGCAGCCCGCGCCGCCATCCACCACCATCTTGATTCGGCTGTAATGGTTACCGACTTCGCCTCTCAGCCCGGGAGCTCCGACGTGACGCTCGACGAGATCACCACCTACCTCCACGACCACATCCCGATCACCCGCAGCCTCGGCGCGCGCGTGGAGCACTACGACGATCAGTCGGTCCAGCTCTCGGCGCCGCTCGCGCCGAACCTGAACCACCGCGACACGGCGTTCGGCGGCAGCCTCTCCTCGCTCGGCATCCTCTCCGGCTGGGTGCTGCTGTATCTCCAGCTCCGCGAGCGCGGCCTCGAGACCCGGCTCGTCATCCAGCGCAGCGTCTTCGAGTTCGAGGCGCCGGTGGATGGCGACTTCACCGCCACCTCCACGCTCCCCGACGCCGCCACCTGGAGCCGCTTCCTCGCGACGCTGTCGCGACATCGCAGCGCTCGCGTGACCGTTGCCTCCACCATCACGTGCGCCACGGGCGTGGGCGGGCGCCACGAGGGGACGTACGTGGCGGTGCGGGTCTGAACGCGCCGGCGCCGGTCGCCTGAGTCTCCCTTCCCTGAGTTCCGTTCGCCCTGAGTTCTCCGTTCGCAGTGAGTTCTCCTGCACCTCCGAGTCTTTCCGTTCGCCCTGAGCGTTGCGGCCGCGAAGCGGGCGCGAAGTCGAAGGGCGTAGCGCGTTCGCGTGGACCCTGAGCGGAATGTCCGGGAATCGGGCGCGGAGTCGAAGGGCGTCTTCCCCCGGACCGAGCCGATTGGACAGGCCCATCCCGCATCTGGTCTCCTCCCGCGCTCCGGAGATCCGCGCCGCCATGAGCTTCCTCGCCCGACTCGCTCCCTCCTTCCTTCTCACGGCGGCGCTCTTCGCCGCGGGCCCGTTCCGCACGGCCAGGTCGCCATCACCCTGCACGACGGCCGGGTCGCGGTCCCCGTCATCTTCGCGGTCGCGCCGGCCGACCTCGACACGGTGCTCGCGGCGCTCGCCGTCCTCTCGCGCCGCAGGCAGCGCTCATCGAGGGCGCCGGGCTGTAGAGCGCCAGTTCTCAACGGCGCGCGGCCGCATTGACGGCGCGGCGCGTTCACTGTATTCTGAACACACGATGACGACGATGGCCCCCGACACCGTGAAGAGCTTCGTCGAGGCCTGGGGTGCAATGGGCTCGCTCTGGGGCATCAACCGCTCCGTGGCGCGCGTGCACGCACTGCTCATGGCGAGCGAGGAACCCATCAGCCTCGAAGAGATCGCTGAGCGGCTGCAGATCTCGAAGGGCAACGCGTCGATGTCGCTTAGAGAGCTGCGTACCTTCGGCGTCGTCCGCCAGGTGGAGGCTCCCGGGGATCGCCGCGACTTTTACGTCACGGAGCCCGACGTCTGGACCATGTTCTTCCGCATTTTGCGCGAGCGGAAGCGACGCGAGTTCGATCCAGCCC
>DASWEI010000050.1:0-1814 GCA_036394835.1 Anaeromyxobacter sp. | reverse complement strand
GGCGAGCACGTCGATGAGCGGCGCGAGGCCGGGCTCGCCCGCAGGCGGCGCAGCCGCCGCGGGCGCGGCGGACACCGGCGCGTCGATCCGGCGGAGTGCGTCGATGCCGAGAAGCGGTGTGGGCCGGAGCGGCAGCGAGATGCGAGGCAGCGTCGCGAGCGCCTCGGGCATCGAGGCGAGGGCCTCGCTTCCGCGTCGGTCGAGCGCGACCGCTACTGGATCGTCGCTGTGGGCCTCGAACACGGCGTTCGTCACGAGGCGCTGGTTGCGGACGCCGAGCGACGCGAGCTCGACGCTCGTCCGGGCCGCCTCGGCGAGCGCCGACCGTTCGGGGCGGGCCACGAGGACCATCGTCGTGCGGCTGGCGTCGGCGAGCGCGGCCACGGTGGCCTCGTAGAGCTTGCGCTGCTTCTCGAGCCCGGCGAGCGGCCCGAGGCAGCTCGTCCCGAAGGCACTCTGCTCAACGAACCCGGTCCAGGCGGAGGGGAGGGTCAGCAGCCGAAGGGTGTGCCCCGTCGGCGCCGTGTCGAAGAGGACGTGATCGAACTCGGCCGTCGCGGCGGGATCGCCCAGCAGTCGTGCGAACTCGTCGAAGGCTGCGATCTCCACGGTACAGGCGCCGGAGAGCTGCTCCTCCATGCTCCGTACGGCGGCGGACGGCAGGAGCTCCCGGTAGGGTCCGACGACCCGCTCCCGGTACGCGTGCGCCGCCGCCTCGGGGTCGAGGTTCAGCCCGGAGAGGCCCACGACGCCTGGAACGGGCGTCGGGCGGGTCCCGAGAGCGGCCCCGAGGACCTCATCGAGGTTCGAGGCGGGATCCGTCGAGACGAGCAGGACGCGCTTCCCTGCGTCTGCGAGGCCGACTGCGGTGGCGCACGCGACGGAGGTCTTGCCGACGCCGCCCTTGCCGGTGAAGAAGAGGTGCCGCGTCGCGAGCCGGACGAGCTCCATGTCGTCCTCAGCAGCACTTCTTCGGCGCCGGAGCGGATCCGCCGAGCGCGACGGGCGCCGCGTCCACGGCCTGGCGGCACGCGTCCGGCCCTTCCTCCGTAGCGATCTTCGTGCCCAGGTACTTCTCCGCCAGCTCGACGACCGCGCGCGCCGGCGACTCCTTCACCATCTTTGCGGTCGTGACCGCGCGCAACATGTCCTCCTTCGAGACGCCGAGCTTCCGCGCCTTGTCGAAGTGGTATCGGAAGCAGGCCTCGCAGTTCGACGCGATCGCCGCGCCGATGGCGACGAGCTCCTGGACCGCCTCGCTGTAGATGCTCTTCGGCGCGGCGACGCCGGCGACCTCGGCGAGCACCTCGCGCGCGGGGTAGCTGCCCTGCGCGACGATCTTGCCATCGACGAGCAGGAGCGGGAGCCCGTCGTCGCGCCCGCGGATCGCCTGCGCGACCACGGGGTTCCCGACGAACGCCGCGGGCTCCTGCGAGAGGTTGAACCGCTCCACGAGGACCCCGTTCTCCCTCAGCCACTCGAGATCAGCGGCGAACCGGACCAGCGCGGGATCGACCTCGGGGCCGCACACGCCGGTGGAGCAGCACATCGGGGGATCGAAGACCTGGACCTTGGACATGGGGTTCTCCTGTACGGGTTCGCTGAGGGCTGTCCTCACGACGGTTTCGTTGCCTGGTGCGCGGCAGCTACGCTGCGCTGCTCGGGACGCGCGCCGGCGCGAACACCGCGGAGAGCCGCCTCCGCAGCTCGTCGCGCACGTTCCGGAAGGCGTTCAGCTGCTCCTCTTCGGTTCTCCCCGCGCCGGCGGGATCGGGGAGGCCCCAGTGGACGCGGTGCGCCTTGCCCAGGAACAC
>DASWEI010000049.1:0-1982 GCA_036394835.1 Anaeromyxobacter sp. | reverse complement strand
GATCCCGCGCGCCCGCTTCGTCCGCCACGTCGTCCTGCCGGGCGCGACCCCGGTGATCATGAGCTCGCTGCGCGTCGGGCTCGGCGTCGCCTGGATGTGCGTCGTCGCCGCGGAGCTCATCGCCGCGTCGCAGGGGGTCGGCTACCTCATCATGGACGCGCGGCAGCTCTCGCAGCCCGACGTGGTGCTCGTCGGGATGATCACCATCGGCCTGGTGGGGAAGGCGATGGACGTCATCCTGACGCGCGTCGAGCGGCGCGTCGTGGGCTGGAAGATCGTTTACGGCGGGAGTGAGGGAACTTGAGCGAGGCCGGCGGCGATCTCTCGATCCAGGCGGTGACGAAGACGTTCGCCGCGAACGGTCCGGCGTTCGAGGTGCTGTGCGACGTGTCCCTCGACGTACGCGAGGGCGAGTTCGTCAGCATCGTGGGCGCGAGCGGCTGCGGGAAGAGCACGTTCCTCCGCGTCATCGCCGGGCTTGAGACGGCGGATCGTGGAACGGTGAGGCTGGGCGGTTCGCTCGTGAACCGACCCGGTCGCGATCGCGGCCTCGTGTTCCAGGATCCGCGCCTCCTCCCGTGGCTGACGGTCGAGGAGAACGTAGCGTTCGCGCTCGGCGGTGATCCCTCTCGCACGTCGGATCCGGTCGTGCGGGAGCACGTGGCGCTCGTCGGTCTCGCGCAGTTCGCGCGCGCCTACCCCTCCCAGCTCTCCGGCGGCATGGCGCAGCGGGCCGCCATCGCGCGCGCCCTCGTGAACCGGCCCCGCGTCCTGCTCCTCGACGAGCCGTTCGGCGCCCTGGACGCCCTCACCCGAATCCAGCTGCAGCACGAGCTGCTGCGGATCCGGGACGTGGAGCGCATCACGATGCTCCTCGTCACCCACGACATCGACGAGGCGATCTTGCTCGGCGATCGCGTCGCGGTGATGTCGCGGACCCCGGGAAGGTTTCAGCGCCTCGTCAACGTCGACGTCCCGCGCCCGCGCTCGCGGAGCAGCTACGAGTTCGTGAAGCTCCGCCGCTCCATCTACGCCGAGTTCTTCGCCGAGGCCGAGGAGCCGTTCGCCTACTCCATCTGAGGTCCCAATGAAGCTCGTGCTCGTGAACCCCGCCTTCTTCGATGGGGAGCAGTTCAAGAACCGGTTCGAGGCGTACCTCGACTGGATCAAGGGCGGAAACCTGTATGTCGCGCCGTTCGAGCCGCCGCTCGGGCTCGCGTCGCTCGTGGCCGCGCTCGAGGCGCGCGGGCATGACGTGACGCTCGTGGACATGCAGGGCTCGCTCATGGACGCGCCGGAGCTCCAGCGCCGACTCGCGGCGGAGCAGCCCGACCTCGTCGGCATCACCGCGATGACGCCCACGCTCCCCGAGGCCCTCCGCGTTGCCCGCGTCGCCCGGGCGGTCGTCCCCGCGGCACGCATCGTCGTGGGCGGCGTCCACCCGACGCTCGACCCCGAGAGCGTGCTCGAGCACGAGGACGTCGACTTCGTGATCCGCGGCGAGGGTGAGGGACCGCTCGCCGAGCTCGCCGATGCGCTCGAGCGCGGTGGGTCGCTCGACGGCGTGGACGGGCTCTGCCGCCGCGTCGGAAAGGGGCTCTCCGTGAAGCCGCGCGCCCTGCCGGTCGAGAACCTGGACGACCTCCCCTCCGCCGACTACGGCGCGTTCCCGATGGAGCGCTACATCGAGCACTTCGCGCACCTCCGCGGGATCCGTGGCATCTCGATGATCGTGTCCCGCGGGTGCCCGTTCCAGTGCTCGTTCTGCGCGGTCCACCAGACGATGAGCCGCACCTGGCGCACCCGCTCGCCCGCGCGCGTCATCGACGACATCGTGGCGCTGAAGAGGCGGTGGGGGATCGAGAGCATCTGGTTCAAGGACAGCATCTTCAACCTGAACCGGAAGTGGACCGCCGAGTTCTGCCGGCTTCTCGTCGAGCGGAAGGTCGGCGTGACCTGGCAGGCGCTCACGCGAATCGACC
>DASWEI010000048.1:0-3565 GCA_036394835.1 Anaeromyxobacter sp. | reverse complement strand
CCGAGGTGGATCGGCTCGATGCCGTACGCCTCGCCGAGCGGCGCGACGAGCGGCGCGAGCACCACGATCGCCGAGTAGATCTCGAGGACGCTGCCGAGCACGAGCAGCACCGCGTTCAGCATCAGCAAGAAGAGCGCGGGGCTGTGGACGTGCGCGGTCATCCACTCGACGAGGCGCGTCGGCACCTCCGCGTCGACGAACCACGACGTCACGCCGAGCGCCGTCCCGAGGAGGATGAGCACCGAGCCGACGAGGGACGAGGCGTGCACGAGCACCCTCGGCAGGTCCCGCAGCGGGTGGATGGAGCGGAAGATGACGAGCTCCACCACGATCGCGTACGCCGCGGCGAGCGCCGCCGCCTCGGTGACCGTCGCGAAGCCGCTCCCCACCGCGACGACGACGAGCGTCGGCAGGCCGAGGTCCCACTTCGCGTCCCAGAGCGCGGCGGCTGCCTCGCGCGGCCGGAGGCGGGTGCGGGGGGCGTGGTTCTTCACCCCCACCCAGATGCCGTACGCGGCGACGAGCAGGATCATGAGCAAGCCCGGGAGGAGCCCGCCGATGAAAAGGTGGTCGATCGGCGCCTGCGCCACGACGCCGTAGAGGATGACCGGGAGCGAGGGGGGAAAGAGCAGGCCCAGGGAGCCGGCCGCGGTGACGAGGCCGACCGAGAAGTCCTCCGGGTAGCCGTCCTCGAGGAGAGACGGGAGCAGCAGCCCGCCGAGGGCGAGGATCGTCACGCCCGACGCGCCCGTGAAGGTGGTGAAGAGCGCGCAGACGAAGGTCGCCATCACCGCGACCCCGCCCGGCATCCACCCGAAGAACCCCTTGTACGCGCGGACGAGCCGCTTCGCCGCGCCGCCCTCGGCGAGCACGTACCCGGCCGCGGTGAGGAGCGGGATGGCCGGGAGCGTCGGGGAGGAGACGAGGTTGAAGGTGGCGGTCGGGACCGCGGCGATCGCCTCCGGCCCCGCATCCCGGAAGAAGAGCGCCATCGCGACGCCCGCCATCGCGACGAACACCGGGACTCCGAGCAGGAACCCGGCAGCGACGACGAGGAGGAGCACCGTCCCGAGCGTCGGTCCCGGCGTCGCCGTCCCGATGACGAACGCGAGCGCGGCGACGGCGACCGCCGCCGCCCGCACCGCCCAGCGCGCGGCGCCTGGGACGTCGTCGCCGGCGCGCCACGCGAAGCGCAGCCCCATCACGGTGAAGCCGAGCGGCATCACCAGCTCGCTCCACGCCACCCGGATCCCGAACGCGACCAGTCCGAACCCTTGCCACTCGACGCGGACGAGCTGCACCGAGGCCCAGGCGAGGAGCGCGCACGTCGCGGCCGAGAGCGCCTGGCCGAAGATGCGGGCGGCGCGCCGCGGCCAGCCGGTCGGGACGAGGTCGAGCGTCGAGAGCGCGAGGTGGTTCCCGCTCGCCGTCGCGAGCATCGCGCCGAGGAACCCGACCCAAAGGGTGATGTGCTGGGCGAGGACGGAGGCGCCGGGCAGCTCGCGGCCGATGAACCGCCGCGACAGCGTGGACGCCGCCGGCAGGAGGACCATCGCGAGGAGCAGGAACGCGACGAGTGCGCGCTCGGCGCTCGTGCCCAGCTTCTCGGGCTCGGAGGTGCTGGACGAGGGGGGAGGAGTCACGCGAAAGCCGGTTGACCCCTCCTGGAGGGGCGTCTATGACTACCACGAACTCCCCGCGCCCGGGCCCCTCCGCGTGAAGCGCGTCCTCCTCTCCTCCACTCTCCTCGCGGCCCTGTCCGCGCTCTCCGGCTGCCGGACGGTCGCGCTGTCGTTCGCCGCCGACGCGGTCGCCCACAGCGGCACGAGCTACGCCACGGACGACGACCCCGAGCTCGTGCGCGACGCGGTTCCGTTCGGGCTCAAGACGATGGAGGGCGTGCTCGAGGAGAAGCCGCGCCACGAGGGGCTCCTCACCGCGCTCGCCGCGGGCTTCACCCAGTACGGCTACGCCTTCGTCCAGGCCGACGCGGATCAGGCCGACCTCGACGGCAAGCTCGACGCGGTCCGCGCGGGGCGCAACCGGGCGAAGCGGCTCTACCTCCGCGCCCGCGGTTACGGGCTCCGCGGCCTCGACGCGCGGCACGCGGGGCTCGCGGCGAAGCTGGGGGGTGGTCGCGAGGCGGCGAGCGCGGCGCTCGCGAAGCTCGAGAAGGGGGACGTGCCACTCCTCTACTGGACCGCCTCCGCCTGGACGCTCGCGATCGCCGCGGGGAAGGGCGACATGGGGCTCGTCGCAGAGCTGCCCGTCCCCATCGCGATGATGGAGCGGGCGCTCGCGCTCGACGAGGCGTTTGGCGAGGGGGCGATCCACGAGTTCTTCGTGGTCTACGACGCGACCCGGAGCGCGGGCGAGGGCGGCGGGCCGGAGCGGGTGAAGGCGCACCTCGACCGCGCCCTCGCGCTCTCGATGAACAAGAAGCTCGGTCCGCGCGTCTCCTTCGCCGAGGGCGCGCTCGTGCAGCGGCAGGACCGAAACGAGTTCACCCACGTCCTCGAGGAGGTCGTGCGGGCGGACCCCGGCGCGGTGCCCCGGTACCGGCTCGCCAACATCCTCGCGCAGCGCCGCGCGCGTGCGCTCCTCGCCCACGCCGACGACCTGTTCCTCTGAATCGTTCCAAGGAGATGCTCGTGAAGAAGCTCGCCCTCGCCGCGCTCGTCGCGGCGCTCGTGCCCGCCGCCGCGTCCGCGCAGACCACCATCAAGCTCGGTACGCTCGCGCCGCAGGGCTCGACCTGGCACGACGTCATGAAGGAGCTCGCGCAGCGCTGGGAGCAGGTCTCGAACGGCCAGGTGAAGCTCCGCATCTATGCCGGCGGCGCCCAGGGGAGCGAGACCGACATGGTCCGCAAGATCGGGATCGGTCAGCTGCAGGCCGCCTCCATCACGAACATCGGGATGCACGACGTCATCCCCGAGCCGCAGGTGATGAGCGTCCCCTTCCTGTTCGACGATCAGGCGCAGATGGAGTGCGCGCTCGAGAAGCTGCGGCCGCGGCTCGACGCGGCGCTCGAGCAGCGCGGCCTCGTCGCCCTCGAGTGGAACCGGATCGGCTCTGTCCAGCTCTTCTGCTCGAGGCCCTACCGGACGCCGTCGGAGGCGAAGGACGCGAAGGTCTGGGCGTGGGAGGGCGATCCGAAGAGCGTGGAGGCGTACCGCGCCGCGGGGCTCCACCCGGTCGTGCTCGCCGCGACCGACATCGTGCCGTCGCTCCAGACCGGCATGATCGACTGCATCCCGAACGTGCCGCTCTACGTGCTCACCGCGCGGCTCTTCGAGAAGGCGAAGTACATGCTCGACGTCCCCTGGAGCTACATGATCGGCGCGACGCTCATCCGGAAGGAGACGTGGGAGAAGATCCCCGCCGACCTCCGGCCGAAGCTGCTCGCGGCCGCGGTGGAGCTCGGGAAGAAGGTGGACGTGGAGGTCCAGCGGCTCAACGTGGACGCGGTCGGGGCGATGCAGAAGCAGGGGCTCGAGGTCGTGAAGGCGGACCCGATCCCGTGGCGCGGCGCGATGGAGAAGTCCTGGCCCATCGTCCGCGG
>DASWEI010000047.1:0-4329 GCA_036394835.1 Anaeromyxobacter sp. | reverse complement strand
TCATTGTCGCGGCAGAGCGACTGACGTTCGACGTTATGGCTCAGCTCATCCGGGATTGCAGCGGGCATGGCGAAGGGGCGGCGCTTTGTTGCGTTCCGGCCTTTTGACCGCGGTCAGGTGCGCCGAGTTTCGTGCACAGCGCACTTGGACGACGCGACCGCGCTTCGATGAAAGCAGCGACGAGGCCGAGCTTTTCGGGGGGGATTCTCGCTGCGGGACGCATGCCTCCTCCAGCGCAGGAGCCGGATCCCTTGCTCGAGCAGGACCGGGTGCGCACGCCCTGGTGGAGGACGCGCCGTGGAACGCGACCTCCGGTGGTCCAGCTCCCGAGCGTGGGCCTACTGCGACGAGCCCGAGCCGTGAGCCGCTCCGGACCCCGCTGCGCCTTCGTGGGCCTGCACCTGCACCGACGCTCCGACCGCGCCGTCGGCACCGACCGCCGCGATCGCGAGGTACCGGCGCGGTGAGGCCGGGGACCCCACGCCGGGCTGGACGAGCTGACGGATGGGGCCGACGGCGTTCACGACCGCCGCGCCCGCAGGGTTCGCCATGAACCGCGCGATCGGCTCCCGCTGGCCGCCGCCGTCGGGCTGCTCAGAGAGGAGGAGCACGTAGGGCTTCTTCGGCTCGAGCCCAGCGGCAGCGGCCTGGACCACCTGCGTGAGCCCCTGGTCGAAGAGCGCGACCGTGGTGGCGGGCCCTTCGCCGTTCACCGGCTCGAGCCGGAGGTGCGTCGCAGCCGCGATCGACGAGACGGGCTTCAGGTTCTGCGCCGCGGCGCCGTCCGGCACGGCACGAGGAACGTAGACGAGCGCCTGGCCCGCGTGCCCGCCGGGGATCGTGGCCACCACCTTCTGCGCGGCGGTGTCGATGGCGGCGACTGCGTCGGCGTTCTCGAGCGCGACGTACATGCGCGTGCCGTCGCCGGACGGCCACAGGCCGTGCGGAAGGTCTCCGGTCGGGATCGTGGCGACGCGCTCGAAGTCGCTCGTCCGGTACACCTGGACCTGGTTGAGGCCGCCGACGGTCACGTACGCGAGCTGGCCCTCTTTCGTGCGGGCGAAGTTCACGTGGTTCGTGAGCGGGCCGGGCGACAGCGTCTTGAGGTGCTTGAACGGCGGGTTCGCCTCGAAGACCATCGCGCGGCCCACGTCCTTGAGCGTGAGCCACACCTGCTCGCTATCCGGCGACGCCGCGATGTTCGGGCAGAACGGCGACTCCTGCTTCACGTGGCCGGCGATCTTGTGGTCCTTCGTGGTGATCGCCACGGTCTCCGGCGAGAAGCTCGAGCACACGAACCCGTAACGCCCGTCGGGCGAGAAGATGACCATGCCGGGGCCGTTAGGAACGCGGATGCGGGTCTTCTCGGCGTACGTCTTCCCGTCGAGCACCGAGACGTAGTCCTCGCCGCGGACGCTCACCCAGATCTCACGGCCGTCGGGCGTGAAGAACGCCTCGTGGGGCGAGCGCCCGACGTAGGTCACGTGCTTCACCGCGTTCGTGGCGGTGTCGACGAACGTGACGGAGTTCGATCCGACGGAGACCACCGCGAGCGTGTGGTGGTCCGGGGAGAAGCCGAGCCCATGTACGAGCAGCTGGCCCTTGTAGAGCGGGCTCAGGCTCTCGGGCTGGGCATCGCCGAGCTGGATCACCCCGAGGTTCCGGTTCGTCGAGGGGTCGATGACGGAGACCGTGTTCGAGTACTGCTCGGCGACGTAGACGCGGTCGCGCGCGCTCACCGGGACGTCGGGGGCGCTCGCGGGCAGCGGCGCCTGGCCGGCGGACGCGAGCGAGGGCAGGGCGAGAATAGCGATGGAACCCAGGACGGGCGTGCGCATGGGGACTCCTCCTTCACTTGGTCGCCGCGTGGGAGGGCGGCGGCCCGTCGAGAATGGACTGCATGAGGGCGATCTCCTGGCGCTGCTCGACGATGATCCCCTGCGCGAGCCGCCGGAGCCGCTCGTCGTTCCCGAAGCGCAGCTCGGCGAGCGCCATGTCCACCGCGCCCTGGTGGTGCGGGATCATCATCCGGGCGAAGTCGCGGTCCGGATCCCCCGTCGGCGCGACGTTCATCGCGGCGTCCATCCGGCGCATCGCCTCGCCCATCATCGACGTGAACGTGTCGGCGCCCGCCATCTCGCCCGCAGCGTGAGGCGGCGCCATCTCCATCGCGTCGGCGCCTGCGCGTCCGGGGCCTCGGTTCAGGAACACGGCGAGCGCCGTGAGGGCGGCGAGCGCGACACAGGCGACGACGGTGAACCGCATGGCAGCTCCTCCCGACCCGGTCCGGACCCTCGTCATGGACGTCGCTGGGACACCCGGCGTTGCACGTCGGGAGCGTGCCCGCTCCGAAACCGCTGCAGCTATGCGCGGGCTTCCGCGTGCGACGCGAAGCCGGGCGCCCGCCGTTCAGCATGAGCCGGCATGACCACGGTCAGGCGAGCCAGGCACAAGGTTGGTCATTCGCGCGCCTCGTGACTATGGGGGCGGCGAACGCACGCTGCCGGAGAAGCGGAGCGATCGGATGGCGGGCGGTTCGTCCTGGGGGCGCTACATCGGCGGGACGACGTCTCTCCCACGACCGGGTTCGCCGTCTGGGGCGTGCCGGCCGTCGCGCCGCGCGCCGATGCGGCGCAGCCGCGAAGCGGAGAGACGGACAGCGGCGACGACCCGGTGGTCGCCTCGGTCACCAAGCGGCTGGAGGCGGGTCGGAACACGTTCCGTTTCGACACCTTCGGCGACGAGGCGTTCTGGGGCGACGTGCTGAAGCTGCACCAGGCGATCGAGGGGCAGGCGCGCGGCGGCGTGGGTCCGGGCGTGAACCCGAAGGCCGCGCTCGGGGTAGGGCTCAAGGTCGACATCGACGCCCTGCCGCCGGAGGTGGTCACCGCCCTGAAGAACGGGCAGGTGAACCTCGACGACCCGGCGACGACGCTCGCGCTGCTCAAGGCGAACGCGGTGGTCGGCGTCACCGGGCGGTTCGGCGACGACGGGAACCTGCGCTCGATCGGGATCCACTGCGCGCTCTGCCACTCGCGGGTGGACGATTCGTTCGCGCCCGGCATTGGGCACCGGCTCGACGGCTGGCCGAACGAGGACCTCGACGTCGGCCAGATCGTGAACCTCTCGCCGGACCTGACCGCCGTCGCGCAGCTCCTCGGGGTCGACGAGGCGACGGTGCGCACCGTCCTGAAGAGCTGGGGTCCGGGGAAGTTCGACGCCGAGCTGTTCATGGACGGCAAGGGGATGCGCCCGGACGGCAAGACCGCGGCGACGCTCATCCCGCCGGCGAACCGGCTCGCGGGCGTGAACCTCCACACGTTCACGGGCTGGGGCTCGGTACCGTACTGGAACGCGTTCGTCGCGAACCTCGAGATGCACGGGCAGGGGACCTTCTACGACCCGCGGCTCGACGACGCGAACAAGTTCCCGATCGCGGCGAAGAACAAGTTCGGGCACGTCCAGGCAAAAGAGGACCTCATCACCCCGAAGCTCGCGGATCTGCAGCTCTACCAGCTCGCCCTCGAGGTGCCGACGCCGCCCGACGGGTTCTTCGACGCGGCGGCCGCGAAGCGCGGCGAGCAGCTCTTCACGGGCCAGGCGAAGTGCGCCCAGTGCCATGTCCCGCCGCTCTTCACGGAGCCCGGCTGGAACATGCACACGGCGCAGGAGATCGGAATCGACGACTTCCAGGCGAACCGCTCGCCCGACGCCCACTACCGGACGACACCGCTGCGCGGCACCTGGAGCCACACGAAGCGCGGCTTCTACCACGACGGCCGGTTCGCGACGCTTCGCGACGTGGTGGACCACTACGACTCGCTGCTCGCGCTCGGGCTCAACGACGCCCAGAAGAACGACCTCGTCGAGTACGTGAAGTCACTGTAGCGATCGCCCATGGGCCGCTGCTGCGACTAGCGCCCTGACCGGCGGCGTGGCTTCCGCACGGCGCGGACGCGGCCGCTCTCGCCACCGCCGGCGTAGAAAAGGTCGCGCTGGTCCGACTCCAGCCCGCTCACCGCGGTCCCCTCGGGCATCGTCAGGCGGGTCAGCACCTCGCCTGTCTCGGGGTCGACCTGGCGGATGTCGGCGTCGTCGCCTTCCCAGGTCCCGTGCCAGAGCTCGCCGTCCACCCAGGTGACTCCGGTGACGAAGCGGTTCGACTCGATCGTGCGCAGGATCGCGCCAGTGTCGGGATCGATCTGGTGGATCTTCCGGTCGCGGTATTGCCCGACCCACAGCGTACCCTCGCCCCAGGCCAGCCCCGAGTCACGCCCGCCGCCGGGGGCCGGGATCGTCGACAGGACCTCGCCGGTCGCGGGATCGATC
>DASWEI010000046.1:0-51977 GCA_036394835.1 Anaeromyxobacter sp. | reverse complement strand
CCCGCAGACGATCCTCGCCTACGGCATGTACGGCGAGCCGCTCCGCGTCGAGCACGGCGCGCCGCTGCGCCTCTACTCCGCCGTGAAGCTCGGCTACAAGATGGTGAAGTACCTCACCGAGGTGAGCTTCCTCCCGGTGCGTACCGGCGGGTACTGGGAGGACCAGGGGTACGAGTGGTTCGCGGGGGTGTGACGGCGCCGCCGCCGCTTCCCCCCCGCTACTTGCTCCGGGGCCGGTGGGGAGCGGGGCAGGACCGGTAGCCGTGCTTCTCGTCCCACTGCTGGTGGTAGTCCTCGGCGATCCAGAACGGGCTGGCCGGGGCGATCTCCGTCGTGATCCGATCGGCGAGGCGTGCCTGCTCCGCGTCACGCGACGCGAGGGCCGCCGCCTGCTGCTCCGCGCCGAACGTGAAGATCGCCGAGCGGTACTGGCTCCCTCGGTCCGGGCCCTGGCGGTCTCCGCTCGTCGGATCATGGGTGCGCCAGAACACCTCGAGCAGCTGCGGGTAGCTCACCTCGCCGGGGTCGAACTCGACGAGGACCGCCTCGGCGTGTCCCGTGCGGTGAGAGCTCACGTCCTCGTAGGTGGGATCGCGGGTGCGACCGCCGGTGTAGCCCACCGCGGTGGCGACGACGCCGGGGACCCTCCGGAACCGCTCCTCGACCCCCCAGAAGCACCCCTGGGCGAACACCGCGACCTGGTCCTTCCCCGAGGCGACGAGCGGCGTTCCATGGCCGGCGTTCCCGGGCTTCGTCCCGAGGCTCGGGTTCCCGATCGCGGCGGCGCCTTGCCGCTCTCCCCGCGCGGGGGTGACGATCGTCTTCGCCGCGACGAGCGCGGCGGCGATCGCTCCGACGAGGAGCACCGCCTTCACGGCCTCGCGCTCCCGCCGCGATCGGAGGAGGTCCCGGCGCTCCGCTCGAAGAGCGGGAGGAACCGGCCGTAGCCCTCGTCGGCGAGCCGCTCGACCGGGACGAAGCGCAGGGCCGCCGAGTTCATGCAGTAGCGCAGCCCGGTCGGCGGGGGACCGTCGTCGAACACGTGGCCGAGGTGCGAGCCCGCGAGCTTCGATCGGACCTCGGTGCGCGCGGAGAAGAGGCGGTGGTCGGAGCGGGTCGTGACGTTCGCAGGCTCGAGCGGCCGCGTGAAGCTCGGCCAGCCCGTGCCGGAGTCGAACTTGTCGAGGGAGGAGAACAGCGGCTCACCGGAGACGACATCCACGTAGATGCCGGGCCTGTGCTCGTCCCAGTAAGCGTTCCGGTAGGGCGGCTCCGTGCCTTCGCGCTGGGTCACATCGTACTGCTCGCGCGTGAGCCGCTTTCGCAGCTCGTCATCGGACGGCTTCGCGAAGGTCGTCATCTCCGCTCGCTCCTGCGCGTGGGTCGGCCGCGGCGCGGGCGACGCGGCGGTCGCTCGCCCGCGTCCAACGCTGACCACGGCGGCCGCCGCGACGATCGCCCAGCGCGCCCTCCTCGGGTATGCCGACGTCATGGCTTCACTCCCACTCCTTGAAGTGCTCCGAAGACGCGCGGGGCGCCACCCGATCACGGTGGCGGATCCGCCGCCGGTGCGCGTGCGCACGCTCCTGCGCCCCTCGATCCTCGAGCTCGCCGTGATCGCCGCTCCACGCCTGCCCTCGCGGATATGAAGCGAGGTCGGCGCCCGGTCCGCTCGCGGAGGGACCCTTCGTCCGGGCGTACCGTGGGAGTCCGGCCAGGCTCTCGCCGCGCGCGAGCGCCACCCTCATGTTCAGCTCATGGCCCCGGACGGATCGGCGGCGGTGCCGCCTCCGCAGACGTCGTTCCTTTTCGACCTCGACGGCACGCTCGTCGACAGCGTCTACCAGCACGTGCTCGCCTGGCGCGAGGCGCTCGAGTCGGAGGGGATCGAGCTCTCGGTGTGGCGGATCCACCGCCGGATCGGCATGAGCGGCGGGCTGCTCGTGAACATGCTCCTGCGCGAGACGGAGATGGAGCTGTCTCCGGATCGGGTCGAGCGGCTGCAGCGATCGCACGCCGACGCGTTCCTGCGCCGCGTCGCGGACGTGCGGCCCTTGCCGGGCGCGCGGGCGCTGCTCGCGGCGCTCACCGACGCGGCGATCCCGTGGGCCATCGCGACGAGCGGGCGGATGGAGTCGGCCGGGCCGGCGCTCGCGAAGCTCGGGGTCGACCCGCTGCGCGCGGCGGTCGTCACGCGAGACCAGGTCCGGCACGCCAAGCCCGATCCCGACCTGTTCCTCGCCGCCGCCTCGCGGCTCGGGGTGGCGATCGAGTCGGCGACCGTCGTGGGCGACGCCGTCTGGGACATGCTCGCGGCTCAGCGGGCGCGAGCCCTCGGCATCGGGCTCCTGTCCGGCGGGTACGGCGAGGAAGAGCTCGCGCGCGCAGGCGCGTACCGCGTGTTCGCCGATCCGGCGGGTCTCCTCGAGCACCTCGACGAGGTGGGTGGCCGCCGCTGAAGCCGTCTCACCGCGCGCCGTTCCGCCCGAGCCGCGGTCGGAGGCGCGCCCGCGTCAGAGCATCTCGAGCGGCCGCTCCTCGGCGGGTGGGGGGAAGGCGCGGTCGAGCTCGGCGAGATCCTGCGGGGTGAGGCGGAGCTCGACCGCGGCCCGGTTCTCCTCGACGTGCGCCGGGGTCCCCGCCTTCGCGACGGCGCTCACCCCGTCGAGCCGGAGGACCCAGGCGAGCGCGACCTGCGCCGCGGTGGCGCCGTGCCGCTCGGCGACCCCGCGCAGCGTCGGCTTCCCGAGCAGCCGCCCCTGCTCGATGGGCGAGTAGGCCATGACCGGAAGGCCGTGCGCGCGGCACCAGGGGAGCAGGTCGAGCTCGATCCCGCGGCGGGACAGGTTGTAGAGCACCTGGTCCGTCTGGACGTGCAACCCCTCGGGCGCGATGCCGAGGAGCTCCTGCAGGTCGGGCAGGTCGAGGTTGCTCACGCCCCAGTACCGGATCTTCTCGGCCTCGACGAGCTCGTGGAACGCGCCGACCGTCTCCGCGAGCGGCGTGAAGCCCCGCCAGTGCAGGAGGTACAGATCGATCCAGTCCGTCCCGAGCCGCCGCAGACTCCGCTCGCAGGCGGCGATCGTCCTCGCGTGCGAGGCGTTGATCGGGAGCACCTTGCTGACGACGAAGACCTCGTCGCGGCGTCCGGCGATCACGTCTCCGACGAGCTCCTCGGCGGCCCCGTCGCCGTACATCTCCGCGGTGTCGATGAGCGTGAGCCCGAGGTCGAGGCCTCGCTCGAGGGCGGCGAGCTCGGTCCTGCGCCGCGCCGGGTCCTCGGCCATGTGCCACGTCCCGAGCCCCAGGGCGGGGATTCGCTCGCCGAACGGGAGCGCGACCGTGCGGACGCCGGGTGCAGGCATGGCGGACCTGCCTCGAAGCTCCTGCCGGCCTCGTGACCACGCAAGGCCGACGATGGCTCGGCGATGCGGGCGGTCCGCACCGGGGAGGGGTCAAGACGGCGCGGCGGTCCCGCCCTCGGTCGCGCCGGGGCGGAGCTCCGTGCCCGGCCGCGCCTTGCGGAAGCGGTTCAGGTCGCGGACGGTCTCGAAGGTCTCGCCGAAGAGGGCCGAGAGGCTGCGCAGGATCGCGCGCGTCACGCGCTGCTCGCACTGCGCGTCGAAGCGGATCTGCTCGTCGAGCCAGCGCTCGAGCCACGCCGGATCGGGCAGCCGACTCTGGACCGTGTCGTTCGGGAAGAGGCTCCGGTTCACGTGGAGGTTCGTCGGGTGGAGCGGCTTCCCGCCCCGGCCGCCGCTCGCCATGAGGACGCCGACCTTCGCGAACGCCGCGCGCGCCTCCTCGCCAGAGCGATCGAGCGCGCGCCGCATGTACTTGAGGTACGCGCCGCCGTGGCGGGCCTCGTCCTCCGAGATGAGCCCGTAGAGCTGGCGGATCACGGGCTCGGTGTGCCACTCGGCGGCCCTGCGGTACCACTGCGTGAGCCGCAGCTCCCCGCAGAAGTGGAGCATGAGCGTCTCGTACGGCGGCGCGGGGTCGAACTCGAAGCGCACGGCGTGCAGCTCCTCGTCGCTCGGGACGAGCGCCGGGCGTGCGCGCCGCAGGTACTCGATGAGCGCGAGGGCGTGCTTCTGCTCCTCGTAGAACCAGATCGACATGAACGCGGAGAAGTCGCTGTCGTGCCGGTTGTCGCGCAGGAACATCTCGGTCGCGGGCAGCGCCGACCACTCGGTGATCGCGTTCATCCGGATCGTGAGCGCCTGCTCGTCCGTGAGCGCGGCGCGATCGAGCCGGTCCCACGGCACGTCGCCCAAGGACCAGCGGGCGCGCTCCATCGAGTGGAAGAGCTCTGGGTACAGCATGGCGGAATCCTCCCGGGGTGACGGGAGAGGTAAGGCCGGTGTGTCTCCGGCGTGTCACCGCTCGGCGACGGCGGGAGGGCTGCCCCACTCTCGCGCCGGTGAACGGCAAGCGAGGGCTGGGCCGCTCATGCGCAGCCTCGACACGACGCTTATCAATGGGCCTGCAGCCAGCAAGGACCGTAGCCGATCGAGCATGGTGCTCCCTCACGCCGCCGGTCCGGGGAGACATCCATGGAATCGCTCAAGTCCACCTCCGTCACTCACTACTTCGACACGCTCGACCACCGGATCCTGTGCGGTGTGCCCGGGTTCGATCGTTCCACGAAGCACTCGCGCGCCGTCACCTGCCCGTCGTGCGTGGGGCTACTCCACGGCAAGGAGAGCGCGGGCCTCGCCGGCGATCCGGGGAGCGGCGCGGGGAGGTAGCGCGTGGCGCCCCGGTTCACTCGGACTCGATCCCGAGAGCGACGAGGAACCGGCAGACCATGTTGTAGGCGGCGATGACGCCGACGAGCTCGACCGTGCCGCGCTCGCCGAGGAAGGCCCGCACCGCCTCGAACGTGCCGTCGGCGACGCGGACCTCCCGCGTCAGCTCGAGCGCGAGCTGGAGCACGGCGCGCTCCTCGGCGTCGAACGCGTCCGCTCCGCCGTCCGCGCCCGGGCCGCTGCGCAGCACGGCGAGCTGCGCTTCGGTGCCGCCCGTGGCGAGGAACGGCGCCTCGTGATGGTGGAGCTCGTAATCCGCTCCGTTCAGCACCGCGACCGCGCAGGTCGCGAGCTCGCGGAGCTTCGCCGGGACCGTGAGCTCGGAGCGCACCGCGCCGAGGAAGCCGTTCCACCCGCGCGTGAGCGGCGGGCTGTGGAGGAGCATGCGGTCGAGGTTCAGGAGCGCGCCGCCTCGGCGGGCGCGAACGGCGGACACGAGGTCGGCCGGCTCTTGCACGTCGGACGGCAGGTACGGAATGCGGGGCATGGCCGAGGGTAGCAACGGCGCAGGAGTCCGAGGGCAGCCTGGAGGGGTGCGGATCTGCCGTGCGGATCTGCCGCAGGCGGAAGGAGGCAGCACGGCGAAGGCTCGAACTCCGTGTGACCCGCCGCGGCCGCATTAGGTACAGGCCCATACCACCACCAGGCTGGGATCGAGGCGATTCATGGGGTTCAAGGATCTGGGCGACAAGAGCGCGGCGCCGCACGTGGACACACCGGCGCAGGCGGAGGCGAGAGCGCAAGCCGTCGCCGACGTGAAGGCGAAGGCCGACGCGAAGACGGCGAAGGCCGCCGCACAGCGCGAGGCGAAGCGGAAGGACGAGGGGAAGACCGCTGCCGTGAAGGACCCGAAGGGCGGGGCGGCGTAGCCGGCGTCACGCGAGCCGCGCCATGGCCTCGGCGAAGGCGGGGGCCCGCGCCTCGTTCGCGGATCTGAAGTACACGAACGCCACGTCCCAGGGCTGCGCGCGGATGCGATCCACCCAGCGCGAGAGCGCGCGGCGGTCGTAGTCGGGCCGCTGCAGGCGCAGGTAGCCGAACCGCGCGGTCGGGACGAGCGGTGTGTCGCCTCGCAGCGCGTCCACGATGCACAGGGCAGCGCCGGCCTCGCGCAGCGCCGAGAGGACGGCGTCGTCGCCCCAGCTCCGGTGACGGAACTCGAGCGCCGTCCGGCCGCCGCGGGGGACGACCGAGAGGAGATCCCGCAGGAGCGGCAGGTCCTTCTCGAGCGTCGGCGGCAGCTGGAAGAGGACCGCCCCGAGCTTCTCCTCGAGCTCGGCCGCGGCGAGATGGAAGGACCGCACCGCACCGGCGACGCCGGAGAGCCGCCGCTCGTGCGTGATCTCTCGCGGCGCCTTGAGCGCGAACGAGAAGCCGGCCGGCGCGGCGTGGTACCAGCGGGTGAGCGTGTCCGGATCGGGCGGCCGGTAGAACGTCGAGTCCACCTCAACGGTGGGAAGGCGCCGCGAGTAGGCCTCGAGCATTCGCGGGACCGGAAGGCCGGCGGGATAGAACGGGCCCCTCCAGTGCCGATAGGCGAAGCCGCAGGTGCCGGCGAGGATCCGGGTCACGTGGTCCGCGGAGAGCTATGCGGTCGGACGGAGCGTGTACGGTCCCGCTTGGACCCAGGCCTCGATCGGGACGCGTTGGGCTCCTTCGCCGTCGGAAACGCGATCGTCGGCCCGAGCGAGGATCATCCGACCCCGGCCGTCGCCGCCACCCGCTCCCCCGCGCTCCCCAGCACGACCCGCAGGTCGTGAGTCCCGCCGTCATCCACGAGCGCGATCGCGCGAGGATCGACCTCGGCGCCGTCGAGCCGCGCCGTCTCGATCCCGCGGCAGCGGCGCTCGGGGTTCGTGACGGAGATCTCGTAGCGCGTCTTGCCGAAGCGCCAGCTGATCGCGTACTCGGGCCAGGAGGCGGGGATGCACGGATCGAGCGCGAACGTGTCGCCGTTCCGCCGGAGCCCGAGGATGCTCTCGAGGCCGGCGCGGTACATCCAGCCGGCGGACCCCGTGTACCAGGTCCACCCCGCGCGCCCGGCGTGGTCCGGGTGCGCGCAGACGTCCCCGGCGAGCACGTACGGCTCGCCCCGGTAGCGCGCGACCTCCGGCCCCGTGCGCGTGTGGTTCACCGGGTTCAGCATGTGGAACAGCTCCGCCGCCTCGTCGCCGCTCCCGAGCTTCGCGAGCGCCATCACGATCCACGCGGCCGCGTGCGTGTACTGGCCACCATTCTCCCGCACGCCGGGCGGATAGCCCTTGATGTAGCCCGGCTCCTGCGCCGAGCGATCGAACGGCGGCGTGAGCAGCACCACCACCTGGGCGCCTCGCCGCACGAGGTGCGTGCGGACCGAGTCCATCGCGCGATCGGCGAGCCGGGGCGGCGCCGCTCCCGAGAGCACCGCCCAGGACTGGGCGATGGAGTCGATCATGCACTCGTCGCGCTGCGCCGAGCCGAGCGGCGTGCCGTCGTCGTAGTAGCCGCGCCGGTACCACTCCCCGTCCCAGGTGCGCTCGAGCGCGGACGCGAGCCGGGCCGCCTCGGCGCGGTAGCGGGCGGCCCGGACGGTATCCCCGCGCGCGCTGCACAGCGGCGTGAAGTCGGAGAGGACGGCGTGCAGGAAGAAGCCGAGCCAGGCGCTCTCGCCGCGGCCGTCCTTTCCGACGCGGCTCATCCCGTCGTTCCAGTCTCCGTTCCCCATGAGCGGGAGGCCGTGGGCGCCCGAGGTGAGCCCGCGGTCGAGGGCGCGCACGCAGTGCTCGAAGAGCGAGCCCTCCTCCGTCGAGACGTGCGGCTGCGCGTAGAGGTCCTGCGCGTCCGGCGCGAGCGCCGGCCCCTCGAGGAACGGGATGCGCTCGTCGAGGACGCCGTCGTCTCCCGTGGTCCGAACGTAGTGCGCGACCGCGTACGGCAGCCAGACGAGATCGTCCGAGCAGCGGGTGCGCGTCCCCCGGCCGCCCGGCGGATGCCACCAGTGCTGGACGTCTCCCTCGCGGAACTGCCGCGCCGCGGCCCGCAGGAGGTGCTCGCGCACGAGCGCCGGCCGCGCCATCGCGAGCGCCATCGCGTCCTGGAGCTGGTCGCGGAACCCGAACGCACCGCCGGGCTGGTGGTAGCCAGTGCGCGCCCACATCCTGCAGCTCAGGTCCTGGTACAGAAGCCAGCGGTTCATGAGGACGTCGAAGGAGTCGTCGGGCGTCCGGACCTGCACCGCGCCGAGGGTCTCTTCCCAGGCGCGCGTCGCGGCCTCGAGCGCCGCGGCCGCCGCCTCCGCGCGACCGTGTCGCCCGACGAGCTCGCGGACGTGGCTCGGGTCTCTCCCCTCGCCGAGGAGGAGCACGATCTTCCGGGTCTCACCCGGCGCGAGGACGACGGCGAGCTGGAGGCCGGCGCAGGGATCGAGCCCCGCCCCGAAGCGCGCGGGGAGCGCGTCGAGCCGGAGCGCCGCCGGCCGCGCGAGCGAGCCGTTCCGGCCGAGGAAGGCGGTGCGATCGCCCGTCGCCGAGCGAGGCTTCTCGCTCGCGTGGGCGAACGCCACCCGACCCGCGAACTCGTGGTTCCACGCGTTCGTGGCGAGGATCGCCCCGGTCGCCGGGTCCTGCTCCGTCACGACGTGCTGGTTCTGGCGGGCCTGGGGCGGTCCGAGGACCCACTCGACGTAGGAGAAGACCGAGAGGCGCCGCGGGAGGCGGCCCTCGTTCGTGAGCGTGAGCAGCGAGACCTTCACGGGGTCGACCGCGTCCACGAAGACGTCGAGGCGATGGCGGATGCCGTTCGCCGCGCGCTCGAAGCGGGTGACCCCCGCGCGGTGGCGGATCACGAACCGACCGCTCGCGCCGTCGCGGGGCAGCGGCCCCGGCGTCGGCGACCACGCCTCGCCGCTTTCGTCGTCGCGTACGAGGATGGCCTCCGAGGTGGGGTCGGTTACCGGATCATTCTCGAACGGGGTGAGGCGGTTCTCGCGGCTGTTCCCGGACCAGGTGAAGGACGAGCCCGAGGCGGTGACGACCGTCCCGAAGGCCGGGCTCGCGATGACGTTCGCCCAGGGCAGCGGCGTCTCCTCGGCTCCGTCGAGGACGATGACGTACTCCCGCCCGCCGTCGGCGAACCCGCCGATCCCGTTCGCGAGCGCGAGCGGCGGAACCTCCGGCGGCGCGGCCGGGGCGAGCGACGTCCCGGGGCCGGCGGGAGGCTTGAGCTCGACCGCCGCCGGCTCCGCCGCAGGGGCCGCGGGTCGATCGAGCTGGTGCGCGAGCGAGCCCCGGTCGCCGGAGAGGACCGCCTTCGCCACGCCGGAGAGGAGGAGGCGCTCCGCCTCCGTCATCCGGTCCCCGCGCAGCAGGTACGCGCCGCCCGAGCGGTGCTTCCAGGTTCGCCAGGGCCCCTCGTCGAGCAGGGCAGCAAGCTGCCCGTGCACCTCGTCGAGGTAGCTCACCGGGTGCTCGTTCAGGATGACGACGTCCGCGCTGAGCCCCTTCAGCCGCCAGTACTCCTGTGCCTGGAGGATCTGCCGGACGAGCGCGAGGTCCGCGTCAGCGACGACGCGCACGAGCAGGACGGGGAGATCGCCGGAGATGCCGTGCGCCCAGAGCCCCTCCTGGCCGAGGGTGCTCCGCGCGAGGAGCTCCGGCCCGGGCCGGAGCGAGGCGTCGGCGTACAGCACGCGCGAGGCGAGGCGCTCGAACAGGAGAGCCTCCTCGCTCGAGATGCCGAGGTGGTGCAGCCGGCTCCGCGCGTGCGCGAACGCGAGGGCGAACGTGCGCGCGGTGGCGGTCGGGTCGTGGTAGCGCTGCGCGAGCGCGAGCGCCGTCTCCCGGCTCGACGCCATGCCGGTGGCGAACGAGAGCCTCACGACGCCGCCCGGGGCGAGGCGCACGCGCTGGCGCAGGCTCACCATCGGATCGAGCAGGACGCCAGTCGTCCCGGAGAGCGGGCGCCCGTCGAGCGCCTGCGGATCCTCGGGGCCCCGGCCACGGCCGAGGAAGCGGCCGCGGTCGCTCTCCCACTCGACCGGTCCCTGCGTCCGGGTCTCCTGCCCGATGACGTGCACCGCGAAGACCTCGGCGTCGTCCGGGGCGCGCGGTCGCCGCCGGCAGAGCAGCGCGTTGCTCTCCGCGATGTACTCGGACTCGACGAAGAGCTTGCCGAACGCGGGGTGGGCGAGGTCGTCCGCGCTCGGCGCGAGGACGATCTCGGCGTAGCTCGTGACCTCGAGCTCGCGGACCCGGCCCCCGTGGTTCGTCACCTCGAGGCGCCGCACCTCGACGTCGTCCTCGGGTGAGACCGCGACGTCGAGCTTCGTCCCGATCTCGTCGTCCCTTCGCTGGAACGTCGCCTTCTCCATCGTGAACACGACGACGTCGTCGTTCGCGTCCGTCGCGGTCGGCTGGTGCGTCGCCGACCACACCCGCCCGCTCCGGATGTCGCGGAGGTAGAGGTACTGGCCCCCGGGGTCGCGGGTCGCGTCCTGGCGCCAGCGCGTGACCGCGCGCCCGCGGCAGAAGCTCGTGCCGCCGCCCGCGTTCGTGACGACCGCGGTGTAGTTGCCGTTCGAGAGGAAGTGGGCGTGCGGGAACGCGGTGTGCGGCGAGCGGAAGCGGCGGACCGCGGCGGGCGGCACCGGCGCCGCGACGCGCGTCGCCTCGTCGGGACGCGGGCGGATGAGGGCCGCGTGGCGCGGCACGCGCTCCTGCAGGAGCAGCTCCGTCGCCTGCACGCGCGGATCCGCGTGGAAGCGCTCCACCATCCGGTTGCCGGTGAGCGCCCCCGCGACGGCCGCGAGTGACATTCCCTGGTGGTGGGCGAGCCAGGTCCGCACGATCGTCCCGCGGGTGCGCGCGGCGCGCGGCGCGTCCGCCTCGGGCTCCTCGGGTCGCCGGGGCGTGTAGTCGATCGCGTCGAAGTAGCCGTACGTGCCGAGGAGGCCGTCCCGCGCGAGGCGGCGGAGGTTCGTCGCCGCCGCGGTGGGGTGGATGAGCGTCGCGAGCGCGGTCGCGTAGGGCGAGACGACGAGCTCGTCGGCGAGGCCCCGCTTCATGCCGAGGCCCGGCACGCCGAACGCCTTGTACTGGTAGTTGCCGTGGTGATCGACAAGGTCGTAGGCGCACTCCGAGATCCCCCACGGCACCCCCCGCTCGGCCGCGTAGTCGCGCTGCCGGCGCACCGCCATCCGGCAGGTCTCGTCGAGCAGCGTGTCGGGGTAGCTGCGCATCACGAGCAGCGGCATGAGGTACTCGAACAGCGTCGCGCTCCACGACAGGAGCGCCGGGTTCCCGTGCACGCTCGTGACGGCGCGGCCTAGGTGGAACCAGTGCTTCTCAGGGAGGTCGCCCTTCGCGATCGCGATGAAGCTCGCGAGGCGCGCCTCCGAGGCGAGGAGGTCGTAGTGGGAGGGATCGAGCCGGCCGGGCCCCTCCGCGTCCGCGGCGCGGTAGCCGATCGAGAGGAGGCTCCGCTGCGGGTCGTAGAGGAACTTGAAGCTCATCCCGTCGGCGAACGCGGCCGCGCGCCGCGCCAGGCCCTCGAGCCGCACGGCCGGAGCGTCCGGACCCGCCGCGGCGTCGGATGGAGCCGGCACGCGCGCGAGCCGGCGGAGCCCCTCGGACACGGCGATGAGCGCGCCGGCGAGGTTCCCGCTGTCCACCGTCGAGACGTACCGCGGCAGGAGCGGCGCGAGGCTCACCGTGTCGTACCAGTTGAAGAGGTGCCCCTCGATCCGCTCGAGCCCCTCCATCGTGGTGAGGGTGGCGTCGATCCGCTCGACGAGCTCGGCCGTCGCGATGATCCCGAGATCGTGGGCCGCGAGCGCGGAGAGGACCCCCATCCCGATGTTCGTCGGCGAGGTCCGGTGCGCGGTCCTCGCGGGCGTCTCCTGGACGTTGTCCGCGGGCAGGAAGTGGTCCTCCGGCCCCATGAACGCCTCGAAGTACTTCCAGGTCGTGCGGGCGACGCCGAGGAGAAAGTCCCGGTCCTCCGGACCGAGCTCGAGGTCGCGCGCCGCCATCGGCTGCGAGAGGCGGTATGCGATGAGCGGCGCGATCGCCCACAGCGCGAGCACCGGCGCCGCCGCGGCGAACGCGCCCGGGCGCCACGCCGAGACGAGGACGAAGCCGGCGACCGCGATCGCGGGGCTCGCCGCCATCGCGACGAGGAACGAGCGCGGGCCCGTCCCGCGCTCGAGGCCCGCCCCGCGCGCGGCGCTCGCGGCGGCGGTCTCCCACTCGAGCAGCCGGCGCCGCGTGATCGTGACGCGGACCAGCGTGACGAGGATCGCGTGCACCATGCCGTACGCCTGGTTCGCGAGGAAGGCGAGCTGGAGCACGATGCGCGCGGCGGTGGCCTGCGCGTCCTCTGCGAGCCCGCGGAAGAAGGCAGGCGCCGGCTGGTGAGGCCTCGGGCCGGCGAGGGCCTCGAGCGCGAGCGCGTAGAGCGGGAACGACATGGACGCGACGACGGCGGCGGTCCAGAAGGCGGCGCTCCCCGGCAGCACCGTCCAGCCGAGGAGGAGCAGCACGACCGTCGCCGGGGCGAGCTGGGCGCGGCGCAGGTTGTCGAAGATCTTCCAGCGCGCGATGAGGGGGAGGCGGTTCCGCGCGAGGCCGGCGCGGGTGCGCACGAGCGGGAAGAGCCAGCCGAGGATCTGCCAGTCGCCACGCGTCCAGCGGTGCTGGCGGCGCGCGTGGGCGAGGACGCTCGAGGGATAATCGTCCACCACCTCCACGTCGGTCACGAGGCCGGTGCGGGCGTGGATGCCCTCGAAGAGGTCGTGGGAGAGGAGGGTGTTGTCGGGGACGCGCCCCTCGAGCGCCGCGGTGAACGCGTCGACGTCGTAGAGCCCCTTGCCGGTGAAGCTGCCCTCCGCGAAGAGGTCCTGGTAGGTGTCCGAGACCGCGGTCGTGTACGGGTCGACGCCGGTGTGGCCGGCGAAGATCCGCGCGAAGCGCGATCCCGCGGCGCTCGCGGTCGTGACGCTGACGCGCGGCTGCAGGATCCCGTAGCCCTCGGTGACGCGGCCGCAGACGGGATCGAGGTGGGGGCGGTTGAGCGGGTGCACGATGACGCCGACGAGCTTCTTCGCGCCGTCGCGCGGGAGGCGCGTGTCCGAGTCGAGCGTGATGCAGTACCGGACGCTCGGGAGGACGCTCCGTTCGCCCACCTGGACGTCGAAGCTCGTGTCGGTGGCGCCGCGGAGGAGGCGGTTCAGCTCCTCGAGCTTCCCGCGCTTGCGCTCCCAGCCCATCCACGCGTCCTCCGCCGCGTTCCACTGGCGCGAGCGGTGGAAGAGGAAGAACCGATCGCCCCGCCCCTCGCCGAGCCGGCCGTTCAGCGCCTCGATCCCGCTCCTGGCGGCGGCGAGGATGGCGGCGTCGTCCGGGAGATCGCGGGCGGCGGCGTCAGCGAAGTCGCCGAGGATCGCGAAGTGGATGCGGGGGTCGAGGTTCCCGAGCGCGAGGACCTCGAGGTGCTCGAGTTGCCGCTCGACGCCCTCGACGCTCGTGAGGAGCGTGGGGACGACGACCAGTGTCCGGGCGTCCTCCGGGATCCCGGCGGAGAGGTCGAGGCGGGGCAGCCGCCGCGGCGGCGCGAAGCGGGCGGCGAGGCGCTGGACGACCGCGATCGCGACCTCGCTCGCGGGCCCGAGGAGGAGCAGCGCCACGCCGGCGAGCGCCGGCGGCGAGCCCCCCGCGTGCCGGGCGTACGCGACCCCGGCCGCGACGAGCACAGCGGTGGCGAGCGCGATCGAGCCGAGGTACGCCGCGGTCGCGTGGGCGAACGCGAGGCGCCGCAGCCCCAGCCTCAGGCCGGGGCTGAAGGCCACGTCCGCCTCGAGCTCGAGGCGCCCTCTCCCGATGAGGTGGTGCCCGACGTGCGCCGCGCGCGCGTCCGGCCCCTCCGTCTCGGCGGCGAGGCGTGCGCTCTCCACCGCGCGCAGGGCGACGCGCACCTGCGCCTCGCCGGTCCGCTCGGCGAGCTCCTCCACCGCCTGCCGGTACCGGTCGCGGGAGAGGAACTCCATCCGCGAGTGCACGCCGGCGGGATCCCGCTGCAGAACGCGCTCGACGAGGCTCACGTTCTCGACGAAGCGGGTCCAGTCGAGCGTGGAGCAGAGCCGCAGGCTCGTGACGACGTTCGCGACCGAGACCTGGTCGGCCGCCTCGCGCTGGTGCTCGGCGCGGATCGCCTCCTCCGTGCTGGTCCGCTGCGCGGCGAGGTGCGCGTCGAGGCCGCTCCTCACCGCCGAGAGCCGCGGTCCGTACTCGCGCACCCGCTGCAGGAGCTGCACGACGAGCGCGGGGTGGAGCGCGCGCGGCAGGGGCGGGGGCACGCCCTTCCCCGCGGCGTCGATCCGCGCGACGTACGCGTCGGCGGCGCGCCGGGCCGCGCGGCTCGCGAGCGTCTCCTCCGCGAGCCGGCGGAGATTCTCGACGAGCGCGAGCTTCAGCATGCTCGGCCACGCCCACAGCTCTCCGATGGTGAGCGGGGCGACCGCCTGGAACGCGTCGAGGTAGCGCACGAGCTGGGCGCGGTCGAGGCGGCTGTCGCTGTGGCGGATGAGCTCCACGGCGAGCGCGTAGACGCGCGCGTTCCCCGCCTGCTCCCGCGCGGCGAGCTTCGGCAGCTCGCGGTAGTAGCCGCGGGGGAGGTTCTGGCGGACGTCACCGATCTCGGAGGCGACGAGGTGGTAGTTGTCGAGGAGCCACTCCCCCGCGGCGGTGACGAAGTCGCCGCGGTGCACGTCGTCGGCGAGCGTGCGGTACGCCTCGCGCAGGACCCGGACGTTCTCGTCGAACCGCGGGAAGACGCTCCGCGCGACGCGGCGCGAGTGGCCGACCGTGAACCGGGCCGCGAGCGAGCGGGCCCGCTCGTCGAGGCGCTCGACGCTGAGCAGCTCGTCGCGGAAGGGCTTCTCGGGGACGAGCCGCGCGCCGCGCGAGCTGCCAACGAACGACGAGTCGACCTTAGCCAAGGACACGCACCCTTCCGGACGGAAGTCAGCGCGTCATCGGGGCGATGCGTAGGGCTGGCTTACCCGGGATCTATCACGGCCTGTGAGGGTCGGCCCACCCTTCGCACTCTTCGCGGCGGCGCCTCATCACGGCCCCTATGCGTGTGCTACAGGTCTCACCATGCGAGCAAACCGGCTGGCCCCTGCAGAGCTGACGTCCCGTCGAGGTCGCCATGGAGGGTGAGGTCTGCCGTCTTTGCGGGGGGGACGGGCGCATCGGCAACGCGCTCGGCGGCAGCTCCGCGAAGTGCCCGAGCTGCCACGGCTCCGGCCGGCGTGCCGAGGCGTCGCCCGGCTTTCACGACGTCACGAAGACGAAGCCGTCGCACTACCGCCCCGCGGTCCAGGGACCGGAGGGGCCGAAGGGGCCGGCGACGGCGGAAGGTGTGCAGCTCGCCCGCGAGGTGACCGCCTGCGCGGCGCTCGGCGCGGACGCGAAGACGCGGCTCATCGCGGAGATCGCGAACCACGAGGCGACCCACGGCCGCTGCACGAAGACCTTCATCAAGAAGGTGCGCAAGCAGACCAAGCCGGCGGCGGAGTAGCGGTTCGCGGCGACCAGAAACACGAAGGGCCCTGACAATTGCTTGTTCAGGGCCCAACGCGGTCGGCCGTTCGCCGTGGTCTCGAATGCACCCTGGGGATGCAGAGGTGTCCGCGGTGGTCGCGGTCTAGTGTCCCTCACGGTCGGCGGGAGCGGAACGCCAAACGACGGCACGCATTAGGTAAGGGCGGGGTGCAGGTATTTCAACCCCTCGTTGGTGATGCCCGCCGCTCCGTTCCCGCGTCGCACGCGCCGGCTCGCTCCCTCGCCACCGGGCCGCCTGTCGCGACATGAAGAGGCACCGCGCGGTCGATCTTGACAGGGACCGCTCGCCCGGTGCACCCTTCGCCCGCATGATGGACATCGGCATCCACAATCGCGGGAATGGGGCGCAGCGGTGATCTTCGGCGCCTCCGCGACGCACGCCCTCCGCGCGCTCGCCCACCTCGCCGCGGCGGGCGGCGAGGAGGCGATGCTCGGCCGCGACCTCGCCCGCGAGGTGCGGGTCCCGAGCCACTACCTCGCGAAGGTGCTCGCCACGCTCGCCCGCGCCGGCATCCTCACCGCGAGCCGGGGCGTCCGGGGCGGCTACCGCCTCGCGCGGCGGGCCGACGAGATCACGCTCATCGAGATCGTCGAGCCGTTCGAGGGCAAGCGGGTCCGGCCCGGATGCTTGCTCAGTCCGGATCGGGCCTGCCGAGACGACGGCGCCTGCTCGGCGCACACCGCCTGGGGCGCGATGAAGGCCGCCTACCTGAGCTTCCTAGAGAAGACCACGCTCGCCGACATCCAGGGCGGCGCCATGCCGATCGCAGAAGAGGCCCCACGGGCCGGAGCACGAAGGCGCACGTCGCGCCAGACCCGACGTTGAAGAGGACCCCATGACCATCGCCACGAAGATCCGCCTCGCGCGCGGCCTCGCACTCGCCGCCCTGCTCTCGGCCGGCGGCGGCGCCGCCGCCGCACCCGCGTCGAAGTCGAAGCAGGCCGCGCCGGCCAAGGCTGCGCCCACGCCCATCGCCCGCGACACCGACGACCCCGCGGTCTGGGGCCAGTCGTATCCGCTCGAGTACGAGACCTATCTCAAGACCGTGGACACGGTCCGGACGAAGTACGGCGGCTCCGAGGCGTTCCCCTGGACGCCCAAGGACGCGAGCGACTCCCGGACCAGCGTGAGCCAGTCGAAGATCGACGACGACCCGCGCCTAAAGACCCTGTGGGCCGGCTACGCCTTCGCGATCGACTTCCGCGAGGAGCGCGGCCACGCCTACATGCTCATCGACCAGCGGACGACGAAGCGGGTCACCGAGCGCAAGCAGCCCGGCACCTGCCTCAACTGTCACGCGTCGATGGTCACCGCCTACGAGAAGGCGGGCAACGGCGACGCAACCCGCGGCTTCGAGGCCATCAACCACATGGCCTACGCGGACGCGACGAAGCTCGTGAAGCACCCCGTCGCCTGCATCGACTGCCACGAGCCTGAGACGATGGCGCTGCGGGTGACCCGCCCGGCGTTCGTCGAGGGGATGCGCGCCTGGAAGGCGTCGCAGGGCGTGAAGGACTACGACGTGAACAAGCAGGCGACGCAGAAGGAGCTGCGAGCGTTCGTCTGCGGTCAGTGCCACGTCGAGTACTACTTCAAGGGTCCCGAGAAGCGGCTCGTGTTCCCCTGGGCCCAGGGCATGAAGGCCGACGAGATCGCCGGCTACTACGACGACGTGAAGTTCGCGGACTGGAAGCACGCCAGGACGGGCGCCGCGGTCCTCAAGGCTCAGCACCCCGAGTTCGAGACGTGGAACCAGGGGATGCACGCGCGGTCGGGCGTGACCTGCGTCGACTGCCACATGCCCGAGATCACCTACAAGGGCGAGAAGATCACGGATCACCAAGTGAACTCGCCGGTGCTGAAGGCCGAGGCGGCCTGTGCCCGCTGTCACAAGTGGCCCGCGCAGGAGGCGAAGGCGCGCGTCGAGCAGATCCAGGACCGGCACACGCAGCTGCGCAACGTGGCGATGGACGCGGTCGTCGCGCTCATCGGCGACCTCGAGGCGGCGCAGAAGGCCGGCAAGACCGACGCCGACCTCGCCAGCGCCCGCTATCTCCAGCGCCGCTCCCAGTTCCTCCTCGACTTCGTCGAGGCCGAGAACTCGACGGGATTCCACGCGCCGCAGGAGTCTGCCCGGGTCCTCGGGGTCGCCGCCGATCTCGCACGTCAGGGTCAGGTCGCGCTGCGCGATGCGAGCTTCAAGCCGACCGTCGCGGTGGTGGACGTCCCCGCGCCGCCTCCTCCTCCCGCCGCGCCCGCCGCCGCTCCCGCGAAATAGCCCGAAATACAGGAGATCGACCGATGACCTCGCTCACGATCGCGCTCGCGCTGGCCCTTGCGGCCACGCCCGCCGCCAAGCAGAAGGCGCCGAACAAGGCCGGCAAGGCCGACGCCTGCGTCGCCTGTCACCAGGGGACCTCGCCGAACATCGTCGCGGACTGGAAGGCCTCGCGCCACGCCACGCTCGGCGTCGGCTGCACGGACTGCCACGGCGCCGACCACACGACGAAGGACGACGCGAAGAGGGCGAAGCTCCCGAACCCCGACACCTGCGCGCAGTGCCATGAGGCGCAGGTCGCGGGCTTCAAGCGAGGAAAGCACGCGTTCGCCTGGGCCGCGGTGAAGGCGATGCCGACGTTCCACTACCAGGCGCTCGCCGTACGCGAGGGGCTGAAGGGCTGCGGCGGGTGCCACAAGCTCGGCCTCAAGAGCGAGGCGGAGGCGAAGGAGCTGAAGGAGACGGCGGGCGGCTACGGCGTCGCGAGCTGCGATGCCTGCCACACCCGCCACCTCTTCTCGAAGGCGGAGGCGAGGCAGCCGGAGGCGTGCAAGACCTGCCACATGGGATTCGATCACCCGCAGTGGGAGATGTACGACTCGTCGAAGCACGGCGTCCGCAACGATCTCAAGCGGACGAAGACCATCCCGGAGACCTCCGCGGCGCCGACCTGCCAGACCTGTCACATGCAGGAGGGGAACCACGAGGTCCGCACCGCCTGGGGCTTCCTCGCCGTCCGGCTGCCGTTCCCGGAAGGTGACAAGCAGTGGACGGACGACCGCGTCACCATCCTGCAGGGGCTCGGCGTGCTCGATCCCGCCGGCAAGCCCACCGGCCGGCTCGAGGTGGTGAAGGCGGCCGACGTCGCGCGCCTCACCCAGGAGACGTTCGACAAGGAGCGCGCGAAGACGCTCGACACCTGCACGAAGTGCCACGGAGCAGGCTTCGCGAAGGAGCAGCTCAAGCAGGGCGACGGCCTCATCCGCGACCTCGACCACCTCATGGCCGAGGGCATCCGCGTCGTGGCGGGGCTCTACCAGGACGGCACGCTCGCGAAGCCTGCGAACTATGCGTCTCCCTTCCCGGACCTGCTCACCTTCCACGACGCGCCGACGCCGGTCGAGCAGAAGCTCTTCGTCATGTTCCTCGAGCACCGGATGCGCGCCTTCCAGGGCGCGTTCCACGCCAACCCGGATTACGTGACCTGGTACGGCTGGAGCGAGATGCAGCGCGACCTGACCGAGATCCGCGCGGCGGCGGACGAGCTGCGCCGGGCGAAGAAGGTGGACGCTCAGCTCGAGGCGGCGGCGAAGTCGAAGAAGTAGGGCCGCAGGGGAACATTCCTCTCGCGAACGCGGGCGGGCGGCTCTCTCCGGAGGACGCCCGCCCGCGCTGCAATGGGCGGGCTCTGTCTCGCATGGGAGCCGAGCGAGCAGCGAGGCGTCGCCGGCATGACGCCGCAGACTTCACGGTGGAGCCCGGCCCGGCGCTCCGCCGCGCTGGCTGACGCGGGTCGGCGACGGTGCCGTCAGTAGGCGACGAACGGACCCATGCCCAGCGTGGAGCGCCGGCCCTCGAGGCCGAGGTACACGGTGCGTCCGAGAAAGAAGGGCAGCCCCCAGTCGAACCCCGCCTTCGATGTCGCGCCGCCGCCGATCTGGGCGAACACGTCGTTGCCTTCGTTCGGCTGGACCACGAGCGCGTCGAAGTTCGCGATCTGGAAGGACACCTGGGTGGACGCCCCGGCCCTCCCCGGAGAGGGCGTGCACGTCGCGGAGAGGCTCACCACCGCCGGCGGACAGAACCACTCCGGGTGATCCGCGCAGGTGGGGATGGGGGAGGGCGGGGGGAAGAAGAGCCCGTTCGATCCGGTGTCCACGAACGACCCCGGGATCGCGGGTCCGCCGGAGACCGTCGTCGTGAAGTCGCCCGAGCCGTCGAGCGCGAGCGTCATCGCCGGCCCCGGACGGTTGTTCGCGCGCGTGCCGATCCCGAGGACGACCGCACCCTCCACCGCGGGTGCGCCGGCGGCGGGGACGCCCGGCAGGGCGACGATGAGGCCGTTGTTGTCGACGGGGAGGAGCGCGACCGGGTTCTGGACCTGCGCGGACGTGGGCGCCGCCGCGCTGGAGATCGTGGAGCCGTTCCACGAGAAATACATCCCATTGGCCGGATCCGCGCAGGCCGGACCGCAGTCCTCGGTGAACACGCCCACGCCGAGGATGCCGTTCCCCGAGGTCGGTCCGGTCTCGGGGCTCCCGCACGACGGCGGCACCGCCCCGAACGTCGAGTCGATCACCTGGATCGGCACCCGGACCGCGGGCTCGTTCGCGAGGACGACGTCCGCCGTCGCGACCGGGCCCCAGTCTGCGGCGCCGTCGGCGAACTGGACGCACTCGGCGAGGGAGCCACCATCGGACGCGGGAACGGCCGGAATCGAGACGGTCAGCGCCTGCTTGAACAGACGCAAGCCGAAGCTCCCCGTGTCGAGGAGCACGTCGTCAATCGTCTGGCAGGTCGCCGTCCCGGGCGCGCAGACGGTGACGCTGACGCACGGCTTGTTGAGGTACGAGCCGCTCGCGCAGTGCGCCCCATTCACGGAAAGCGGAAGTACGTTGTCGCCCGCGGCGACATGGAACGGCGGCGGCGCCGGGGCGGAGCTCCCGCTGCCGCAGGCGAGCGCGGAGAGAAGGGTCGCGGGCAGCGCGAGCCTACTCGAGCTCATCGAGGGTCACTCCGGGCGGGATGAGCGCGGGGACGTACGCCCGGCCATGCTGCGCGCGCATGTGTCCCCAGGTCTCCACCACGACGCCGCCGCTCTCGACCCGGCGCGATCGCCGCCGGCTGGTGGGCGCGCTCTGAGCGAGCGCCCGGTGGTAGGGCGTGGCGTACGAGCCGAGGAGGACGGACAGGTCGGGGCGGCTCACGCCCCCCCAGGCCACCGCGAACACGACGCCGGAAGGCGCGACGAACTCGCGGACGGTGCTCGCGGTCGAGTCGAGCCGCTCGATCGTGTAGGCGCCGCGCGCTGTAGAGGTCCTCCTCACCGCCGAGAGCAACCGCTCGTCCGCGGACACCGAGGCGGCCGGCTCGCCGAGCGCAGCGGACGCGCGGGTGGCGGTGGCCAGCCCGGCGAGCGAGGCGAGCACGATGGCTACGTACGGCGCGCGCGATCTCATCCTCATCATCACGCGGATCCTCCACGGCTCAGGGACGCCTTCGGCTGATAACCTGACGACGCCCACGGCGCGGAACAGGTGCGGGGAGGAGCGCTCGCCCGTTCACGCGTCCGGCGCGGCCGCGGCGCGGGTTCGGCGGACGGAGGCGCCACGCGCTGTCATCCGGGAGGCGGGGGAGTCGTCCCAGGCTGCGGTGGCGGGGGAGTGCTCCCCGGTTGCGGTGGCGGCGGAGGGCTGCTCGCCGGTGGACCCCCCGGTGGCGCGCCGGTCGGAGGCGGTCCGCGCGGCGGAGGGATACCCGGCGGCGGGACGACCTCCGGAAGGACCTCGCCGCGCGGACCACGCAGCCTCGCGTGGAGGATCGCGCCGGAGTAGCCGTCGACGACGACGAGGGCGTGATCCCGGCCGCCGGCGCCGCCCAGCTCGACGTGCCACCGCGCGCGCCGATCGAGGCGAGCTGCGAGCGTGTAGTCCACGACGAGGCCGCGCGAGCGGGCGAGCTGGGCCGCGATGGCGACGGCCTCCGGTGCCGGCATGATCCGCGGCGGAGGCGGTGGAGGTGGACGGGCCGCGACGATGCACGCAGAACCGAGGACGGCGAGGACCGCGACCCACAGCTTCAGGCTTGGACGCTTCATCCGTCGAGCAGATCCCGCGGCGACGACGAAGGTTAAGAAGTCCCCACTCGGGCTGCGCGGCGGCGGTCGCCGTACGAGCGGGCGGCACGAAAGGAGCACGCGATGAAGTCGAGAATGGTGACCTTGCCGCAGCTGGCGATGATCGCCGGCACACGCGTGGCAGGGGGCGCTGGCCTCGGCCTCCTGCTCGGAGACCGGCTTGCGCCCGATCAGCGGCGCGCCATCGGCTGGACGCTCCTGGCGGTGGGAGCGATCAGCACGATTCCGCTCGTCGCGGACGTGATGTTCCGGAATGGACGCTCCGAGGCGGCGGCGGCCCGCGAGGGCGCGTCGGGCCAGCGCGAGACGATGGCCTCGTAACCGGCGGCGCCGCGCGACGGTCGCTCCGCCGGGTCAGGGCGCCTGCGTCGGCTCGCCCGAGCGGGCGGCGCCGGTTTGCGCGGCGCGCAGTGCGGCTCTCGCCTCGGCGCCCGTGAGGTGCCGGCCGTACAGGGGCGATCCCGGCTGCTGCAGGCGGCCGCCGTCGCGGAGCCCGCCCGTGTCGACGGGGGCGAACCCGATCTCCTCGACGAGCCTCGACACGAGCTCCTTCGCCTGCGGGTCGTCGCCCGCGAGGAGGAGCGCGGTGCGCTCGTCGAGCGGGAGCTCCGGGCGGCCGCTGCTCGCCAGGTCCTTCGCGAACAGCGTGTTGAACGCCTTGACGAGGCGCGCTCCGGGGAGCGTCCGGAGCATCTCCTCGCTCGAGCTCGAGTCGCCGAGATCGTACACGGTGAAGTCGGGTCGGTACGGGTTCGTCGCGTCGACCACGATCTTCCCCGCGAGCAGCTCCGCGGGCAGGTCCTCCCGCGCGCGCCAGGGCAACGCGAGGAGGACCACGTCGCCGAACGCGGCCGCCTCGTCCACGGTCATCGCGCAGGCGTTCCGCCCGAGCTGCGCGGCCCTTTCGCGCAGCGACTCCGGCCCGCTCTTGTGGCTGAGCCCCACGTCGTGCCCCGCGGCCGCGAAGAGGCGCGCTGCAGTTCCGCCGATGTTTCCGGATCCGATGATCGCGATCTTCATCTCGTGCCCTCCTGGACTCGCCGCTCACCTAGCGGCCTGCGGTGGCGGCCGGCATGGGATGATCGGTCTTCTCCCCAAGGAGGTCGGCTGCGGCACGCCCGGCGGGCGCCTCGTCGTCTCGCCCACGACCGCCCGGCGCCTGGTGAACGCCTGCTCTCACTCCCATGGAGCGGCGAGACCGACCGTGCGCCCGCGTGACCTCCTGCACGGCGAACCGCTCGCTCACCACTCTTCGGACAGGCGCACGGCGATCAATGCCGGATGGCACCTCTCTGTCACCCGACATCCAGGCGAGCGCGCTTGGCCTCGAGCGGCATGCGCTCACGGCGCCGCCGCGAAGCCGCCCATACCGCGACCGATTCCCCTGCGGTTCCTCCGCGCGTGAACCTGCCCATCCACGCGTCGCCGTAGACCTGGCGCGCGGCGAGCTGGTTGTGGAACCGGCAGAGGCATCTCGTGTTCTCGATCGTCGTCGGCCCACCCCGCCCCCGCGGCACCACGTGATCGAGCTCAACTTGATGAGTCGACCCGCAGATCCCGCCCCCATCCACCGGCCACTGGCAGCGCCCGCCGTCCCTGTTCCACACCGCCCGCTTCACGTGGGCGGGGACGTGGTCCGGCCTCGCAGGCGGCGGCTCGCGCCGTGGCTTCTCGACGAGCCCCTTCCGCTTGGCGTGCCGCTCGAGGAGGAGATCTAGACCGGCGCCGAGGAGCTCCTCCGCCCCCGCGCCCGGATGGGAGTGGGAGAGGGCGGCTCGCGCCGCCTCGAGCTTCTCGAGGAACCGGCGGGACACCGTCACGTGGAGGCGGCTCAGGTTCGCGGTGAGCGGCTCGGCGTCGATCCACGGTCCGCGTCGCGGCGCGGGCTCGGTGTCCGAGCTGGCACGCGGCGGTTCATCCGGGTGAACTCGAGCCGGCGCGAGGGGGTTCGAACCGGACACACGAGTGACAGCGCCGTCCGAGGCTGCCTCCGCCTGCACCGGAAGCTCGAGCGCGGATGCGATGCCCGAGACGCGCAGCGTCGTCACCACATCCCGATGCGGCGCGGTCTCGTCAGGCCGGAGCGCAGCGGAGACAGCCTTCGCGTCCCGCTTCGACAGGTGGAAGAACCGCGGCAGGACGTCGCTCCGGTTCTCGGGCGTCAGGACCTTCGAGAGCTCGACGACGCTCGTGAAGCAAAGGCGACCGTCGCGCAGCGGCTCGACGACCTCGGGGAAGCGCTGGATGAGCTCGGCCGCGGTCTTCCGGTAGAAAGCGGCGCCCTTCGAGAGGCCCAGCTCCCGGTGCAGGAAATAGAAGAGCGAGGCGTGCCCGAGCTCGACCCACAGCCGCTTCCGATCAAAGTCGGCGAGGGCGACGAGGAACTCGGCGAGCGCGGCGCGCTCGCGCTGGAGGAGCTCGGCGAGGCGGGCGGAGAGATCGCGTGCGGAGGTCATGACGCGAGCATCGCACGCGATTTCGGCGCCTCCCCAGACGCACGGAGTCGCGTCAGGGAGCGCGAACGCCAGCGGGTCCTCGAGAACGCCCTCGCGCGTCTTCGGCGCACGCGAGGCGAGATCTGCCGCGCCAGGAGCGGCATTCCCGCATGCTCCGTCACCGCGGAGATCATCTGACGGTGAAGCGTGTCAAGCACGTCGGCCGAGACGTCGGCCGGGAAATTGGGGCGCGGCGTCGAACGAGAAGCTCGCGGGTGGCCGCAGGCCGATCTCGTCACGGCGCCTTCCTCTTCGCGGGCACGCCTCGGCCGCCGCACTCCTCGTTGCCCTAACCCGTTCACCCTCGGGCTCGTCCCCTTCGCGCATACCCGCTCAGCCTACGGCCCCTCCCGCGGTGGAGTTGTGAGTTCGTCAGTACCTGGAAGCGGTGCTGCTCCGCGAGAAGCTGGCCCGTCTGCGCGTTGGAGTTGAACCACTGCGCCGTCCAGGACGACTCGGCGTCGCTCGACACCCAGTCCCCCGCCTGGATGTTGATGCTCTGGTAGGCAGGATCTGCCGCGTACACCTTGCGCATCTCCTGGATGACGCCGTCCATGGCGAGCGGGCCGGACCTCGTGTCACCGAAGGCGAGGAACTTCACCGACGTCGCGTCGACGTCCGGAGCGGTCCGGAAGGAGCCCGTGCCGTAGACGCCGTTCGTGGCATCCGCGACCCGATAGAAGTATCTGGTCGCCGGCTGCAGTCCGGTGATCCGGAACAGGTGCTGATTGCTCGCGCCGTACTCGGGGACGGTCACCGTCCCCATGCCGTAGCTCGTGTCCGTGCCCAGCTCACGGTGTTCGTCGGCTCGACGCCCGTGTCCTGCCAGAGCACGGTCATCGTCGTGTTCGTGCCCTCGTAGATGAGATACGGTTTCTTCAGCACGCCGGCGAACGCCGGCGAAGTGCACAGCGCATGGACGAGCAAGGCGCCGACGGCCCTTGCAAACGTTCTCGTGAAGCCCCTCATGGTCTCTCCTCGTTCTTGGCCTGGCGGCGACCGGCGACACGTGCAAAGCGCCGCCGGACGCGGGGTGCCGGTATGCGGTCTCGGCGTGGCTGCGACCGTACGCGCGGACTGTTACGGCGCGGTGGCGGCGCGATGGCGGGTGAACGAAGATGCCGTGTCTGACCACGATCGTTGGTTCGCGCGCCGGCGCCCAGCTGAGCGAGCCGCTCCCGAGCGAGGGCGAGCCTTGGACGCACTCGGCGCCCGGGCCCTGGGTCGCGCCTCGAATGCGCCGGGCAGCGCCGGGCGGCGGGCGTTAGGTCCTGCATCAGAGGTAGACCCCGTGACTTCGTACGATTCCATCAGCTTCATCGCGGGCAAGGACGCAGGCGCGCGAACCTCCGCGTGTCTCGCGCGTTTCGCAGCGTTCCAGCTCGTCGAGGACTCGCACTGGTGGAACAGGTGGCGCCACCGCCTCATGGCGAAGGCGCTCGTCTCGTGCGCCGAGGACCTGGAGAGCGCCGCGGACGAGAGCGCCGGCTCGTCATCGAGACCGAGCGCGCCCGAGCGTCTCCGCGAAGCATAGCGGCGGGTCCGGCCAGCGGAGGGGCTCCAGCCGAGCAGGAGGGCGCCGATCGGCGACATGAGCGAGCGCGAGCGATATCCGCCGGGCGTCCCATGCTGGGTCGAGACGCTGCAGCCGGATCCGCAGGCTGCGCTGGAGTTCTACGGACCGCTCTTCGGGTGGGAGTTCGTCGGGCCCGGGCCGATGCCCGGCGATCCGCCAGGCCGGTACTTCGTCGCCCGGCTGAGGGGTCGCGACGTCGCGGGGATCGGATCGTCGACGAACCGGAGCGGCGCTCCCGCGCCGACGTGGAGCACCTACGTCCGCGTCGCGAGCGCCGGCGAGGCCGCCGAGAAGGCGAAGAAGGCAGGCGGCAGCGTCCGCGACGGTCCGTTCGACGTGCTCCCCGCCGGTCGCATGGCGGTGCTCGCCGATCCGGCGGGCGCGCTGGTCTGTGTCTGGGAGGCCAGGGCTCGCGACGGTGCGCAGCTCGTGAACGAGCCACGCGCCTGGGCGATGAGCGTGCTGGACACCACCGATCCCGAGGGCGCGAAGGCGTTCTACGGCGCGGTGTTCGGCTGGCAGCCGGAGTCGTTCGACGCAGCCGGAGCTCGGATGACGCTCTGGCGGCTCCCGGGCTACGTCGGCGGTGAACCCGAGCAGCCGGTGCCCCGCGACGTGGTGGGCGTCATGATCGCCGGCGAAGGCTCGCCGGGCGCAGCGCCGCCGCACTGGAGCGTCGAGCTCTGGGTGGACAGCGCCGACGCGACCGCCGAGCACGCGGCGAGGCTCGGTGGGAAGGTCATCGTGCCGCCCCACGACACGCCCGGGTTCAGGAGCGCGGTCGTGAAGGATCCGCAGGGGGCGGTTTTCTCCGTCAGCAACCTGCGAGCCGGTCCCCAGCGGAATGCCGCCTGAACTGCCGTCAGACGGTCAGCAGCTCGCAGACTCTGCCAATCTCGTCGGACTTCGCCTTCACGAGCTTCTCGGCGAGGGTGCGGATGCGCGCGATGGTCGGCGCGCTCACGTCGTCCAGGTCCTGCGGGACCGACTCTTCGCTGAGCAGCGCCTGCCAGCGGAACAGCCGTCCCGCGGGGAGGACCCGCTTCATGACGAGCGCCGCCGCCTCGGATTGACCGTCCATCATCGTGGAGAGCAGGGGGATGGCCCAGCGGATCGCCCCCCAGTTGCGGATCTCCTCATACGGGTAGCTCTGCGTCATCGAGCCGGTGCCGATGGAGACGACGACCTCGTCCTCGACGTCGCGGGGCCGGGTGAACGCGTACGCGAGCGCCACCGGGTTGTTCGCGAAGACGCCCCCGTCCACGAGCGACAGCGGCCTTCGCGACTCGACGCGATGCGGAGGAAAGTACGTCGGAGCCGCGGAGGTCGCCATCGCGGCATCGACGAGCGAGGCGTCCCGGATCTGATCGAAGAAGACCTGGTTGTCGTCCGCCGCGCTGTCGAAGAGCACCGGAACGCGCAGCGCGGTGTCGTAGCTCGTCACGAACACGCGAGCGAGCGCGTCCGCGACCCGCGCATCTCCGAAGTAGCGCCGCAGCACCGACCGGCGTCCCTTCGCCGGGTACTTGGGCCTGACGAGGTCGTGCAGGTCCTCGTTTCGCGGGATGCCGAACCGCTCTCCCAGCTCCCGCGACAGCGGCAGCCCGTCAACGAACGCGTCGATGGTCTCCCACGGCTCGGCCTTCGAGAAGATCTCCTTCCCGTTCGCCACGTACAGCTCGACGAGCTCCGACGCGGAGAACTTCGGGCGCCCACTCGCCTGCAGCGTCAGGCCGAGCGCCAGGATGCCTCCCGTCGAGGTCCCCGCGATGACGTCGAACAGGCTCGAGATCGGCTGTTTCGTGCGCTCCTCGATCTCGGCGAGCACCATCCCCGGCAAGATCCCGCGGATCCCTCCGCCGTCGATCGAGAGAAGTCGAAATCGCGACATGGTCCCTCCTCTGAACGCGCAGTGTGACCGCACGAACGGTGGGCGTCAGGACGGGATCTTGGGTGCCCCCCGCGTGCCCCTTCCGATCCGCCTGCGGCGTTATGCTCGCGCGGCACATCTCGGGAAGGGAGGCACGCAGTGGCTGATCTCGTGAGCCCGGACACCCTCGCGATCCACGCGGACGAAGGGATCGACCCGGCGTCGGACGTGGCCCCCCCGATTCACGTCTCGACGACGTTCGACGCCGACAACGCAGCGGGGCTGCTCTACTCGCGCTTCGAGCAGCCGACGCGCCAGCGGCTCGAGGCGGTGCTCGGCGCGCTCGACGGCGGCGAGGCGGTGACCTACGCCTCGGGGCTCGCGGCGGTCACCGCGGTGATCTCGGTGCTCCGGCCGCGGCGGGTGGCGATCGCGCGGGGCGGCTACTTCGGCTGCCAGGCGGCGATCGACGCGTTCGTCCCCTGGGGACTCGCGAAGGTCCCGCTCGACGCGCCGCTCGGGGAAGGCGACCTCGTCTGGATCGAGACGCCCCTGAACCCGACCTGCGAGCTGCAGGACATCGCAGCGCACGCGGCGCGTGCTCGCGCGGCCGGAGCCCGGCTCGCCGTGGACGGCACGTTCGCGACCCCGGTGCTGCAGCGCCCGCTCGAGCTCGGCGCCGATCTGGTGCTCCACTCGACGAGCAAGTACCTCGCCGGACACTCCGATGCGCTCGGCGGCGTGCTCGTCGCGAAGGATCCGGAGCTCGCGCGCCGGCTCCGCGAGAACCGCGTCGTCGCCGGATCGGTCCCGGGAGCGCTCGAGACCTGGCTCACGCTCCGTGGAGTCCGCACGCTCGGGCTGCGCGTGCGTCACCAGACCGCGACCGCAACCCGCCTCGCGGCCGTGCTCGAGCCGAAGGTGGCGCGTGTCTGGCACCCGTCGCTGCCGTCCCACCCCGGCCACGCCCTCGCGGCGCGGCAGATGCGCGGCCCCGGTCCGATGCTCTCGATCGAGCTCGCCACCGAGGCGGCAGCTCGCGAGCTGCCGAAGCGCCTCACGTTGTTCCGCCACGCGACGTCGCTCGGCGGGGTCGAGTCGCTCATCGAGTGGCGCCGGCGGGTGGACGCCGAGGCGCCACCGACGCTGCTGCGCATCTCGGTGGGGCTCGAAGACGCCGGCGACCTCGCGGCAGACCTCCTCGCTGGGCTGGACGCGGTGAGCGGCGGCTGATCGACGGCGGCCATGGCGTGCTCACCGCGCGGCCCAGAGGACGCCGGCGACCACGCCGACGCCGACGCGCTGGTCCCCGCGGAGCCGCTCGAGCACGGGGACCTGGCCCCGGACCCGCAGCTGGGTCCCGTGGCCGACGGCGAACGTGGCGGACGGCGCCGCCGAGACGACGAGTCCGCCGGTGCTCGCGACCGCCGCGCCGTGCTCGCGGTCCGGGGCGGCGACGCGGACGTCCGCGCCGAGCCCGACGGACAGCCGGGACCCAACGTCGCGCTGCACGTCCGCGCCCGCGACCAGCGCCCGGCCGAAGCGGTACCCCACCGCGTTCTCGCTCCGCACCCGCGCCGTCGCGCTGATCGACGCGGCCCACGGCTCGCGCTGGAGCTGCCACGCGAGCCCGGCGTACGGCGCCCACGCGCCCGTCCCGAGCTGCGCGTGCTCCTCGAGGCGCGCGCCCTCGCGACGCTCGCCGTTCTCGCCCGTAGGCAAGCCGAGCCCCGCCGCGACCGCGATCGCCTGCACGCGCGCAACCGCGATTCGGGCGTAGTCCGGCACGAACTCGACCTGGCGAAAGAGGGCGAGCCGCGCCCCGACGTCCACGTCTCCTACGCCGGTGAGCGTGGTCCGCTCGGCAGGCATGTCCGCGCCCTCGGCGCGCCACGCCCGCCGAGCGAACGGGACCGTGGCGACGAGGCTCAGCCGCTCGAGCGGGCTGTACGCTGCGGTGAGGCGCACGGTCGCGAGGCGCACGCTCTCCTCCATCGTCATGCCCGCGTGCGCCTCCATCGCCCCGCCCGACGAGCCGACCTCGGACTCGAGCGCGAGGCGCACGGTTCCGCTCCGCGCCGCGACGTCGCCGATCGCGAGGAGGGGGTCCTCGAAGATGCAGCACGCCGCGCGCGCCGGGCAGGCGCCCGCGAGGAGCGCCGCCGCGAGGAGCGGGGCCGCGACACGCGACGCGCGGATCGAGCGGGACGTGCGGAGGGGCATGGCCCGCGACCGCTAGCGCGTGGCGTGCTTCGCGAACGGGTTGAAGTCGTTCGAGTAGACGTCGGTCGCCGTGATCTGGCCCTGCTTCAGCTTGCCCTCGCGCACGAGCAGGTCGATCCACCACTGGACCGGCGCGGGGCCCGGGACGAGCACGTGCTCGTAGTACTGCCAGCTCCCGGCGTACTGTGGGTCGAGCCCGCGGCGCTTCGCGAAGATGCGGCCCGCCTCGTCGTGGTTCGCGTTGGTCCAGTCGGCGGCGCGGACGAGCACCTTCACGAACTTGCGGACGAGCTCGGGGTTCTTCTGGATGAGCTCCTCGTTCGTGAAGTACGGCAGCATGCCCGAGAGGCCGTCGTCCACGACGTAGTCGTTGAACAGCTCGCGGGCGACGCCGGTCTTCACGGCCTTCTCGTAGAACGGCGAGTGCAGCACCCCGACGTCCACGAGCCCCTGCACGAGCGCCTGCTCCTGGTTCGGGTCCGGGATCACCTGGAACTCGACCCCCTTGCCGATCCCGTTGCGGCGCAGGTGCTCCTTCAGCACGTACTCGGAGCAGGCGCCGAAGCTGTTGATGGCGACCTTCCGGCCCTCGAGGTCCTTCACCGACTTGATCGGGCTGCCGGGAAGGACCAGGTACTTCATGTGCGGGCGGTCGGGCGTCGTCCGCGCGCCCGCCGCCACGATCTTGAGCTTCGCGCCGCCGGCGCGCGCGGTGAGGACGAGCGGCGTGTGGCGGTTCGCGAAGTCGATCTTTCCTGCCGCGACCGCGGGGACGAGCTGGGCGGCGGACACCTCGCCGACCCACTCGATCTTGATCCCCTCCTCCGCGAACCAGCCCTTCTCGTCGGCGACGTAGACGGGGTCGAACCACTGGATGTTCGGGTAGCGCACGACGAGCGGCTGCGGTGCGTCGGCGGCGAGCGCTGGCGCGGCGAGCGCGAGGAGCGACAGGGCGGTGGCGAGCTTCAGGTGCTTCATCTTCCCTCCGGGTGCCCGGTCGTCCGGGCGGTTGATGGCGTTCAGCTTTCAGCTTTCGGCGGCCTCGCGCCACGCGGTCGCGCGGCGCTCGGCGAGGTGCAACAGGTCGTTCACCGCGAGGCCGAGCGCGGCGAGCGCGACGATGGCGGCGTACATCCGCGGGATGTCGAAGACCTCCTGGGAGTTCAGCACCAGGAACCCGAGCCCCGCGTTCGCGCCGATCATCTCGGCGGCGACGAGCACCATGAAGGCGTACGCGGCGCCGAGCCGGACGCCGGTGAAGATCGACGGCGCGGCCGCCGGCAGGACCACCTTCGCGAACAGCGTCACGCCGCGCGCGCCCATCGAGCGGGCGCACCGGACGAGCACGGGGTCCACGCCCTTCACGCCGGCGACGGTGTTGAGGAGGATCGGCCAGAGCGACGCCCAGAAGATGATGACCACCTTCGACAGCTCCCCGATGCCGAAGAACAGGATGAAGACGGGGAAGAGCGCGATGGCCGACACCTGCCGGCCCGCCTGGAGCGGGGCGTTCACGGAAGCCTCGAGCCCACGGAACCAGCCCATCGCGAGGCCGAGCGGCACGCCGGCGGCGAGCGCGGCGCCGAGCCCCCAGGCGACGCGGAGGACGCTGGCGAGCGCGTGGCGGGTGAGCTCACCACCGGCGAGGAGCCGCCAGAGGGCGCGCAGGACCTCCGACGCGGGCGTGAGGAACACCGCGTTCACGACGCCCGTCCTCGGCAGCAGCTCCCACGCGAGGAGGATGGCCGCGACGACGGCCACGCGGGGCGCGAGGCGGCGGATCACGCGACCCGCCGGGAGATGGCACGGGCGAAGGAGGCGAGGAGCCGGGGACGCAGCGCCGGCGTGGCCGGCTCGGGCACCTGCGCCGACGCCACCTCGGCGGCGCGCGTGACCTCCTCCGAGAGCAGCTCCCAGAGCGCGTGGCGGCGCGCGACGAACTCGGGCGTCGCGCGCGCGTCGTGCACGTAGCGGGGCGACGGCAGCTCCACGTCCATGATGGCCTTCACGCGCCCGGGGCGCGCGGTGATGACGGCGACCCGCTGCGCGAGGAAGACCGCCTCGTCGATGCTGTGCGTGACGAAGACGATCGTCTTGCCCGTCCGCTCCCAGATCCGGAGCAGCTCCGCCTGCAGGAGCTCGCGCGTCTGCGCGTCGAGGGCGGCGAAGGGCTCGTCCATGAGGAGCACCTCAGGGTCGAAGGCGAGCGCCCGGGCGATCGCCACGCGCTGCTTCATGCCGCCGGAGAGCTGAGCTGGCAGCCGGTCCTCGAAGCCGGCGAGGCCGACGAGCCGGAGCTGCTCGCGCGCGATGCGGGCGCGCTCCGCGGCGGCGAGGCCGCGGATCTCGAGACCGAAGGCGACGTTCTCGGCGACGGTGCGCCAGGGGAACAGCGCGTAGTCCTGGAACACGACGCCGCGATCGAGGCCGGGGCCGGTGACCGCCGCCCCGTTCACCGCCACCGTTCCGTCCGCGGCGACGAGGCCGGCGACGACGTGCAGGAGGGTGGACTTCCCGCATCCGCTCGGGCCGAGGAGCGCGAGAAACTCGCCCCGACGAACCTCCAGGCTCACGTCGTCGAGGGCGAGGAGCGGGGCCCCTGCGCGGCCGCCCGCGAACGTCTTCGAGACGTGCGCGATGGAGATCGCGGGGGCGTCATGCGAGATGGACGCGGTCATCACGCGATCCGGGTCTTCGCCGAGCCGTGCTTGCGCAGGTGAACGAGCCCGCCCCAGCGCGGGTCGGAGAGGTCCTTCTCGAGCGCGGGCCGCTCCTCGCGGTACTGCTTCGTCGAGAAGCTCTCGAACACGGTCCGATCCTCGCCCACGGGGCAGACCTTCACGCAGATGCCGCAGGGCCAGTGCTCCTCCTCGCGGAGCTTGATGTGGTGGCGGGTGCAGGCCTCCTTGTCGAGGTGGCCCACGAGCTCGCCCTCCACCGAGCGGAGGGCGTTCACCGGGCAGAGCCGCTCGCAGACCCGGCACGCGGTGCAGTGGTCCTCGACGCGGAGCGGATCGCCGGGCAGCTCGGCGCTCGTGAAGATCGACGCGAGCCGCAGCCGCGGTCCGTACTCGCGCGTGATGAGGCTGTGGTGCAGCCCGAGCGTGCCGAGTCCGGCGTACTTCGCCGACATGACGTGGCTGAACGAGGCGAACGGGTTCGCGAGCAGGACCTCGAGGCTGCCGTAGCCGTCGCGGGGCAGGAAGATCGACGCGTGGCCGCGGTCGGAGAGCCACACCGCGAGGCGGTAGCCGACGTCATCGAGCAGCCGGTTCGCCGTGTTGTACATCTCCTGGTAGTTGATGGACGGCGTCGAGTCGATGATCGGCAAGAGCATCGGGACCCCGAAGGTCACTACCGTGCGCGCCTGCGGCCAGATCGCGTCGGGCCGGTAGGGAGCGGGCACCTCGTTCGCCTCGCCCCACCGCGGCACCGGCGCGAACCCGATGAGACTCGCGCCGAGGTCCCGCCCGCGCCGCGCGATCTCGGCCTTGAGCCTCGCGGCGGAGTCGCCCGCCTTCCGGGCCGCGGAGGGCCGCGCCACGCGCGCCGCTTCCCGCCGGCCGCGCTCCCGGCGTCGCTGCTGATCGCTCACGTCCGCCCCTCCCTCCGTCGATCGAGTGCATGCCGCAATAACGGCGGCGAATCCTAGATGGCGGACGCCGGGACGTCAAGACGGATGCGTGACCGTAATAACGGATACGCGTGAACGCGTGGGCTGCGGCAGCGCGCGCGGGGAGCGCTGTTCGCGAACGCCGACCACCGTCTTGACTGACGGTCGCGGCATCCGTTAAGACGGACGCGCATCCAGCAGGAGTCGTCATGACCTACAGCGAGCCCGTCGGGTAGGCGAGGCAGCAGAGGAGCGGGGAACATGGCCTACGTATCGAAGCCGCGCCCCGTCGAGCCGTCGCTCGACGAGGTCTGCGCGAAGCACCCCGACGTCCCGCGGATCGTCGTCGTCAAGACGGACGTGCAGCGCCGCGGGGTGTTCTACACGGACGCCGCGCTCGAGCGGCTCGACCCGGAGCGCCACCAGACGACGGGCACGCACATCTTCGGCGCGCGGGACGGGTGCACCGCCGCGCGGCCGGAGTCGCTGCTCTTGCGCGACGGCTCCTCCATCGTGACGACGCCGACGCCGCTCGAGCAGGATCCCTACGTCGTCGACCTCGTCGACGGCCGGCTCGCGCTCGTGGACGCCGGGCGGCCCGTGGAGGAGGTCGAGTACTGGCCGCGTCCCGACTTCTACGGGAAGACGACGCGCTCGGGCGTCCCCATGCGGCTCGTCGTGAGCGCGCGCCCGCAGCGGCTCAACGTCTTCCCGTACCGTCACTGCCACTTCTGGAACGACGACGAGGGCTGCCTGTTCTGCGACATCGTCCCGCAGCTCCGGCGCGGCAAGGAGGAGCTCGGCATGCCCGCCCGCCTCGATCCGGAGGACGTGCGCGAGACGATCGCCGAGGCGCTGAAGGAGCCGGGGAGGTTCGTGGGCCTCTGCCTCACCGCCGGCTCGAACACCCGCGGGGCCGCGCCGTTCGACGAGGAGGTCGACTACTACGTCGAGATCCTCCGCGCGCTCGGCGCCTCGTTCGAGGCGCCCCGGTTTCCGAGCCAGCTCATCGGGACGGCGTTCAGCGAGGCGCAGCTCGAGCGCCTGCACCGCGAGACCGGGCTCATGTCCTACACGGCGGACGTGGAGGTCCTCGACGAGCGGCTCTTCGGCTGGATCTGCCCGGGCAAGGCGCGCTGGATCGGGTACCGCGAGTGGAAGCGGCGGCTCGTCGCCGCGGTGAGCATCTTCGGTCGCGGGCGCGTCAACACCGGGATCGTCGCGGGGGTGGAGCTTGCGCGGCCGCACGGCTTCGCCTCGGAGGACGACGCGCTCGACGCCGTCCTCTCCGAGGCGGAGGGGCTCGCCGCCGAGGGCGTCTCGACGGTCTTCATCGTCTGGTCGCCGCGACCGGCGAGCGCGCTCGGCGATCAGCGGAACGCGTCGCTCGACTACTACGTCCGGCTCGCGAAGGGGCTGCACGGCCTCCGCGTGAAGTACCGGCTCCCGGTCGAATTCGACGACTACCGCCACTGCGGCAACCACCCGGACACCGACCTCTCGCGCTTGAACGGAGCCCTGCCGTGACCGTCGCGCTCGAACCGCCTCTGCGCGCGCTGCTCGCGTACCGCCACGCCGCCCGGGTGCTCGCCACCACCGGACCGGACGGCGAGCCGCACGCCGTGCTATCGCCCGACCTCGAGGTCGACGCCGCGGGACACATCCTCTACCTCGAGCCGCTCGAGGCGTCGCGCACCCAGCGGGACCTCGTCGCCTCGATCTGGTTCGACCGACCTGTCGCGGTGGTCGTCGCCGACCGCGACGGGACGACCTGGCGGATCCGCGGCCGCGTGCGAAAGGCGCACGTCGCCGGGGCCGTGTTCCGCGGCCATTACGAGCGGCTTCGCGCCGAGCGCCCCGGGGCGGACCTCGCCGCGGTCTGGGAGATCGAGCCGCAGCAGATCTCGGACGAGAGCTACGCCACGTTGCGCGCCCGCCAGGAGGTGGAGCGCCCCTTCTTCAAGCACCTCGACCAGCTCGCCCGCACGACGCCGGGCAGGAGGACGCCGTGAACCGAGTCGCCTCGAAGCTCCTCGCCCTCGCCGCGCTCGCGGCGCTCGCCACGCCGCCCGCCACCCGCGCCGAGCAGGCGGAGATCCGCATCGCCAAGCAGTTCGGCCTCGGGTACCTGCCGCTCGTCGTGCTCGAGGAGCAGCGGCTCGTCGAGAAGCGCGCCGCCGCCGCCGGGCTCGGGGACGTGAAGGTGAGCTGGGTCACGCTCTCCGGCGGCCCCGCGGCGTCCGATGCGCTCCTCTCGAAGAGCGTCGACTACGTCGCGACCGGCGTCGCCCCGCTCGTGCTCCTCTGGGCTCGCACCGGCGGCGCCGTGAAGGGGGTGAGCGCCCTCGACGCGGTGCCCATCTACGTGAACACCACGAACCCGGCCGTGAAGAGCATCCGCGACTTCGGCGAGAAGGATCGGATCGCGGTCCCGGCGGTGAAGGTCTCGATCCAGGCGGTCGTCCTGCAGATGGCCGCGGCGAAGGCGTTCGGCGATCAGGGGTACACGCGCCTCGACCCGCTGACCGTCGCGCTCAAGCACCCCGACGCGGCCGTCGCGCTCCTCTCCGGCGGCGGTGCGATCAGCGCGCACGCGGCGAGCCCGCCGTACGTCGCCCAGGAGCTCGCGGACCATCGGGTCAGGACGGTGCTGAACTCGTTCGAGCTGCTCGGCGGTCCCCACACCTTCAACGTGCTGAGCTCGACCCAGGCCTTCGCCGATGCGAACCCGCGCACGTTCGCGGTGGTGTACGCGGCGCTCGCGGAGGCGGTCGAGTGGATCCGGGCGAACCGGCGCGCGGCGGCCGAGCTGTACGTCCGGGCATCGAGGTCGAAGGAGCCGGTCGAGGCCATCCTCGCGCAGCTCGACGATCCCGCCGTCTCCTTCACGACGACGCCTCAGCGGATCGGGGCCTTCACCGACTTCCTCGCGAAGATCGGGACCATCCCCGCGCGGCCGGCGAGCTGGAAGGACCTCTTCTTCAAGACCGTCCACACGCAGCCGGGGAGCTGAGCCGTGTCCCCGGCCGTGCCCGCCGCCCCGCTCGCCGCCGCGCCCGGTGCGCCGCTCCTGCACCTCGAGGCGGTGACGCTCCGGCACCGCAGCGGCGGCCGGACCATCACCGCCGTCGAGGACATCGACCTGCGCGTCGCGCGCGGAGAGCGGCTCGCGCTCGTCGGGCCGTCCGGGTGCGGGAAGTCGAGCCTCCTCGGCGCGATCGCGGGCTTCCTCGCCCCCGCATCCGGACGGATCTCGATCGGCGGGCGTGCCGTGGCCGGCCCTGGGCCGGACCGGGCGGTGGTGTTCCAGGAGCTCGATCAGCTCCTGCCCTGGAAGACGGTGCGCGAGAACGTCGCCTTCGCGCTTCGCACGGCGAGCGGCGTGTCGCGGCGGGAGGCGGACGCGCTCGCGGACGCGCAGCTCGCACGCGTCCGGCTCCTCGACCGAGCGGGCGCGTACCCGCACACCCTCTCCGGCGGCATGAAGCAGCGGGTCGCGATCGCGCGCTGCCTCGCGCTCCGCCCCGCGCTCGTCCTGATGGACGAGCCGTTCGCGTCCCTCGACGCGCTCTCGCGCCGGCGGATGCAGGACGAGCTCCTCGCGCTGTGGGACGACGCGAGCCCGACGCTCCTCTTCGTGACGCACGCCATCGACGAGGCGGTCAGGATCGGGACCCGCATCGTCCTCCTGTCGCCGCACCCCGGGCGCGTGCGCGCGGACCTCCCGGTCGGCCGCGACGGCCGCTGCGAGGGGCCCGAGGCGGCGGCCCTGTCGCTCCGGGTCCACGAGCTGCTCCACGCCGACGGAGGCGACTGGTGCATCTGACGATCATGAGCGACGCGACCGAGGCGCGTGCGCGCCGGGCGGGGCGGCTCAGGCGCGCCGCCGTCCTCGCCGTGCTCGTCGTCGGGTGGGAGGTTTACGCGCGCTGCCTCGGAAACCCTCTCGTCCTCCCCGCCGCGTCGTCGGTCCTTCGCGCGCTCGGCCGGGAGGTCGCGTCCGGCGAGATCCTGGCGCGCGTCGGCTGCTCGCTGAGGGTGCTCGTGGCCGGATACGCGGTGGGCGCCGCGCTCGCGGCGCTGCTCGCGACGCTCGCGTCGACGACGCGCCTCGGCGCCGACGTGCTCGGGCTCCTCACCGCGATGATGAACCCGCTCCCCGCGATCGCGCTCCTCCCCGTCGCGCTCCTCTGGTTCGGGATCGGCACCCCGAGCCTGGTCTTCGTCATCGTCCATGCGGTGCTCTGGCCGATGGCGCTGAACGCCCACGCGGGCTTCTCGTCGGTGAGCCCGACGCTCCGTCGCGTCGGGCGGGGCCTCGGGCTGCGCGGCGCCGGGCTCGCGGTCCGGATCCTGTTGCCGGCCGCGTTCCCGCAGGTGCTCTCGGGGCTCCGCGTCGGCTGGGCGTTCGCGTGGCGCACCCTCGTCGCGGCGGAGCTCGTGTTCGGCGTCAGCTCGGGATCGGGAGGGCTCGGCTGGTTCATCTACGAGAAGAAGAACCTGCTCGAGATGCCGGAGGTGTTCGCGGGGCTGCTCGCGGTCGTCCTCATCGGGCTCGCCGTCGAGAGCGGTGTGTTCGCGCCGATCGAGGCCCGGACGATCCGGCGCTGGGGGATGGGGCCAGCGTGACGATGCGGCCCTGCGGCGGTGGACGTGCCAGCGCTCGGAACCCACGTCGCGCAGGGCGAGCCCGCCCTGGCGCTCCGCGACGAGGGCTCTTCCGTGCCGATGCTCTCCCCGGTCGACCTGATCCTCGGCGCCGCCGCCACCTCGTACTCCTCCACCGAGACCCGACGTCAAGGCCGGTGCTGCGCGCGCTCTCCCGCGAGAGGCGCTCCGACCGGGGGTCCCTCGATGACGAGTGTTCCCGGGCCGCTCACTGCTCCTATCGTGGTCCGGAAGAGCGAGCTCTGATTCGGGCGCTCGAGCGCGATTCGCCATGCCCTTGCTCCGCACCGGTCTCGTGGTCCGTCGGCGCGCCGCCGCCGCCGCCGCGCTATGCGTCGTCGTGGGGGCGGTGTCGTGCGTCGCCGGGCGAGCGAAATCCGCGGGGAACGCCTCCCCTGGAGAAGTGCCGATGCGTGTCGACGAGACGGCGAACGGGAACGAGATCCGCATGAAGGTGGGAGAGACGCTCGAGGTCGTTCTGGCCGAGACGCGTACGGCGGGGTACCGATGGAACGTCGCATCGGACGGCGCCCCGGTGTGCCGACTCGAGCGTGATCGGCTCGAGGCGCCTTCCGCGACCCCTGGAGCGCCGGCGCGCCACACCTGGACATTCACCGCCGCCCAGGCGGGCGCAGCCGCGATCGAGCTTGCGTACGCGCGGTCGTTCGGGAGCGCCGAGGCCGCGCGGAGATTCACGCTACGAGTCGTCGCGCAGTAGCACCTCGCCGCGTACGACTCTTTGCCGGGGTGTGCGCCGTCACCCTTCCACGAGGCGCACGGTCCAGAAGTCCGAGGACAGGTGTGCGTCGGCGAGATAGGCGTACGGCATCATGAAGTGGCCGTCTCGTCCCCAGTCCGTGCCCCACGAGTTCCGGACGATGAAGCGTTGCTCCTTGTCGTCGTAGCCGACCGCGAGCACGGCGTGCCCGCCGAGCACCTGCTCGTTGCTCGCCGGCAAGTTGACGATACCCGTCTTCGTGACCTCGTCCGACTCGAAGCTCTCGTAGACGGTGAAGCCGAACACGAACGGGAACCCGGCCGCGAGGCACGCCCGCAGCTGCGTCAGGATCTGCGGAACGCGCCGGTACGACGTGATCTGATGAGCCTGCGCGAACTCGTAGCAAGCCGCCGGCGGCTTCCTCGTGAACTTGTCGATGTCATACGGCCAGTCCGACGGCTGCGCGGGCGAGCTGGACTCCGGGCACACGCCGAGCTTCGACACCGCCTTCGTACCGTCCCGGATCTGCGCACCGCTGTCCTCGTTCACCGTCCCTTCGATGTCGCGCTCGTTGTAGTAGATGAAGAGCCGCGACGGGACGAAGTCCGGTTTCTTCGCGGCCTTCTGCCGCGCGAACTGCACGGCGGCAGCGATCGCATTCCCCGTGCAGCTGCCGAGCTCTCCCTGATCGTAGGCCGGGACCTTGAACTCCTTTCGCAGATCGACGGCGGCCGGCAGCGGCTGCTTCGTCAGCGGCGCCGCGTACATCAGGTCGCGCTGGTCTGGAAGGTCGCGAACCCAGCCGTACCACTTCACTTGACGCTTCGTGAGCTGTGCCATTTGGTTCTCCTCGCGCGGAACATCCTCGACGCGGCGCTCCGCCGTGTCCACTCATCGTATGGGGTGCTGCTTGCGGAGTGATCGGAATCGTCCCAACGGGGCGCCCTGAGTGGCGCGAGCGAATCTCGTGGAAAACGCGACGCCGTGTATACGATTACACGCAGCGCGAAGGTCTGCCGTGGCGAGTCCGACATGAGTGCCATCGAGTTTTGCCCTGGCTACGTCCGTGAGCCGTTCACGACGCTGGCAGCGACCTATCCCGACGAGGCGGCCTATCCATCGACCGACTTCAGGACGGAGTGGGGGCCGATCTTCCACCGCGGGAGGCTCGACGGCAGCGCTCGCGTGCTGCTCATCGGACAGGACCCCGGGCAGCACGAGAACATCCTCCGCCGCATCCTGGTCGGTGAGGCAGGGAGACGAGCGCAAGGATTCCTTGCGAAGCTCGGGATGACTCGCAGCTACGTCTTCCTCAATGCGCTCCTCTACAGCGTCTACGGCGCGAAGGGCGCCAGGTACGTGTCCAAGCCGAGGGTGCGGGACTATCGCAACCTCTGGATCGACGCGCTCATGTCATCCGGAAACGTGGAGGCGGTGATCACGTTCGGGGCGATGGCGAAGAAGGCATGGACCGACTACACGAACGTCCACCATCCGCCGAGCGGTGTGCCCGTCGCGTTTCTCATTCACCCGACGTTCCCCGCGTCGGCGGGCGGCACGAAAGCAGAGCAGCAGGCGAACACGAAGAAGATGCTGAAGCAGTGGAACGCCGCGCTCCAGACGCTGCACCCGGCGATCACGAAGAAGGACGTGCCCGGCACTCAGCTCGCTCTCTATGGCGACGCCTTCGTGGACGCCGACAAGGCGGATATCCCCTCCTCGGATCTGCCAGCAGGCGTACCGCAGTGGATGTACCGCACCGACGGGTGGGCCCGTCGCGTTGGCACCACGCTCCTGGGCAAGCGCCGGAACATCACGGTCACCGTTCCGGACGGTGTGATTTCCTGAGCGCAGGGTCAGAGAGCAACCTTGCGCCGCTGCCGGATCTCGCCCCGCCGGCGACCGACGAATTCCATCGCGGCCGCCTTCGGCCGCGCCAGCTCCACGGCACCGTCGCTGATCATCCGCGTGCCCTGGGCGCGCTCGTCGACGTACACCTCGAGCTCGTCGAGCCCGGCCGTCGTCACGGTCACCGCCGCGTTCTGGACGGTCACCTTCATGCTCGTCCGATCCGCGCCGGCGAGCAGGCCGCCACAGAAAACGACCAGGTCCTCGTTGGACCTGAGGAGGTCGGTGCTGGTCATCGCGTAATGAATGCCCGCGACGCCCAGATCTTCGATGGGGACGCCGTCGGCGGCGAGGCTTCGCACCGCGCGCCGCACCGCCAAGGTGTAGCCGACGTCGCTCGGCAGGTCCGACAGCTCGAACTCGGTGCCGGAGAGCGCCTGCCGCACGTCGTGGTGCGTCCACACGTTGGCCCCGCCCGCCCCGGTGGCCTCGCCGACGCAAACCAGCGGCCCGATCTCGTTGTCGACGAAGCCCGCCGCGAACAGGTCTCCGGACGAGTAGGTGTTCGGATCGACCACGCACACGACAGGTCCGCCGTAGCGCTGGCCGATGTCGTTGCACCACACGGGATCAGTCAGCGGCAGCGGCTGCGAGTACGCATCGCCGGTGGAGATCGCCGCCTCGAGGGACGGCAGCCAGGGTTCCAGCTCGAGACGGTTGAACGCGCTGCGCGCCATCGCGCGCGTGAGCGGCGTCGCGAGAAGGCTGAACCGGGTCGGCGCGATCCGATTCGGCGTGAACAGCTGGAGCAGCCGTTCGGCGGCCCAGATCAATCCGCCAGGATTGCCGCGGAGGTCGAGGATGAGGCCCGTACCGGGCAGGAGGTCGAGCAGGCGCACCACCTCCGCGATGAAGGCGTCGTCGTCGGGGACGTCGAAGCTCCAGATTCGTAAGTAGCCGAGCTCGCCGACGGCCCGATGCTCGACCTCGCGAGCGGCGAGCGCGTCGTGCATGGGCGTGGGAATCCAGTCGCGCGCGCGCGCGACGGCGGCGCCACTGGCCTCCGCCTTCCACAGCTCACCGGAGAACATCAGCTTCTTGGCGCGCCGGACCTGCTCCGCCGCAGGATCCGCCGCGATGAACCGCGACGCGCCGAGGCCGGGCTGTGCCGAGCGAGCAAGGCCGGGAACCACCACGCGCCAGTTCATTCGCACCTCGCGACTCGCGCCGCGGGAGGATCGGTACCCGATCGACACCCACAGCTCATCGGGGGGTGGACCGTATTCGAGCGCGCGGAACGTGAGCGACTCGAGAGCTCGCGCGCGGCGCGCATCGGGACGTCCGCCCGTCTCGCGGTCCGCGTACATGTCCACTGCCCGTGCGAACGGAACTCCGTTCCAGCTCGTCAGCGCGACCCCCTTCTTGAACTCCTTGTCGTGCACGAGCTCGGGCGCCGACAGCTTCGACACCACGAAGGTGGGGTCGTCGTGCGTTCCGTACTGTTCGACGAGGAACGGCAGCGCGGCGACCGCCCCCTGCATGACCTTCGGGCCCGAGTACCGCGTGTGGGCGTCGCGCAGCCCAGTCACGATCGAGGTCACGGCGAGGTGAAATTCGCCGTCGGAGAGCTCGACGGCGCGGCCGCGCAGCAGCAGCAGCGCCTGGACCGGGTCGATCGCGTAGGCGGCGCGCTTCTGCGGCAGGTGGCAGTACGCCCCGCCGAACACCTTCGTGAGCGTGTCGATGATTCGAAGCCGCTCGCCCCCGTCGAGGGCCCGCTGACCGGCGCCGGGCAGCGCCGGCCTCGCGCCCTGGGCAGTCGCGAGACGACCTCTCCGCGGAGCCGGCGCGCGGAGGTGGTCGCTGAGAAGCTGCCCGCGTTGTGCCCGCTGCAAATCAACGCCATCGTGTCGACGCGTCATCGGCGATCCTACGAGTAGAAGCCGGCGAGTCCATCGAGCACTCCGCCGTGAAATCCTCGGCCGCGGATCGCAGCGAAGAAAGCCGCATCGTGCGCCAGCGGCTGGAGGGGCGGCACGTGGATCTGCCCCAGATCCTTCGGCAGCCCGCCGATGGGGACGCGCCCTGTCGGCATGTCGAGCGCGAGCCGCAGAGGCGGCACACCGCCTGCGCGCAGGGAGGCAAGCCCGCGCTGGCGCGCGTTCTCGATGGCCCTCTTCGGATCGGCCCGGACCGCCTCGCACCGCGCGACGACCTCGTCGAAGGACCAGGCCGCATCTCGCGCGTCGAGCCGGGTGAGCGCGAGCCGGCGCGATTGGCCATTGACGCGCAATGCGCTCGACCGTGTGGCGCGCGCCTCCTGCATCAGCTCCGCGGTGCCGTAGAGCGGTCGTCCTCCGATGACGACGAGGCGCACGTCGTCCTCGGTGGCGCCCAGGATGCCCTTGAATGGATCCGCGCCCTTCGCGGCGGCGATCACGGCGAGATCGCCCAAGGCCTTCGGCTGCAGTCGGCCGGCTTGCTGCTTCCACGCCTTGGCCAGCGCGTCGCCCGGAGTGGCGGTGACCATCTTCACCAGCTCCATGGGCGTGAGCCCCCAGCCTCTTGCCTGGCTGACCAGCGCAGCGACCTTCAGCTCGCCGAGGACGTTGCGGGTGCCCGACGGGCCCCAGTCGGACCCGATGCAGACGTTGATCCTTCGGTTCATCGCCGCGGGAATGTCCGTCGTAGTGCCGTAGAGCCACAGGTTCGAGAACGGGGACCACACGATCGCGCCCGGTTCGCCCCACGTCGCGTAGGCGCTCGGGTCGACGGCATTGGTGTGGATCGCGACGAGGTGGTCCTGCAGGCACCCGGCGTACTGGAGCGCGACGAACTCGCGCGCTGCGATCGAACCCGGCCGGCCCTCCGCGCAGTGGTAGATGAACGTCGCTCCACCGCGCATCCGGTCGGCCCGCTCGGCGAGCTGCTCAGACTTCATCGTCAGCGTGGACGCGAGCACCTGGTCGTGGCCGACCGCGCCTCCGAACGTCTCGTCCTCGACGTTCCGTACGAGCCACCCGTCGAGAGGTCTGTTGCTCGGCGGCGAGCCCTGGATGCTCGTCGTGCCTCCGATCAGCGCACGGACCTCCGCGTACGCCAGCAGCTCGGCTGGCGCGGCTTCGATGAGGGCATATGCCGGCCACGTGATGCTCTCGGCATAGGTCGGCCGGCCGGGCCAGACGTCGTGGTTCGCGAAAGGGACGGTGCGGTTGGGCTCGACCCACAGCGGTAGCGTCGCGTACGCGAGATGGCTGTGGAGGTCGATGAGCCCGGGGACGACGAGGTCGGTGCCGACGTCGACGATCGCCGCGGACTCGAATCCCTTCGGACCTGCCTTCGCGCCCTTCGTCACGGCAGCGATCCGACCGTCGTCGCCGATCCACACCTTGCCGCGGAAGCTGGACGACTCCGACGGTGCGACTGCACGGTCGAGGCTCAGCGGAACGATCCGGCCGGCGATGACGAGTCCCAAGGCCCTTTGCTCGCGCGGATTGGGTGTGAGGACGCCCGGCTCTCGGCTGGCGCCGCGGTCTTCTCGACGCAGTCATACGGGCACGCGAGCGTTGCCGCGCAATCCGCGACGGGCTCCCTCGTCCGAGGTGCGCGGGCGCATCCTCGCGGGCAGTTGTCATTCTCGCTCGGAGTGTAAATCGCCTTGGCCTACGCGACCCGAACCGCGCTGGTGCATGTCTCGACGTCGCGTGGAGACGATCGTCCGGGAGAGACATGATCACCGAGACGAAGAACGCGGTCGTCAGCGTGAGCGACACCGACGTCATCGCGGTGCAAGTCGTCATCGGCGACGGCCAGGCCGGCGGCTGGGCGGTCCAGGTCGGCGCCAACGTCACCAAAGGCGACGACTCGGACCGTCACGACGTCGGAACCGGGACCGACGTTCGCGCGGCGAAGCTCGTGCAGGTGAGCACCGTCGTCCGTGACGTTCGACCGGAGACGGACCACCTTTCGGCGACCGTCACCCTGCTTCGAAACGGCGTGCCTGCCCAGACCATCTTGCACTCGCGCGACGGGACACCAGGCGACAGCGCGCACTTCACCAGCCTGTTCCTGGTCTAGGTCTTGGTCATGGCTCGCGTCCTCGCCGCGGCGCTCTTGCTCGTGCTCGGGTATGCGCGTGCACGCGCCGCTCCCGAGCCAGACCTCGCCACCGTGTCGAACGAGCTCGCCGGCGCAGCGAAGGAGGCGCGCGCCGCTCTGGAACGCCTGCCGGAGCTGAACAAGATGCGGGCGCCGGACTCACCAGCATTCGACATCCTCGACGCGAGTCCGTCCGAGATTCAGCGTCCGACGAGCGTGTCGCAGCTCGCGCTCAACCTCGGAACGTTCCTCGGGGGCGGGTCGCTCATCGTTCCGAGGAGCTTGTCGCTCGAGGTCGCTCCGTACTGGCTGCGCTCGCACCCGACGTTGACGTTGGAGGCGCTCGAGCGACAACGCTTCCGCAAGGTGTTCCGCAATACGACGCTCTCGCTCGGGACTCGCTCCGTCGATGCGTCGCAAGACGTCCCGAATCCCTACACGGACCTGGCGGCCGGGATTCGCCTCAAGCTGTATGACGGCAAGCCGTCGCTGAAATGTGCGCTGGAGCTCCAGACGATCAAGATGAAAGCAGCCGATGCTGCGACGGCGGGGTTGGTACCAGCGGACGTGATGGTCGACCTGTCGCAGCGGTTTCCGCCTCAGGAGCTGGACGCAGCCGTCGAGGCCTGGAAAGCCGCTCGTGTGAAGACGATCGAGGACATGCTGCCGCGCCTCTCCGAAGCATGCCTCGCGGGTGCCGCAGCGCGGATGGGTCTGCTGGTGGACGCCGCCGGCGCTGCAGCGTGGCGATTCACGACCTCCTCGTTCGATTCCGGCCGCTTCAACACATGGGCGGCGGGGATCACTGCCGGCTGGGCGGAGCCGCTGTGGTCGGTGCTGGTCCTGACGCGCTATCAGCGAATCGACATCATCAGCGAATCGGAAGACGCGCTCGACGTGGGCGCCCGCATCGTCTTCGCGAGCTCCCGCTTCGCGATCTCGAGCGAGGGGATCCACCGTGAGGTCAGGGGACACGATCCTCGGTATCGGGTCGTCGCGCTCGTCGAGTATGCGATCTTGCCGGCGTCCGATGCGTGGCTGTCCGTGAGTTTCGGGCGCGATGCTCTGAGAACCGGGAAAGGGCAGCTCGTCGCGTTCGCGAATTTGAAGTTTTGGTTCGGGACGAAGAACGTCTAGCAGTGTCGGAGGAGACCATGCGTCGTGCAACGAACCGCCGCGCCGCCGCCGCAAACGGTGGCAAGAAGAAGTGGACGTTCATGGTGTATCTCGCGGGCGACAACAACCTCGATGACGCGGGCGTCGAGGACCTTGCCGAGATGAAGAAGGTCGGGTCGACCGACGAAGTCAACGTGATCGCCCAGTTCGATCGCGCCGCCGAGGGCAGCGCGACGCGCTACTTCCTCCGCAGGAAGACGGCGGCGAAGGCAGACGCGGTCCAGAAGCTCGGCGCGACGAACACCGGCGACCCTGCGGCGCTCTTCGACTTCGTCAGGTGGGGCGTGAAGCAGTACCCGGCTGAACGCTACGCGCTCGTGCTCTGGAACCACGGCCAGGGCTGGGACGACACGGACATCTACGCCAACGAGCGCGGCGGAGTCCGGCGCCTGCTCAGGCCCCGGCGAATCTCGCGGGCGTTCTTCCGCACCTCGGTGGAGCGCGCGGCGCGGCTCACCGCCCGCTCGGGCGTCGTCGCCCGCGCCATACTCCTCGACGACGGGGCGAAGGACTTCCTCGACAACATCGAGATGAAGAAGGTGCTCGGTTCCATGAAGAGGCTCCTTGGGCGGAAGCTCGACCTCCTCGGGATGGACGCGTGCCTCATGAACATGGCGGAGGTCGCGTACCAGGCCCGGGGTGCGGTCGACTACGCGGTCGGCTCGGAGGAGACGGAGCCTGGGGACGGCTGGCCGTACGACGTGCTTCTCCGGGCGCTCGCGGCGGATCCGTCGATGACGGCGGACGCTCTCGGGCGGCTCATCGTCACGACGTACCTCCGCTCGTACCACGGCACCGGCGAGGCGGTGACCCAGTCGCTCCTCGACCTCTCGACGACGACGAAGGTCGGCGCCGCGGTGAAGGTGCTGGCGGCGGCACTCACGGCTGCGCTCCGGAGCCCCGAGGCGCTGACGGCGATCGTGGACGCCCGCGCCCGCGTCCAGCAGTTCTACGTGCGAGACAACGTCGACCTGATCGACCTCTGTCGGCTGCTCCGTGAGCGCGCGGTGCCCGAAGCGGTCAAGAGCGCGTCCGACGGCGTCATCGCATCGGTCTCGGGCGACGGCGCGCTCGTCCGCGCCTCGGGGTTCGTCGGCCCTACGATGCGGAACGCATCCGGGCTCGCGATCTACTTCCCGGCGATCGAGGTCTCGCCGCTGTATGCCAAGCTCGACTGGACCGCGGCGACCGGCTGGGGAGCGTTCCTCAAGCGCTATCTCGACGCAATCCAGGCGCGCTGACGCGCGTCCACCGGCGCGCTCCGGAGCTTCCCTCCGGCCGCAGGATCCTGCGCACGAGGAACGTCATGTCCGAGAGCGACGAGCGAGACGAGCGGCCGTCCACCGAGCCCCCCGCGCCCTACACGCCGGAGGGCGGGCTCGCGGCGAGCGAGGTCGAGCCGGTGGAGCTCGTGCCCGAGCTCGAGCCCACCTGTGCGACCGCGGGCACCGAGCCGGAGCAGGTGCTGGGACCACACGCGGACCGGGCGCCCGAGCCGCTGGCTGCGCCGGAATCCGCCGACCTGCAGCGGCTCCTCGCCTACCTTCGCGTGAGCCATGCCACGTTCTCCCTGGGTGAGGACCGGTACTTCGGCGGCATGACCGAGCACCTGCGCCGCGCCGGCATCCTCGGCGCCGGCGAGCGCGTGGATCGGACGAGCTACGCGGACGCCGTCCGGCGCTTCCAGCGCGCGCGAGGCCTCGAAGACGACGGCATTCCCGGACAGGACTTCTGCTGGGCGGTGCAGAAGGAATGGGCCGACGCGCGGAACCTCCAGATCGTGCGCGTGGACGCGGATCGCGTGAGCGGCTCCGAGGGGTTCGATCGGTTCTACGTGCGCTCCGACGTGGTGGATCCTTTTCGCGCCCTCCGCGCCGCCGTCCTCGCGAAGGGCGGCGCCGTCACGTCGGCCGGGGCCTTCCGGTCGCTCGGCGCGGCGGTGACCCCGGGACGGTCTGTGACGTCCATGCACTACTCCGGGCTGGCGCTCGATCTCGCGACCGACTCCGGAATGCGCGATCCTCAGCACGACGCGTACGTCGTCACGCAAGACGGCGGGAAGTGGCGCGTGTGGTGCCGCTCGGCCCAGGCACCGCCGGTCGTGCTCGACTCGATCGTGTGGCGGAGCGGAGCCACCGACGTCCAGCACGTCACGGTGAACGCGTTCGACTTCACGGAGCTCGCGGAGCGGGCCGGGTTCGCTCGCATCGGCCCGCGGAGCACGTTTCCCGCCGACTACCTGTCGGCGGAGTGGTGGCACTTTCAGCTCGAGCGAGCCCTCGTCCCGTGGCTCAGCCAGTTCGGGATCGAGCTTCTGAGCCTCTCGGCGGTGACGTCGGGCGGCGTGACGCTCGAGTACGACGAGGCGCACCTCTCCGCGTACGAACCGTGGGTCGAGCGCAAGCGGATCTTCCAGCGCGGTGAGAACGGGTGGTGGTGACGGCGGGCGCGAGCCCGCCTCAGGCCGTCGCGGTCTCCTCGACCCGCATCCCGCGAGCATGTCCCCCTCGCTGGTGCACGCTCGGTCGCTGCTCGGTCGCTCGCGCGGAGGGGCTCCGGCCGGTGGGCATCCGGCTGCTTTCCCAGGCGCGACTTCACGTTACGTACGGCCATGACCAGATCCCTCGCAACCGGGTCGCGAGGACCGCCATGTCCTACACACCGTATCTCCCCCAGAAGTTCATCGAGGCATGGAAAGCCGCCGCCGCATTCTTCCCCCCGAACTGGACCGCGGTGCTCGTGTGCCTCGCCGTCTGGACCTTCGGCGCCCTGTGGCTGGTGGCCTGGCTCAGCGACCGCCAATGGTTTCGGCGCATCGCGCTGACGACGATCGTGGTGAACGCGGCCGTGCTCCTGCATACGAATGGCCTCGAGACGCTCGGCGGGATCCTGGCGACGCGCTCGCTCCCGCTGCCGCCATTGATGGCCGACCGGCCCAGGCAGCTCGAGCTCGAGCTCGGCTTGCTGATGCTGCTCGGGGTCCTCTTCGTTCACTACCGCTGGCTCGAGCGGGTCAACGCGCGACGGACGCTGCCGGACATCACCGTCGAGAAGCTCGTCGATGCGAACGGGCTGCCGCAGGCTGGCCTGGAAGCGATCCTCCGCGACTCGATCAACCGCGCCTCACCCCACTCGCCCTCTCGATATCCCGGCGGGAGCGTCGAGTACCTCCGCGACTTCGGCGAGAAGCCGATCGAACCATCCTGGTGGGTGGCGAGGATCAGCCTGTGGGGGCTCCGGGTCGCATTCCCGCCCCGAACGCTCAAGGTGTCCGGCGCGCTCGTCCCGGGGAAGCCGGAACACGACGAACCGGCGGGCGTGACCGTGACGGTGGAGGAGATGAGAACGAGATCGGTCGTGTTCTCTCGCACGATCCGGGCGCCATCCCCTCAGGACGCGGTCGAGCAGGCCGCATACCGCGTCGCCGAGTATGCGATCCAGCGCTGCCCGACGCTGCCGAAGTGGGCCTACTGGAGCCAGGAGAACGAGTCGTCGGCGTTCCTCGAGTACTGGCGAGGCGTCCGCGCGGGCAAGCACACGAGAGAGAGCCTGGAGGACGCGAGGAAGCATCTCCATGAAGCAGCCCGGCAAAGCCCATCGAGCGTATTGCCGCGCCTTCAGCTCGCAGCGGTGCTCGAGGCGCAGCAGCGGTACCTGGACGCCATGGAGCTGTGCGCGAGCGTGGCGGGCCGGTTCAGGCTCCTGTTCGACGCGAGGTACCGCCTCGCCCTCCTGCTCCGCAAGGCCGGCTGCTGGCTCGACGGGTTCTGCAAGGACGAGCAAGAGCAGCGCCGTTTCGCTCAGGCGTTCGAGGCGCCCGTCTGCGGGATGTCGGGGAATCGCGTCCCGCTTCGGGAGCCGGGGCAGAACCGAGACGATTACTGCCGACTGTTGAGTTCCTACCTCCACGACGAGGCGATGAACCTCCAGCAGCAGCTTCTGCGCGACCTCACCTGGTGGCGGATGGCGTGGTGGTGCCTTCGGCATACGGCGGAGCGTCGGTACCTGTGGCCGCGGTATCTCCGGAACGGCAGCCGCCGGAAGGCCGCGCGTGCTGCGGTGTGGACGGCGCAATGCTGCACGAAGCTGCTCGGCCTGCAGATGCAGTACCCGGCCGGCCCTCCGCCGAGCGAAATGCGCGACCTCGAGTCAGCCGCGGTCCGGGCGGTGGGCGAGCACGAGGACGAGCGCAAGCGCGCCGAGCGTGGTTGGTGGGGAATCCCCCACTACAACCTGGCCTGCTTCTACGCGCTTCAGCTCCGGGCGCTCACCCCGGGGGCCGCCCGCGCGCTGCGGCCGGACGAGGACGAGATCGTGCGCAAGGCCGTGCACCACCTCGACGTCGCAGCGATGGACCCGTACGGACCGTTCTCCTCGGGCTCGCTCTGGTGGATGACGGTCGAGTACGACCGCGATCTCGAGCTCCTTCGTGCACACGAGCGCTTCAAGAACTGGCAGGAGAGAAACCTGCTCACCAGCGAGGAGTCCGTTCGCGGACAGGAGTGCCGATCGGCGTCATGAACGCCGCACCCGGCTGTTGCGCGAGCGGCCGGGTTCGGCTCCCGTGACCCGCAGCCGCTAGGCGGCGATATTGGGACGGGAGGACATCATGTCGACCCGTTCGCTCCTGGCCGAGCGCGCCGAGATCGATGCAACCGACCGGCCGTCTCCTGGAAGGAAGGCGGAGCGTGGAGCACGCTTTCCTGCGCCCAGTACCGGGACCGGGTGGCGAGGCGGCGTGCACGGGGTCGGCTGGGGTAACTTCGTGGCGATCATGGGCCGCAGCCGCCCCGAGCACCTGATCGCGGGGGCGGCGAACGCTGGGGCGGCGCGTTCGCGAGCAGGCGCTGGGCGCGGGGGCTCGTCGACGCGCCGCGTGGGAGCACGGGATCGCGGGGCTGAAGCGCGCGGCCGAGCCGCACGCCGTGTTCTGCTACACGTTCTTCAAGGGGATCGCCGGTGAGGTGAGGCGCCGCGAGCGCGGCGGTCCGGAGGTCTCCGATCAGCATCGTCGCCATCGTCGCCAACGACTCAGAGGCAAGCCTTCGCGGCGGTAGCACTCAATTCGACCTCCATGGACGGTCCGTCGTAATGGACTTCGAAGGGGACGGCGAACGCCATCCCGCTGGCTTCCAGGCGGCTCAAGGGCACCGTCACCAGACGTGCCGCAGGGCCGCCCATGCCACCCGGGCAGAAATCGATCGCATCGCGCACGGTGAAACGAAGCTGCGTCCGCAGCCGCACGCTGGTGACGCCCGGTAGGCCGAAGGGCCGCATGAGCCGCACCTTGCCGGAGATGCTGCGAGACTCCATCACGGCCGCGCTCGGGCTCACCCCACCCGCGATGAGGCCGGGAATGGTGGTAGCCGGGTCACCGAACGAGAAGGGAGCGTTCAGCTCGGTCGCGGGGAGAAGGGCGGTGACGTCGACGTCGGTCCATACGCCGAATTTCAGCGTAGGGCACTTGCCGGACAGGTTGCGTTCGATCGCGGCGATGATCTCGCGCTGTCGATTGGCGGTGTCAGGGTGGTTCACGAATGCCTTGACGATCTCGTCCGCAGGGTCTCCGAACACCTTCGGAGTCAGGCTGTCCCCGGGGGTCCTGGTCAGGTACTCATCCCAGAGGTCCGCCGTTTCGTCGCCGAAGAAGTCACGGATGTCGTCGTTGACGAAGCGCTGCATCTCGGTGCCGATCTCGAGGTCGAGGCCGGCCTTCAGCTCCGCTGGTGTGAAGGGCTTGCAAAAGTCCGCGCCACTCAGGATCCTCGCGAGGGCGCCACTCACGTCGAATGCGCCTTCCAGCTCGTTCACGAGCTCGCGACGCGTGGCCGTCGCGAGCATGTCGTGAAAGCGCTCCGACAAGATGTCGCCCTTCATTCGCGCCCTGAGGCGTTCACGGATTTGAACCGCCTGTCCTGAGTTCTTCGTCGGCAGATCGTGGAACAGTGCGCGCAATCTCGCCCTGCGCTCGAAGATGACCCCCGCGCGCTCGCGCCGTTTGCCCTCAGAGAGTCCTTCTTCTTCGGCCGAGGGCAGCCGTCGCAACTCGGCCAGGACGTCCTCTTCGAAGTCACATTGCAGCACGGGAGCGCCCAGCGGTGACCCTGGCAGCGGCCTGATGTGCTCGTACGTTTCGTGATCGGTGCCC
>DASWEI010000045.1:0-37227 GCA_036394835.1 Anaeromyxobacter sp. | reverse complement strand
GATCGGCGCCCGCATCGAGATCGCCGGCTGCTCGCTCTGCATGGGGAACCAGGCGCGCGTCCCGGACAAGACCACCGTGTTCTCGACCTCCACCCGCAACTTCGACGACCGGATCGGCGACGGGGCGAAGGTGTTCCTCGGGTCGGCGGAGCTCGGCGCGGTGTCGGCGACCCTCGGCCGCCTGCCGACGAAGGAAGAGTACTTCAAGGTCTTCAACGAGAAGATCGCGCCCAAGGCGGACAAGGTCTACCGGTACCTGCAGTTCGACGAGCTCGCCGCGTACGCCCCGGAGGGCAAGAAGCTCCGCGTCGTCGCGTAGCGGGCCGACGCAGCAGAGTTCTCGCGGGCCGCGCTCCTCCCGGGGCGCGGCCCGCATTCTTTGTGACGTGTGCGACCGAAGCGAGGGCGAGTGTCCCCCGCCCTTACGGATGCGCTGCGGACTCCCAGGCGCGGCGGGAGAGGGTGCGCTCGACCCAGTCGAGGTGGTGCTGCTCCTCTGCGTGGATTCGCGCGAGGACGGTCCGCACGTCGTCCGGCATCCTGTGGACGAGCGCTTTCGCGTAGAGCGAGCCCGTGAGCTGCTCGTTTCCCCGCATCCCGACGAGGATGTCCTCGACGCCGAGGGGCCGCGAGGGCGCGGTGAGCGCCCCAATCACGACGCCCTTCACGTCGGGGGTGACGTCCGGCGGGTGGTACCCGCGGCGCACGATCTGCTCCTGCACCACGAGGGCGTGGCGCTGGTGCTCGAGGCCGAACAGGGCGAGCTCGTCCCGGAGCGGGCCGGGCCCGAGCAGGGCGACGGCCGCGGCGTAGGCCTGGACGGCGTCCACCTCGACCGAGAAGAGGCGCGAGAGCTCGGCGATGAGCTGTGGAGATGACATGCGGCGAACCCTCCCAGGAGAAGTTGGGGCCTCCGCGGCCGCCGGACACGCCTCCGCCGGGGGAAGCACGCGAGGTGGCGCGCGGCGCCCTCCCGGTGCAGTGTCCGGGGACATGCGCGAGATCGCCGCCATCGAGATCGTCGAGGACTACACGGCCCGGGCCCGCTGCGACGAGGGGTTCCTGCGGCTGCGCCGCCTGCGGGCGCGGAACCGGCGCGCGGACGGGTCCGCGAGCCGCGAGTACCCGATCGACGTCATCGATCGGCCGACGCTCGACGCGGTCGCCGTGTGCCTGTACGCCCGCACGCCCGCCGGGATCGAGATCCTCACGCGCCGCGGGCTGCGGCCCGCCGCGTACTTCCGGCGCGGCAAGGTCGCGGCGCTCCCCGAGCCCGAGTACCTCCTCGTCGAGGAGCTCGTGGCGGGCGTCCTCGAGCCGGGCGAGGTCGGGCTCGACGCCCTCCGCCGGCGCGGTGCCGACGAGGTCCGCGAGGAGGCGGGGCTCGAGATCCGGCCCGAGGCGCTCGAGCCGCTCGGCGGCCCATTCTTCCCGCTCCCCGGCATCGTCTCGGAGAAGATCCACCTCCTCGCGGGCGAGGTCGCGAAGCCGCCGGTGTCATCGCCCTACGCGGCGCCGCAGGAGGGCGACGGCTCGCCTCTCGAGGAGGGCGCCCTCCTCACCTGGCGCGAGCTCGGCGCGGCCGTCGCGGCGTGCGAGCGGGGGGAGATCGAAGACGCAAAGACGGAGCTCGCGCTGCGCAGGCTCGCGGCCCGGCTCGGGCGCTGACGACCGGAAGTTTGCCGCAGCGCGCCGTCCGGTTCCGTTGAAAAGCGGGGCGCGCTGCTTATCGAGTGAGGCATGACTCCGGAGACCTCTGTGCGTCCGCAGGCGGCCGGGCGGGCGTCCGAGCGGCGCCCCGAGCCGAGGAGCGAGCTCGTCGCGATGTATCGCGACATGCTGCGCCTGCGCCGGTTCGAGGAGACCGCCGGGCGCGTCTACACGGAGGGGAAGATCGGCGGGTTCTGCCACCTCTACATCGGCCAGGAGGCGGTCGCGATCGGCGTCCGGCGCGCGCTCGACGGCGAGCGCGACTACCTCGTGAACGCCTATCGCGACCACGGCCACGCGCTCGCGTGGGGCACGCCGGCGGGGGTCGTGATGGCGGAGCTGTACGGCAAGGCGACCGGCGCAGTGAAGGGGAAGGGGGGCTCGATGCACATGTTCGACGCCGCCCGCCACAACTACGGCGGCCACGGGATCGTGGGCGGGCAGATCCCGCTCGCCGTCGGTGTCGCGTTCTCGCAGCGATACCAGAAGAAGGATGGCGTCGTCGTCGTGCTGTTCGGCGACGCCGCGGTGAACATCGGCGCGTTCCACGAGTCGCTCAACATGGCGGCGGTCTGGAAGCTCCCGGTGATCTTCATCTGCGAGAACAACCGGTACGGGATGGGGACGGCGATCGAGCGCAGCTCGGCCGTCCCCGACGTCTGGCGGCGCGCCTGCGCGTACGACGTCCGCGGCGAGGCGGTCGACGGCATGGACGTGCTCGCGATGCGGGACGCGGTGGCGCGCGCGGCGGCCGAGTGCCGCCCCGAGGGCGGCAAGCCCGTCCTCCTCGAGGCGCGCACGTACCGCTACCGCGGCCACTCCATGGCGGATCCCGCCACCTACCGGTCGCGCGACGAGGTCGAGCAGGAGAAGCGCCGCGACCCGCTCGAGGTGCTGCTCTCCCGGATGCGCGCTGCCGGGGTGGAACCTTCGCGCCAGGAGCTCGAGAAGCTCGACGCCGACGTCGCGGCCGAGGTCGAGGAGGCGGTCAAGTTCGCCGAGGAGAGCCCGGACCCGGCGCCCTCGTCGATCTGGGAGGACGTCTACTCGTCGCCCGACGACCCCGCGCTGCACCGCGACGTTTGATGGACCCCCGCTGGCCTGGCCGTGGACCCGCTCCAGGTCCACGACCAGGTCGGTGGTCTCCCGCTACTGAGTCGTCGTCGGGGTCACGTCGCGCGAGTTGTTCTGCGCGCACTCCTGGATCCACTTCGTGATCGTCGCCGTCTGCACATCGGAGAGCTGGTCCGGGTGGCCGCTCCCGCCGTTCGCCCTGACGAGGAGCGGACTCTGCGCCGGGTTCGCGGTGTCCACCTCCGACCGGACCGCGCTGTAAGAGACGCTCGGGTCGAGCGAGGCGAACTTCGGCCGGGCCGACTGCGCGTCGTTGTGGCAGGGCGTGCACTGCGCCGTGAGGACGGGGTGCACGTCCTGCACGAAGAAGGTCGTCGCGGTCGCCGGCGGCGTGCACTGCGACGCCGCCGGCGACGTGCTCGTGCTGTCATCGCCGCACCCCGCGAGCCCAAGCACCGCCACGAGCGCCGCGGTCCATACCCATTTCGTCTTCATCGGTCGGTTTCCTCCGGCGCAGAGGGTGGGCCGCCGCTCGGGCGAGCGCGAGCCCCTCGAGGGCGCGGGCCCGGAGCCGGTGGACGGACGAAGGGCCCGCGGCATCGCCAGCGGGCCCTCGCTTGCTGGTACGGCAGGCAGTCGCGCGCTCGAGCGCTCGGAGCGCGCGCTAGTCGCCGTGGTGATACCGCTCGACCGCGTTGACGGCGCCCGGACCGTGGCACCCGATGCAGTCCTTCGTGCTATTCGGATCCGTCACGTTGATCGGCCCGATGAAGTGCGTGCAGTCTTTGAAGAAGCCCAGCGTCCCCTGCCCGCCGGCCGTCGAGATGGGGCACGGATCGAGCGAGGCGTTGGCGGTGAACTTCACGTTGTCGTGGCACGACGTGCAGACCGCGAGCGTCGGCTTGGACTTCCAGTTGTCGGCGTCCTTGCTCCCGGAGTGGCACACGGTGCAGTGGCGCACGCCGTGGTCGTGCCACGGGAACGTGAGGTCCGACCAGTCCACGACCGTCTGGCGGAAGCCGACGATGAAGTTGGGAATCCCCTGCCGGACGCTCGGGAGGGTCTCGCCGGAGTGGATTCTGTGGATCATCACCTTGAAGTTGACGGTCTGGTTCGTCTCGGGATCCCCGGTCTGCGGCGAGTGGCAGGTGATGCAGAACTGGACGCCGCGGCGCGAGCCGTGCGCCTGGACGAAGCCGTGGCAGCGGCCGCAGCTGCTGGAGCCGTCGTTCACGGTCTCGAGGCTCTTTGCCGTCCCTCCGGCGGGGACGAAGTTGAGCGAGGCGGACGCGACGTCCGTGTCCGCTGCGTTCGGCCTCCGGACCGTCCATCCAGCCACCTTGTGACTCTTCGTCCGGTCGAAGCCGTCCAGCGGAGTCGTCGGCGCGGGGAACGTGAACCGGTAGACACGGGTTCCGACGGAGGTCAGGTTCGGTCCCCTCGCGACGGTGATCGCCTGCGCCTGAGTCCTCGGCGCGGGCGCGAACCTGGCCTTCACGTCTGCTTCCGTGATGGTCGATCCGAGGACGTCGGGGTCAGGGGAGTAGGTGTAGTTCTTCGGGTTGGTCGTCGTCGAGTAGTACGAGACGTAGTCGTTGTTGTCGTCCAGCATCGCGAGCGTGAACGCCGGCGCGCGCCCCGGACTGCTGAAGTTGGGGAACGTCGCCGTCGTCGCGAGCTCGGCCTCGAGATCGATGGGGTTCCCGCTCCCATCGAGGACGCGGAACGTCACCGTGGGACGCGCCGTCGTCGCGAACTCCGGAACGGTCGCCGACTGGATGTCGAGCGTCAGCGGATCCGAGGCCACCTGCGGCGGCGCCGCCGCCTCGTTGTCGTCGCCGCAGCTTGCCACCCCGAGCGCCGCCACGGCCGCGAATACGCCCGCCGCGATTCCCCATCGCCACGTCTTCATCGTGCCTCCCTGGCGGCCCCACCGCCGCCTGCACGCTCGCGCCCCGCCGCTGCGCCGCACTGGGTGAAAGGTGCACACGCGTGTGCCTCGCGCGCCACGCGGCGCGCATGTGGACCCGCCGTTCCGCAGGCGCGCCGGTGGCTCACCGCCCGCAGTCCCGCCGGCGCGCCGCTCCGACGCATGGCGGCATGCGCCCCGAGCGACCCACCCCGGGGACGGCCGTTTTCGTTGAATGCGAGGCGCGATCCGCACACATTCGCGACATGGCGGTGATCTCGTACCGGGAGGCGCTCAACCAAGCGATGCGCGAGGAGATGACGCGCGATCCGCGGGTCTTCCTCATGGGTGAGGAGGTCGGCCAGTACAACGGAGCGTACAAGGTCACCCAGGGCCTCCTGAAGGAGTTCGGGCCGTGGCGCGTCGTGGACACGCCGATCGCCGAGCTCGGGTTCGCGGGGGTGGGCGTCGGCGCCGCGATGAACGGGCTGCGCCCCGTGATCGAGGTGATGACCTGGAACTTCGCCCTGCTCGCGCTCGACCAGATCGTGAACTCGGCGGCGAAGATCCGGCAGATGTCCGGCGGGCAGCTCACCGCGCCGGTCGTGTTCCGCGGACCGCAGGGCGCCGCGCACCAGCTCGCCTCGCAGCACTCGCAGGTGTTCGAGGCCTTCTACGCGCAGATCCCGGGGCTGAAGGTGGCGGTGCCCGCGACGCCGCGCGACGCGAAGGGGCTCCTCAAGACCGCGATCCGCAGCGACGATCCCATCATCTTCATGGAGTCGGAGCTCCTGTACGGGTCGAAGGGCGAGGTGGAGGACGGCGAGGTGCTCGTCCCCTTCGGACAGGCGGAGATCGTCCGTCCCGGGCGCGACGTCACCCTCGTCGCCTGGCAGAAGATGCGCTTCGTGGCGGTCGCCGCGGCGCAGGAGCTCGCGAAGGAGGGGATCGACGCCGAGGTCATCGACCCGCGCACGCTCCGCCCGTTCGATCTCGCCGCGGTGCTCGAGTCCGTCGCGATGACGCACCGCTGCGTCGTCGTCGAGGAGGGCTGGCCTTGGATGGGGAGCGGCGCGCAGATCGCCGACTCCGTCCAGCGCCACGCCTTCGACGACCTCGACGCGCCGGTCGCGCGCGTCACCGGGCGCGACGTCCCGATGCCGTACGCGAAGCCGCTCGAGAACGTGGTCCTCCCGTCGACCGAGCGCGTGCGGCGCGCGGTCCACGAGGTCACCTACCGCGCCGCCTAGGGCCGAGCGATGGCGAAGCCGATCAAGATGCCGAAGCTCTCGGACCAGATGACCGAGGGGAAGATCGCGGAGTGGCTGAAGAAGGAGGGCGACGAGGTCAAGGCGGGCGACGTCGTCGCGCAGGTCGAGACCGAGAAGGCGACCCTCGACGTCGAGGCGTTCGAGTCCGGCGTCCTCATCGGCGTCGTCGTGAAGGCGGGCGAGACCGCGCCCGTCGGCCGGCCCATCGCGTGGATCGGCGCGCAGGGCGAGAAGGCGCCCGCCGCCGAGGCGGCGCCCGCCCAGCCCGACGCCGCCAAGGAGGCGCGCTCCGGCGGCGAGGTCTCCCACGAGTCGACGCAGGCCGCCCCGCCCGCCCAGGCGAAGGTTCCGGTCGCGGCCCCGCCGCAGCCCGCCGCCGCGACCCCGGAGCGCACGGAGGCGCCGCCTCCGCAGCGCGGCGCGCGCGCCGCGCCGGCCCAGGTCTCCGCCCGCGCGACGGCGCCGCAGGGGCGCGTCATCGCCTCGCCCGCCGCGCGCAAGCGCGCTCGCGAGCGGGGGATCGATCTCGGCGGCGTGGACGGCTCGGGACCTCGCGGCCGCGTCGTGCTCGCGGATCTCGAGCGGCCGCCCGCGCCGGCCGAGGCGCGCCCCGCCCAGGCGCGCGACGGCGCCGCCGCGCGGGCGCCGACCGCACCCGCGCCGGCCCAGGCGCCGGCCGCCCGGAGGAAGCGCGCGCTCCCGCCGCGGGCCGAGCTGCGCGACGAGACCATCCCGCTCTCGCCGATGCGCAAGGCGATCGCGCGGAACCTCACCGCCGCCAAGCCGGGGGCGCCGCACTTCTACCTCGAGACCTCCGCCGACGCGCGCCGGCTCGTCGCGCTCCGCGAGCAGCTCGAGGAGCTCGAGCTCGGGAGCGTCTCGCTGAACGACCTCGTCGTGAAGGCGGCGGCCGAGGCGCTGTCGCGGCATCCGGAGGTGAACGCGGCCTGGGGCGCGGACGCCATCGTGCGGCGCGGCTCGGTGGACGTCGGGATCGCGGTCGCGCTCGACGAGGGGCTCGTGACGCCCGTCGTGCGCGGCGCCGACGGCAAGGACGTGTTCGAGATCGCCGCGGAGATCCGCGACCTCGCGGGCCGCGCGCGCGAGAAGAAGCTTCGGCCGGAGGAATACCAGGGCGCGTCCTTCACCATCTCGAACCTCGGGATGTACGGCATCGAGGCGTTCTACGCGGTCATCAACCCGCCCGAGGCGGCGATCCTCGCCGTCGGCGCGGTCCAGAAGGTGCCGTGGGTGGAGGAGGCGACCGGCGCGCTCGTCGCGATGGAGCGGGTCCGGCTCGGGCTCTCCTGCGACCACCGCGTGGTCGACGGCGCGACCGGCGCGAGGTTCCTGCAGACGCTGCGGCTCGTCCTCGAATCGCCCGTTCGGCTCGTCGTCACCTGATAGGCTCGCCGCGCGGGCGCGGGCTCGCCGCTCGCCCGCGTGGGGGCGGGGAAGGGGAGCGACGATGCCGAAGCGCAGCGGGCCGCGGACGCGGATGGAGAAGGACACGATGGGCGAGGTGCGCGTGCCGGCGAGGGCCCTCTGGGCGGCGCAGACCGCCCGCGCCGTCGAGAACTTCCCCATCTCCGGGCTGCGCGCCCACCCGGCATTCGTGGACGCGACGGTCCGCGTGAAGCTCGCCGCCGCGCGCGCGAACGCGCGGCTCGGCCTCCTGCCCCGCAGGAAGGCGCGCGCGATCGAGGCGGCCGCGCGCGAGGTGCTCGCCGGTCGCTGGCGCGACCAGTTCGTCGTGGACGTGTATCAGGCCGGCGCCGGAACCTCGCACAACATGAACGTGAACGAGGTGCTCGCGAACCGCGCGACGGAGCTGCTCGGGGGGCGGCGGGGTGCGGAGCGGCTCGTCGACCCGAACGACGACGTGAACATGGCGCAGTCCACGAACGACGTCGTTCCGACCGCCATTCGCCTCGCCGCGCTCGAGCTCGCGCCTGAGGTGGTGGACGCGCTCGCCGGGCTGGCGCGCACCTTCGAGGGGAAGGCGCGGCGCTGGCAGGGCATCGTGAAGTCGGGACGGACCCACCTCATGGACGCGACGCCCATCCGGCTCGGCCAGGAGGTGTCGGGGTGGGCGGTGGCGCTCTCGCTCGCGGCGGGTCGCGTCCGCGACGCGCTCCCGGAGCTCTCGGTCCTCGGCATCGGCGGGACGGCGGTCGGCACGGGTCTGAACGCCCACCCGCGCTACCACAGGCTCGTCGTCACGGAGCTCGAGCGCCTCACGCGCATCCCGCTCACGCCGGCGCCGAACCTCTTCTACACGATGCAGTCGCTCGCGCCGTTCGTCGCGCTCTCGGCGGCGCTCCGGACCGCCGCGCTCGAGCTCCTGCGGATCGGGGGCGACGTGCGGCTCCTCGGCTCGGGTCCGAACACCGGGCTCGGCGAGCTCCGCCTGCCGCCCGTGCAGCCGGGCTCCTCGATCATGCCGGGGAAGGTGAACCCGTCGATGGCGGAGATGCTCGCGATGGTCTCCTACCAGGTGGTCGGGCTCGACGGCGCGATCGCGTGGGCGGCGAGCGGCGGGCAGCTCGAGCTGAATGTGATGATGCCGCTCGTCGCGTTCGACCTCTGCCATGCGCTCGACGTCCTCGCCGCTGCGGTGCGGGCCTTCGACCTGCGCTGCGCCCGTGGGCTCGAGGCCGACCCGGCGCGCGCCCGACACTTCGCCGACCGCACCGTGAGCCTCGCGACCGCGCTCGCCCCGCGGCTCGGCTACGCGCGCGCCGCGGAGATCGTGAAGGCGTCGGTCGAGTCCGGCCGGTCCATCGTGGACCTCGCGGTGGAGCTCGGCGGGCTCGCGCCTGCGGAGGCGCGCCGGCTCCTCGAGCCGGCGAAGCTCACGAGATCCGGGCGGGCACTCGGCCCTGAGGGCCTCGCGCCCGCCCTCAGCGCCGCGCCCCGTGCGCGCGCACCGCTCCGCGGGGGGCCGGCGCGCAGAGGCAGAGTATGATGCCCGCGTGGTGTCCCCCCGGCTCGGCGAGCTCCTGGTGAAGGAAGGTGCGTGCTCGGACGACGCCGTCCGGGACGCGCTCAAGAACCAGATCATCTTCGGCGGCCGGCTCGGCACGAACCTGCTCGAGATCCAGGCGGTCACCGAGGAGGCGCTCGCGAAGGCGCTCGGGAGGCAGCACGGCCTACCGTCGCTGTTCGGCGCGCTCGCGCTCGACCCGGGGGCGACCGGGCTCGTCACTCCGGAGATCGCCGATCGCTACGACGCGATCCCCTATCTCCTCCAGGACCGGCGCCTCGCGCTCCTCGTCGTCGACCCGCGCAACCTCGCGATGCTGGACGAGGTGGCCTTCGCGACCGGCAAGGCGGTCCTCCCGATCGTCGCGCCGGAGGCGCGCGTCTGGGCGCTCCTGCGCGAGCACTACGGGATCGATCGGCACCTGCGCGGCATCGAGGTGGACTTCGACGAGATGAAGGGGAGGATCGCCGACGCGCGCGGCGTGCCGGAGACCTCGCTCTCCGGTCGGACGTCGATCGCCGAGAGCCCGGACCTCATCGAGGAGGTCGAGTTCACCGCCCTCTACCAGCAGCCGAAGCCCGGCGCTCCCGCGGCGACGGAGGCGGCGACGCGCGCGCCCGCCGCCGCCGCGCCGCCCGTGCGCCCGGTCCCGCCGGCGGACACCGACGACGTCATCGAGCTCACGGACCTGCTCGAGCCCGAGGCGCCCTCGCTCCCGCCGGCCGGTGCGCAGGTTCCGCCGGATGTCGTCGCGGACGTGCTCGCCGCGCTCTCGCAGCGGCCGGCCCACGCGCCGCCCGCGCGCCTCGCGCCGGCACCGCGGCCCGATCCCGAGCCCTCGCCGCTCTCGTTCGACGAGGCGGCGCGCTTCCTCGAGGGCGTGCACGAGCGCGACGCCATCGCGAAGACGGTCCTGCGCTACGCCCGCTCGAAGTTCAAGCGCGCCGTCCTCCTCACCGTCCACCGCGGCGCGGCGCACGGCTGGGCGGGCCTCGGCGAGAAGCTCGGGCCGGAGGCGGTGCGGCGGATGCACGTCGCGCTCGGGACTCCAGGCGTCCTCGACACGGTCGTGAAGACCCAGGCGCACTTCCTCGGTCCCATCCCGAAGACCGACTCGAACATCCGGCTCCTGAAGGCGCTCGGCGGCGGCGTCCCCGGGAACGCCTTCGTCGTGCCGATCCTCGCGGTCGGCCGCGTCGTGAACGTCTTCTACGCGGACGCAGGCAAGGGCGCGGTCGTGGACTCGGGGAACGTGGGTGAGCTCCTCATCCTCGCGACCCGGATCGCGAAGAGCTACGCCACGCTCCTCCAGCGCGTGCGATAAGCAGGGCCGCGCGCTCCAACCAACGAGGACGAGGGGGAGCGAACGTCCCCCAGACAAACATGGCCGCGACCCTCCACTACTTCATGCTCCCGGATGACGAGCGCTCGCTCTTCCGCCACCTCGAGCGACGCGCCCTCACGCTCTACCCCGAGCTCATCCCGCCCGGGCACGTCCCGCTGAAGCTCGACGAGCACGCGGTCGACAAGCTCGAGACGGAGTCCTGGTACATCGCGGCCGAGCGGCTCGGGCCGGTGATCGTCCACCCTCTGAAGAAGGGGCCGGACAAGGGCATGCTCGTCATCGAGGTGGTCCCCTCGCCGGTCTTCCACTACGAACGCTCGGTCCGGAACGACAAGGGCGAGCTCGTGGCGGGTCGGCTGTGGGCCGAGCTCGACATCACGGACGACGTCGAGGACAAGCGCGGCAAACCGCTCGCGCTGAGGTCGATTTTTCAGGAGGTTCACGACCTCTTCCGGAAGAACTGGCGCAGAAGCGACCCGAAGGGCTTCTGGGTGGGCCCGCACGCAGGCGCGGCCTGGAAGCGCGGCGAGCTGGTCCTCCGGGAGGCGGGCCACAAGGGGCGCGAGATCGGCGTCTGGAGATAGCCGCGGGGCGCGAGGGAGCAGGCGGACCGTTGACGCCGCCCTCCGGTCCCGGTACATGGTGCCGCTTGACCATGAGCCCCCTCCCTCGCTATAAGGCCGCGCTCGCAGCGGTCCTTCTCTTCCTCCCGGGCTTCGCCCTGGCGGAGAAGGTCGTCGGGGCGATTCTCCCGGACGATTCCGTGAAGATCGGGGAGAATCGGTTCCGCAGCCCGAAGGGTTACGAAGAGACGATCAAGTTCTTCCGCGGCGTGTACGGGCCGCGATACGCGCGGCGGCCGATCGCCGACACGCCTTCGGTGAAGGCGGTGCACATCGAGAACCCGGACGCGAAGCCGGGGCAGTGGGAAGGGCTGAACGTTTACGAGCTGAAGAGCGAGACCCGCATCTTCGTGCTCGTGAAACCAAGATGAAGATTTGGGGGATCGTCTAACGGCAGGACGCCAGCCTCTGGAGCTGGCTATCTAGGTTCGAATCCTAGTCCCCCAGCCAAATAACGTAGACGGGCGTTGACTGCCGGACCGCCCGCGAGTAGGAAAGCGAAGGTTCGTGGCCCGTTAGTCTAGCGGTTAGGACGTCGGCCTCTCACGCCGAAAACATGGGTTCAATTCCCGTACGGGTCACCATCTGTGCCCCCGCGATTCTCGTCCGATCGCGGGGGCTTTTTTTTTTGAGCGAGCGCCGGATCGCAGCGGCCGTCACGCGAGCTCGCGCGCGATCGCCTCGATGGGCTTGAGCCCCGCCCCGAACCTGACCATCGACGACCGATTGCGTTCGAGCTCGCCGTACGGCACGTAGCGCACCCGGAGCGACGAGATGGCGGCGAACGCGGGGCGCTTCAGCTGCGCCCGGATTCACCCTGGAGCCCATGACGGCGTTGAACCCGTTCACGATCGCCGTGTTGAACGGGAGCGCGAGCGTGGGGTGCAGGAAGTAGAGGAGGTTCGCCGCCGCGGGCCCGAGCCCCTTCACCTTTCGCGCATCGAGTCCGTGTCGCGCCAGCGCTGCACGACGTCCCGGAAAGCCCGGTCGTCGGTCACGCCGGGCGCTCGCTCACAGGACCCCCCACTTCCGGACGAACTCGACGAACACCTGGAACTCGCGATCTTCGAACCCGCGGTCGCGCAGGTACGCCTTCACGTCCTGCCCCTCGACCACCGTCGAGTCGGCGACTATCCGGCGACGCTCTTCACGCACCTCGAAGCCCCGCTCGGCGAGCGCCGCAGCGAGCTCGTCCGCGCGCGCGGAGCGCGCGTCGACGGTCACCCGTGTGAGGTGGTCGATCACGGGAGCTCCTACTTCACGGCGAGCCAGTAAGACTCGAACACCGACGTCGAGAGCCAGTACCCGAGCGGCACGTTGATGAGGACGCCCAGCGCGAACGCGGCGAACGGGCGCCAGCCGAACTTCGTGAGCTCGCGGAAACGCGTCGTGAAGCCGATCGAGAGGAACGTCCAGGTGAAGGCCCACCCGCGGAGCGTCTTCAGAGGGCCGATCGCCTCCTTCGAGTACTGGGTCCCGGTCTTCGCATCGACCGACGCGAGGATGACGGTGACGACGAGCGAGGCGACGAAGAAGCCGATGATGAACTTGGGGAAGCGGCTCCAGATCTCGCCGAGCCGGACGCGCTCCGCCTCGCCCGCGCTCTTGCGGTCCCAGCGGGTGACGGACAGGAAGGCGACGACGAGGGCCCACAGGCCGACGAACATGTCGCGGCCGACGACCTTCATGAGCGTGAACGTCTTGATGGCGCGCTCGTCGCCGAGCGCCGAGGCGGCGGCAAAGCCGGCGGCGTCCGCGAACTCGGACGTCCCGATCCAGGCGCCCGCGACGCCCGGCGCGAGCCCGAGCTGGTGGGCGCCGAACGGGAGGACGAAGATCATCGCGACCGCCCACAGGATCACCATCGAGATGGCGACCGAGACGTGGGACTTCTCTGCCCGGCACGCGCCCCCGATGGCGATCGCGGCCGAGACGCCGCAGATCGAGCCGCCGGCCCCGAGGGTCGCCCCGAACCGCTTGTCGAGACCGAACACCCGCGTCGCGGCGAGGTAGATTGCGACGAAGGTCAGGACGGCGACGATGGTCGCCTGCAGGATCGCGAGCGGACCCGCCTGGAGGATGATCGTGAAGGGCAGGGTCGCGCCCATGAGCACGATCCCGACCTTCACGTAGAACTCGGTCCGGAGCGCCGACTGGAACCAGTCCGGCAGCTTCACGACGTTCCCGAGGATCATGCCGGCGGCGAGGGCGAGCAGCGGCGTCTCGAGCTGCCACGTCTTCAGGAAGGTGTTCGACCCGAGGACGGTCACGATGAGGGAGAACACGAAGAGCACGCCGAATCCGGCGGCGTACTTCGCGACGTCCCAGCCGATGACCGCCGACGCGGCGGAGAACGCGGCGATGAACACGCCGAAGAGCGCGAGCGGCGCGACGGGGTTGGCGCTGAACGCCTCGGCGATCTTCGCCGTGCTCGACCAGGTCGGGAACGTCAGCGCCGTGGTCGAGACCGCGCGCGCGGCGCCCAGGAAGAACGCCGCCGTGACCGTCGCGACGAGCGCGAGCGCGATGACGATCGCCCACGTGTCCTCGCGCCGGTGCCAGGGAACTGCAATCGGGGCGGGGTTGCTCATGGGGCTCCTCGCGGTGTCCGCTGCGGCGGACCGTTCGTGACGGTTGTGGGACGGCGAGACGAACGCTATCCTAGATGACGGACGAAATTCCCGTCAAGCGGAGAGCGGAGACGCCTCCGGTTAAACGGACAGTCGGCCCTCGGACGCCGTACGGCGGCCGGCGCCCCCCGGTGTTCTCGAGCACGCGGCCCCGCTTCGATGCATGGGCGAGGTGAGCATGAGCGAGCACACGGGTCATGGACGGCACGACGCACCCACCTCGCACCTGCCCGGCGCGCCGACGAAGCCGGGGTACCCCGAGCAGCCCGAGCTCCCGTACCGTGCGCACGTGGAGCCGCACGGGCGTGAGCCCGCAGCCGTCGCGCGGGACGCGGCGGCCGCGCACGCCGCGCACGACCGCCACGCGGGGCACAGCGTGGAGATGTTCCGGACGCGGTTCTTCGTCGCCTGGGTGATCACGATCCCGACGGTCGTCTGGGGTCACATGCTCACGTCGATCACGGGATGGCACGCGCCGGCCTTCCCGGGCTCGAGCGGGATCCCTCCCGTCCTCGGGACCATCGTCTTCGTCTACGGAGGGTCGCCCTTCGTTCGGGGCGCCCTTCGGGAGATCCGCGCGCGCCTCCCCGGGATGATGACGCTCATCGCGCTCGCGATCAGCGTCGCCTTCGTCTTCAGCCTGGCGGTCACGTTCGGCTACCCCGGCATGCCGCTGTGGGAGGAGCTCGCGACGCTGGTGACGGTGATGCTGCTCGGCCACTGGATCGAGATGCGCTCGATCTCGCAGGCGCAGGGCGCCCTGAAGGAGCTGGCGAAGCTCCTCCCCTCGGCGGCGGTGCGGCTCGCCGAGGGGCGCGAGGAGGTGGTCCCGCTCTCGGCGCTGCGCGACGGCGACGCCGTCCTCGTCCGTCCCGGAGCGCGAATCCCGGCCGACGGCACGGTGCAGTCCGGCGAGAGCGCGGTCGACGAGTCGATGATCACGGGTGAGTCGCGCCCGCTGAAGAAGCGCGCCGGGGACCGGGTCATCGCGGGAACGGTGAACGGGGCGGGGTCGCTCCGCGTCCAGGTGACCGGGACGGGCGAGCGGACGGCGCTCGCGGGGATCATGCGGCTCGTCGAGCGCGCGCAGACGTCGCGGTCGCGCGCCCAGGCGCTCGCGGACCGCGCCGCGTTCCTGCTCACGGTCGTCGCGCTCGCCGCTGCCGTCCTCACCGCGGTCGCCTGGGGGCTCGAGGGCGCGCCGGGCGCGTTCGTCGTCGAGCGTGTGGTCACGGTCCTCGTCATCGCCTGCCCCCACGCGCTCGGCCTCGCGATCCCGCTCGTCATCGCGATCTCGACGACGCTCGGGGCGCGGTCGGGCCTCCTCGTCCGCGACCGGCGAGGCCTCGAGGAGGCGCGCAGCCTCACGACGGTCGTCTTCGACAAGACCGGCACGCTGACGCTCGGCGAGTACCGGGTCGTCGCGGTCAGGACCGCCGGCGACCTCCCCGAGGCGGAGGCGCTCGGGATCGCCGCCGCGGTGGAGTGCGACTCGGAGCACCCCGTCGCGCAGGCCGTGGTGCGGACCGCGCGCGAGCGGGGATTGTCGGTGCCCGAGGCGGACGCGTTCGAGGCGATCCCCGGGCACGGCGTCAGGGCGCGCGTGGACGGGCGCGAACGGATGGTCGGCGGGCCGAACCTGCTCCGGCGGCTCGCGGTTCGGCTCCCGGCCGAGCTCGACGGGCTCTCGCGCGAGGCGGCGGCACGCGGGCAATCGGTCGTGTACCTGATCGAGCACGACAGCGCGCTCGCTGCGTTCGCGGTGGCGGACGCGGTGCGGCCCGAGTCACGTCAGGCGGTGACGCGGCTTCACGACATGGGGCTCGAGGTCGCGATGCTCACCGGCGACTCGCGAGCGGTGGCCGACTCGGTCGCACGCGAGCTCGGGATCGACACGGTGCACGCGGAGGTGCTTCCGGACCGGAAGGCGGAGGTCATCGAGCTGCTCCGGCGGAGCGGCAAACGCGTCGCGATGACGGGCGACGGCGTGAACGACGCGCCGGCGCTCGTGATGGCCGACGTGGGGATCGCGGTGGGCGCCGGCACCGAGGTCGCGGTCGAGGCCGGCGACATCGTCCTCGTCCGGAGCGATCCGCGGGACGTGCCGCGAATCGTCGCGCTCAGCCGGGCGACGTACCGGAAGATGATCCAGAACCTCTGGTGGGCCGCCGGCTACAACATCGCCGCGATCCCGCTCGCCGCCGGCATCTTCGCGAGGTGGGGCGTCGTGCTCGCGCCGGCCGTCGGCGCGGTGCTCATGTCCGCCAGCACGGTCATCGTCGCGGTGAACGCGCAGCTCCTGCGGCGGGCGAGGCTGTGAAGACCAGACCGGGAGGGGATCACCATCCACGGACGGCCGCAACTCCGAAGCCGCGCCGGTCGCCGCCGCGCGACGGACCGTGTGATGGAACTCGTCACATGTTGCGCAGCCGCGCGCGCCCGGTTAGCGAGCGGAAGACGGAGGACCGTGGATGAGCCGACGTGCTTGGGTCGCGGCTGCGGCCGGAGTCGCCCTCGTGGGGGTCGGCGGTGCGCTCGTCGCCGTCCGCGTCCGCGGAGCCATCTCGGCGCGGCTCGAGCCCACTGCGCTCGAGGCGCGCGTCGCTCGCACGCTCCGGAACTGGGCGATCCCCTCCGACGCGCGGGATGCGACGAACCCCATCCCGCCGAGCCAGCGCAGCCTCGCGGCGGGGCTCGCGCACTTCGCAGACCACTGCGCGACCTGTCACGCGAACGACGGGAGCGGTCAGACGGCAATCGGGCGCAACCAGTACCCACGGGCGCCCGACATGCGCCGCCCGGCCACGCAAGATCTCACGGACGGAGAGCTGTTCTACATCATCGAGAACGGGGTCCGGTTCACCGGGATGCCTGCGTGGGGCGGGCCGGGTACCGCCGAAGGGAGCTGGCGCCTCGTCCATTTCATCCGACACCTTCCCAAGCTCACGGAAGAGGAGAGGGCACAGATGGAGGCGCTCAACCCGAAGTCTCCCGACGAATGGCGCGCGCTCGAGGAAGAGGACACGTTCTTGCGCGGCGAGGAGCCGGCGATGGGGGAGACCGGCCACGGCGCGCATGCCCATTGAAAGGACCGGATCATGAAGCTCGAGCCGAAGATCATCGCCCTCGTCGCTGCCCTCGCCGCCGGACCCGCCGTCGCGCACGAGAAGGGCGACCGGGCGATGGGGGTGGTCGAGAGCGTCACGCCCGATCGCATCGTGATCACGGCGAGCGACGGTCACGCGGTGGCGTTCGCCGTCACCTCCGAGACGCGCTTCTTCCTGGGGGACAAGCCGGTGAGGGCGCAGGACGTTCGCCGCGGCCAACGCGCCGTAGTTCACGGCAAGCGGAGCGGCGACACCCGGACCGCCGTGCGCGTGAAGCTCGGTGCGCCGCCCAAGTAGGAGCGTGGGCAGGACGAACACCGCGACCCTGGCGTCCTTCCTCGAAGAGAACGCCGCACCCGGCCCTTGCATGTGGGCCGGGCGCGGCTCGCCGACCTACTTCGCCGCGGCGGTCTCCACGCGGCGGTAGCCGATCCGGACGGCGCCCCAGTGCTTCCCGAGCACGAAGAGCGGGATCGAGATGTCCGCCATCGTCTCGCCGGTGTCGCGCTGATAGTTCTGGATGAGGAACGGCGCGACGTTCTGCGCCGCCGCGAGGCCGGTCTTGTCGTTGAAGATCCGCTTCGTCCGGTTGTTCACGAGGTCGCTCGCGAGGTTCCCGGTCAAAGGCTGCGAGTAGCGCTGGTTGTGCGTCGGGAGGTAGCCGTTCTTGTCCACCATCACCGTGTAGATGATGGTGGCCGAGCGGGAGAGGATCGCCTCCTCGATCGCGAGCACGTCGCGATCGGAGAGCTTGTCGTAGTCCGTCGTGAACTTCGGCGGGTCGGTGCTCACGACCGGGTAGTAGAGGAAGCTGAAGAGCCGCTCGGGGGTGACCTCCTTCGACGCGAGCCACTTCTCGAGCGTATCGGTCGAGCGCTTCGCGAAGTCGGTCGCGAGCGCGAGCATCTCGCGCTCCTGCGAGCTGAGGGTCTCGACGGGGGTCACCCCGCCGATCTTCGTGGCCTGCGCGCGGGCCGCCGCCGGCGCAAGCGCGGCGAGCATGGCGAGGAGGGCGATGCAGCGGTGGAGCGTCCGGATCATGGCATTCTCCGTGGCTAGTGGCCGAGCCGCGCCATCGCCGCCTTCATGCTGAGGCGGAGGCGGTCGATCGTCTTCGTGAGCTGCCCGACCTCGTCCTCGGACTCGGGCTTGATCGGCGTGTCGAGCGCGTCGCCGAGCCCGATCTGGCGCGCCGCGTCCGTCAGCCGAATGACAGGGCCCATCGCCTGGCGCAGGACGAGGAACAGCGACCCGAGCGTCACGACCGTGAAGATCCCGAAGATCCCGAACAGCGTGAGGAGCAAGGTGCGCTGGCGATCCTCGATGCGCTCCATCGACACGGCCACGCGGAAGCCGCCCCAGTGCTTCCCCTTCACGAAGATCGGGGACGAGATGTCCCACATCGTCTCGCCCGTGTCGCGCTTGTAGACCTGTACGAGCGACGGCTGCGTGTTCTTCGCGGCGGCGATGCCGACCGGGTCGGCGAAGATGCGCTTCGTCCGGTTGCCGGCGAGGTCCTTCTGGGTGTCGCCGGTGACCGCCCTCTGGAAGCGCGAGTTGTGGGTGGGCAGGTAGCCGTTCTCGTCCACGCCGACGGCGAACATGAAGTCCTGGTGCTCGAGGATCTTGTCCTGGAAGACGAGCACCGACTTGTCCGTCAGCGCGTCGTAGCGGGTGTGGTACTTCGGCTTGTCGCCGAAGTCGTAGCCCTTGATCTCGGCGTAGCTCCTGTCGAACACGTCCGAGACGGTCACGAGGCCGCTGTCGATCGCGCTGTCGAACATGTCGCCGTACTGGCGGGCGCCGATCGCCGCGGCGATCTTCCCCTTCTCGAGCGTCAGCTCCTCCATCTGCTTCGTCTGGCCGGTGACGATGATGATCGCCGCGAGCGCGGTGAGCAGCACCACCGGGATGGCGAGCTTCAGCGACACCTTGACGCCGAGGCTCCGTCGAACGGCAGTGACCATGGACATCCGTGCACCTCCGCCTGTGGAACGGGTTCGTGCCCTACGTCTTCGCGAGCGCCTTCTGGAACTGGGTGCGGTCGCCGGGGTCCTCGATCTGCGCGCCGAGATCGTCGACGAGGGCCCGCGCGAGGGTCATCGCGAACGGCGCCTCGGGCGAGACGCGCCGGACCGCCTCCTCGACATAGACCTTGGCGATGGGCCCGACGTGTTGGGCGAGCTCCTTCGCGCAGCGCACGAGGAACGCGCCCGAGGCGGGATCCGCCACCGCGACGCGCGACAGCCCGATGTTCGAGATCTTCGACCAGCTGAGCCCAGAGTTCGCGAGGTTCGGCCGCGACTCCGATGGGGAGGCCGAGCTCGACGATGCGCGGGAGGCGGACGAGCTCGAGACGCCGGACGACGCCGGGCCTCCCTCGAGGACGCGCTTCAGCTTCCCGGCCGCGACCCGGATCGCGACCGTCGCGAAGGACGGGTTGAGCGATCCGTCGGCGACCACCGTGAGCACGTGGGTCTGCCCGTTCGCCAGGACGCGCCGGAGGACGAGCTTGCCGTCAGCGAAATGGGCCGTCACGGTCTCCCAGTCCTCCTGCTGAAGCTGGACGGCGTCGAGCGCCTTCGCGAGCGCGCCGCTCACCTGCTCGCAGAGCCCCTGGTCGTACACGGTGTGGCCGCGGTGGCCGAGCAGCTGGCCCGCGGAGTCGAAGACGAGGACGGCGGTGACGCCGGCGAGGTCCATGAGCGATTGCAGGATGGGATCCATCTCAACCTCCGGTGCCGACGGCTGCGTCGATGGCCCGCTCGACAGCGCCGAGCGAGGCGGCGGGCTCGACCCGCGCGATGACGACGGAGCCCCCGAGGACGACCACGATGAGCGCGCGCTTCTCGCCGGCGATCACGACGCGGCGGAGCGCGCCGAGCCCGAGCTCCTCGCCCGCGCCGGCGAGCGCGCTCGAGACGAAGGCCGATACGGAAGCGACCGACTCCCCGTCGCCCTCCCGGATCGCGTCGTAGAACCCGCCCGCGAGGTCGCCGAGGACCGCGCTCGCGACGCTCGGGATCTTCGCGATCAACGCCAGGTCTGCCATGGGTGCGCTCCCTCGCGGTGGGACATCAGTCCGTTCTCCATCATCACTCTTCCCGGCCTGCGATGCGCGGCCACGGGGGCATTCCCGCGCCGCGGCGGCACACGTCGATCACGTCCGCCACCTCGGGCGGGGGCCACGCGGCGGGCCGCCGCGGCAGCGCGTCGAGCGGGCGCGTCGCCCACCGCTCGACGTCGGACGCGGTCCAGGCGTGCCACGAGCAGAGCGTGCGCCGCCGCTCCGAGGCCGCGAGCACGAGCATGTTCTCGCAGAGGCAGTCGATGCGATCGAGCGCGCCCTCGGAGCGGAGCGTGAGGAGCAGGATGGCGTCGCGCGACGCGAGGATCGGCCCGGCCCGCTTCGCGAGGGTCGCGTCGATCCAGCCGCGCACGTATCGCTCGATGTCATCGCGCTCGAGCGCCGGAAGCGAGAGCTCCGGGACGCGCTCATCGCCGGGCGCGATGCGGCAGCGCTCGAGGGCGGCGGCGAGCCCGGACGCGCCCGTGAGGAGGATCTTGAACGCGCCGGACGCGCGCGCCGCCTCCACGATCCGCGCGAGGCCGTTCGTCGACGGGTGGGGGACGACGACGTTCGTGAGCATCACGACCGGCGTGCGGTTGCGGTGCTGGCGCTCCTCGCTCATCCGCTCCACGAGCGCGTCGAGGCAGACCTCGTCGGTGACCTCCTCGACGATCGCGCCGGCGGCCCGGCAGAGGAGCTGGACGAGCCCGCGATCGCCCCCCGCGGGCGACGCGTCGAGGATGACGCCGAGCCGCTCGCGGCCGATGGAGTCCGCGACCCGCCGGCACAGCGCGGAGTGGCCGCGCCCCGCCCCGCTCGTCATCGCGATCACAGCGACCCCGTCGAGGTCGATGCGCTCCAGGATCCGCGCGCGCGTGGAGGCGAGCGGCTCCCAGCCGCTCTCGATCTCGGGGGGCGCCCCGTCGAAGAAGGGCCGGCGCGTGAAGCCGAGGAGGCGCAGCGGCGCGGGCGCGGCGGGATCGGGCGCGCGCCGGTCGTCGGCGAGCGGGGGCGGAGTGGCCGCCGCCTCGAGGGGCGGCGCCGCGGGCGCGCGCACAGCGGCGGCGGTCGCGAGGTCCTGCAGCACGTGGCGCGCCTCCCACAGGAGCACCATCGCCGAGGCCTGCCGCTGCTGCGGCTCCTTCGCGAGCGCGCGGGCGAGGAGGGCGGCGCAGGACGCCGGCAGCGCCGGCACGAACGTCCGCGGGTCGGGGACGGACGCGCGCAGGTGCGCCTGCTCCACGGCGGCGACGTCGTTCCCCGGGAACGGCGGGCGGCCGGTGAGGAGGTGGAAGTAGGTGGCGCCGAGCGAGTAGACGTCGGAGGCGGGGGTCGCGGCGCCGCCCGTCCAGATCTCCGGCGCGGTGTAGTACGGGGTCCCGACGCGCACGTGGGCGTTCCCCGCGGAGACCTCGGCGCTCCCGAGCGCCATCCCGAAGTCTCCGAGCTTCGTCACGCCGCCGGCACCGACGAGCAGGTTCGCGGGCTTCACGTCGCGGTGAATGACTCCCGAGCGGTGGGCGGCGTGCAGCGCCGCCGCGGCCTGGAGGAGGATGTCCGTCGCCACCTCGGGCGCGACGGGCCCGTCGCTCACCATCGCCTCGGCCGACCGGCCGACGACGTACTCCATCGCGATGTAGCAGTGCTCGTCCTGGCGCGCGGCGCCGTAGATCTGGACGACGCGCGGGTGGTTGATCCGCGCGACGAGGCGCGCCTCGGCGAGGAACCAGCGGACGGGGTCGTGCCCCTGCGCGTCCGACGCCTTCCAGGAGAGGATCTTGATGGCGGTCGGGCGCAGGAGCGCCTCGTCCTTCGCGAGGTAGACGACGCCCATCCGCCCGCGCCCGATGAGCCGCTCGAGGCGGTAGTTGCCGAGCTTCAGGCCGGCGAGCTTCGCCAGGTCCTTGCCGTCGATGGGGCGGGAGGAGTTGGGCATGACCGCGGGGGGGGCGCCGGGCGGGCTAGCTGTGGGCAGCCGGGGGAGTGCCGTTCCTGGACTGCTCGTCGTTCTCCCTGAAGACGTCGAGCAGCACGGCCTGTGGATCGAGGGCGATCGCGAGGCGCGGGACCGCCGGGTCCGCCTCCTCCTCCCGGTTGAACGCGAACTCGCCGTCCGTCCAGCCGACGAGCTCGCGGATCGCCGCCCACACCTGGTGCTCGAGCGCCTCCTGCACGGCCCCGACGTCGGCGAGCCCGCCACTCACGATCCGCTCCCCGAGCACGTCGTCGGGCTGCTCCGCCGCGTCGGCGAGCGTGAGCGCGCGGAGCGCCTGCGCGGTGATCTTCTTCCCGCGGACCAGGAACTCGCCGAGGGCGGGCGTGCGGGGCGACGCCGCGCCGGTGATGCGCCCTTCACGGAAGCGGAGCGCGCCCATGCCCGAGGCGGAGCTGCACACGAGGAGCCCCGTACGCCTCCCGCTGCGGAGGAACTCGAGGAGGTCGGGGAGCGCGAAGCTGCTCAGCTGACCGGAGAACACCGCGTCGGGGACGCCGCTCGCGGCACCCCGCGCGAGGATCGCCGACGCGTTCACCTGCGGGATGGGCGGCAGCGGCGGCGCCGGCGTCGCCGCGCCCGAGACGGGGGAGGAGCCCTGCGCGACGACCGCGCGCAGCGGCGACACGCTCGTCCTGCCGGCGTTCGCGATGCAGCCGAGGCCGAGCATGATCGACGCACGGTCGCCGGACGAGAGCGGCTGCGAGAGGAGCGCGCGGAACATGCCGCCCGCCTCGTCGTACTTGCCGAGGCGCAGGAGCATCCACGCGAGGGCCTCGCGCGCCTGGAGGAAGCGAGGGGCGCTCGCGGCGATGCGGGTGAGCGCGCGGAGCGATCGCTGGCTCGGGGCTGCGTCGTGCTCGCGCAGGAACTCGCCGACGTCCTCTTTCTTCACGAGCCCGCCGCGGATCGCCTCGATGAGCGCGCGCACCTTCTCCGCGGCCTGCGTCCGCAGCGGTCGAACGAGCGCCTCGGCGCCGTCCACGTCGTCGTGCAGGAGCGCGAGGCGCGAGAGCAGCACGGTCGGTTCGTCGGACTCGGGGAGCATCTCGGCCGCCGCCCGCGCCGCGTCGGCGGCGGGACCGGCGCGATCGAGCGCCGTGAGGACGCGCGCCTCCGTGATCCACGTCTGGCCGACGCCCCAGCGGTCTCCGGCGCGCTCGAAGCGTGCGCGCGACTCCGACAGCCACGCGAGCGCGCGGGTCGAGTCGCTGTCGTGCGCGAGGACCTCCGCCGCGGTCCACTGGCTGAGCGCGCGGGCCTCGACGTCGAGCTGCCGCGCGAGCGTGAGCGCTGCCTGGACGTGCGCGCGGGCGACCGGGATGCCGCCGCTCCGCATCGCGGCGCGCGCGCTCCAGTGGAGCGCGAGCCAGCGGAAGGACAGGTTCGGCTGGCGGTCGGTGGCGAGGTCCTTGAGCGTCCGCGCGCCGCCGAGGCCGTCGCCGGCCATCACGCTGCCGACGCCCTCGAGCAGCGCCTGGAGCGCGTGGTCGCACTCCTCGCGCGACACGGGCTCGCAGCCCGCGCGGCCCGGGTTCGCGGCCGCAGCCAGCTCGTACTTGAGCGCGGCGGCCTCGGTGAGCTGACCGCGTCCGAGGGCGCGGCGCAGCGCGGCCCACGGATCGCGGACGCCGGCGGACGGAGTCGGGCGCGGCTCGGCGGCGGCCGCGGCGACGGGCGGCGGCGGCGCGAAGCCGGGGCTCGTTCCCGGCGGGCGCGCCGGAAGGGATCCGCTCGGGGCGGCGGCGGCCTGAGGGATCGCCGGGCGCGGCGCGGGCGTCGGCACCCCGTGGTGCACGACGGTGCGCGGCGGCGGCGGGGCGGCGACACCCTGCGTCCACGCCTTCACCGCCTTCTCGACCGCGCCGGTCCCGCGCGCGGGATCAACGTTCACGAGGAGGAGCGCGTCCCCGCGGCTCCCGGTCACGATCGACGTCGTCGTGCCCTTGAGGTGCGTCGTCACGAGCGCGCCGAGGTGGGCTGCGTCTCCGGCGGCGGCGAAGGACCGGAGCGCGACGACGAGCGCGGCGGCGGTGGCGGCGGTGTCGTCGCCGGCGCCGTCGGCGGACATGAGCCTACCGTCGGGGGCGACGGTGAGCGCGCCTTTCACCTCCGGCAGTCCATCGAGATGTGACGGGAGACTCATGGGTGCGCCATGTTGTCGTGCAAACGGTGCGCCGGCTCTGGAGAGGAAAACGTGCAAACGGTGCGTGCGCGAATTCGAATCGTAGAGACCGGTTGGCCACAGAGTCAACTCCGCGCGAAAACAGATAGCGCGCCAGTTGCGCTTCCCCGATGTCGGGGGATGTGCCTGCCCCGCGTGCGCGGCGGCTTTCGAGACGCAGCGGCCGCCCGAGGGGTCCGCGCGGCGCGATTCGAGCCCCGGTCGCCGCTGACCCTGGGTCGCCCCCCACGTCCGATGGGCACGGTCCGACGGCTTGTCGGATAGCGTCTCGGACACGCTCCGGAGGCACTCGGGACGGGCGCAGCGCAGGCCCTGGGCGCTAGAGTGGGCGGATGCAACTCGTACCTACCGTGTTCCTCTCGGCTGCGCTCGCGGCGGCTCCTGCCGTCTCCGCCGCGCCCATCCGGCTCCAGGCTCTCACCGCCACGTCCGGAGCTGCCGCCGAGGCGCTCCTCGACGGGCGCGTCGAGAGCGGCTGGAGGCCGGAGGGGGATCCCGCCGATGAGGGCGTCCTCTTCCGGTTCGAGGAGCCGACGCGCGTGGACGGGGTGGAGATCGCCCCGTGCGGCGGAGCCCGGACGCCGGTCGAGGTGTACGTGAACGGCCGGCGCGATCCGCAGCCGCTCTCGCCTGCGGCCGGCGTGCAGCAGCTGAAGATTCCGGGGAGGAGCCCGAAGGTGCAGTCGCTGTTCGTGAAGATCGGGCAGGAGCGGGGCGGCGCCTGCATCGGCGAGGTGAGGTTCATGCTCGGGGGTCAGGCCCTCCCGGTCCTGCCGCCGCGCCGCGTCGCGGGTCGCGTCGAGGCGAGCTCCACGCTCGCGCCTGCCGCCGCCTACCACCCGAGCTACCTGTTCGACGCGCGGCTCGACTTCGGGTGGGTCGAGGGGTCGAAGGGGAACGGCGAGGGCGAGGCCGTGACGGTGGAGCTGGACGAGCCGCTCGAGATCGCGGCGATGGAGGTCTGGAACGGCTACCAGCGCTCGCCGGTGCACTTCCAGAAGAACGCGCGGGCGCGAAAGGTGACCCTCTCGCTCGACGACGGACCGCCCATGCCGTTCGAGCTCCGGGACGCGGAGGGGGCGCAGAAGCTCGCGCTTGCCACGCCGATCCGCGCGCGCAAGGTGCGGCTCGCGATCGTCTCCGTGTTCCCTGGCTCGAAGTACCCCGACCTCGTCGTGTCCGAGCTGCGCTTCTGGGATGCCGCCGGGCCGGTCGGCGTCGCGGTGAAGGATCGTGCGGAGCTCGCCGCCGCCCTGGCGCGCTCGGTGAAGGGGACCGCCGTCGGGGCGCTGCTCGGCCGGCGTCTCTCGAACGCCTGCAGCTACGAGCCCGATCAGCCGAGGACGATGAAGCTCCGCCCGGACCACACGTTCGTCATGTACGAGCAGGGGTGCTTCCCCGAGGGGGGATGCGCGCGAGAGGTGTTCGACGGCACGTGGGTCCCGACCACGCCCCGCGGCGACGAGATCGAGCTGTTCGGGCGTCGCCACCGGACGGACGAGAGCTGGGATCCCTACGCGGACGGCAATCCTCGCCAGGTGAAGGAGACCGATCGCATCGCGGGAGGACGGGTCAGCATTCGCCGGCTGCGTGACGTGCCCGAGGCCGCGCAGGAGGGGCTCATGGACACGGGCGGCTGCCGGCACCTGCTCACGACCGGGCCCGAGCGCGAGGTCTTCTCCGTCTCGGGCGCGCCCCTCACCGACGTCCTCGCCGTCGATGCCCGCTGATCTCCCGCCGGAGCTCCGGGCGAATCCCGGCGCGCTTCGCCGCGGCGCGCGGCGCCTCCTCCCGTTCGGCCTGCGCACGGCGCTCCGGCGATTGCCGGCGGCGCTCGCGCACGCGGTCGCCCCCGACCCGACGAAGACCGCAGACCGCGCCCCGTTCGCGCACGTGCAGTGCCGGCGCGAGACGCCGCTCGTCCGCGAAGCGACGCCCTACGCCGCGGCGCTCCAAGCCGGCAAGGAGACGAACGTCCGGCGCGCGGCGGCGCTCGTGGACGGCGCGCTGGTGGGCCCGGGCGCGAGCTTCTCCTGGCACCGCCACGTCGGACCGCCGAGCGCGGCGCGCGGCTTCGCGCCGGGGCCGGAGATCCACGAGGGCCGGCTCGTCGCCGGGCTCGGGGGCGGCGCCTGCCAGGTCTCGAACCTCGTCTACTGGCTCGCGCTCCACGCCGGCATGGAGATCGTCGAGCGGCACCGGCACGACCTCGACCTCTTCCCCGACCACGACCGGACCGCGCCGTTCGGCTGTGGGGCGACGGTCTACTTCCCGACCCGCGATCTGCGCTTCCGCAACCCCGGGCCCGAGCCGCTCCTGCTCGAGCTCTGCGTCGAGGACGGCGCGCTCCGTGGCGCCGCGCGCTTTCAGCACGATCCCGGCGTGCGCTTCGAGGTCATCGAGCGCGACCACCGCTTCTTCCGCGAAGGAGACGCGGTCGTCCGCGCGAACCGGCTCGTCCGTCGCCGGCTCGGGCCGTATGGCGAAGTGGCGGAGGAGCCCGTGGCGGAGAACCGCGCGCGCGTGCTGTACGACGTCCCGGGGGTCTAGCGGGCGTCGTGGTTCCGCGCGAGGCTGCGCGGCCGGATGGCGGACGGGTTCCGCCAGTCCGCGAGCCGCTCGGTGAGATCGTCGTCGCCCTCGGCCCGCGCCCGCGCGACGAACGACTCCCACGCGTCCTCCCGGAGGAAGGAGTACTCGCGGTCGAGCGGGACGACTCGCGCGGCCGGCGCGTACGCGACCCACTCTCCCGGCCGGATCCCCCAGGCGATGCGGCCGACGGCGCGCCGCTCGAGCGACGCCTCCGGCGCCCACGCCATGGCGTCGCGCCCGGTCTCGTGGTCGTAGAGGAACGCGAGCCCCTGGTGTGCGATGAGGAGCTCCGGGAGGGGCTGCGGGAGCGCCGCGAGGAGGCGTCGGAAGCGCTCGTACGGAGGGCGCGAGGCCGGATCGGCACCTGCCCGCGCCGCGGGTACCGCGAGCAGCACGGCGGCCGCGGCGATCGCGCCGAGGCGCACCGGATGCGGCGCCGCGCCCGGCGGACGCCACGGCCAGGCCGCGGCGGCGAGCGGTGCCGCGACGGCTGGGGCCATGAGGCACAGCCGGTAGCCGAGGTCGAGCACGTCGTCCCGCCAGAGCGGTACGAGACAGGCGGCGAGCGGCAGCGCGAGCAGCCCGATGTCGGGGCGCGCGTCGGCGCGCCGGATCCACGCGACGGTCGCGCCGAGCGCGGCCACCCACGGCAGCCCGAGCTCGACGATCTGCGCCGGGTGGAAGCGGCGGAGCGCGAGGTACGGGACGGGCGGCGGCCAGCCCGGTGCGGGCCGGAGATGGCCGCGCAGCCGCTCGAGGTCGGCGGGGTGGAGCAGGTTCGGGAGGAGCAGCGTCGCGAGCGCGAACGCGCCTGCGGCGAGCGCCGCGAACCCGGCGAGGCGCAGCGCCTCCCGAGCGCCCGCGCCACGCCCGCGCGCGAGCGCGCCCGCGGCGGCGCCCGCGAGGCCGAGCGCGGCGAGCGCCGCCCCGAGCCGATGCGCAGTCGCCGCGGCGAGGAGGGCGGCCGCGAGGAGCCAGAGGGCGCGCCCCCGCGGACGCCCGGCCGCGAGCCCGACCGCGACGAGCGCGGGGGCGACGACGCCGAGCGCCTTCGGGAACTCCGCCGCGAGTTGCATGAGCGTCGGCGAGACTGCCGCCCATGCGCCGAGGGCGAGCGCCGCCGCCGCGGACGCTCCAGGCGCGGAAGGGCGCAGGTGCCGCGCGATCCGCGCGCCCGCGAACGCAGCGGCCGGGACGCAGAGCGAGGCGAGGAGCGCTGCCCCGACCTTCACCCCGAGGACCGGATCGCGGAACGGAGCGGCCACTGCGGCGAGGAAGGGGAGGACCCAGCTGCCGTCCGGAGCGTGGAGCCGGCCGGTCGCGAGCAGCCGCTCCACCTGGACGACGTAGTAGTAGCCGTCAGTCCCGGACGGCTCGGCGCTCTCCGCGAGGCGCGCGAGGCGGGCGGCGAACGCGGCCGCTGCGAGGAGCGCGAGCGCGACCCGCGAGGACCGGGTCACGGGGCGCGGCGCTCGGGGGCGGGACCGGGACCCGCGGCGCAGAGCGGCGCGTCGAGCACAGGCCACGAGCGGCTGCCCGCGAGGTCGAAGTGCCACCACTCCGTCCGGATCCCGGCGAACCCGGCCGCCTCCATGGCCGCGCGAAGCGTCGCGCGGTGGCTCGCCGCTTCCGGCGTCGCCGGCGCGTCGGCGGCCGCCGCCGGGGTGAAGTCGTCGAACGCGGTCGGCATCGCGAGCGGCGTTCCCTCCGTGGTGACGAGCGTCAGGTCCACCGCCGCGCCGCGGTTGTGGACGGAGCCCTTCGCCGGGTTCGCGACGTAGCGCGCGTCGGGGACGAGCGCCCACATCCGCCGCTGCACCTCCGGCGGCCGGTAGCAGTCCCACACGAGCAGACCGAACCCCTTCGCCGCGACCGCGGCCTGCGCGCGCCCGAGCGCCTCGGCGACGGGGCGGCGCAGCAGGCAGCGCGCACACGGGTAGACCGCGGCCTTCAAGAAGTTGTCCGCGGTCGCGTAGCGGAGGTCGAGCCGGACGCCGGGCGCGGCGGCCGCGGCGTCCACGAGGTCGACGCGGGGCGCAGCGTCGGCGCCAGCGAGCGCGGCGACCGCGGCGAGCGTCGCGAGGAGAGGGGAGAGCGTCACGCCACGACTGTACCCGGTCCGGCCGGCGCCGGGCGATGCCGAGCGCCACGCCGGGCCGCGCGCTACCGGAGCTTCTCCTCGAGCAGCTCGCGGACGACCGCCGCGTCCGCACCGCCGCCGGCCTGCTTCATGGCCGCGCCGACGAGCACGCCGAGGAGCTTCTTCTCTCCGGCGCGGTACCGCTCCGCCTCCTTCGCGTGGGCGGTGAGCGCCCGCGCGACCGCCGCCTCGATCGCCCCGCGGTCCTCGACCTTCTCGAGCCCGAGCGCCTTCATCCGCGCCTCGGGATCGCCGCCCGCCGCGAGCAGGTCCCCGAGCAGCGCCTTCGCGCCGGCCGGGGTGAGCCTGCCCGCGTCCACGAGCGCGACGAACTTGCCGAACGCGGCCCCGGGGAGGGGGAGGGACCCGAGCTCGCGATCGCCGGCGAGCCCGGCGAGGTCGTTGAGGAGCCAGCGCGCCGCGGTCGCCGGCTTCCCCTTCGCCGCAACCGCCGCGTCGAAGTAGGCCGCGGCCGCCGGATCGCCGGTGAGGAGGTCGGCCTCGTCCTCGGAGAGGCCGTGCACCTTCACGTAGTGGGCGTAGCGCCGCGCGAGCTCCGGATCGGCGGCGCGCGCCTCGGCGCGGAACTCGGCGCGCGTCTTCCGCGGCGCCGCCGCGCCCTCCGCGGGGGCGGCCCTCTTGTCCCGGGGCTTCCGCTCGTCGGGCTTCGGGGCCGTCCTCGCCGTCCAGGTGTCGCGCAGCGTGATGGTGCGGTTGAAGACCGGGGCGCCGGAGCGCGACTCGACCGGATCGACGAAGAAGTAGCCCTGGCGGAGGAACTGCCAGCGGGTTCCCGGCGCGGCGGCCGCGAGCGCCGGCTCGACCCGCGCGCGCTCGGCGATCGCGAGCGACGCGGGGTTGAGCGCCTCGAGGAAGTCGGGCTCGGCATCGGGGAGCTCGACCTTGAAGAGCCGGTCGTAGAGCCGCACCGGCGCCTGGATCGAGCGCGTCGCGTGGACCCAGTGGATCGTCCCCTGCGCCCGCCGCGAGGCCGCGCGGTCGGCGAGCGAGGCCGCGTCGTGGGTGCAGCGGAGCTCGGTCACCTCGCCGCCCGGGCCGCGGACGACGTCGGTGCAGCGGACGACGTAGGCGCCCGCGAGACGGACCTCGCGCCCGGGCGCGAGCCGCTTCCAGTCGTCCGGCGGGTCGAGGGAGAAGTCGTCCCGCTCGACGAGCAGCTCGCGGCCGAACGGCACCTTGCGTGTCTCGGGCCGCTTCGCGTCCCCCGGCCACCAGGGCACGTCGATCGGCTCGAGCTTCCCCTCCGGCCAGTCGGTGACAACGAGCCGGACGGGGTCGAGCACCGCGAGGGCGCGCGGCGAGCGCGCCTCGAGGTCGCCGCGGATCGCGAACTCGAGCTTGCCGATGTCCACGACGCTGTTGTTCTTTGCTACGCCGATGAGCTCGGCGAAATCGCGGAGCGCCTCCGCGGTCACGCCGCGCCGCCGCATCCCGGCGATGGTCGGCATGCGGGGATCGTCCCAGCCCGAGACGCGCCCCTCGTTCACGAGCTGGAGGAGCTTCCGCTTCGACATCACCGTGTAGCCGAGGGCGAGCCGCGCGAACTCGTACTGGCGCGGGCGCGGGTCCCATGGGCCGAGCCGGTCGAGCACCCAGTCGTACAGCTCGCGGTTCGACTCGAACTCGAGCGTGCAGATGGAGTGGGTGACGCCCTCGAACGCGTCCTCGAGCGGATGGGCGAAGTCGTACATCGGGTAGATGCACCACGCGTCGCCGGTCCGGTGGTGGTGCGCGTGGCGGATCCGGTAGAGCAGCGGATCGCGCATGATCACGTTCGGGTGCGCCATGTCGATCTTCGCGCGCAGCACCATTGCGCCGTCCGGGAACTCGCCCGCCCTCATCCGGCGTAGCAGCTCGAGGCTCTCGGCGGCGGGGCGGTCGCGGAACGGGCTGTTCGTGCCGGGCCGGTCGAACGAGCCGCGCTGCTCGCGCACGATCTCCTGCGGCTGCGTGTCGACGTAGGCGTGCCCCTCGCGCACGAGCCGCTCGGCGCACTCGTACATGCGCGGAAAGAAGTCCGAGGCGTAGTAGAGGTGCCGGCCCCACTCGCAGCCGAGCCAGCGAACGTCCCCCTGGATCGCGTCGACGTACTCGGCCTCCTCGGTGACCGGGTTCGTGTCGTCGAAGCGCAGGTGGGTCCGGCCGCCGAACGCCTTCGCGAGGCCGAAGTTGAGCAGGATCGACTTCGCGTGGCCGATGTGGAGGAACCCGTTCGGCTCGGGCGGGAAGCGGGTCACGACCTTGCCGCCGTTTCGCCCGGCGGCGAGGTCCGCCGCGACGATGTCGGCGAGGAAATTCCGAGGAGCGTCGGCCATCTTGGCCGATGTTGGTATCGCAGCGGCGGCGGGGCCGCAACCTCGTGGTCGCCCGGCGGCGCGGTGGGCGGGAGGACGGGCGGGCCCGCGGGCCGGGGTGCTGCCGTGCGCTCGTCCTACCGTGGCGTTAATGCAGCGTCGCACTCGGAGGTAGACCATGCGCGCCGCGGTCATGACCCGCTTCAACGAGAGCTGGGAGCTGAGAGACGTGCCGGATCCACGGCCCGCGGAGGGCCAGGTGGTGATCCGCGTCGAGGCGTCGGGGATGTGCGGGACCGACCTGCACGTCCATCGGGGAACCGTCCCCCTCGTTCAGCCCCCGTTCGTCCTCGGGCACGAGCCGGTCGGGACGATCGTCGAGCTGGGGGCCGGCGTGACGGCGCTCCGCGTGGGAGATCGCGTCGGCGTCTCGTGGATGCAGAAGGGCTGCGGGAGGTGCCATGCCTGCCAGGAGCGGCGGCCCTACTGCGTCTCGCCCCAGAGCTGGACGAACCTCGGCGGCGGGAACTCCGAGCTCATGCTCGCGTGGGCCGAGGGGTGCACCCTCGTGCCGGCGGGAGTCCGTTCCGAGGACGCGGCGCCGCTGTTCTGCGCCGGCTACACCGTCGCGAGCGGGTTCCGGACCGCTCGGCCGCGTCCCGGCGATCGCGTGGCGGTGCTGGGCATCGGCGGCCTCGGTCACCTCGCGATCCAGTACGCGAAGGCCCTCGGGTTCGAGGTCGTGGCCCTGACGGGCAGCGAACGGAAGCGCAAGGACGCGCTCGCCATGGGCGCGGACGATGTCGCGGTCGCGGGTGAGCACGCCGGCAAGGCGCTCCTCGCCGCGGGCGGCGCGGACGTCATCGTCTCGACCACGAACTCGGCCGCGCAGGTGAACCAGGCGTTCACGGCGCTCCGCCCCGAGGGGCGGTTCGTGAACCTCGGAGCCCTCGACGGCCCGCTCCAGCTCACCGCGTTCGATCTCCTCTTCCCGCCCAGGCAGCTCCTTGGCGGCTCGCAAGGCGAGCGGCGCGACCTCGTCGAGATCCTGGACATGCTCGCGGCCGGCAAGGTGAAGCCCGCCGTCGAGACCTATCCGCTCGAGAAGGCGAACGAGGTCCGCGAGCGGCTCGCAGCGGGCAAGGTGCGGTACCGCGCGGTGCTGCTGCACGAGCAGCCGTAGCCCGGCCTCTCTCCGCGGCCGGCGCCGCGAGGCGGCTGTGACCCGACGTGGCGGCCGGCCTCGCAGCGCGGGAGGAACGCGTCGCGAGGCCGGCGCGTTTCCTTTAGAATCCCCGTCCCCGCCGGAAAGCCGCGGCGGCCCGGAGCGTCCCGATGACCCAGAAGTTCAAGGTCGGCCTCGTCCAGATGTCGATGAGCGCCGACCCCCAGGAGAACGTCGAGAAGGCGGCCGCTCGCGTCGCCGACGCGGCGCGGAAGGGCGCGCAGGTCGTGTGCCTCCCCGAGCTCTACCGATCCCCGTACTTCTGTCAGAAGGAGGATGCGGCGCTCTTCGACCTCGCCGAGACCGTCCCCGGCCCCTCCACCGAGCGGCTCTCCGAGGTGGCGAGGAAGGCCGGCGTCGCGGTGGTGGTCCCGATCTTCGAGAAGCGCGCGCCGGGCCTCTACCACAACAGCGCGGTCGTCCTGGACGCCGACGGCAAGACGGCCGGCCTGTACCGGAAGATGCACATCCCGGACGATCCCGCCTTCTACGAGAAGTTCTACTTCACGCCGGGTGATCTCGGCTTCAAGGCGATCGACACGAGGTTCGGCAAGATCGGCACGCTCATTTGCTGGGACCAGTGGTACCCGGAGGGCGCGCGCCTCACCGCGCTGCAGGGGGCGGCGATCCTCTTCTACCCCACCGCCATCGGCTGGCACCCGCACGAGAAGGAGCAGCACGGCGCCGCCCAGCGCGACGCGTGGCGCACCATCCAGCGGAGCCACGCCATCGCGAACGGCTGCTACGTCGCGGCGGTGAACCGCGTCGGCCACGAGCGGGGGCAGCCGGATGAGGCGGGGCTCCAGTTCTGGGGCACGAGCTTCCTCTGCGATCCGTTCGGGGTCGTGATCGCGGAGGCCTCGACGGACCAGGAGGAGATCCTGATGGGCGAGGTGGACGTGTCGCGCATCGAGGAGGTCCGCCGCGGGTGGCCATTCCTCCGCGACCGGCGCATCGACGCGTACGCCGGTATCGAGAAGAGGTTCATCGACGGATGAGCGCCCCGACGACGATCCGCCCCGCGCTCCCGGTGCTCGCGCGGCGCGAGCAGGTCATGCCCGCCGAGTGGGGCCCGCACGACGCGACCTGGCTCGCCTGGCCCCACAACGTCAGCGACTGGCCCGGGCGCTTCGCGCCGATCCCGTGGGTGTACGCGGAGATCGTGCGGAACGTCGCGCGGGGCGAGCGGGTGCGGCTCCTCGTCGAGGACGCCGACCACGAGAAGAGGGTGAGGAAGGTGCTCGTCCGCGCGGGCGTGCCGCTCGAGAATGTCGAGCTCCGCCGCTTCCGCACCGACCGGATCTGGACCCGCGACTCGGGGCCGATCTTCGTCGTTCGCCGCGGCGAGAAGGCGATCACCGGGTTTCGGTTCAATGCCTGGGCGAAGTACCCGGACTGGAAGAACGACGTGAAGAACCCGGCGCGCGCGGCGAAGGCGCTCGGCGTGCCGCTCCTACCGGCCGTCCACCGCGAGCGTCCGGTCGTCCTCGAGGGCGGCGCCATCGACGTGAACGGGCAGGGCACGATCCTGACGACGGAGGAGTGCCTCCTCGACCCCGAGGTCCAGGTCCGCAACCCCGGCTTCGGCCGCGACGACTACGAGGCGATCTTCAACGACGTCCTCGGCGCGCCGAACGCGATCTGGCTCGGCAAGGGGATCGCGGGCGACGACACCCACGGCCACGTGGACGACCTCGCGCGCTTCATCTCGCCGCGGCTCATCGCGCTCTGCCGCGAGACGAACCCCAATGACGCGAACCACCGGCCGCTCGAGGAGAACCGCGAGCGGCTCGAGGGGGCGCGGCTGCAGGACGGCTCGAGGCCGGAGGTGGTCTTCCTGCCCATGCCGGCGCCGGTCGTCTTCGACGGGCAGCGGCTCCCCGCGAGCTACGCGAACTTCTACGTCTGCAACGCGGCCGTCCTCGTCCCGACGTTCGACGATCCGAACGATCGGATCGCCCTCGGCATCCTCGCGGAGCTGTTCCGCGACCGGCCGATTGTCGGCATCCACGCCCTCGACCTCGTGTGGGGGCTCGGCACGCTCCACTGCCTCTCGCAGCAGGAGCCGCGAGTCGGTTAGGCATGGCGCGCGCCCGCTGCCGGGCACGCCCGTGCGCCAGCAGGCTGTTGAAGTACTCGGGCGGGCGGCAGACCTCTCGGCCAGTTCTCCCTCGCCCCCGGCGCCAGCCGGCTCGTGATTCGTCACATTCCGGTTGGGCGATCGGACCTCGCGTTCGCGGAGGAGCGCGGACGAAGCGCAAGTCGGCTCTCCGGGGCATCGAAGGGTCGCTGCGGGCGAAGCGTCGCCGCGGGACCGAACCGTCCCGGCAAGATCGGCTCACCCGCCATCCAGGCGAGCGCGCTCGGCCTCGAGCGGCATGCGCTCATGGCGCCACCGCGAAGCCGACCATGCCGCGACGGATTCCCCGGCGGTTCCTCCCCGCGTGAACGCGTCCATCCACGCGTCGCCGTAGACCCGGCGCGCGGCGAGCTGGTTGTGGAACCGGCAGAGGCATCTCGTGTTCTCGATCGTCGGCGGGCCGCCCCGCCCTCGCGGCACCACGTGATCGAGCTCGACTTGATGAGTTGAGCCGCAGACGCCGCCTCCGTCGACGGCCCACTGGCAGCGCCCGCCGTCCCTCTTCCACACCGCCCGCTTCACGTGGGCGGAAACGTGGTCCGGCTTCGCAGGCGGCGGCTCGCGCCGTGGCTTCTCGACGAGCCCCTTCCGCTTGGCGTGGCGCTCAAGGAGAACGTCCAGACCGGCCTCCAGGATCTCGCCCTCGCTGGCGCCGGGATGCGAGTGGGAGAGCGCGGCGCGAGCGGCCGCGAGCTGCTCGATGAACCGGCGCGACACCGTCACGTGCAGTCGCCGAAGGTCGGCGGTGAGAGGCTCGACGGCGGTGCGCGGCGGCGACGCCACAAGGGTCGGAATCGGCTCCTGGATCGGGTTGGCATGGGGAGTTTCGTCCGGATGAAATGGGAATTCTAGGATTGGGTCCCGCGCTGCGGACGCGGCTTGGGCAGTCGCGGGCGCGGCCGCCGTGGGGCGCACGGCCGTGACGACCGCGCGGTGCGGCCCGGCCTCGGCCGGGCGGAGCGCAGCGGAGACCGCCTTCGCGCCGTACTTGGACAGATGGAAGAACCGCGGCAGGACGTCGTCACGGTTCTCCGGCGTGAGGACCTTCGCGAGCTCGACGACGCTCGTCAAGCACAGCCGCCCGTCGCGCAGAGGGTCGACGATCTCCGGGAATCTCTGGATGAGCCCCGTGGCGGTCTTCCGGTAGAACGCGGCCCCGTACGAAAGTCCGAGCTCCCGGTGCAAGAAATAGAACAGCGAGGCGTGCCCGAGCTCGACCCACAGCCGCTTCGTGTCGAAGTCCGCGAGTGCGACGAGGAACTCCGCGAGCGCGGCGCGCTCGCGCTGGAGGAGCTCGGCGAGGCGGGCGGAGAGATCGCGTGCGGAGGTCATGACGCGAGCATCGCACGCGAATTCTGGGCCTCCCCAGACGCACGGATGCGCGTCAGGGAGCGCGAACGCCAGCGGGCCTCGAGAACTCCCTCGCGCGCCTTCGGCGCACGCGAGGCGAGATCTGGCGCACCAGGAGCGGCATTCCCGCACGGTCCCTCGCCGCGGAGATTATCTGGCGGTGAAGTACGTCAAGCACCTCGGCGCCGGGAAATTGGGGCGCGGCGTCGAACGAGAAGCTCGCGGGTGGCCGCAGGCCGATCTTGTCACGGCGCTTCCCTCTTCGCAGGCACGCCTCGGCCGCCGCACTCCTCGTTGCCCGAACCCGTTCACCTTCGGGCTCGTCCCCTTCGCGCATACCCGCTCGGCCTACGGCCCCTCCCGCGGTGGAGTTGTGACGAATCATGAGGCGCGAAGCGGGGGAGAGGGTCGGGGCTAACGATCCCACACATCTAGACGGGGCCGATGCGGCCGTGATCTACCGGCGGGATGGCGAAGGCGTCGAAGCGTCGGGTGGTCAGGGAGGAGTTGGCCGGGATCGAGCTTGGGGATCCGCGTCGTGAGGCGCGGGCGATGGCCATCGCGGAGCGGCTGGTATCCGCGCCCGAGGCCACCCTCCCCGAGGCGATGGGCGACCGGGCGATGCTCGAGGCGCTGTACCGGCACCTCGCGAATGAGGACGTCACGTTCGAGGCTCTGCTCACGCAGCACCTCGGGCGGACGGCACGCGGTGTGCGTCCGAGCCCGCGGTATACGCGCTTCACGACACGACCGTCTGCACGTTTCCCGGCGAGGCCGAGCGCGAGGGGCTGGGACGCGTCAACGGCCAGAAGCAGGGCTTCTTCGCGCACGTGACGCTGGCTGTTTCCGCAGATGGGAAGCGCGTTCCGCTCGGTCTGCTCGGATGCGAGTTGTTCACGCGTGACGGGGAGCGGGCCATCGAGGAGGGCGAATCGAAGCGGTGGCTGCGCGGCGTCGAGGGCGCGTGCAACGCGGTCGGGGACGCCCAGAAGATCATCCACGTCGCGGATCGCGAAAGCGACATGTACTGGTTGCTCGTGTCGATGATCGGCGCCGACCAGCGGTTCATCGTGCGCGCGAGCCAGGACCGGCTGGTCGATGTCGCCGGGGAAGGAGTGAAGTCGCTCTTCACTGCCGTCCAGGAGACCCGTCAGGTTTACGAGCTGGACGTGCCCGCCGGCGCTCGACGCAAGGCGGGACGAACGGGAGCTGAGCGCGAGCAGTTTCCGGAGCGAGATGCACGAGTGGCGCGGCTCTCTTTCGCGGCGCTCCCTCTCACGCTCCATCGACCGAAGCGCGGCGCGAGCAAGCTGCCGGAGCAGATCGCGGTCAACGTCGTACACGTATTCGAGCTGGGGCCGCCGGTGGGCGAGCGGCCGATCGAGTGGGTCCTCCTCACGAGCGAGCGCATCGACTCTGCTGCCAACATCGCGAAGGTGGTGGAGGGCTACCGAACGCGGTGGACCATCGAGGAGTACTTCAAGACCGTGAAGACCGGCTGCGCGTTCGAGTCGCGCCAGCTGGAGTCGTTCAAGACCCTGACGAACCTGCTCGCGTACAGC
>DASWEI010000044.1:0-13232 GCA_036394835.1 Anaeromyxobacter sp. | reverse complement strand
GCCGACGCCTTCACGGCGCAGGTGAACGTCGGCACGGGCCCGACGCTGAGCTGGTCGCCGCCCGCCATCGGCGCGCCCACGAGCTACGTGGTCGTGATCTTCTCGCCGGTGCCCGGGTCCACCACCTCGGCGTTCATCCGCGCCGCCGCGAAGACCACGGGCACGAGCTTCCGGTTCCCGGAGAGCACGCTGACGGCTGGCGAGACCTGCTTCGCCACCATCACGGCGCGCCGGGACGCGGCCGAGCGCCCGGACGCGCCGCTGCGCGCGAGCTTCGACGCGGACTGGGCGAGCCTCGTGACGGCGACCTTCTCGCCGTGACCGGGCGGAGGAGCTAGACGAAACCGGCCGGGGCGCCGGCGGCAACGGCTCGTTCGAGCGTTGCGGCGTCCCGGGCCGGCGGCGGCGCTACTGGTGCTGCGACGCGAGGTCGGGGTGCTTCGCGACGAACTCGTCGAAGCTGCCGGGGAAGTCGAGCACCGGCTCGCCCTTGTGCAGCGCCCAGATCCGCGTCGCGACCTCGCGGATGAGCTCCTGGTCATGCGTGACGACGATGACGGTGCCCTCGTAGCGCTGCAGCCCCTCCGAGAGCGCCGCGATCGACTGCAGGTCGAGGTGGTTCGTCGGCTCGTCGAGGACGAGGACGTTGTCCTTGAAGAGCATGAGCTTCGCGAGCAGGAGCCGCACCGTCTCGCCGCCGGAGAGGGTGGCGGTCGGCTTCATCCGCTCCTCGCCCGAGAAGAGCATGCGCCCGAGGAGCCCCGAGATCTCCTCGTTCGTGAGCTTGTCCTCCATCTCGCGGAGCCAGCCGAACGCCGTCGTGCCGGGGCGGATGACGCCGGCCTGGTCCTGCGGGAGGTAGCCCACCTGCGCCTGGTGCCCCCACTTCACGTGGCCCGAGTCCGGCTGCAGCTCGCCCGCGACCATCTTCGCGAGCGTGGACTTGCCGACCCCGTTCTTGCCGATGACGGCGATCTTCTCGCCGCGCGTCACGAGCGCCGAGAACGGCTGGACGACCTCGTTCCCGCCGTAGCGCTTCGCGATCGACTCGACCGTGAGCGTCTGCTTCCCGGACGGCGCCTTCTGCTCGAACTTGATGAACGGCGCGGCGATGTTCGACCGCTTCATGTCCTCGAGCTTGAGCTTCTGCATCGCGCGGATCCGGCTCTGCACCTGCGAGGCGCGCGTCCCGGCGTGGAAGCGCGCGACGAACTCGCGCAGCTGCTCGATCTTCTTCCGCTTCTCGTCGTTCTCCGACTCGACGCGCGAGCGGACCTGGCCCTTGTTCCGGACCATGTCGTCGTAGCCGCCCGGGTACGTGATGATCGACTCGTAGTCGATGTCCGCGATGTGCGTGCAGATCGCGTTCAGGAAGTGGCGGTCGTGCGAGATGGTGATGAGCACGCCCTCGTAGGCGTGCAGGAACTTCTCGAGCCAGCGGATCGACTCGATGTCGAGGTGGTTCGTCGGCTCGTCGAGCAGGAGCCCGGCCGGCTTGCCGAAGAGCGCCTGGGCGAGCAGCACGCGCAGCTTGTAGCCGCCGGTGAGCGCGCGCATGGGCTGTTCGTGCCACGGCTCCTCGATGCCGAGCCCCTGGAGCAGCTCCGCCGCGTCGGCCTCGGCGGAGTAGCCGTCCTCCTCGCCGATGTTCGCCTCGAGCTCCGCGAGCCGGTGGCCGTCCTCGTCGCTGATCGTCTCCTTCGCGAGGAGCCGCTCCTTCTCCGTCATCGCCGCCCAGAGCGGCTCGTTGCCCATGAGCACGACGTCGAGGACGCGATTGTCCTCGTACTTGAAGTGATCCTGGCGGAGGATGCCGAGCTTCTTCGGGCGGAGCACCTTGCCGGTGTCCGGATCCTCGTCGCCGGAGATGATCTTCATGAACGTCGTCTTGCCGGCGCCGTTCGGGCCGGTGAGGCCGTAGCGGTTCCCGGGCGCGAACGAGACGTCCACGTCCTCGAAGAGCTTCTTCGGCCCGAAGGCCTTCGTGACGTTCTGGACCGAGATCATGGGCGCGCCTTTGTAACGGAACTCGGCCGGCCGCGCCAGATCGCCCGGCCCCCCGCCCGGAGCCCGAAGGAGGCGCTCCCTGCGCCCGCCAGCGCGACTGCACGCCGCGCGGCGGCTGTGCGGCGGCGCTCGACCGGAGTCGTTCCGCGGGCTACGCTCCGCCTCCGTGACCCCGCCGCCGACGGGCGAGCCGCCCTCCCAGACCCGCTCCGGCGCAGCGCCCAGCGCGCTCCTCTCCGGACCGCCTGGCCGGGCCCTCTTGGTCCTCACCGCGATCAACCTCCTCAACTACCTCGACCGGTTCATCGTCTCCGCGCTCGTCGAGACGCTGCGGGTGAACCTCTGGCTCACCGACACGCGGCTCGGCTGGCTCCAGCCGGCCTTCCTCGTCGTCTACACGCTCACCTCACCCTTCTTCGGCATCCTCGGCGACCGACGGCGCCGGCCGCCCCTGCTCGCGCTCGGGATCGCCATCTGGTCGGTCGCGACGTTCCTCTCCGGTTTCGCCCGCGGCTACTGGACCCTCTTCGCGGCGCGCGCGGCGGTGGGCATCGGCGAGGCGGCGTACGGCACGATCTCCCCCGGGCTCATCGCCGATCACTATGGCCCCGCGAACCGCGGCCGCGCCTACGCCCTCTTCTTCGCCGCCATCCCGGTCGGCTCCGCGCTCGGCTACGTCGTCGGCGGCCTCGTCGATCGGACCCTCGGCTGGCGCGCGGCGTTCTTCGTCGCGGGCACGCCGGGCCTCCTCCTCGCGCTCATGTGCCTGCGGCTCGCAGATCCGCCGCGCGGCGCCGCCGAGCGCGCCTGGCCCCTGAAGGGCGAAGCCGGGATCGCCGCGACCTACCGGCGCCTCCTCGCGAACCGGCGCTACGTCCTCACCGTCGTCGGCTACGCCGCCTACACCTTCGCGGTCGGCGGCATGGCGTTCTGGATGCCGGCGTTCCTCGAGCGGACGCGCGGCGTGCCGCGCACCGTCGCGACCGTGCAGTTCGGCGCCATCGTCGTCGCGACCGGGTTCCTCGGAACGTTCGCGGGCGGCTATCTCTCCGACGCGCTCCGCAGGCGCTTCGCACAGGCGGACCTCTGGGTCTGCGGGATCTCGACCCTCGCGGCGGCGCCGGTGGCGCTCGCCGTCTTCACGACCTGGCGCCCCGGCTTCTACCTCGTCGCGCTCGTCGTCGCGCTGCTCCTCCTCTTCGCCTCGACGGGACCGGTCAACGCGGCCATCGTCGCGGAGGTGCCGCCGGCCGAGCGCGCGAGCGCGGTCGCGATCTCGATCCTCTCGATCCACCTGCTCGGCGACGTGCTCTCGCCGCCGCTCATCGGCTTCCTCTCCGATCGATCGTCGCTCGGACGCGCGGTGCTGGTGGTCCCGGCGGCGGTGCTCGTCTCGGGCCTCGTCTGGACGTTCGCCGCGTGGCGCGGGGAGCGGGCCGCGGGCGACGCGGGGCCGCGCTGACGAACGGGTTGTCCCCGGGCGCGCACCCGGGTACGGTTCACCGGGAGCGCAGGAGGCGCATGGAGCACCTCGTCGTCCGGGTGGCAGGACGGGATCTCGGCCTCGACGCCGCGCGGGTCCGCGAGATCGCCGTGGCGCCGCCGCTCACGCGCGTCCCGGGTGCGCGGTCGCCGCTCCGTGGCCTCGTCGCGCTTCACGGTGGGACGCTCCCGGTCGTGGATCTCGGCCTCCGGCTCGCCGGGATCCCGGTCGCGCTCGACGCGCGGACCCCCGTCGTGGTGGTCGAGGCGCGGCTCGCAGGGGAGCGGGTCGCGGTCGCCCTGCTCGTCGACGAGGCGGGCCGGCTCGTCGAGACGGGCGCGCTCCTCGAGCGTCCTGCCGCGCTCGCGCCGTTCGACGATGTCGCGCTCTGCACCTCGTTCGCCCTCCTCGAGGGAGTGCTCGTCCCGATCCTCGATCTCGACGCCGTGCTCGCGCCGACGACCTTCGGTCCGGCGCCCGCGCGGGCCTTCGCGCCGCGGAGGGCCGTCGCGACACCCCCCGCGGTCGCGAGCGCCCTCGCCGACCGAGCCGAGCCACCTCGCGACCTCCCGCGCGCGCCGGAGCCGCCTCGCGCCGCTCCGCGCACGCCCGCGCCCGCGCCCGAGCCCGAGCCGGTGCGGGCGATTCCGGTGATTCCGCGCGAGCGACCCCAGGTCACCGCGCGCGCCGCGCCGTCCCTGCGCACGGCTCCTGCGGCCCCGCCGCTCGCGCCGTCGCGCCCGGAGGTCGTTGCGCGGCTGGCGCCGGCCCTCGGCGCGCCGGCCGCGATCCGGCCGCCCACCGCGCCGTCCGATCCGACCGTGCCGCACGCCGCGCCGCGATCCCTTGCAGCGGCCGCCGCGAAGGAAGCGCCGTCTCCGCGGCCTGGCGCGGGATTGCGCCTGCGCGCGCTCGTGGCGGCTGGCCTCGCGGTCGCGATCATCGCCGCGGTCCTCGTCTTCCGCGGCGCGACGCCAACCTCCGCTCACCCGGAGCGTCCTTCGACTTCGCCTCCCCTGCGGGGAGGCTACGCTCAGGATGAACGGGCAGAGGTCCCGTCCGCTGACCAGCGGGCGACTCCGGCCGCGATCGCGACCCCGACCGCGACCGCGGCCGCGACCGGCCCATGCACCACGGCCGCGATCGTCCGCGGCGACACGCTCTGGGGAGTCGCGAGGCGCCGCCTCGGAAATCCGCTGCGCTGGCCCGAGATCTTCCGCGCGAACCGCGACGTGCTCGACGACCCGGACGTGATCGCGCCCGGCGAGCAGCTGCGGATCGGGTGCACCGCCGCGCCGATCAGCGGCGGAGCGCGTCCTCGTACGCCCTGAAGAGCCCGTCCGCGATCGCCTCGTCCGAGAAGCGCGCCGCGTGCCGGAGCCCCTCCTCGCGCATCCGCGCCCGCTCGGCCGCATCCTCGAGCAGCCGCGCGATCGTCGCGCGCAGGGCCTCGGGATCGTGCGGGTCCACGTAGGCGGAGCCGGGGCCGCCCGCCTCCGGGAAGCAGCCGCCCTGCGTCGTCACGACCGGCGTCCCGGAGAAGAGCGCCTCGACGATCGGGATCCCGAACCCCTCGAAGAGCGATGGGTAGAGCGCGAGCGTCGCGAGCCGGTACATCGCCGCCAGATCGGGCGTCGAGACGTCCGACAGGAGCCGCACGCGGTCGGAGAGCCCGTGCGAGCGGGCAAATGCGATGAGCTCCTCCGCGTACGGCGTCGGGCGCCCGACCGCGACGAGCAGGACGCCCGGGAGCTTCTCGAGCGCGCGCAGCGCGAGGAGGAGGTTCTTGCGCCGCTCGATCGTGCCGACCGCGAGCAGGAACCGCGGCGGCAGCTCGTAGCGTGCCGCCACCTCGCGCAGCCGCGCCTCCGGCACCGGCGAGCGGAACGCCTCGTGGCAGGTCTGGTAGACGACCCGGATCCGGGCGCGATCCACCCCGTACAGCTCGGCGAGGTCGCGCGCCGTCTGCTCGGAGACGGCGACGACGAGCCCGGCGCGGCGCACCGCGCTCCGCGCCTTCGCCGCGTAGATGCGCCGGTCGATCGGCGGGTAGAGGTCCGGGAACCGCTCGAAGATGAGGTCGTGGATCGTGACGAGGCTCGCGATGCCGCTCGACTCGATCCCGAGCGGCAGCTCGTTCGAGAGCCCGTGAAAGAGCTGGATCCCGTCCGCGCGCAGGTCGCCCACGATCCCGCGCGTCCGCCAGAGCGAGGGGAGGGCGCGCCCGACGAGGCCCCGTGGCCCGCGCACCTCGAAGCGGCCGCCGCCGAGCTCGAAGGGCATGGGACCGGGGCGCGGCGTGTACGCGAAGTAGGCGTGCTCCGGCCGCAGCCGGTGCAGGATGCGCAGCACGTCGCGGGAGTAGTTCCCGAGCCCGGTCGCGTTGTGGAAGACGCGCTTCGCGTCGAAGCCGATGTTCATGGTCCGGGCCTTCGCCCGCGCGAGCTTTACCGCCGCGCCCGGAGGCGGCGCAAGAGCCTGCCCGACCCCGACGAAAACGAGCTCGTCCGTTACAGCGGGTGGAACCCCGTGAAGCTCGCCGCGTCGCTCTCCGACGCCGGTGCGCCGAGCACGTCGGACAGCGTGGAGAACACGTTCACGGTGTAGGCCGGCGACGACGGTCAGCCCGGCGATCGCGAAGTCCGCTGTGTCCACCGTGGCGGCGTCCAGGCGCCGCGAGAGCTCGACCTGCACCGCGCTCGGCCCTGTCGCGAACGCGCCGGCGGTCCCGCGCAGTGCAGGCGCGGCGGCGGAGAGCGCCGCGCGCTCCGCTTTCCCGGGCTAGGATGGGGCGCATGGGACGGAACGAACCCGACCGGCGCCTCGACGAGGCGGCGAAGCGTTCGCCGGAGCTCGCGGCCATGCTCGCCGGGCGGCACGACGATCCGTCCGCCCGCTACCGCCGGGTCGCGACGCTCGTCGGCGGCGCAGTGCTCGGCGTAGGGCTCCTCTGGCTCGCGGTCCACTCGCTCTCGCCTGGAGCGCGCAGACCGGAGGCGAAGGCGTTCGAGCCCGCGGTGGAGATCGACACGTCGCATTACCTCGCGCCCATCAAGACCCAGGCGGCGGGGCCGGACGAGGAGACGGCGCCGTTCACCGGCTTCGCGATCTCGGTCGACACGGAGCCCGGCGGCGCGCTCGTCTCGATCGCGGGGGCGCTGCGCGGCGAGGCCCCCGTCCTCGCGACGCTCGCGTGCCGCGGGACGGAGCAGGTCGAGGTCCGCGCCGAGAAGGCGGGTTTCTCCCCCGTGCGCCGCGTCGTGGCCTGCCGCACCGACACGCTCCTCAAGCTCACCTTGCGGCTCGAGAAGAGATGAGCCCGCCTCGCGGCGAGCGGATCTTCTGCGCCTGCGCCCCGGGCATGGAGCCGGTCCTCGCGGCGGAGCTCGTGGCGCTCGGGCTCGACGCGCGGGCCGTGCCGGGCGGCGCCGACGCAGAGGGCGAGGACGCGGCGGCGCTCGCGTGCCTCGCCGCGCGGAGTGCCGACTCGGTCCTCATCCGGCTGTGGGAGGGGCCGGCGGCCGAGCTGCCCGCGGGGAAGCGGGCCGCGCGACGTGCCGCCGGCGACGCGGAGCTGCGGGTGCGGACCGAGGGCGGCGCGGCGACGATCTCGGTGGACGCCGCCGGCGCGCCGCTCTTCCGCCGCGGCTGGCGCGCGCGCGTCGGGGCGGCGCCGCTCCGGGAGACGCTCGCCGCCGGGATCCTGCTCGCCTCGCGCTGGGACGGTGAGCGCCCGTTCCTCGACCCGATGTGCGGCTCGGGGACGATCGCCATCGAGGCGGCGCTCGCCGCCGGGCGGCGCGCCCCCGGCCTTCTCCGGACTTTCGCGTTCGAGGCGCTCCCGGGCCACGACCGCGCGCGCACCGAGCGGCTCCGGGTCCGGCTCGCCGCGCTCGCGCGGCCGGTGACGGTCCCGATCCAGGCCTCCGACCGCAACGCGGGGGCGCTGCGGCTCGCGGCGCGCAACGCCGCGGCGGCCGGGGTCGCCGACGTGGTCCGGTTCTCGCGCGACGACGCCGCTCGGGTGGTGCCGCCGCCGGGTCCGGGGCTGTGCGCGGTGAACCCACCGTGGGGGGTCCGGCTCGACGAGGCGGCGCGCGAGGCATGGGTGGCCCTCGGCGCGCTCGTCCCGCGGCTCGCCGGCTGGGACCTCGCGGTGCTCGGCCCCGATCGCGGCTTCGAGCGGCTCCTGCCGATCGCGCCCGCGTCCGCGCTGGCGCTCCGCGCCGGCGGCGTCGCGTGCCGGCTGCTCGCGTATCGTCCTTGATTCACGAGCTCTTCCGGGCAAGCGGCCGTCCGGGCAGGCGGCGGCCCAGGCTCAAGCGCACATTGTGGCGTTATGTGGACGGACCTGCTCGCCCGGCTGCTCGGGTCGCCGCGGGCGCCGCGGCGCGCGTGGGCGGGCATGCTCGTGCCTCGCCGGGCGCGAGCCGGCCGACCGAAGATCGACGTGCGCGACGTCGGCCACCACTTCCGCGAGGTGGTGGCGTTGCACGACGTGAACATCGAGGTCCACGCGGGCGAGTTCGTGTGTCTGCTCGGCCCGTCCGGCTGCGGCAAGACGACCCTCCTCTACGCGCTCGCCGGCCACCTCGCTCCGAGCGGCGGCCGCATCGCGATCGACGGCGTCCAGGTGAAGGGCCCCGGACCGGACCGGCTCCTCGTCTTCCAGGAGCCGGCCCTCTTCCCGTGGCTCACCGTCCGGCAGAACCTCGTGTTCGCGCTCCGCGCGCGCGGCCTCTCTCGCGCGGAGGCCGCGGCGAAGTCGCGCGAGTTCATCCCGCTCGTCCACCTCGATGGGTTCGAGGGCGCGCTCCCGCACCAGCTCTCGGGCGGGATGCGCATGCGCGTGCAGCTCGCGCGCGCGCTCGCGGTCGATCCCGCCGTGCTGCTCATGGACGAGCCGTTCGCCGCGCTCGACGCGCAGACGCGCAGCGTGATGCACCAGCTCCTCCAGCGGATCTGGTTGCGGGACCGCAAGACGGTGGTGTTCGTGACCCACGACGTCCGCGAGGCGCTCGTCCTCGGCGACCGGGTGGTGGTGATGGCGGCGCGCCCCGGGCGCGTGCTGCGCGATCTCGACGTGCGCCTGCCGCGTCCGCGGGATCCGGACGACGAGGGGCTCGTCGAGCTGTCGCGCCGGATCCGAGGCGAGCTCCGCCGCGCGGACGCGGCGGGCGCGCACGAGCGGACCGAGCCGCCGGGCACGGAGGTGGGCGATGCGCGCGTTGGCGAGGAGCGTGGGGTACGTCCTGGTACCGCTCCTGACGTGGGAGCTCCTCTCTGAGTTCGGCCCGTGGCCGCGCTGGCTCTTCCCGGGGCCGGTCGCCGTCGCGCAGAGCGTCGCGCGCATGATCGCGGACGGACGCCTCGGCGCCGCGGTGGTCCGCTCGCTCGCGCGGCTCGTCCAGGGCTATGTCGTCGCCGCGGCCGCCGGCGTGCCCCTCGGCGTCGTCATGGCGCGGAGCGCGCCGGTGCGCCAGGCGCTCCGGCCGATGGTGCTCGGGCTCCAGGCCCTGCCGTCGATCTGCTGGCTCCCGCTCGCGATCCTCTGGTTCGGCCTGTCGGAGAGCGCGATCCTCTTCGTCGTCGTGATGGGCTCGCTCCTCGCGATCTCCATCGCGACGGAGGACGCGGTCGCCGGGGTGGATCCGATCCTGCTCCGGGCCGCGGGCACGCTCGGGATCCGCGGCCCCCGCTTCCACGTCGGCGTCCTCCTGCCCGCGGCGCTCCCCGGGATCCTGACCGGCCTGAAGCTCGGGTGGAGCTTCGCCTGGCGCGCCCTCATGGCAGGCGAGCTGCTCTTCGTCGCGGGCGGCCTCGGGCAGCTCCTGCAGGCGGGCCGCGAGCTCCTCGACGCCGCGCAGGTCATGGGCGTCATGGCGTCCATCGTCGCGATCGGGATGGCAGTGGACCGCGTCCTCTTCCGGATCCTCGAGCTCCGCGTGCGGCGGCGCTGGGGGCTCCTCGAGGCGACCTGATCGGAGACGCATGCGGACCCGGATCCTCGTCACCGTCGCAGCCGCGGCCCTGGCGCTCGCGTGCAGCCGCACCCGTGACGACGGGCCGCTGCGGCTCGGCTACTTCCCGAACGTCACGCATGGCCAGGCGCTCGTCGGCGTCGACGACGGCACGCTCGCGCGCGCGCTCGGCGGGAGGCTCCAGACGAGGATGTTCAACGCCGGCCCCGCGGCGATGGAGGCGCTGCTCGCGGGAGAGCTCGACGCCTCCTACGTCGGCGCCGGTCCCGCCGTCATCGCCCATCTGCGCTCGCGCGGGGAAGGGCTGCGCGTCATCGCCGGGGCGGTCTCGGGCGGCGCGGTGCTCGTGGTCCGCGACGCGAAGCGGCCCGAGGACCTCGCCGGAAAGCGGGTTGGCTCGCCCCAGCTCGGGAACACGCAGGACGTCGCGCTGCGCACCTGGCTGCGAGCGAACGGGCTCTCCGATCGGCCTGGACCGCGCGGCGTCGAGGTGACGCCGCTCGCGAACCCGGACCTTCTCTCGATGTTCGCCCGCGGCGACCTCGCCGGCGCCTGGGTGCCGGAGCCATGGGGGGCGCGGCTCGTCGCGGAGGCGGGCGGACGAATCCTCGTGGACGAGCGGACGCTCTGGGACGGCGGACGATTCCCGACGACGATCCTCGTCGTGTCGCGCCGGGCGCTCGAGCGACGCCGCGACGACGTCACGGCGCTCCTCCGCGCCCACGTCGCCCTCACCCGGCGCTGGCGTGACGAGCCCGCCGCGTTCGCCCGGCTCGTGAACGAGGGCTACGGCCGGCGCACGGGGAAGCCGCTCCCCGAGGCGGTCCTCACGGACGCGCTCTCGCGGCTCGAGCCGCTGGAGGATCCGATGGCGGCGCAGCTCGCGCGCATGGCGCACGACGCGCAGGGGCTCGGGTTCGCCCCGCCGGGCGACGTCTCGGGTATGGTGGACGGGAGGCTCCTCGAGGAGGTCGTCCGCCGATGACGCCCGAAGACCGGCTCCCCGCCCTCCTGCTCGCCGCGGTCGTCGCTGCGCTCGCCGCGTCCGGCGCCGCTCCGACCGATCGCCCCACCTGGCTCATGGAGGTCGCCCCCCTCCTCGTCGCGCTCCCGCTCCTCGTCGCGACGCGCCGGCGCTTCCCGCTCACGCCCCTCCTCTACGCGCTCATCGCGCTGCACGCCGCCGTCCTCTGCGTGGGCGGGCATTACACCTACGCCGAGGTGCCCATCGGGTTCTGGGTGCGGGACGCGCTCGGCCTCGCGCGGAACCACTACGACCGGCTCGGCCACCTCGCGCAGGGCTTCGTCCCGGCGCTCGTCGCGCGCGAGGTCCTGCTCCGGACCTCGCCGCTCCGCCGGGGCCGCTGGCTCTTCGTCCTCGTCACCGCGGTCGCGCTCTCCATCTCGGCGCTCTACGAGCTCGTCGAGTGGGGCGCGGCGCTCGCGCTCGGCCAGGGCGCCGACGCCTTCCTCGGGACCCAGGGGGATCCGTGGGACACGCAGTGGGACATGTTCCTCGCCCTCCTCGGCGCGCTCGCCGCTCAGGTCCTCCTCGCGGGCGCGCACGACCGGCAGCTCGCGCGGCTCGCCGCGGCGGCGGGGCCCGCGGAGGCGCCGGCGGCGTGACGGAAGCTCGTCGCACCCCGCCGCCGTCGCCGCGGCGGAGCGGGCGCGCCGCCGCGCTCGCCGCCGTCGTCGCGGCGCTCGCCGTCGCCCCGGCTGCCGCGGCCGGCGCGCCGGGCGTGCGCGGAGCCATCGTGGCGGCCGCGCAGCGCGAGATCGGGCGGCCCTTCCGCGGCGACTGCTCGGGCTTCGTCCTCTCGCTGCTCGCCCGCGCCGGGGTCCGCGTCGCGCTCCCCGCCGCACGGTCGCGCTCCGAGTCACTGTACCTCGCGAGCCAACGCGTCGCGGCGCCCCGCCCCGGCGACCTCGCCTTCTTTCACGACACCTACGATCGGAACCGCGACGGCCGCGCGAACGATCCCTATACGCATGTCGCGCTCGTCGAGGCGGTTCTCGGCCGCGAGGTCCTCCTCGTCCACCGCAGCGGGCGCGGGATCGAGCGGGTGCGCATGGATCTCTCGCGGCCCGCCGACCCGGACGCGAATGATCCCGTCCGCCTCCCGCGCGTGTCCGATCCGCGCGGCACCCGCTTCCTCGCGGGCGAGCTCTTCGCCGGCTACGGCGCGCTCGTCGCGCGCTGACGGCGTGAGCGCGCCCAGCGCGCGCGTCCGATCGGTCGCCGCCCGGACGGCGTACCCCGCGACCGCCACCCGGGGCGTTGCACGCCGCGCCCGTCACCCAGATGTTGCAAGCGGTACCGGCGCCCGTCACTTCCGCCCGGTATTCATTCCGCCGATGGAAGAGAACCCAGATCGCGGCCTCCAGCTCGACGCGGGTGGCGTCACGATCGCGATCGATCCCGCGACCGCCACGATCGAGATCCGCGAGGGCCGCTTCCGGCGCATCCTCTCGTTCGACGAGGCGCTGCTGCTCGCGGTGCGCCGCTTCCACTCGCCGGTTCGCACCACGATCGCGCGCGCCCTCACCCGCGCCGGGGACGGGACGAGCTGGACCGCGGTCGGCGTCGCGTGCCTCGCCTCGTTCACCGCGCGCGGCGCCCACCTCGGCCTGCGGCTCGGCGCCGCAACCGGCATCGCGACGCTGCTCTCGCAGGCGCTGAAGCGGAGCCTCACCCGCGCGCGCCCGGACGTCTCGATCGCCGGGTTCGAGCCGCTCCTCGCGAACCCGGACCGCTTCTCCTTCCCGTCCGGCCACACCGCCGCCGCGTTCGGCGTCGCGGTCGCGTTCGCCGGCGAGTCGGCCGGGGTCGGGCCGCTCGCGCTCCTCCTCGCGGTCGGCATCGGCCTCTCGCGCGTCTACCTTGGCGCGCACTACCCGCTCGACGTGGCAGCGGGCGCGGTGCTCGGCGTGTTCGCGGGGCTCGCGGCGCGGCTGCTCGTCGCCTGATCGCCCGATCCTCCGCCAGCCCGCCGATCTCCGGGTCGCCGCGTGCCCTTGTGCCCCGGGATGCGCACCCGTTCCGACAGACAGAAGGGGCACCCGATGAGACGGCTCACGTTCGTCGCCGCGCTCGCGGCACCGGTCCTCGCGCTCGGGCAGGCGTCCACCGGAGGCACCACCTCGCCCGGCGCGTCGCAGCAAGGCGGCGGCGGCACCGGCGCGACGACCGATCAGCAGACCGGCGTCGGAGCAGGGACGATGGCACCGGGCGTGATGATCTGCCCGCCGGGCACGGTCCCGGATACCGGGACGAGCGCGGGAGCCGGCCAGGGCGGCGTCACGGGCACGGGCGGCACCGGGACGGGCGGAACGGCCGGCGACGTGACGGCGGGCGGGACGGGCGCGACGGGCGGCGCGGCCGGGACGACGGGCGGCGCCGGCGGCACGGGCGTGCGGTGCGTTCCCATCGGCAGCACGACGCCGGGGGCGACCGGCACGCCCGGCACCACCGGTACCGGAACCGACACGACGGGCGGGACGGGCGGCGTCGCGCCGCCGGCGGGCGGGCAGACGCCCGGGGCGGGCTCGGGGGCGCCGGGATCCGTCGGCGGCGCCGGCGCGCCGGGGCCGCGCAGCCCTTGAGCGCGCCCTAGCCCTAGTACTACTCGGTCACTTCTGCGCCGTAGCGAGAGCGCTGAGGCCGAAGCGAGGCGGGCGCGCGACGAACGAGCAGCGGAGGCGTACCCGTAGGTACGTCGAGCAGCGCAGTGAGGAGCCCGCCCGCCGCAGCGAGAGCA
>DASWEI010000043.1:0-1578 GCA_036394835.1 Anaeromyxobacter sp. | reverse complement strand
GCGGAGGGGGCTGAGCTCGCCGCGCGCGTCCGGCCGCTGGCGTGGGGCCTGACGGCGGCGTTGCTCGGGACGATGGCCGCAAACGTCTTCTACCTGACGATGCAGTTCTATTACTTCTACGCGTTCGCCGTGCTCGTCCTGGCGCTGCCGGTCGTCTTCGGACGGCCGTTGCGCCGGTGAAGGTCGCGGTCCTGACGACCTCGTACCCGCGCTTTCCGGGCGACGCCGCGGGGAGGTTCGTCGCCGACGCCGTCGAGCGGCTGCGCGAGCGAATCGAGGTCGAGGTCGTCTCGCCGCAGGATTTCCGCCACTTCGGGATCGCCTACGGGCACGGGATCGCCGGGAACTTGCGGGCCCGGCCGTGGCTCGCCCCGCTCGTGCCGGTGATGCTGGCCGGCTTCGCGCGCGCGGCGCGGCGGGTCGAGGCGGATCTCTTCCACGCCCACTGGTTGCCGTCCGGCTGGGTTGCGGCGCGCACCGGACGGCCGTTCGTGCTCCAGGTCTGGGGGACGGACCTCGAGCTGGCGCGGCGAGCCCCATCTGTCGCGCGCCGGATCCTGCGGCGTGCGCGCCTGGTGATCGCCGCCTCGAGGGAGCTCGCGGAAGCGGCGCGCGGTCTCGGCGCGGCCGACGTTCGCGTGATCCCGAGCGGCGTCGAGCTTCCGGCCGAGGTGGGTGAGGAAGCCGAGCCACCGGAGGTCCTCTACGCCGGTCGTCTCTCCGAGGAAAAGGGCGTGCTCGAGCTCGTGGCGGCGACCGACGGGATGAACCTCGTGGTAGCAGGGGACGGGCCCCTGCGGGTGCGCATGCCCGCAGCGCGCGGCTTCGTGCCTCACGACGAGCTGGAGGCTCTCTACGCGCGCGCCGCCGTGGTCGCGTGCCCGTCGCGCCGGGAGGGGTTCGGCGTCGCCTGCCTGGAGGCGATGGCGCACGGCCGGCCGGTCGTGGCCGGCGACGTCGGCGGTCTTCGCGACCTGGTCGTCGACGGAGAGACCGGCTACCTCGTCCCGCCGCGCGACGTCGCCGCTCTGCGTGCCGCGCTCGAGCGGCTGCTCGCTGACCGCGAGCTTCGCCGCCGTCTCGGCGCCGCAGGTCGCGAGCGCGCCCGCACGCACTTCTCCTGGGCGGCGGTGACCGACGCCACGCTCGCCGTCTACGGCGAGGCGTTGGGGACAATGGCCCGATGAGCCGGGCGCTCATCACGGGGATCGGCGGCCAGGACGGGTCGTTCCTCGCCGAGCTCCTGCTCGAGCGTGGGTACGAGGTCGTGGGTGTCGTCCGTCCCGGAGCGGCGCCGTACGCAAACGTCGCGCCGATCGCCAATCGGGTCGAGCTGGTCGAGGCCGATCTGCTCGACCAGCGCTCGCTCGAGGCCGCGATCGAGGCTTCACGGCCGCGGGAGATCTACAACCTCGCCGCGCCCTCGTTCGTGCCGGCCTCCTGGGACCACCCGGTCGAGACCGCTGAGTTCGCCGCGGTCGGAGCGACCTCGGTGCTCGAGGCGATCCGCGCGGTCGACCCCTCGATCCGCTTCTACCAGGCGTCCTCGAGCGAGATCTTCGGCGAGCCCCGCGAGAC
>DASWEI010000042.1:0-11370 GCA_036394835.1 Anaeromyxobacter sp. | reverse complement strand
GCGGACGGGGCGGTTCGGCTGCTGTTCCAGGTCTACGCGCTGCTCACCGGGTTCGGCGAGATGGCGTACCCGGCACCCGTGGTCCGGCGCGTGATCGAGGAGCCCGGGCTCGAGCTCTTCCGGGTGGACGTGGTGCGCGAGCTCTCCGCCGCAGTCCTCGCGCTGCTGAAGGGGGCACCCGGCCGCGCTCGCGCGACCCCGCGCGACCGTTGACAGATGACCCGCGGTCAGTTATTTGCTGACCACCGGTCAGAACGGGCGGCCTCCTGCCGCCCCGCAGCGCACCGGCGGGGGTCACGTGACGAGCGAACGCGACGTGCGCGGATGGGCGCTGATCACCGGAGCCTCGAGCGGCATCGGCGCCGACCTGGCGCGGGTCTTCGCGGCGGAGGGGCGCGACCTCGTCCTCGTGGCGCGGACGCGCCCCGCGCTCGACGCGCTCGCGGCCGAGCTCGCGACGCGCCACGGGGTCCGGGTCCGCGTCGTCCAGGCCGACCTCTCCGCTCCAGGGGCCGCCGGGCGCCTTCACGCGGCGCTCGACGCGGACGGGCTCTTCGTCGAGACGCTCGTGAACGACGCCGGGTTCGGCATGCACGGACAGTTCGTCTCGCTCGACCCCGAGCGGCAGAGCAGCATGATGCAGCTCAACGTCGTCGCGCTCACCGAGCTCTGCCGGCTGTTCGCCCCGGAGATGGGGCGCCGCGCGCGCGGCGAGATCCTGAACGTCGCGTCCACCGCGGCGTTCCAGCCCGGCCCGCTCATGGCCGTCTACTGCGCCACGAAGGCGTACGTCGTCTCGTTCTCGGCGGCGCTCGCCGACGAGCTGCGCCCGGCCGGGGTCGCGGTGAGCTGCCTCTGCCCGGGCCCGACCGCGACCGGCTTCGCGGATGCGGCGGGGCTGCCCGCGCTGAAGCTCTTCCGGGCGAGCCCGCCGATGCTCTCGATCGACGTGGCGGCCGCGGGGCGCGCCGCGCTTCGCCGGCGCACCTCCGTCGCGATCCCCGGGCTGCGCAACCGGCTCCTCGCCGGGTCGATGCGCCTCGTCCCGATCGCCGCCGCGGCGGGCCTCGCGCGGCGGTTCCTCGAGACGGCGTGATCGCGGCGGGGAACCGCTCCGAAGGGACGAGGTTCGTGACCGATACGTCGTGCTCGCGCGCTGCGCGCTCCACGCCCGACCCGGTCGGAACGCCGCCCGCCGGGTAGAATGTCCAGATGAGGCGGATCCGCGGGCTCGTCGGCGAGATCACGTCCGAGCAGCTCCGCCACGTCGACTGGGCGCTGGGACGCGACGTCGGGGTCTTCATCCCCGTCGCCGGCCCGTGCGGCTACGCCGTCACGGTCGGCCACGCGCATCCGGCCTGGTCGTTCGTCGTCCCCTTCGACGATCGGTGCCGCGTCCGGATCGACGGCCGCGTCATCCGCTCCCGTCCCGGGCAGATCTGCGGGATCGGCCCGGGCGTCCCGCACGAGGAGCTCCTCGGTGATGAGCCGGCGCGGTACGCGGCCGTGTTCGTCGCGCCGCGGGCGCTGCGCCGGGCGCTGCGCCACCATGGGGTCGAGCGGCTCGAGCCGATGCGGGGCGTGCGCTTCGCCGGGAGCCCGGAGATCGTCGGCGCCATCCGGGAGATCATGCTCGAGCGCTCCGCGCGCCTCCCCGCCGGTCGCGTCGTCATCGACGCAGCGGCGATCCGGCTCGTCCACCTGATCCTGCGAGCGCTGCTCGGGGCGCGGCCGCTGCCCGACCGGGTTCCGGAGCGCGAGGGGATCCGGCGGGCCGTGGAGCTCGCCGAGGCGCGGGTGGGCGAGCAACTCGCGGTTTCGGACCTCGCCCGCGCCGCCGGCATGTCGCCCTCCCACTTCTCCCGCGAGTTCAAGCGCGAGACGGGTCAGACGCCCCGGACGTACCTGCGGCGCACGCGGCTCGAGCGCGCGAAGCGCCTCCTCGCGGCCGACGACCGGCCGGTAACGGAGGTCGCCCTCGAGTCCGGCTTCTGCAGCGCCTCGCACCTCGCGACGTCGTTCGCGCGGGCGTTCACGATGGCGCCCTCGCGCTACCGCGCCATGCTGCGACGGGGCTGCCACCGGCCGCAGCGCCGCTGAACTCTTCGGCACGGCGGTGGAAGCGCACCCATCGGCGCCGCGCTACGGTCGTCGCCATGCTGAGCCACGACGTGATCGAGTTCGCGAACCGGAACCCCGCCTGCTGGATCGCCACCTGCGAAGGGGAGCAGCCGCACGTGCGCGGCCTTCTCCTGTGGTACGCCGACGCGGGCGGCTTCCACTTCCACACCGGATCGACGAAGAGCCTCCCCGGTCAGCTCCGCCGCAATCCACGCGTCGAGATCGCCTTCTTCGAGCCTTCGCCCGAGGGCGGCCGGATGATGCGGGTCACCGGGCGCGCTCGGTTCCTGAACGCCGCGGATCACCGCGATCGGCTGATCGCGGCGCGCCCGTGGGTCGCCGACCTCGAGCGGGCGCTCCCGGACGGCGAGCTGATCGTCTTCGTCGTGGACGAGGGCGAGGTCCATCACTGGAGCATGGCGGTGAACGGTCGGGAGGCCGCCCAGCCCCGCGTGCGGTTTTGAGCCAGGGGGTCACGGCGGGTACCCGCACCGCGATGGCCCCGCTCCAGGAGATCCCGACGCGGCCCACCGCCGCGCGCTTCGCGCGGCGGCGGCCTCGCTCACCGAGCGGGCGTTCTAGCTCGCCGGCGGCGGCGCCTCGTCCTCCCGCGGGACCGCGCCCATCCGCGCGCCGAGGGAGAGCAGGAAGGCGCCGGCGACGCCGAGCGCCACGCCCATCCCGACGAGCACGGACGCCGCGCCGCCGGGGAGGTGGAGCGACGGGAGCACGAGCAGGAACCGCTCGCCCCACAGCCCCAGCAGGATCGCGGCGGCCCCTGCCGCGAGCGTGCCCCGCCGGCGCTTCAGCTTCTCCGAGAAGAGCAGCCAGAACGGCCACGCGAACACCGAGAAGAGCACCGCGAGCGTGGCGGGCCGCCAGGCGCCGGTCCACCTGCGCTGCAGGACCGCGACCTCCTCGGGCACGTCGCCGTACCAGGTCGGGAGGAACAGCGCCCAGAGCAGGTAGCTCCAGACGACGATGAACGCGAACAGGAGCTTGCCGAGATCGTGACGGAGGTCCGGACCCGACACGTCACGCGCGGCCGCGACGAGCGCCACCCACGCCAGGCCGGAGAGGAACGCGCCGAGGAAGTAGTAGGCGGGGACGACGGTGAAAAGCGGTCCCTCGGAGAGGCGCAGCACGAGGTCGTAAGCCCACACCGACAGCGCGACCACGTACGCGAGGACGTAGGCGAGGGCGGCGCCGCGCACGCGCCCGGCATCCGCGCCCGACGCTCGCGCGGCGGAGGTGAACCGCGAGCCGAGGGCGAACAGGACGACCGACGACACGAGGAGGCGCGCCGCGGCGGGCGCCAGCGCGGCGGAGCCGGGCAGCAGCACCCGCAGGCCGGCGATCGCCACGACGAGGAGGGCGACCGCGGGCGGGAAGAACGCGGTCGCCGCCTCGGCGAGCGGCAGGAGCGGCCGCGCCCAGCCGCCGTACGCGAGGCGCACGGCCGCTGCGAGCGCGACGCTCCCGGCGGCGAGCCCCGCGAAGAAGAGCCAACTCGCGACGAGCGCGGCGCACGCGGGGGCGGCCCGGCCGAGCGTGACGCCGACGAGCAGGGCCACTGCGCCGACGGCGGTGCCAAGAGCTGCGAGGTGCGCCGCGGGCGCCCCGATGCCGGCTGCGCTGCGCTCGAGGAACGTCACGGCGTTTCTCCGGGAGGGGGCGGCGGCGGGGGGACGGTCACCACCGGGCTCGTGCGCTGGATCTCGCGGACCCAGTTGACGAGGTCCCAGCGATCGCGCGGCCGAAGCCCCTCGCTGCCCGGCGGCATCGCCTTGCCCCCGTAGCTGACCGTCCCCCAGATGAACCCGTCGGTCCGCTCGCGCACCTTCACGTAGGCGAGGTCCGGCGCGGGCGGAAAGAACTTCGACACCGGTCCGCCGCCGTGCCCCTCCGCACCGTGGCACGGCGCGCAGCGCGACGCGAAGAGGCTCTTGCCATGCGCGAGCGACTCCGGCGAGGACGGGACGGGGTTCGCGAGCTGCTCGGTGTCGTCGCGGCTCTCGTAGCGGGGCGACGCGCCGAGCGCGACCGACCGCTCCGGCTCGGGCCGGGGCGCCTGCTGCGGCCGCAGCGACGGCTGGTACCACATGTCCGTCCGCCAATCGTTCGAGCAGCCGCCGAGCAGGGCCGGCAGCGCGAGGGCGAGGAGGAGCCGCCTAGCCGACACGACGGACCTCCTCGGCGCCCTCGGCGCGGAGCGCCCGCTCCGCGGCGACGAGATCGCCGCCCTCGGCGAACACGCCCACGACGTCGGCGTCGAACGCGAGACCGGCCGGGAACGCCGCGGCGCGTCCGCCGATCCGGCTTCCGACCGACACCGCGACGAGGTTCGTGAGCGACCCCACGAGCACCGACACCTCGAAGATCACGATGACGAACGGCGGCACCGAGATGATCGGCTTTCCGCCCGTCACGATCGGCCACGCGAGCGACGTGCCGATCGTCAGCGCCGCGCCGACGAGGATCCCGAGGAGCGCGCCCGGGAACGTCACGAGGTCGATCCGGCTGCGGGGCCGCCCGAGCGCCGCCACGACCCCGGGAAACGGCGCCGGCATCGCCGCGCGGACCTGGAACCCCCGCAAGCGCAGCGCCCGGATCGCCCGTGCGGCGGCGGCGGGGTCCGCGAACGTCCCGAGGACGCCCCGCTCACGCATGGCTTCCTCCCGAGGGGACGTCGTCCGGCGGTTGCGCCGCGCGGGCGAGGTCCTCCTTGAGCTCGGCGATCGACACCGGAGGCAGGAGCTTCAGCCCGACGAGGAAGAGGAAGAAGAACCAGCCGAACGCGCCGAAGGTGATGGCCCACTCCACCCAGGTCGGGACGTAGACGCGCCAGTCGAACGGCAGAAAGTCGTGGGCGAGCGAGGTCACGACGATGTTGAACCGCTCGAGCCACATGCCGATGTTGATCGCGACGCAGATGGCGAGCAGGGTCCGGGTCCTCGTGCGCACGCGGCGGACGAGGAGCAGGAGCGGCCCGCCGCAGTTGCACGCCACCATGGTCCAGAACACCGGCGCGTACGCGCCCGTCATCCGGTACACGAACGTGCTCCGCTCCGGATCCCCCGCCGGCGCCTGCAGCGACAGGACGATCTCGACCGCGTACGAGTACGTCACGATGAGGCCGGTGAGGATGACGAGGCGCGCGAGCATGTCGAGATGGCGCGCGGTGATGAGCTCCTCGAGCCGGAACGCCCGGCGGAGCGGCACGAGGATGGTGATCACCATCGCGACGCCGGAGAGGATCGCGCCCGCGACGAAGTAGGGAGGGAAGAGCGTCGAGTGCCAGCCGGGCGTGACCGACACGGCGAAGTCCCAGGACACGACGCTGTGGACGGACACGACGAGCGGCGTGGCGAACGCCGCGAAGAAGAGGTAGGCGCGGGTGTAGTGGCGCCACTGCTCGTCGGTGCCGCGCCAGCCGAACGCGAGGAGCCGGTAGAGGCCGCGGCGCCAACCGTTGGCGCGGTCGCGCAGCGCGGCGGCGTCCGGAGCGACCCCGACGAGCAGGAACACCGTCGAGACGATGAGGTAGGTCGAGATCGCGAAGACGTCCCACACGAGCGGTGAGCGGAAGTTGATCCAGAGCTCGCGCTGGTTCGGGTACGGCAGCAGCCAGTGGGCGAGCCACGGCCGGCCGAGGTGCAGGATCGGATAGAGCCCGGCGGTCATCACCGCGAACACCGTCATCATCTCGGCGACGCGGTAGACGGCGGTCCGGAAGCGCGCGCGGAACAGGAACAGGATCGCGCTGATGAGCGTGCCGGAGTGGGCGATCCCGACCCAGAACACGAAGTCGGTGATGAGGTTGCCCCACATGCCCGGCCGCTCGAGCCCGGTCCAGTGGAGCCCGCTCCGGACGATGAGCGAGTACGACCAGGCCCCGAAGGCGGCGACGCCGCCCGCGATCGCGAGCGCGAGCCAGTAGGCCGGGCCGGGGCGGCCGTGCGCCGCCCGCACGGTCTCCTCGATGCTTCGGAAGGACGGGGCGGCGCTCACGGCGCGCCCTCCCCCTTCCGGACGCGAGCGAGATAGGTGATGGCCGGGCGTGTGCCGAGGTCCTCGAGCGCCTGGAACGCGCGCGGATCGCGCGAGACGCGGCTCACCTTCGAGGCCGGGTCGTTCGCGTCGCCGAAGACGATCGCCTGCGCCGGGCACGTCTGCGCGCAGGCGGGCACGACCTCGCCGTCCGCGACCTGCCGCCCCTCGTCGCGCGCGCGACCCTCGGCGAAGCGGATGCGCTGGACACAGAAGGTGCACTTCTCCATGACCCCGCGCGAGCGGACCGTGACGTCGGGGTTGAGCTGCATGTCGAGCGGCCGCTCGAACCGGGCGTCGCGCCAGTTGAAGGTCCGGACCTTGTACGGGCAGTTGTTCGAGCAGTAGCGAGTCCCGACGCATCGGTTGTAGACCTGCGCGTTCAGCCCCTCGGGCGTGTGATACGTCGCGTAGACCGGGCAGACCGGCTCGCACGGCGCGTTCGTGCAGTGCTGACAGAGCATCGGGAGGAGCCGCACGTCGAGCGCTCCCCCGGGCTCGTCGCCCAGGTAGCGCTCGATCCGGATCCAGCCCATGTAGCGCCCCTGCGCCGCCGCCTCCAGTCCCATCACCGGCACGTTGTTCTCGGCGAAACAGGCGACGACGCACGCCTCGCACCCCGTGCATCGGTCGAGGTCGATCGCCATCGCCCAGCGGTGCTCCGGGTGCCTCGGCTCGGGGTACATCCGCGCCGAGAGGTCGGGCCTGCGCGGCGAGGGCGCCGCCGCCGTCACGACCGGCACGATGTCGCGCCCGTGCTGATACGGGCTCCCCTCGAGCAGCGGGAGGCGCGTGCGCCGGCCCACCTTCGCGAGCCTTGCGCGGGTCCCGACGAAGGCGAGCGCGCCGGAGCCCTCGTCGGGGAGGGCGGGCAGGAGGGCGGCGGCCTCGACGCCCAGGGGGAGCGCCACGGCGTCGTCGCGGATCCCGGGGAAGACGTACACGGGCAGCTCGGCCCGGCCCGCCGTCGTCGCGACCGCCGCGAGGTCGCCCGTCCCGAGCCCGAGGCGGCGCGCCGTCGCGGGCGACACCTCGAGCCACGCGGTCCAGGAGACGCTCGAGAGCGCGTCCGGGATCTCGCGGAGCCAGGGCAGGTCGGTGTGGCTCGCATCGGCGCGGAGCGCGGTCGGGAACGGGACGAGATCGAGCGCAGCGTCCGATTCCACCGGCGGCGGCGATCCCAGGAACGGCTCGGCCGCGCCGGCGCGCACCCGTGGCTGCGGGCTCGGCGCGACCTCCGTCCACGAGCCGCCGCGCTCGAGTGCGGCGCGGAGGTCGGCTCCCGGCGGCTGCGGCGCCGCGCCGGCGGAGCCGGGCGCGGACCGGGCGACGCCCTCGGCGAAGCGGGCTGCGACGACGTCGTACGGATCCGCCGACGCGAACGCGGTCGGCTTCGGGAGGCGCGCGCCGACCTCGATGAGCACCTGCATCGCCGCGCGCGTGTCGTGGAGCGGCGCCATCACGGGCTGCACGAGGCTCACCATCCCGACGCGGGGCACGACGTCGTCGAACGTCTCGAGCGCGTGGTGGTCGGGGAGGACGAGGTGCGCGCGCTCGGTGGTCCGGTCGGGGCGCGGAGCGAACGCGGCGACGAGCGGGACCTTCGCGAGCGCCCCGGCCGCGTCGAGCGCGGCGGGCGCGAGCGCGACCGGGTCCACCCCGTGGACGAGGAGCACGTCCACCTCGCCGCGGGCGCAGTCGCGCAGCAGCGCCTGCACGCCCGCGAGCGGTGACCCGGCGTCCGAGCGCGGGTCGAGGCCGTACCGGACGGTGTGCCCGAGGTTCCCGAGCGCCGCGTTCAGGAGCAGCGCGAGCGCCGCGAGGCGGGTCGCGTCCCGCCCCTGGCTCTGCGCGCCGGGAGCGAGGATCGCCGAGGGGCGGCGCAGCGCGAGCTCGCGCGCGAGGTGCTCGATCTCGGCCCAGGGCACCCCCGCCCGCGCCGAGAGGGCCGCGGGCGAGAGCGGCGCGAGCCGCGGCCAGAGCGCCCGTGCCTCCGGGGCGAGGTCCTTCACCCCGCTCGCCGGATCGACGAGCGCGCGCAGCACCCCGAGCGCCACGGCGACCTCGCCGCCGCTCCGCGACCGCAGCCAGCGGTCCGCCGAGACGCCGGTGAGCGCGAGCCGGGGCCCGATCCAGGTGAGCCGCGTCCGCGCGTCGCCCGCGCGGACGCGCCCGTCGGCGAGCTGCCGCGCCAGCTCGACCGGCGAGATCCACGCCTCGAGCAAGTCCGCGCCGAGCGCGACCACCGACCGCGCCCCCGAGAGCTCGAACACCGGCACCTCGGCGCGTCCGAAGAGCGCCTCGCCCGCGGCCCGCAGCGGCGCGGGGTCGAGGGGGTCGAGGACGACGCGATCCCGCCCCCGCGCGCCGGCCGCGGCGAGGAAGGCGCGCTGCACGGCGCCGGTCGCCCCGCGCTCGAGGCGGGTCAGCATCCGGACGCGTCCGGCCCCCCTCGCGGCGGCGGCGGCGATCGCGGTCGCGAGCGCGTCCTCCGCCTCGTCCCACGGCAGGGGCACGAGCGCGCCGTCCGCGCCGCGGCGGAGCGGACCGCGGAAGCGGTCGGGGTGGTAGAGGGCCTGGAGGGCCGCCTGACCGCGTGCGCACAGCGCGCCGCGCCCGATGGGATCGTCCGGGTTCCCCTCGAGCTTCACGACACGACCGTCGCGCGTCCGGGCGGTCACGCCGCAGCCGGCGGGGCACTCCCGGCACGCGGTCCGGTAGAACAGCGGCGTGCCGGGGACGACGTCCTCCGGCGGCACGAGGTAGGGGACGATCCGCTGGATCCCCGGCTTCGGCGAGCAGCCCGCGGCGCTCGCCGCCCCGGCAGCGCCGACGATCCCGAGGAACGTCCTGCGACCGAACGACCTGTCTGCGGGATCGGACACGGGTCCTCACTTGTGGCAGGTGACGCACTCGGTGAGCCGCTCGCGTCCCCGCGCCTCGCGCTGCTTCCGGTGATGGCAATCGAGGCACCAGCCCATCGTGAGCGGCGCCACCTGCTGCATCACCTCCATCTTCTCGACCTCGCCGTGGCACTCCTGGCAGCGCACGCCCGTGCGGACGTGGCGCTCGTGCGTGAAGAAGACGTGGTCCGGGAGCCGGTGGATCCGGATCCACTCGATCGGCGCCTTGTCGCGAAGAATCCGGGCGAGCGACTTGAGCTCCCGATCGATCGCGGGGTTCGCGGGGTCCTCCTTCACGAACTTGTGGCACCCCTGGCAGCGCGCCATGGACGGGACGCCCGCGACGGGACCGCGCTCCGCGTAGACGTGGCAGGACGTGCAGCCGATCGCGGCGTCGGTCGCGTGGACCTTGTGGCTGAAGCGGATCGGCTGCGCGGGGCCGGGCGCGGCGGCGACACCCACCGCCGCCGCGACGGCGGCGACGACCGCGCAGGCGCGGAGACCGGCCACCGCGTGCTCCTAGCGCTTCACCGTGAAGTCGGCCTCCGCGGTCTTGCCCGCCTGGACGGTGACCGGCTTGTCGGGCGCCTTGAGGTGCGAGTTCCAGACCGCGGCCTTGTAGGTGCCAGGCGGCACGTCCTTGATGACGTAGCGCCCCTTCGCGTCCACCGCCGCGGCGTACGGGGTCGGGGCGACGAAGACGTAGCCGAGCATCTCGGGGTGGATGGAGCAGAGCTGGCTGTACGCGCCCTCCTGGTCGAACGTGTGCGTCCGCTCCTCGTTGGGCTTGAAGGTGCCGAGGTTGTAGGCGTCCCCGTCCGGCGAGTAGACGTTGTGCGCGACGCCGTCGTGGTTCATGAACTTGACCGTGTCCCCGCGCGCGACCACGAGGACGTGCGGGATGAACGTCAGGCTCTTTTGATCCATCGCGAGGGTCCGCGGCGCCGCCGTCGACTTGGCGTCCCTCAGGTAGACGACCGTCTCCGCCGCGTACTTGGGAGGCGTGACCTCCACCTTGCCGCTCACCATGCCGCCCTCGGCGCGCGCCGTGAGCGGGAGCCAGGCGAGGGCGAGGGCGGCGATCCAAAGCCAGCCGATGCGTGTCATCACGATCTCCGGGAGCGGGGCGCGCCGATCAGAGGGCCCAGGCGAGGAACAGCGCGATCGACTGGAACTCGTTCAGCTTGGCGTCGGGCGCGGCGGTGTCCTTCGCGACCCCGACGAAGTTCCCCCAGTCGGCGTTGCCGCCCTGCCACGGGAGGGCGGTGCCGTCCGCCTGCGGGAAGCCGTTCACGAACTCGAAGTTCGCGACGAGCACCGCCCTCACGTTCGCGCGGAGCAGGAACGCGATCCCCGGCATCAGGTGGATGTCGTGGACGTTCGGGCCGCCGCTCGGGCGGAGCCCGATGCGCTCGACGCGGACGGCCGGCACCATCCACGGGAACAGGACGTGGGACAGCTCCGCGTACTCGACGTCCGCGCGCACCGAGCCGAGCTCGGCCGTGCCGTGGTCGTGCCGCTGCGTGTAGGCGCCGATGTTGAGCTCGGTCGAGCCGAGCTGGCCGCGGACCGCGGCCCCCCACGTGTTGGAGATGTCGCTCACCGGCGTGGGGTCGGGGCTGATCGTGTCGCCGGAGTGCTCGTGCGACCGGAAGGCGAAGACATCGAGCGTCACCGCGGCCTCGGCCCAGGGCTTCATGGAGTCCTTCGGTCCCTTGGAGCCCTCCCCGTCGAGGCGCATGCCGCCGAGCTTGTAGCCGAGGTGCCCGTAGATGTTCTCGCTGTTGAACCGGCCGCCGAGCGTGGTCTTCCCGTTTGCCACCCCAGCCGACCAACCAAGGCGGCCGTTTAGGGTGCCGGTCAGCTCGGCGCCGTTGTAGTTGTCCACGAGCGTGAACGGATCGCCCGAGAGCTCGTAGATGCCGGTCACCGGCACGGTCGTGAGCTGCGAGTCCCCGAGGTACGTCGAGTGTGGGCCGAAGCTCGTCAGCGTGGGGAAGCCTCGCCCGACGGTGAGGTTCAGGACGTGCCGGGGCCCGACGAGATCGTTGAGCAGGACCTGGGCGTGCTCCACGTCCGCGCCCCCGTCCGCGACCGTCAGCTCCGCCCAGATGGTGATGCTGTCGTCGAGCGACGCCGCCGCCCAGAGCTGCCCTTCGTTGACGAGGTTGTCGAGCGAGAAGCGAACGCCGTTGTTCTCCCGCGGCGTGCTGGCGCTCTTCTGCGGGTAGACGAACGCCTGGCCGTTCGCCCCGACCGCGACCACCGACGAGATCGGGATCGTCGACGGCCACAC
>DASWEI010000041.1:0-7874 GCA_036394835.1 Anaeromyxobacter sp. | reverse complement strand
GCCGGTGTACCTCGAGGGCACGTACTCCGAGATCTACCCGGAGAAGAGCCTCGACGAGGACGGGCTGCGCCGCTTCTTCAAGGAGTTCTCGTTCCCCGGCGGGATCGGGAGCCACTGCACGCCGGAGACGCCCGGCTCGATTCACGAGGGCGGCGAGCTCGGCTATGCGCTCTCCCACGCCTGCGGCGCCGCATTCGACAACCCGGACCTGATCGTCGCGGCGGTGGTGGGTGACGGAGAGGCGGAGACCGGCCCGCTCGCCACCTCGTGGCACGTGAACAAGTTCCTGAACCCGATCCGCGACGGCGCGGTCCTGCCGGTGCTGTCGCTCAACGGGTACAAGATCAACAACCCCACCCTGCTCGCGCGCGTCTCCCCGGACGAGCTCACGAGCCTCCTGCGCGGCTGCGGCTGGACGCCCCTCCTCGTCGAGGGGTCCGACCCGGACTCGATGCACCAGGCGATGGCGGCGACGCTCGACCGCTGCGTGGAGCTGATCCGCGGGGCGCAGGCGGAGGCGCGCCGGACCGGGATCGCCGAGCGCCCACGCTGGCCCGTGATCGTGCTGCGGGCCCCCAAGGGCTGGACCGCGCCGCCGGAGCTCGATGGGCACAAGCTCGAGGGCTCCTGGCGGGCGCACCAGGTCCCCATCGCACGCGTGAAGGAGGACCCCGCGCGCCTCGCGCTGCTCGAGCGCTGGCTGCGGAGCTACCGGCCCGAGGAGCTGTTCGACGAGGCCGGCACGCCCATCGCGGCCGTCCGCGAGGTCGCGCCCCGGGGGCGGCGCCGGATGGGCCTGAACCCGCACGCGAACGGCGGCCTCCTGAAGAAGCCGCTCCGCCTCCCCGACTTCCGCTCGTACGCCGTCGCGGTGGACGCATCCGGCGGCTCGGAGGCGGGGAACACACGCCCCCTCGGCGCGTTCCTGCGCGACGTGCTGCGCGAGAACCCGGACCGGTTCCGCCTCTTCTCGCCCGACGAGAACACCTCGAACCGGCTCGACGCCGCCTACGAGGCCTCGCCGAAGCTCTGGCTCGAGGAGAGATTCCCCGAGGACGCCGACGGCGGCCACCTCGGGCCCGACGGCCGGGTGATCGAGATGCTCTCGGAGCACACGCTGGAGGGGATGCTCGAGGGCTATCTCCTCACCGGACGGCACGGGCTCTTCTCGACGTACGAGGCGTTCGTCCACATCATCGACTCGATGTTCAACCAGCACGCGAAGTGGCTCTCGATCTGCAACCAGCTCTCGTGGCGCGAGGAGCTCGCCTCGCTGAACCTCCTCGTCACCTCGACGGTGTGGCGGCAGGACCACAACGGCTTCACCCACCAGGATCCGGGGTTCCTCGATGTCGTCCTGAACAAGAGCCCGGCGGTGACCCGCATCTACCTCCCGCCCGACGCGAACTGCCTCCTCTCGGTGGCCGATCATTGCCTGCGCAGCGAGAACTACGTGAACGTGATCGTCGCGGACAAGCAGCTTCACCTCCAGTACCTCCCGATGGACGCGGCCGTCGCCCACTGCGCGAAGGGGCTCGGCATCTGGGATTGGGCGAGCAGCGACGACGGCCGCGCGCCGGACGTCGTCATGGCCTGCGCCGGCGACGTCGCGACGCTCGAGGCGCTCGCCGCGACCGCCCTGCTGCGGGAGACGTTCCCGGACCTGAAGCTCCGCTTCGTGAACGTGGTCGACCTGCTCAAGCTGCAGCCCGAGACCGAGCACCCGCACGGCCTCTCCGACCGCGACTTCGACTCCCTCTTCACCGCGGACGTGCCGATCATCTTCAACTTCCACGGCTATCCCTGGGTCGTGCACCGGCTCGCCTACCGCCGTAGAAATCACGAAAACCTGCACGTGCGCGGATACAAGGAGAAGGGCAGCATCAACACGCCGCTCGAGCTCGCGATGGACAATCAGATCGACCGCTTCAGCCTGGCAATGGACGTGATCGACCGCGTGCCGCGGCTGCGGGACGCGGGCGCCCACGCGAAGGAGCGGTTCCGGAACCGGAAGCTCGCGTGCCGGGCGTACGCCCACGAGCACGGCGTCGATCCGCCCGAGATCACCGGGTGGCGCTGGCCGCGCCAGGGGTGACGGCGGGCTCGAGCGCACGGCGAGCCGCGCCCGCGAGCCCGGCCCGGTCATCCAGGATGACGCGCACCGGGATTTCCTCGAGGAGCGGCCGCAGCCGCCCCTTCGCGAGGAAGGCGGTGAGGAACGGCGGGCGCTCGAGCCACGGCAGGATCCGCGGCGCGATCCCACCACCCAGGTACACTCCGCCCACGGAGAGCGTGCGCAGGGCGAGGTTCCCCGCCTCTGCGCCGTAGACCGAGGCGAAGAGGTCGAGGGCCTCGGCGCAGAGCTCGGAGCTTCCGTCCAGCGCGGCGCGGGAGATCGCGGCCGCGGGATCGCCCGCGCGGAGCTCCTCCGCGAGCCAGGCGGGCTCGTCGTCGTGACGCGTCTCCCGGAGGAACAGGTACACCTCGTGGAGCCCGCGCCCCGACAGCACGCGCTCCCAGCTCGCCCGCCCGTGCCGGGCGACGAGCCAGCGCAGGAGCGCGATCTCGAGCTCGGTGCGCGGAGCGAAGTCGCCGTGCCCCCCTTCGCTCGCGAGCACCACGCTGCGGCCTCCCGCCCGCGCGAGCGCCGCCTCGCCGAGCCCGGTGCCGGCCGCGATGAGCGCCCGGTTCCCCGCGGCATCAGCCTGACCCGCCTGGAGCTCCGCGAGCCCCTCGGGGACGAGCACGTCCAGAGACCAGGCGAGCGCCTCGAGATCGTTCATGAGCACGACCTCCAGGAGGCCCAGCACGCGCGCGAGCTCGACGGCGTCCACCACCCACGGGAGGTTCGTCGTCGCGACGCGGCCCGCCACGACCGGGCCGGCGATCCCGAACGCGGCGGCCTCGAGCGGCTCGCCATGGCGCTCGCGGAACGCGAGGAGAAGCTCCTCGAGCCCGCCCGCCTCGGGGCTCGAGTACTTCTCGAGCGCCACGAGAAAAGCGCCGCCGGCGCGCCGCTCGAAGAGCGCGAGTCGCGCGTTCGTTCCCCCGATGTCGCCGGCGAGGATCACCGTGCACCGGCCCTCGGCTCGCTATCCACCGGCGTCCGTCGCGGCCGAGCCGGACCGGACGCGCCGTCCGCCCGCCCGCTTCGCACCGCACGCTTCGGGCGTGGACTCTCCCATGTGGAACAAGTGCAGCGTCTGCAAGAAGCCGATCGAGCACGGCGCGCCTTCGCGCGGACGCAGTCCCGTTCCGGTGCCTTCGGCGGCCCTCGATGCCCATCGCGGCGGTCGTGGCGCCGCGATGGACGTCGTGGGGGTCACACGGCAACCAGCTTCACCTTGGTGTCGTAGAACGACACGCTCCCGCCGACCTTGTCGATCATGCAGGTGTTCTTGAGGTGCGGGTCGATCCACATCGCCGCATTGGCGTGGACGCCGCCCTGCCGCTTCTCCGCGGCCTTGTAGAGCATCCCGTCGATGACGATGTCGGTGGCCCCGGCGCCCCACATCCCGTGGCCCAGCGTGAACGTGATGACCCCGGGCCGGATGCCCTCGATGACCGCGACCTTGCCGATCATCGGCTTCTTGTTCCCGTTCCCGAGGTCCCACACGCCCTCGGTGTTCGTCGCGGAGACCACCTTCACGCGCTGCCCGTTCTTCAGCCCGAGCCGGTTCGCGTCCCGAGCGTTGATGAGGATCGCGTTCTCGGGCATGTGCTCGGTCAGGTACGGCTGCGTGATCGTCCGCGACTTGGTCATCCGGACGTCGCGGTTCGTGATCATGTGCAGGTCGTACCCGTCCTCGAACGCCTTGGTGTCCCGGTCGAGCGTGTCGCCGATGGGCACGTAGCGCGCGAGCCCGTGGTAGTGCTTGCCGGTGAAGGCGTCCTTCGCCTTGGCCGTCTTCTCCTGGTACAGGTTGATGAGCTTCCCGTACTTGTTCGCGACCTGATCGCCCTTGTACGAAGCCTCCTGCGTGTCGAAGCGGCCGCCGCGCGTCAACACCGTCACGACCTTGCGCCAGTTCGGCCCGGCGATGTTCTCCCACCGCGCCGCGTCGAAGACGCTCTTGGGCAGATGCCGACGGGACTCGAGGAAGACGCGGACTTCCTCGTCCGTCGCGTCGGCGACCGGCTGCTTCCCGTCCGTCGCGACGTTCGCGACGAGCCTGACGTAGAAGTCGTCCGGCCGCGTGAGATCCTGCCCCGGCGCGAGCCCGTCCTTGCCGAACCCCGGCAGTCCGAGGCGTTCCGCGAGCGCGAGCCAGAGCGTCTCGTACGAGAGCGGCTGCTCCTCTCCGAACACCTTCACCGTCTCGTTCGGCGACGCGATGACGGGGTTCCGGACCGGCTGCGACTTCACCGGCATGTTCGGGTGGGACCCCTGCATCTCCCACCGCTCGAGGTAGTGCAGGTCGGGGAAGACGTAGTCGGCGTAGATCGACGTCGGTCCCACGGTGATGTCGTTCGCGAAGTACAGCGGGACGCGCTCGAGGTCCTGGAGCGCCTTGATGTTCGTCTGCCCCGCCGGCAGCGAGTAGGTCGCCGCCGCCATGTACGAGTAGACGACCTTCACCGGGTACGGGTAGGCGTCCTGGATGGACGGCAGGATCTCCTCGTACACGTCCGACGAGAGCGGCCACCAGTTGCGCTTCGCCGGGTAGCCCGCCTTGAAGAGCGTCGACTCCTCGTACTTCGCATCGTGGCGGATGACGGACAGCCCGAACGGCTTCGGGTTCTTCGGGGTGAGCTTCTTCAGGCTGAAGGGCTGCGCGTCCGTCTTCGTTCCGTCCACGTTCCAGGTGGACGCCGCGATCATCCCGCCGGCCCAGTCGAAGTTCCCGACGAGGAGGTTCAGGTTCATGAGAGACGAGATGTTGTAGAAGCCGTTCGTGTGCTGCGCGGGGCCACGGTGCACGTCGACGGCGGCCTTCTTCCCGTGGGACGTGAACTCCTTCGCGACGTTCTCGATGACCTTCGCGTCCACGCCGCAGAGCTCGGCGTACTGCGCGAGGGTCTTCTCCGCAGCCGCCTCCTTCATGATCTGCAGCGAGCTCTTCACCTTGACGGCCCCCTTCTCGGACGGGAGCTCCGCGTCGACGAACAGGTCGCCCTCGACGCCCTCCTTCTCGTCATTGGGGTCGAAGGCGACGGGCTTCCCCTCCTTCATGACGACGAGGAATTCGAAGCTCGACTCCTTCCCGTCCTTGTCCTTGCGGATCTCGGCGGGCTTGAGGCCGATCTCGGACGCGCGGAGGAAGCCGCCGGGCTCACCGTCCTTCCCGAGCTTCACGAGCCACGGGCCGTTCGACCAGGTCGACTCCTTGTCGGCGGCGGCCGCCGCCTTGTTGGCGTTGGAGAGGTACTTCGCGTCGAACCGCTTGTTCTCGAGGATCCAGCGCGTCATCGCCATCGCGAACGCGGCGTCGGTTCCGGGCTTCACCGGAACCCAGCTCCCCGGAGCGCGCGAGGCGAGCTTCGAGAACCGCGGGTCGAGGACGGTGATCTTGAGGGTCCCGTCGACGAGCCGCTGGGTCATGCGCGGGCTGCGGTTCGGAGGCCCGTAGTTCGCGTCGAAGAGGTTCGACCCGACGAACAGGACGTACTCGGAGTTCTCCGTGTCCGCCTGCCAGTAGAACTTCTGGCCGTCCTTGAACCCCTGCCCGTCGTACTGCTCGGAGAGCGCCTTGCACGCGAAGTAGAGCGAGCCCTGACACACCGTCGTGTGGCCGTGCGTGTTCACCGTCGCAAAAGCGTCGGTGAACCGCTTCGCGAACTCGCTCCGTCCGCCCTTCTTCCGGCCCCACATGTAGACGAACTGGTTGTTCTTGGGCCCGAAGTCGGGGTGGTCCGGGTCGATCAGGACGCCGAGGTTCGCGGCGTGCTTCGCCTTGAACTCCTCGACCGTCATCTTCTTCTTGCGGATCGCGGCGATGTCCTCGCCCATGTCCGCGAAGATCTTCTGGTCGCGGAGGACGAGCACCTCCTTGAGCCCCGTGACGACGCGGTTCTCCTCGCCCGGCACGTGCGGGAAGAGCTTGCCGCCATTCACGATCTCGTCGACCGCCTGGTCGAACGGGATCGAGGTCCAGTTGTTCTCGCCGCGCTTCCCCGCGCGCTTCATCACCTTGCGGATGCGGTACGGGTCGTAGGCGCCCTGGTGGCCGGCTTGCCCTTTCGGACAGATGGCGCCATCGAGCTTCGCCCCGGCCGCGAGGTCCGCGGTCATCGGGAGGTGCGGGTACAGCGTCCACGGGTTGTACGGGTTCCCGTCGATCTTCACCGCCACGCCGTCGACGACCTTCACCTTGATGCCGCAGCCGGTGTTGCAGTTGAGGCACACGGTGTAGAGCGTGTTCTCGAGCTTGTTCAGCTGGTAGAGCTCCGCCGGCGTGAGCTCACCCGCTTCCGCGCGGGCGATGAGCGCACGGGCGACGTCGAGCTGGGAAGCGGCGAGTGCCCCGCAGCCGAAGAGGGCGCTGCGCTTCAGGAACTGGCGACGCGAGGTGCCGTTCTGCTCAGCCATAGATCACCTCCAGCTTTTCGTTCGCGACGTAGTAGACGCGCGGCGCCGTGCCCTTGTTCGCCTTCAGGATCTGGATCCGGCTCGCCTTCTTCACCTTCGCGATGAGGCTCTCGGGATCGCTCTCGTCGCCGAAGTAGCCGACGCGTCCGACGCAGCTCGTGATGCACTGTGGGAGCATGCCGTTCGCGAGGCGGTGCACGCAGAAGTGGCACTTCCGCGCATTGCCGACCGGCTGGTTCTTGCCGCCGCGCGGCCACGCGGCGAGGTACTCGTACGACGGCATCGTCTCGTACTTCTGCAGCTCGGGGGTGCCGTCGGAGTGGTAGGTGCCGTTGTCGAGCGTGCGCGCTCCGTACGGACACGCCGGTACGCACTTGCCGCACCCGATGCACTTCTTGTAGTTGACGGGCACCGTGCCGGCGCCGATCCCGGTCGTCTCCTTCCACGTCGCGCCGTCCTTGCCCTTCACCGGGCAGGCAGCGACGCACGGAGGCTTGTCGCACTGCATGCAGGGCCGCGGGATGAAGGTGCGCGAGACGTTCGGGTACTTGCCGCGCTCGTAGTCGTAGACGGGACGGTAGTACAGCTTGGGCGGGAGCTTGTTCTCGGAGACGCATGCGACGGTGCACGCGTGGCAGCCGACGCACTTCCGCACGTCGAGGAGCATCGCCCAGCGTCGCTGCTCGGGCGGCTTCTTGAGCGCACGCTCGAGGTCTTCGTGCATCGTGACGAGGATGTCTTTCTGCATGGGATCGCCTCCGGGCGCGCTCAGCGGTGACAGGTGCTGCAGTCGTCGAGGCCGGCGGCGCGCTTGCCGTCGTGGCACGCGCCGCAGGACTGGCCCTTCTTCATCTGCGCCATCGTGACCCGCTTGCTGCGAGTCGTGTCGAGGAAGAGCTTCGGATGACAGTCACGGCAGCCGAGCTTGGCCTTCACGACGTGCGCGTCGTGACTGAACGTCGCCTTGTCGGCCCCCTTCACCTCGAAGGTCACGTCGCCGCCACCGACGACCGCGGCAACGGGCGCAGCGAGCGCCAGTGCGGCGAGGATCAGGATCGTTCGCATTCCGCAGTCCTCCGGTTCGGGTCTCCGCCGCTTCGCGCAGAAGACCGGCTGCAACAGGGGCGCCACGTCGCGGCGCACCGCGCGAGATTCGCGGGTGATCCGCGCGACATCCTAGAACGACCCGGGAATGAGCCGGGGGGCCCCGTCGGGTAGCGCGCGCCGTTGTTTCGCGAAGGGAACAACGGCTCTGCGCCGATGCGGCGATGTGTTTCTCGCCGGGAACGTCCGTGGCGAGCGGGAGCGCTCCGGGAGAGCACTCGACCGGACGCATGCGAGCTGG
>DASWEI010000040.1:0-39563 GCA_036394835.1 Anaeromyxobacter sp. | reverse complement strand
TACGGCGGGCAGTCCGGTCAGGCGACGCTGACCGTCGGGCCGGCGACGCTCGTCGCGATCGACGTTGCGCCCGCGAGCCTGTCGCTCGCGAAGGGGCTGACGCACACCTACACGGCGACGGCGCGCTGGTCCGATGCGACGTCGACGGACGTGACGGCGACCGCGACGTGGACGACCGACGACGCGTCCGTCGCGACGGCGCTCGGCGAGGTCATCACCGCGGTCCAGGTCGGATCGACCCAGGTCCACGCGATCGCGCAGGACGTCACCGGCAGCGGTCACCTCGACGTGACCTCCGCGGCGGTCGCGGCGGTCACGCTCTCGCCCGCGAACGCGACGCTCGCCGCCGGCACCACCACCCAGTACACCGCGACGGCCGTCTACACAGACGGCTCGAAGACGGACGTCACGACGCCGGCGGTCTGGGCGTCCACGCCCGAGACGATCGCGACCGTCAGCACGACCGGGCTCGCGCGGGGCGTCGCACCGGGGTCGGCGGTCGTCTCGGCGGTCTACTCCGGCACCTCCGCGCAGACGTCGCTCACGGTGACGAACGCCGTCCTCGCCTCGATCTCGATCTCGCCGAGCACGTCTACGGTGCCGGTCGCGGCATCGCAGGCGTTCACGGCGACCGGCATCTTCAGCGACGGAACGCGGGAGGACCTGACGACGCAGGTCACGTGGAGCTCATCCAACACCGGAGTCGCCAGCATCTCCAACGCGACCGGAACCCAGGGGATCGCGATCGGGGTGAGCTCGAGCGGCCAGGGGATCACCGTGACGATCGGGGCGGTCTTCGCCGGCATCACCGGCACGGCGTCGCTCACCGTCACGACCGCGACGCTCACCTCCATCACCGTGGACCCGCCGAGCGCCTCGATCGCGGCGGGGACGGCGACGGCGTTCACGGCGACCGCCCTCTACTCCGACCTCTCCACGGCCGACGTGACCGAGTTCGCGACCTGGGTGTCCTCGACCACCACGGTCGCGACCGTCTCGAACGACCCGGGGACGCGAGGGGTCGCGACCGGCGTCGGCGCGGGCACCACGACGGTGACCGCGTCGTTCGGAGGTCAGACCGACAACTCGACGCTCACGGTCACGGCCGCGTACCTCGTCGGGATCACGGTCACGCCGCCGAACCCGACGATCCCCGTCGGCGTCGCGCAGCAGCTCACGGCGACCGGCACGTTCTCCGACGGGAGCACGCAGGACGTGACCTCGTCGGTGGGGTGGACGTCGTCCAGCACGGCCATCGCGGACGTCTCCAACGCGCAGGGCCAGGCGGGCCTCGTCACCGCCATCACGGCGGGGACGGCCACGGTGACCGCGACCCAGGCCGGCGTGAGCGCCTCCACGCTCGTCACCGTCTCGACCGCGTCGATCGTGTCCATTGACGTGACCCCCGCCACGACGACCTTGCCTCAGGGCTACAGCCGGCCGTACGCGGCGACGGCGCACTACAGCGACGCCACAACGCGAGATGTCACGACGCTCGCCACCTGGACGTCGTCGAACACGGCGACCGCGACGATCTCGAACGCCACCGGCAGCCATGGGCTCGCGACCGGGGTGGCCGCGAGCATCACGCAGGTGACGATCAGCGCGACCCTCTCGAGCATCAGCGGGACCGCTCTGCTGACGGTGACGAACGCGTCCCTCAGCTCGATTGCGGTGACGCCGTCGCCGTTCTCCGTCGCCGTGCAGAAGACGATCCAGCTGCGCGCCACGGGAACGTTCAGCGACGGCCTGAAGCTCGACATCACGGGCCAGTGCAACTGGAGCACCCTCAAGCGCGCGATCGCGACGGTCTCGCGGACCGGGCTCGTCCAGGGGGTCGGGGTCGGGTCCACGACGATAAAGGCGAGAAAGGGCAATACGAGCGGCACGGCCACGGCGAACGTGACCGCGTACTGACGTTGCCGCTATGCTCCGGGCGCGTGCGGCCCACGAGCTCTGCCCTCATGAGCCTCCGCTCGCGCGGAGCCGGCGCCCGGGGACTGCCGTGAGGCTCCCGGCGCTCATCCTGGACGACGTCGCGCGCCTGCTCGCGGAGGAGGCGGGGGTGTCGCTGCGTGACGGCCTCGACCTCCGCCTCGTGGACGGCCTCGACGGCGCGGCGCGCGCGGCGGGGGAGCCCATCCGCGCGTTCGCGCGGCGCGTGCTGGCGCGCGAACGGGACGCCATCGAGGCGCTCGTCGAGCACGTCGTCGTCTCCGAGACCGCGTTCTGGCGCCACCCGGAGCAGCTCGCCGCCGTGGGCCGGCTCGCCGCCGCGGCGGAGGGCCCGCTCTCCGTGTGGTCCGCGGGATGCGCGACCGGCGAGGAGGCCTACAGCGTCGCCATCACCCTGCTCGAGGCGGGCCGAGCGGGTCGCGGCGACCGCATCCTCGCGACCGACGTCTCCGAGCGCGCCCTCGCGACGGCGCGCGCGGGCGTCTACGGCGTCCGCTCGCTGCGGAAGCTCCCGCCGGAGCTCTCCGCGCGCTGGCTCGAGGGCGCGGCGGAGCGCAGCGTCCGTCCCGGGCCGCGTGGGCTCGTCGCGTTCGCCCGCCACAACCTCGTCGGCGAGGAGCCCGCGCCGGGAGGCCCGTTCGATCTCGTCCTCTGCCGGAACGTCGTCATCTACTTCGACACGCGAACCGCGACCGCGGTCGTCCGCCGGCTCGCCGCGACGCTCGCGCCCGGCGGCGCGCTCGCCCTCGGACCGGTCGAGCTGCCGCTCGCCGAGGAGGCGGGGCTCGTCCCCGTGGAGGACGGCGGCGCGACGCTGCTCCGTCGCCGGGCCGCGGACGCGCGGTAGGATCGCCCGGTGTTCGACCCGCTCCTGCACGCGCGCCCGCTCCGCCCGCGAGACCTCGCCGACCTGACCTTCTTCGGGATCGAGGGTGGCCTCGTCCCGTCGGACGACGCGATCGCGTCCTCGACTCCGGCGGCGATCAGAGGCGGATGGGACGAGGTGACCCTCGCCGTGCGACGACTGCGGCGCGCCGGGCTCGCGGCGTGGGGCGCGCTCGGCATCCACCCGCGCCGGATCCCGCTGCGCGGGCTCGAGGCGCTCTTCGCGGAGCTCCCGGTGGCGCTCGGTCGCCCCGAGACGGCGGCGCTCGGCGCCATCGGGCTCGACGCGGGCGGCGAGCTCGAGGAGCGGGTCCTTGCCCGCGAGCTCGAGCTCGCTCGCGAGCTGCGCCTGCCGGTGGTCGTCGCGACGCCCTTTCGGGCCCGCGAGAAGCTCACCCGTCGCCTGCTCGCGCTCGTGCGCGAGGCGGAGCTCGAGCCGGAGCGCGTCCTCGTCGCGGGGGCCGATCCCCGGACGGTCCGCGCCATCCTCGCATGCGGCCATCACGCGGGCCTCTCGCTCTCCGTGGACGGCGGGCTCGACGCGGCGGTGACGCTCGTGCGCGCGCTCGGTCCGGAGCGCCTCGTGCTCGGGTCGGACGCGGGGCTCGCGGGCGGCGACCTGCTCGCGCTCGCGCGCGTCGCGGACCGGCTCGCGAAGGCGGGGCTCTCCGAGGCGGTCGTGCGGCGCGTCTGCGGCGCGAACGCGCTCGGGTTCCTCGGCGTGGATCCGGCGGCGCTGCGGGGCGGGTCGCGGCCGCGGCGGAGAGAGCCCGCGAGGAAGGGGTGAGCGCGGCGCCCGGTCAGCGCGCGCGGCGCGGCCCGGCCCGGCGCGGCGCCACGCGGCGCCAGTCGCCCGTCCGTCCGCCCGACTTCTCGAGCAGCTCGACCTTCTCGATCGACATGCCGCGCTCGTACCGCTTCAGCATGTCGTAGACGGTGAGGCACGCCGCCGCGACGGCGGCGAGCGCCTCCATCTCGACGCCGGTCCGGTCCACCGTCCGCACGGTCGCCGTCACCTCGACGCCGCCCGGGCCCGGTGCGGCCTCGACCTCGACGCCCGACAACGCGATCGGGTGGCAGAGCGGGACGAGGTCGGGGGTCCGCTTCGCGGCCATGATCCCCGCGAGCCGCGCGGCGGCGATCACATCGCCCTTCTCGACCGCGCCGCGACGGATGCGCGCCACCGTCGCGCGCGACATGGAGACGAAGCCGCGGGCGGTCGCGATCCGCTCGGTCCGGGGCTTCGCCCCGACGTCGATCATCTTCATCGGAGCGGGCTCCCGCGCGGCGTCAATCCCAGGTCTCGGTGGCGTGCTCGCCGAGGAATCGCTCCGCGTCGATCGCGGCCTGGCAGCCGGATCCGGCGGCGGTCACCGCCTGCCGATAGCTCGGGTCGGCGACGTCGCCGGCGGCGAACACGCCCTTCACGCTCGTGAGCGTCGTGGGCGCCTTCACGATGACGTAGCCGACGTCGTTCATCTCGAGCTGCCCCCGGAAGATCCCGGTGTTCGGCTCGTGGCCGATCCCCATGAACACGCCCTTCACGGGCAGCTCGCGCGCGGCGCCGTCCTCCGCGCCCTTCAGCCGCAGCCCGGTGACCGCCTTGCCGTCGCCGAGGATCTCGTCCACGATCGACGAGAGCTGAAGCTGGATCTTCGGGTTCGCGCGGGCGCGGTCGGCCATGATCTTCGACGCGCGCAGCTCGTCGCGGCGGTGGACCACGTGGACCTTCGTCGCGAACTTCGTGAGGAAGGTCGCCTCCTCCATCGCAGTGTCGCCGCCGCCGACCACCGCCACCTCGACGCCGCGGAAGAAGAAGCCGTCGCAGGTCGCACAGGCCGACACGCCGCGTCCCTGGTACGCCTTCTCGGAGGGGATGCCGAGCCACTTCGCGGAGGCGCCGGTCGCCACGATCACGGCGGCCGCCGTGACGAGGCGATCGTCGAGCCAGAGCTTCAGCGGCCGCTCCGAGAAGTCGACGCGCGTCACCTCTCCAAGCTCGAAGCGCGTGCCGAACCGCTCCGCCTGCTTCTTCATCCGCTCCATCAGCTCGGGGCCGAGGATCGCCTCCGGGAACCCGGGGTAGTTCTCGACCTCGGTCGTGATGGTGAGCTGCCCGCCCGGCTGCAGCCCCTCGATGAGCAGCGGGTTCAGGTTGGCGCGGGCGGCGTAGAGCGCGGCGGTGTAGCCCGCCGGGCCGCTCCCGATGATGACGAGCCTCTCGTTCTGGGCCATTTGACGTCCGTCCCCCTGCGTTCGGCGCAGTTGTTTATCCGCTTGGAGCCCGGGTGTCGATGCGAAGGTTCTTCGGCGCCCCGTCGCGCCCGCCCGCCGTGCTATCTTCACATCGCATGGATCCGCAGGCGCTGCGCGCGTGCGCGCTCTTCCAGTCGCTCCCCGCCGACCGCGTCCGCCGCATCGCGGACATCGCCACGCACCGGGACCTCCCCGCGGGCGCCATCATCTTCCGCGAGGGCGAGTCGGGCGACGAGATGTACGTCGTCATCGCCGGCAAGGTCCGCATCTCGAAGCGGGTCGCGGGCGTCGGCGAGGAGGCGCTCGGGATCCTCGAGCCGGGGAGCCACTTCGGCGAGATGGCGATGGTGGACGACTCGCCCCGCTCCGCGGACGCCATCGCGCACACCGCCTGCGCCCTCGCCGTCATCCGCCGCGACGAGCTCGATCAGCTCATGTTCGTCGACAAGGACCTCGCCTACGATCTGCTCTGGACGTTCGTCCGGACGATGGCGGCGCGGCTCCGCGAGACGAACGACAAGATCAAGGGCTTCTTCGCGATGACGGGCGGGTTCAAGTAGCGAAGCCGCCGGCGCAAAACGCGTCTCGACGGGCGTCCCCGGCCGAGCGCGCCCGGGGGAGTGACGTCGCGATGAGCGCCTCCGCGAAGGAGACGTGAGCTGAATGGCTCACTCGCGCCGCGCCCACAGGAACAGCCGCCGGTACGTGTAGAGGAACGGCCGCTCGTCCGGCAGCACGCCCATGAGCTTCTCGCGGTATCGCTCGAGGAACTGCGCCCAGGTCGGCGCGTCGAGCCGCTTCTCGTAATCCGTGAGCATCGTGCCGCGCACCCACTCGACGACGTCCTCCCGCGACGCGAGCCGGTGCGCGTAGACCTCGAACCGGACGCGCTGCGCGGCGAGGCCGAGCCGGAACAGAGTCGCGGCATACGCCTCGGGCTCGAGGATGGGGCTCTCCCGCACGAACCCGCCGAGCGCCCGCGCGTACGCGGGCTCGCGCGCGACCACTCTCGCGATGGCGTGCGACGGGTGCGCCTCGTTCGCCGGAACCTGGATCGCGAGCTGACCTCCCGGCGCAAGCAGGGCGGCGAGCCGTGGCAGGAGCGCCTCGTGATCTGGCACCCAGTGGAGCGCCGCGTTCGAGAGGATGACGTCGAACCCCGCCTCGGCGAAGGCGCCGATGTCGCCCTGCCGGAACGAGAGGCCGCCGCCCGCGTGGGCGGCCGCCTTCTCGAGCATCGCCGCGGAGGAGTCGACGCCGACCGTCTCGCGCGCACCGAGGGTCTCGTGCGCGAGCCGGGTGAGCTCGCCCGCGCCGCAGCCGAGGTCGACGACCCGGGGAGAGCCGCCGCGCTCGACGAGCGCCAGGAGGTCGAGGAAGGGGGCGCTCCGCTCGGTGCGGAATTTTCCGTAACGGTCGGGGTTCCAGACGTCTCGGGGAGTGGGCAATTGCGTTGACCTCCCCGCCATTTTGGCGGAAATTCCCCCGGTTCACACCTCCCCCTCGGAGCCCCATGTCCATCCGTCACGTCGTGTTCGCCGCGGCCCTCGTCGTCGCGGCCGGTTGCCAGGCCCCGCGCCCGCAGGGCCAGGCGCAGCAGAAGCAGGACCCGAACGCCGCGGTCGCCCGGATCGGCAGCGAGGTCATCAAGGCTGGCGAGCTCGACGATGCGGTCAAGAAGGACCTCGCGCAGCTCGACCAGCAGTACCAGGAGCAGCGGTACCAGCTCCGCCGGCAGGCGCTCGAGGGCATGGTCCGCAAGCGTGCCTTCGAGGCGAAGGCGAAGTCGAAGAACATGACGTCGGACGACTACCTCAAGTCCGTGTCGCAGGAGCTGCAGGCGAAGGTCCCGCAGCCGTCGGACGAGGAGATCCGCGCGCTCTACGATCGCGCCAAGGCGGGCGGCCAGCAGCTGCCGCCGTTCGACCAGGTGAAGGAAGACATCTCCCGCTTCATCAAGAACCAGAAGGCCCAGGCGGCGAGCGCCGAGTACTACGACCAGCTCAAGAAGGAGATGAAGATCGAGGTGCTGCTCCCGCCGTACGAGCCGCCCAAGGTCGCGGTGGACGCGACCGGCCCGTCGAAGGGGCCGGCGACCGCGCCGATCACGATCGTCGAGTTCTCCGACTTCGAGTGCCCGTTCTGCGTGCGCGCGGAGCCGACGGTGAAGGAGCTGCTCGCGAAGTACCCGGGCAAGATCCGGCTCGTCTTCCGCGACTTCCCGCTCCCCATGCACGCACGCGCGCCGAAGGCCGCCGAGGCGGCGCACTGCGCCGGCGACCAGGGGAAGTACTGGGAGATGCACGAGAAGCTCTTCGCGAACTCGACGAAGCTCGAGCTCACCGACCTGAAGGCGTACGCGCGCGACGTCGGCGTGGAGGGCGGCAAGTTCGACCGCTGCCTCGACTCTGGCGAGAAGGCGCAGCTCGTCGAGAAGAACAAGAAGGCGGGCGAGGAGGTCGGGGTCTCCGGCACGCCGGCGTTCTTCATCAACGGCCGTTCGCTGTCCGGCGCCCAGCCGCTCGACGCCTTCACGTCGATCGTGGACCAGGAGCTCAAGGGCAAGTAGCCGCCGAGCCTGACCGGCGGCGGCCGCGTCCCATCGAGTCCGCGCGGGCCCTGGACCACCGGTCCCGGGCCCGCGCCACGTTCAGGGCTCCGCGGCAGCTGGCGCCGGCGCTCCGCGGCCGCTAGATTCGCCGCTCGATGGGCGCTTACGGCAAGGGCGAGGGCGCGACCCTCGGGGCGCGGCGGACCACCCGCCAGATCCGGATCGGGGGCGTCGCGATCGGCGGCGGCGCCCCCATCGCGGTCCAGTCCATGACGACGACCCAGACGGCGGACGTCGCCGCGACGCTCGCGCAGGTGCGCGCGCTCGCCGAGGCGGGCGCGGACGTCGTGCGGCTCGCGGTGCCGGACGCCGACGCCGCGCGCGCACTCCCGGACATCGTGCGCGCCGCGCCCGTCCCGCTCGTCGCCGACATCCACTTCGACTTCCGGCTCGCCCTCGCCGCGCTCTCCGCCGGCGTCCAGGGCATCCGCCTGAACCCCGGCAACATCGGCTCCCGCGAGCGGGTGCGCGAGATCGTGAAGGCGGCGCGCGAGCGGAGCGTGCCGATCCGGATCGGCGTGAACGCAGGCTCGCTCGAGAAGGACATCGTCGAGCGCCACGGCTGGCCGACGGCGCAGGGGATGGTGGAGAGCGCCGAGCGGCACATCCACTTCCTCGAGGACCAGGGCTACCGGGAGATCAAGGTCTCGCTCAAGGCGCACGACGTCGCGATGACGGTGCAGACGAACCGGCTCTTCGCCGAACGGTTCGAGTACCCGCTCCACCTCGGCGTCACGGAGGCGGGGACGCTCGTCGCCGGGACCGTGAAGAGCGCGGCCGGGCTCGGCATCCTGCTCGCGGACGGGATCGGCGACACGATCCGGATCTCGCTCACCGCCGATCCTGTGGAGGAGGTCCGCGTCGCGCGGATGCTCCTCAAGGCGCTCGGGCTCAAGTTCGGCGGCGCGACGCTCACGTCGTGCCCGACCTGCGGGCGCTGCTCGGTGGAGATGATCCCGATCGCCGAGCGGGTCGAGAAGCGGCTCGCGACCTTGAAGGGCGAGGTCTCGGTCGCGGTCATGGGCTGCGAGGTGAACGGGCCCGGCGAGGCGGCGGCGGCGGACGTGGGCGTCGCGTACGGGCACGGCGGGGTGGGGCTCCTCTTCCGCGACGGCCGGATCGTGAAGCGGATGAAGGCGGAGGAGCTCGAGGACGCGGTCGTTCGCGAGGCGCTCGAGATCGCCGCGCGCAGGACGAAGTAGCGGGGGGACACTCGGTCCGCTGCGCGGATTTCGCACGGGGGGACACTCGGGCTTCGCCCTCGCGCCCCCCCCCGCGCCCCCCGCTCACTCCGGCGCAGCCTCATCCGGCTGCGCCTGCGCTCGCCCACCGCGCGCCGCCCGCCTGCACGGCGGCGCGAGCCCGGCGGGGGCTGGTGTATAAGACCGGGCCATGCGCCCCGTCCGACTCTCGAAGGCCTTCGTCCCGACGCTCAAGGAGGCGCCCGCCGACGCGCAGGTCGCGAGCCACAAGCTCCTCGTTCGCGCCGGCTTCATCCGCCAGCTCGGCGCGGGCATCTACGACTACCTGCCGCTCGCGCGCCGCTCGCTCGCGAAGATCGAGGCGATCATCCGCGAGGAGATGGACGCCGTCGGCGGCCAGGAGTTCTTCCTCCCCGCCCTCCACCCGGCCGAGATCTGGAAGGAGTCGGGCCGCTGGGAAGTGATGGGCGACAACATGTTCCGGCTGAAGGACCGCAAGGGCGCCGACTACGGCCTCGGCATGACGCACGAGGAGATCTTCACCGCGATCGCCCGCGACGAGCTGCGCAGCTACCGGCAGCTGCCGCAGGTCTGGTACCAGATCCAGACGAAGTTCCGCGACGAGCCGCGCCCGAAGTCGGGCCTGCTCCGCGTGCGCCAGTTCACGATGAAGGACGCCTACTCCTTCGACGTGGACCGCGCCGGGCTCGACCGGAGCTACGAGGACCAGCGCCAGGCATACGAGCGGATCTTCTCCCGCTGCGGACTCGAGTTCGTCGCGGTGCAGGCCCACTCCGGCGCGATGGGCGGCTCCGAGTCTTCCGAGTTCATGGTGCGCACCGACGCGGGCGAGGATCTCGTCGCCGCCTGCCCGAAGTGCAGGTACGCCGCGAACACCGAGACCGCCAGCTCGCGCATCACGGCCGAGCCGGACGGCGCGGGCCTGCCGCGGCCCGAGAAGTTCGCCACCCCCGGCGTCGTGACGATCGAGGCGCTCGAGCAGAAGCCCTATGGCGTCCCGGGGAAGCGGCAGCTCAAGACGCTCGTCTACGTCGCGGACGACAAGCCGGTCGTGGCGGTGGTCCGCGGCGACCAGGAGCTGAACGAGGCGAAGCTGCAGACCGCCACCGGCGCGCAGGTGATCCGCCCCGCCCGCCCGGAGGAGATCCCGCCGCTCTTGGGCGCGCGCCCGGGCTCGCTCGGCGCGGTCGGCTTCTCGAAGGCGCCCGTCTTCGTCGATCCCTCGCTCGCGGACCGCAAGGACATGGTCACCGGCGCGAACGAGGACGGCTTCCACGTGCGCGGCGTCGACGTGCGCCGCGACGTGCTCACCGGGCCGCACGCGCGGATCGCCGAGCTCAGGACGGTGAAGGCGGGCGAGGGGTGTCCGCGCTGCGAGGGCACGCTAGACGTCTTCAAGGCGCTCGAGATCGGCCACATCTTCAAGCTCGGCACGAAGTACTCGGAGTCGATGAAGGCGACGGTGCTCGACGCGGAGGGCAAGCAGGTGCCCATCGTGATGGGGAGCTACGGCATCGGGGTCGAGCGGATCATGGCCGCAGCGATCGAGCTCCATCATGACGAGAACGGCATCCGCTGGCCGGCGGCGATCGCGCCTTACCAGGCGACCGTCCTCACGCTCGGGCCCGAGCCCGAGCTCAAGAAGGCGGCGGACGAGATCGCGGACGCGCTCGCGGCGGCAGGGGTCGAGGTGCTCCACGACGACCGCGACGAGCGAGCGGGCGTGAAGTTCAAGGACGCGGATCTCGTCGGGATCCCGATCCGCATCGCGGTGGGGAAGAAGGGGCTCGCGGAGGGCAAGGCGGAGTGGAAGCTCCGCGGCTCGAAGCAGGTCGAGCTCGTCCCCCTCGCCGAGGTCGCGGCGAAGGCCGCCGCGGCGGTGCGCGCCGTTCCCTGAGGTGCGGCGCGCCTGCTGCGGGCGGGTGGCTCCCGCGCGGACCGTCCGCCTGCTAGGCTCTGGAGCTCGTCTCGGAGGGTGTGCGTGCGCGCGAAGCTGACGGTCGGGCCGGAGGGGCAGATCGCGGTGCCGCAGCGGCAGGCCGAGTCGCTCGGCCTCTCGGGCGGCGGCGACGTGGACTTCGTCACGGCGCGCGGCGTCTGCGCGCTCCTCGTCCCGGCGCGTGCGGACCGGCCCGATGCCTGGTTCGCGGGCGCGCTCGCGGCGCTGACCTTCCCCGAGGTCGTCCAGTTCGTCTTCTCGTCGCTGAAGAGCGGCGTCCTCCTCCTCTCGTTCTCCGACGGAGACGCGCCACCTTCGGACCAGCCGGCGGACCTGCGGCGGAAGAGCCTCCACTTCCGGGACGGACAGGTCGTCTTCGCGTCCTCCTCGGACGCGAAGGACCGACTCGGCCCTGTCCTCGCGGCTGCGGGCTTCGTCCCGGAGGCGGAGCTGGAGCGCTGCTCGCGCCTCGTGAAGAGCGGGCGGCCGCTCGGGCAGGTGCTCGTCGACGAGGGGGTCATCACCGCGGGCGAGCTCTACGAGGCGATCACGCTGCAGGTGAAGGAGATCTTCCTCAGCTGCTTCCTCGAGAGCGCCGGCGAGTTCGCCTTCATCGAGGGGAGCCACGACGAGCAGAACCAGGTGAAGCTGCCGGAGCGGACGCGCGACCTCATCCTGCAGGGGATGAAGCGGCTCGAGGAGGCCGAGCTGCGGCGCGCGGAGGCGGAGGCGGGCGCCGTGCCGCCCGACCCCGGGATCGTCATCGAGGTCGAGGCGCCTACCGCCACGCCGCCGCCCGACCCGGGCGTGAAGCCGCGCGAGCGGATTCCGCGCGCGGCGGGGCCGTTCGAGACCTACCGTCGCATCTTCAAGCACGTGCACGGGGCGCTCGCGGCGATCGAGCCAGACGCGGCGGCGCGCCTCAACACCTGGTTCGACCGGCTCCCCGAGAAGCGGCGCGCCATCTTCGCGAACGTGCGGCTCGCGGACGACGGGGAGATCGACGTCGCGGCGATCCTGATGAACGTGACGGCGAGCGGCGCCTACCAGGGCGCGGCGGCGCGCGCGCGCTCGCTCGAGGCGCTCGAGGAGCTCCTCGCGTTCGTGCTCTTCGAGACGAAGAATCGTCTCCCGAAGCCGGAAGCGGACCGGCTCCTGCGCGCGGTCGGCAAGATGCAGGTGGGCAAGGCATGAACCCCTCGGACCGGATCTGCGCCGCGCTCGACTTCTCCTCCTGGGAAAAGGCCGAGCCGTACGCGCGCACGATCGCGCCGGCGGTCGGCATGCTCAAGGTCGGGCTCGAGCTGTTCGCCGCCGAGGGGCCGCCCGCGGTCCGCGCCGCCGCCGCGCTCGGGCGCCCCGTCTTCCTCGACCTGAAGCTTCACGACATCCCGAACACGGTCGAGGGCGCGGCCCGGAGCGCCTCGGCGTCGGGGGCGGCGCTCCTCACCGTCCACGCGTCGGGCGGCGCCGAGATGGTCCGCGCGGCCGTGCGCGGCGCGGGCGGGAAGCTTCGCGTCCTCGCCGTCACGGTCCTCACGAGCCTCGACGCGGACGCGCTCCGCGCGATCGGCCTCGACGGCCCACCGGAGTCCGCGGTGGTGCGGCTCGCCCGGCTCGCCGTCGGCGCCGGTGCGGGCGGCCTCGTGTGCTCGCCGCACGAGGTGCGGGCGGTGCGCGCCGCCGTCGGAACGGGGCCGCTCCTCGTCGTCCCGGGCGTGCGACCGCCCGGCGCCGAAAAGGGGGATCAGGCGCGCGTCGCGACGCCCTCCGAGGCCGTCGCCGCAGGCGCGGACATCATCGTCGTCGGGCGTCCGCTGCGCGACGCGGCCGATCCGGTCGCGGCGGCGCGGCAGATCGCTGCCACCCTGTAGCCAGGCCCTTCCGGGGCGCTGCGGCGCCCTCTCGACGTCTTGCGGCGCATGTTCCCGGTCCGTACGCTGCGGGGGATGCTTCCCCTCCCGGCCACCCTCGCGCTGGTCGCCGGCGTGACCGCCGCCGTCCCGATGGACCGCCAGGGGCGCGAGTCGCGGTGGCGCGCGGGCGAGGCGGTGCTGCGGCTCGACGTCCCGCTGCAGCTCGAGCCGGTCGCGGTCGGCGTCTCGGTCGCGCCATCCGAGGGCAGGGACACGACGGCGCCGCCCTGCGTGGCCGACTACTGCCAGTCGCGCGTGGACGTGCCGGGGTTCCAGGCGAGCTTCGGCAAGGCGCACAAGAGCGAGCTGTTCGTCGCGCTCCTCGACCGCGCGCACATCGAGCCGCTCGCGTCGATCGCGTGGTTCTTCGTCGTGAGCGGGCTGCGCGTGGATTGGTCGCCCGCGAACCTCGACCCGAGCTTCGGCGCGGGCGCGGGCGGGTGGGGGAACGTGTTCGTCCGGCTGAGGCTGCGGATCGACGCGTGGAACCGGCCAGCCGTCCCGATCCGCCCGCGCGACCGCATGCGCCAGGCGCGGGAGCTGCAGGCCGAGCGCGCGCGCGAGCAGCTCCGGCGCGAGCTCGGGGGCGCTCAACGCCCGGCGCGCCTCAGCAGCACGTAGATCGCCCCCGCGCCGCCGTCAACCGGGCGCGCCGTCGCGAACGCGAGGACGTGTCGCGCGAACCGCGCCGTCGAGAGCCACGTGCGCAGCGCGTCCTTCAGCACCGGGAGCTGGTCCTTCGAGTGGAGGCCGCGCCCGTGCACGACGAGGACGCAGCGCTTCCCGCCGTTGCGCGACGCGCGGAGGAACCGCTCCACCGTGGCCTTCGCCTCGTCGCGCGTCATGCCGTGCAGGTCGACGTGCCCCTGCACCGCGAACTCACCCCGCCGCAGCTTGCGGACGAGGTGGTGATCGAGGCCGGCGACGCGCCCCTCGATGTACTCGTCCGTGTCGCCGAGGTCGAACGGCGCGTCGCCGGAGACGAGGGCGCGCAGCTCGTCCACCGCGTCGAGATCGGGGTGCCAGAAGGCTTCGGGCGCGCCGCGCGGCAGTGGCGGCGCCACCGTGCCGTGGCCGGGCTCCACCTTCTGGACGCCGGTGGTGGCGCCCGCCCAGAGCTCATCCGCGCTCGCCTCGCGCGGCGTCGCCGTGCGACTCCGCGCCGCCTCCTCCGCAGCGCGCTCGGCATCGGCGGACGGCGGGCGGGGAGGGGGCGGAGCTGCGGCGAGGTCGCGCAGCTTCGAGAAGGGGTCGTTGAACGGCCTCGGCTTCTTCGCCACGGCTCGACTATAACGGCGGGCAGCGTGGACTTCGAGGTCGAGTGCCCCTACTGCGGGGAGTGGGTGACGCTGTTCGTCGACCCGGGCGGCGGCGGAGAGCAGAGCTACGTCGAAGACTGCCCGGTCTGCTGCCGCCCCTGGGTCGTGCACGCGCGCGAGGAGGAGCCGGGCGGGTTCGCCGTCGCCGTCGCGCGCCAGGACGACTAGAGCGGGCGTCGGCCCGGCGGGTGCGGCGGAACGTTGCTTGACAGATATATCGGGGAGCTATATCCGTCGCGGCGCATGAGGGCCGCCCCGACGAAGATCCGCAGGCCGCGCGAGAACCGGACGCAGTACGTCGTCCTCGGGATGCTCAGCGCCGCGCCGATGACGGGGTACGGGCTCCGGCAGGCGATCGGCTCGAGCGTCGGCCACTTCTGGCAGGAGAGCTTCGGCCAACTCTACCCGGCGCTCCGCCGGCTCGCGGCGGAGGGGCTCGTCGAGGCGCGCGCGACGCGCGGCGGCCCCGGGCGCGGCGGCGCGACGTATCACATCACCGCCCGCGGGCGTTCCGCGCTCGGCGCCTGGCTCGCGGTGCCGCCGGTGCTCGAGCCTTCCCGGAACGAGGTCCTCCTCAAGGTGTTCTTCGCGGGCGCAGTCCCGGCGGAGGTGACCTCGCGGAACCTCGACCGCGTTGCCGCGGCGCTGCGCGCCCAGCAGGCGCAGCTCGAGGAGATCGCGGGGTGGATGGACACGGCGAAGGATCACCACCCCGACGAGCCGTACTGGCGGCTCACGCTCGACTTCGGCCTGGAGTTCCTACGGATGGCGCTCGCCTGGATCGACCGCGCCAAGGCCGTGCTCGCGCGCCCGTCCCCCCGCAAGCACGAAGGCGCCGCCCGCCCTGCGCGCGCGAAGGCCGCCGCCCAGCCCCGGAGAGCCCGATGAGCTCCATCGTGTCGGTGAAGAACGTCTCGAAGGTCTACCTGCTCGGGAAGACCGAGGTGCCGGCGGTGCGCGACGCCTCGATCGAGGTGGGGGAGGGCGAGTTCCTCTCCATCGCCGGCCCGTCGGGCTCCGGGAAGACGACGCTCCTCAACCTCATCGGCTGCGTGGACACGCCGACCTCGGGGACGGTCGTCGTGAACGGGAGGGACACCGGACGGCTCTCCGAGCGGGCACTCACGGACCTCCGGCTCCGGACGATCGGCTTCATCTTCCAGTCCTTCAACCTCGTCCCGGTCCTCTCTGTCTTCCAGAACGTCGAGTTCCCGCTGCTCCTGCAGGGAACGCTCTCGAAGCCCGAGCGGCGGAGGCGGGTCGAGGCGCTCCTCGACGCGGTCGGCCTCGACGAGCACACCCGCCACCGCCCGAGCGAGCTCTCCGGGGGCCAGCGCCAGCGCGTCGCGATCGCCCGCGCCCTCGTCACGCACCCGCGCCTCGTCCTCGCCGACGAGCCGACCGCGAACCTCGACTCGGCGACCGGCGAGACCATCATCGACCTCATGCGCGAGATGAACCGGCGCGACGGCACGACGTTCATCTTCTCGACGCACGACCCGAAGGTCATGTCCCACGCGAACGCGATCGTCCGGATCGCCGACGGGCGGATCGCCGCACGCGAGGCGGTCCAGGCCGTGGGAGGGCGCTAGATGGGCGCGCGCCGCGACGCGGTCCGCGTCCTCCTCCGGATCGCGCTCCGCAACCTGACCGCCGCGCCGGTCCGCACCGGGATCCTCGGCGCGATCATCCTCGTCGGCTCGCTCATCGTGGTGGTCGGCTCGTCGCTCCTCGACTCGATCGACCGCGGGATGCGCACCTCCGTGCAGGGAAGCCTCGGCGGGCACGCGCAGGTGTACGCGGCGCGCTCGGAGGGCGCGCTCGAGCTCTACGGCGGGCTGCGCGGCGAGTCGCTCCTCGAGCCGATCGAGGACTTCGCGAAGGTGAAGGAGGTCCTGTCGAAGGTTCCGAACGTGAAGCAGGTCGTGCCGATGGGGATCGACCAGGCGATGGTCGCGACCGGCACCACGTTCGACGTCGCGCTCGAGCGGCTCCGCGAGGACGTCCGCCGGATGGAGGCGGGCGACGCCTCGCCGGAGCGGCTCCGTCTCTACGCGTCGCACCAGGCCCACGTCCGCCGCATGGTGGGGCTCCTCGGGGAGGACCTCCAGCAGGCGCGCGTCATCGCGGACCTCGAGTCCCGCGAGATCAAGAGCCGCATGGACGAGTTCGACGCCCTGCGCCGCGTGGGCGGCGAGGAGTTCTGGCGCGACTTCGAGAAGGACCGCTACCGCGCCCTCGAGTTCCTCGAGAACCGCGTCGCGCCGGTCGCGATGGAGAACTCCTTCACGTTCATCCGCTACGTCGGCACAGACGTGGAGGCGTTCTTCCGCGCCTTCCCGCTCGCGGAGGTTGCGGAGGGGCGGGCGATCCCACCCGGCCGCCGCGGAGTGCTCATCGGCAAGCAGTTCGCCGAGGAGTGGCTGAAGCTCAAGAACGCGCGGCGGCTCGATCAGATCAAGGACCTGCGCGACCGGCGCGGGAAGACGATCGCGAAGGACGAGGAGCTGCAGCGCTGGGTCCGCGACAACCGGCGCGGCATCCGCGAGATCCTCCTCCAGCTCGATCCCGTCTCCGCGGACGACGTGGCGGCCCGCCTCCGCGCCGCGATGGCCGTCGCGGGCGCGGAGCCGCTCGCGCCCCAGGGGGGCCCAAAGACGGAGCGCGGCTCCGCCGCGAGTACGGATCTCGAGCCGCTCCTCGTCCGGCTCTTCGAGACGACCGACGAGGACTTCGACGCGAAGTACCGGATCTTCTACGAGGTCGTCGCGCCGCGGATCCGGCTCTACAAGATCAACGTGGGCGACACGATCACCGTGAAGGCGCCCTCGAAGAGCGGCTACTTCAGCTCGGTGAACGTGAAGGTCTACGGGTTCCTGCAGTTCAAGGGGATCGAGCGCTCCGGCATCGCGGGGATGATGAGCGTGATGGACCTCATGAGCTTCCGCGATCTCTACGGCTACCTCACGCGGGAGAAGGCGGACGAGATCCGGCGGCTCAAGGCGCGGATGGGCGCGCGGGAGGTGCGCCGCGAGGACGCCGAGGCGGAGCTGTTCGGCGCGCCCGCTGCGCCGCCCGCCGCGAGCCGCTCCGAGGCCATCGACGAGCGCGGCCTCGTGCTCGGGGCGGCCGACCGCGCCGAGCGGGCGGCGGACCTCTCCTCCCGCGTCTACGCCCAGGAGGAGATCGACGGCGGCGTCGCGCTCAACGCCGCGATCATCCTCGACGACCCGGGCGCGCTCCGCCCCACCATGAAGGCGATCGAGGCGGCCTCGGCGCGGACCGGGCTCGGCCTCAAGGTCGTGGACTGGCAGCAGGCCGCCGGTACGGTCGGGCTCTTCCTCACCCTCATGCGCGGCGTCCTCCTCTTCGCGGTCGTGATCTTCCTCGGCATCGCCCTCGTCGTGATCAACAACGCGATGGTGATGGCGACCCTGCAGCGGGTGAAGGAGATCGGGACGATGCGCGCCATCGGGGCGCAGCGGGCCTTCGTCGTGGTGATGCTCCTCGTCGAGATCGGGACGATCGGGATCACCTTCGGCCTCGCGGGCGCGGCGCTCGGGGGCGTCGTCGTCCGCGCCATCCGGGCGTTCGGCGGGATTCCGGCGACGACCGACATGCTCTACTTCGTCTTCTCCGGCCCCTCGCTGCTCCCGCGCCTCGGCACGGCGAGCCTCGTCGGCTCGCTCGTCCTCGTCGTGGTGGTGGCGGTCCTCTCCGGCCTCTACCCCGCCCTCATCGCGATGAAGGTCACGCCCGTCGAGGCGATGGCCACGGAGGACTGATCGCGATGGCGACTTCCCCTCGGATCGAGCTGCTGGTGGCGTCATGCTCCTGACCGACTTCCAGATCGCCGCGCGGAACCTCGCCACCCACACGCGGCGAAACCTCTTCCTCGGCGGCGCGCTCGCCGCGGTGACCGGGCTCCTCGTCCTGCTCGGCGCGCTCACGAGCGGGATGGAGTCGGCGATGATGGAGTCCGCCACCACGCTCATGACCGGCCACGTGAACGTGGGCGGGTTCTTCAAGATCACGAGCTCGTCCACGGCGCCGCTCGTCTCGGAGTACCCGCGCGTGCTCGAGGTGGTGAAGGCGAACGTCCCGGAGCTCGACTGGGCCACCGTGCGCGGCCGCGGCTGGGCGAAGGCGGTGTCGGAGGCCACCTCGATGGACCTCGTCCTCGTCGGGGTGGACGTGACGAAGGAGCCGGCGTTCCGGCGCGTCCTGCGAATCAAGCAGGGACGGCTCGAGGACCTCGCCCAGCCGAACACCCTCCTCCTCTTCGAGGGGCAGGCCGACCGCCTCAAAGCGAAGGTGAACGACGTCCTCACCCTCTCGGCGCCCACCGATCGCGGCGTGAACAACACCGCCGACGTTCGCGTCGTCGCGATCGCAGGCAACGTCGGGCTCCTCTCCGCCTTCTCCGCCATCATCCAGGGGGACGCGGTCCGGCAGCTCTACGGCCTCAAGACCACCACCACCGGCGCGATCCACCTCTACCTCGACGACCCTCGCGCGGCACCGGCGGTCGCGTCGCGGCTGCGCGCCGCGCTCGCGAAGGCGGGCTGGCGGGTGATGGACCCCGACCCCCAGCCCTACTGGATGAAGCTCATGCAGACGGTGCCGAGCGAGGACTGGACCGGCCAGAAGCTCGACGTCACCACCGCCGACGAGGAGATGGGCCAGTTCAAGCAGTTCATCGCCGCGCTCCGCATCGTCACCTGGCTCCTCGGTGTCATCCTCATGTTCGTGGTGGTGATCGGTATCCTGAACACCCTCGCGATCGCGATCCGCGAGCGAACGCGGGAGATCGGGACGCTGCGCGCCATCGGCATGCAGCGGCGGAAGGTGCTCTGGCTCTTCCTGCTCGAGACCGCGCTCCTCGGCGCCGGGGGGGCGGGCGCGGGCGCGCTCGTCGCGGTCGGGATCGCCGCGGCCCTGAACGCCGCCCATATCGCGCTCCCCGAGGCCGCCCAGATCTTCCTCGCCCAGGACCGGCTCACCTTCCTCCTCGAGCCGGGCGCGATCCTCCGCACCGTCCTCGTCCTCGGCGGGCTCACCGTCGCCGCGTCGATCTTCCCCGCCCGCCGCGCCGCGCGCCTGAAGCCCGTCACGGCCATGCACCACATCGGATGACCCTCATGCGCCTCGCCGCCGTCGTCCTCCTCGCCCTCGTCGCCCCCGTCCCCGCCGCCGCCCTCGGCGGTACCGAGCTCGCGAAGGTCGTCCGCGAGATCGACGATCGCCAGCGGAACCAGGGGGACTGGAAGGCGCTCTGCTACATGGAGCAGAAGGAGAAGGACAAGACGGACGTCGTCTACGAGCTGCTCGTCTTCCGGCGCGACCAGGACGACAAGCAGATGTTCCTCTTCACGAAGCCGAAGTCGGAGGCGGGCAAGGGCTACCTCCGCATCGAGAAGAACCTCTGGCTCTACGACCCCTCCACGGGGCGCTGGGAGCGGCGGACGGAGCGCGAGCGCATCGGCGGGACGAACACCCGCCGCGGCGACCTCGACGAGTCGCGGCTCGTCGAGGAGTTCGACGCGAAGTGGGAGGCGGACGAGAAGCTCGGGGTGTACGCGGTTCACCGGATCCTGCTCACCTCGAAGCCGGGCGTCGACGTCGCGTTCCCGGTGGTCCGGCTCTGGGTGGACCAGACGTCGTTCAACATCCTGAAGCGGCAGGAGCTCGCGCTCTCCGGCCGGCTCATGCGGACCGTCTACCAGCCGCGCTGGCGGAAGATCTTCTCGCCCTCGAAGAAGGCCGACGTCTGGTACCCGGAGGAGATCCGGATCTTCGACGAGATCGAGAAGGGGAACTCGACGCTCATCCTCATCAAAGACATCGACCTGCGGCATCTCGAGGCGAACCTGTTCACGAAGGCGTGGCTCGAGTCGCGGAGCCGGTGAGGGGAGCCGTGGATCGCCGCGCGATCGCCGCCGCCCTGCTCGTCGCCGCGCTGGCCGTGCCCGCCGCCGGGCAGGACCGGCCATCGGAGGAGGACCTGTTCGGCGCGCCGGTCCAGCCGCCGGCGAAGCCGGAGCCGTCCCGCGCCGCGCCGGAGGGTGCGCCGCGGCCGGAGGAGGGTCAGCTCTTCGGCGCCCCGCCGGCGGCGCAGGCCGCGCCACCCCCGCCGCAGGGGGTCGTCTCGCGTGAGAGGGAGGACGCGCTGCGGATCGGGGGCCAGCTCTACCTGCGCGCCGCGGCCACCGCGTTCCAGGGCGCGGAGCCCGGCAACTTCGCGCTCGCGTCCCCGAACCTCCTCGACGTCTACCTCGACGCGCGCCCGAACGACCGCGTCCGCGGCTTCGTCCTCGGGCGGCTCTCCTACGATCCGACGCTCCTCCCGGCGGGGGCGGCGGCGCTCGCCGGTGGAACCGTCCTCGGCACCGGCACCTTCTTCGGCCGCTCGGCCGCGAACCCGCGCGGCGTGCTCGATCAGCTCTGGGTGAACTTCGACGTCGGCCGCCGCGCCTTCGTCACCGCCGGCCGGCAGCACGCGAAGTGGGGCGTCGGCCGGTTCTGGAACCCGACCGACTACCTCCACCCCGTGAAGCGCGACCCGCTCGCCGTGTTCGACGCGCGGACCGGCACGACGATGCTGAAGGTGCACGTGCCCTGGGAGCAGCGCGGCTGGAACCTCTACGGCGTCGCGGTGCTCGAGGACGTCGCGGGCGACCTCCCGCGGCGCGCGGATGGGAGCGCCGACGGCACGAACCGCCTCGGGCGCGTGGGCGCGGGCGGCCGCGCGGAGATCGTGCTCGGGACGGTGGAGCTCGGCGCGGACGCGCTCGCGCAGGACGGGCACCGCCCGCGCTTCGGCGTGGACGTCTCGGCGGGCGTCTTCGACGTCGACGTGTACGCCGAGGCGGCGCTGCGCACGTCGGTCGACACCCCGCGCTGGCGCGCCGTGCCCGGCGCCGATCCCGCCGCGCCGCTCCTCTCGCGCTACGAGCGACGCGATCCGACCGGCCCTCTGCCGCAGGTGACCGCCGGCTGGAGCTGGTCCGTGAAGTACTCCGACGAGGACGCGGTCACGTTCGGCGGCGAGTACTTCTACGACCGGAGCGGGTACGAGAACGCCCGCATCTACCCGGTGCTCCTCGGGGTCGCCGCGGTCGCCCCGCTCGATCTCGGCACGACGAACCCGCTCGCCGGGCAGCCGAACCCCTTCACGCCCTTCTACCTCGGGCGCCACTACGCCGGCGCCTTCGTCTCGCTGCCGCGGCCGGGCCGCTGGAACGACACGACCTTCACGCTCTCCGTGCTCGGCAACATATCCGACGAGAGCTTCGTCGCCCGGCTCGACCACTCGGTCCTCGCGCTCACCTATCTGCGCGTCGAGACCTACTTCGCCGGCCACTTCGGATCGCGGGAAGGCGAGTTCCGGCTCGGGTTTGACCTGCCGCAGCAAGCGGTCGGCGGGGGGCTCCCTGCCTTCGGGTTCTCGACCGACCCGATGGTGTTCGAGGCGGGCGTGGCGCTCCGCGTGAGCCTCTGAACGCCCCAGCGGGTCCGGTCCGCACCGCTTTCGCGGGCGTAGGCTCCCACCCCGGGAGGTGACCCATGCCCGAGATCGGGATCCGCAGGACGGTCGCGAAGAAGTTCGACGAGGTGCTCGCGCGCCTCCCCGAGGCCCTCAAGGCCGAGGGGTTCGGGGTGCTCACCCGGATCGACGTGCAGCAGACGCTGAAGGAGAAGATCGGCGCGGACTTCCGCCGCTACCAGATCCTCGGCGCCTGCAATCCTGCGTACGCGCTCGAGGCGCTCACGGCCGAGCTCGGCGTCGGCGCGATGCTCCCGTGCAGCGTCGCCGTCTGGGAGGGCGACGACGGCCGGACGACCGTGAACGCCGTGGATCCGCTCCAGACCATCGCAGCGACCGTGCCGGCGCTCCGCCCCATCGCCGAGCAGGTGCGAGAGCGGCTCGCGCACGCGGTCGCGGCGCTGTAGCGCCGCGGCACCGCTCGACCCGCGTGGGGCGAGGCGCGGACGGCGGACCGCGGTTGCAGCATGATCGACGTCGGGAGGTCCGCATGGCAGCTCCACCAGGCGCCGACGCCGGTCCCACCATCCAGGGCGTCCGCGCGGTCGTGTTCGACGCGTATGGCACGCTGTTCGACGTCGCGAGCGCCTCGGAGCGCGCGAAGGAGACGCTCGGGGCGAAGTGGCAGCCGCTCGCCGAGCTCTGGCGCGCGAAGCAGCTCCAGTACACCTGGCTCCGGAGCCTCATGGGCCGGCACGCCGACTTCTGGCACGTGACGGCGGACGCGCTCGACTTCGCGATGGAGGCGCTCGGCGTCTCCGACGCGGCGCTCCGCGCCCGCCTCATGGCGCTGTACGAGCGGCTCGGCGCGTACCCCGAGGCGCGCCCGGCGCTCGAGGCGCTCGGGAAGGCGGGCCTCCAGCTCGCGATCCTCTCGAACGGCGCGCCGCGCATGCTCGCCGCCGCCGCCGAGACCGCCGGGCTCGCGCCGCTGCTCGACGCGGTCCTCTCGGTCGAGCAGGTCGGGATCTACAAGCCGAGCCCGACGGTCTACCGGCTCGCGCTCGACCATCTACGGCTGTGGCCGACCGAGATCCTGTTCGTCTCGGCGAACGGGTGGGACGCCTGCGGCGCGAAGGCGGCGGGATTGCGCGTCGCGTGGTGCAACCGCGCCGGGCAGCCGCCGGAGCGGCTCCCGGAACCGCCCGACGTGGTGGTCCGGTCGCTCGCGGAGCTGCCCGCCCTCGTGGGCGCCTGATGATGGGACCGCCCGGGCGGCGTTACGCGCGCAGGAGATCGTCGGCGAGCGACGCCGTGAGCTTCTCTCCGCCGCGCTCCGTCACGACGTAGGTGTTCTCGATCCCGACCGCTCCCTGACCGGCGAAGACGAACTTCGGCTCGATCGCGAGCGTTTGGCCGGCCCGCAACGGGACCTTGAACCCCGGCGCGAGCACCGGCAGCTCGTCGAGCTCGAGGCCGACGCCGTGGCCGACGAAGCGGGCCTGGTCGCCCGGGGGCCCCATGAACCGGTCGCCGAGACCCGCCTGCTCCGCCATCGCCTTCGCGTGCTCCCACAGCTCGGCGCACGGGACGCCGGGCTTCAGGTTCCGCGCGACCTCGTCCTGGATCGCGCGCGCGACGGCGAGCCCGCGCTCGAGCTCGGGGGCGAGCGTGCCGACGACCGCGATGCGCGTCATGTCGACGACGTAGCCGCCGTGCACCGCGGTGAAGTCCACGAGCACCGGCTCCCCCTCGCGGATCATCTTCGCGGAGGCGCCCTGCGGGTAGGCGGCGGAGAGGCCGGCGCCGACGACCGGCCCGTCGAAGTACCCCGGTGCCGTCGCGCCGTCTCCCGCGACGGCGAGCCCGACGAAGAGCTCGGCGTTGAAGCCGCGGAGCCGCGGGACGCCCTCGTTGCCCGCCATGCGCAGCCGATACTCGACCTCGGCGGAGAGATCGAGCTCGCGCATTCCGGCCCGCAGGAACCGCGGCACCTCGCCGAGGACGGCGCAGATCGCCGCGGCGCCTTCGCGCATGGTGGCGAGCTCGGCGGGAGTCTTCACGGAGCGCTGATCCCGGAGCAGGAGGCCCACGTCCACGAGCTCGGCGGCGGGCAGCGCCCTCCGCCAGAAGTCGAGCGTCCCCTGCGGGACCGCCTCGAATGCGGCGCCGATCTTGCCGGTCGCGCCGAGCGCGGCGGCGAGGTCCTTCGAAGAGGGGAACGGGCGCACGTCGGCGACCGCGCTCTCCGCCTTCGCGCGGGCGAAGCTCTTGCGGACGAGGAGGACCGGGGCGCCGGTCGAAGGCACGAAGAGCGCGCCGTTCTGGCGGGTGCCCGAGAGGTAGAAGACGTCGACGGCGTTCAGGAGGAGCGCGCCCGCGAGGCCGCCCTCGGCGAGCGCCTGCTGGTAGCGGCTGATCCGGGAGAGGTGCTCGGCCTGCTCGGTCACGAAGGCCTCCGTGGGCGTCGCCGCGCCGAGATGGGCGCGGCGCGCCGCAGTCTACACGGCGCGCGCGAGAGGTCGGAAGGAGGCGGTGATCCGCGAGCCGGCGGCCACGAGAGCGCTGGCCTCGCTTCTCGTGCCATCGTCGCCCATCCGTCGTACCGTCCTACCTCGTCGTCGTACCAGACCCTCGTACCAGACCCAGAGTAATCTCGTCGTACCAGACCCAGAGTAATCTCGTACCAGACCCGTCGTACCAGACCCAGAGTAATCTCGTACCTCGTACCAGACCCAGAGTAATCTTCGTCGCGCGCGGCCAGGCCCGCGGCCAAGCCGAGAGTAATCGCGGGGACAGACGGGGGGGCGGCGCCCAGACCGAGGGCAGACCGAGGGGCCAGGGGCCAGACCGAGGTGCCAAAGAGGGGCCACAGAGGGGCCAGACCGAGAGTAATCAACGAGGGGCCAGACCGAGAGTAATCAAGGGGCCAGGGGCCAGACCGAGAGTAATCGGAATCCGTACCCCGGAAAGACGACCGCTGGCGGGCCTTACGGTGGAGCGCGAGCTTTGGCATCACGCGCCCGCCGAAGACTGACGCAGCGTGCGATGGAGGGCGATCGCCCCGGGCGCTCTCGACGCGGTCACCCGCAGCCCGTCCGACGTCTGCCATGCCGGCGGCCGGCAGAAGAGCTCGACCGAGCACGACGCTCCCGATGATCCTGGCGCGAACCTACCCAGGCGCCGCACAGCGGACGCCGTGCGCGACGCGCAGGAGATACGTGCCCGCGGGGAAGAGCGCGTCCTTGGCCCCGGCCCGCATCGCGGCCCACGCGCAGCGGTACGCTCGGAGGAACTCGACGAGGCGCAAGATCGTCTCGATGCGCTTCCACTTGTCGTGCGCGGCGACGCGGGGCTTGAGCTGCCGTCGCGGCTCGCCTCGAGCCGGGCGGGCCAACGGGTTCTGCGCGAGGACGCGCGAGGCGCCGACGTATCCGCGACCGTTCGAAGCGAGCTCGTGGCGAGCCTTCTCCTCGAGCTCGGCGAGCGCTTCCGTGAGCCGGCGACGGAAGTCCTCCGCCGACCCGAATCCCGCCGGAGGTGTCAGCTCGAGCTCGGCCCACTCGGGCAGGTAGCCGTTCGGCCGGAAGAACTTCGTGGGGCGACGGGCCCTGACCGTCTCGACCCCGATCCGCTCGGGCGCGGACCAGAGGCCAGGCCAGTCGCGAGCACGGCGGACGAGGCCGGGCGCGACCGGGTTCGCGAGGGCGTAGGCAGCCTTCGCGACGATGTCGTCGGGTGAGGCGAGCGCGACGGCGCCGTAGCTCGATGGCGCCCAGAATGACTCCCACCGGCCAAGCGATGCGTTCATCGCGCGGGCGACGAGCGACTCGAGATACTGCGCGAACGCGGGCAGGCGTGCGTGCGGGTCTGTCACCACGAGATGGAAGTGGTTCGAGAGCACGCAGAAGGCGTGGACCTGCATCTCGAACCGACGGGTGGCGAGAGCGAGGACGTACAGGAAGATTTCGTTCGTCACGGCGGAGGGGCGGAGCAGCAGCTGCCGCTGCGCGCAGCGCCGGGTGACGAGGTAGGTCGCGCCGGGGAGGACCTGACGAGGGGCGGTCATGAAGGCCGCATGGAGCAGCGGGCGTGCCCCGCTGGCCGTGCTGAAAGTTCCGAGGCTTGCCGTTGATCGTGCACCCGCGGCCGTCCGCGCGGCGGCCTCGACGGCCGAGGCGCACTACTCTCGGTTGGGCTGGGCGGCGCAGGGGCGCAAGCATATGGGGCCGGCTCCGTGAGGAACCGGCCCCGTCACTCGACATTCCAGCCGTCTAGAACAGGAACTCGTCGCCCTGCGCGCGGAGCGCGGTGATGGCGGCGAGGTTCACGATCGACTGCACGCTCGTGCCCATCTGCAGGACGTTCACGGGCTTGTGCATGCCGAGGAGCACCGGGCCGATGACCTCGGCACCGCCCATGGCCTCGAGCAGCTGGTAGGCGATGTTCGCGGCATCGAGGTTCGGGAACACGAACACATTCGCGTTGTCCTTGAGCGTCGAGAACGGGAACTCGGGGGCGCGCGTCTCCTCGTTCGTGGCGGGCGTGACCTGGATCTCGCCGTCGATCTCGAGCTCGGGCCGGCGCTGCCGCGCGATCTCGGTCGCCTCCCGCACCTTCTGCGGGGACGCCCCCTCGGCGCTGCCGAAGCTCGAGTAGCTGAGCATGGCGACGCGCGGGACGACGTCGAAGTACCGGGCAAGGTCGGCGGTGTTGAGGGCGATCTCCGCCATCTCCTCCGCGTTCGGCTCGATGTTGACGGTGCAGTCGGCGAAGAACTTGAAGTCGTTCTTCGTCACGACGATGTAGACGCCGGCGGCGCGCTTGCCTGCGCGGGTGTGGATCACCTCGAGCGCCGGCCGGACGGCGTCGGCGTAGCCGGTGGTGAGGCCGGTGACGAGGCCGTCCACCGCGCCCCGGTCGAGCATCGTCGCCGCGAAGTAGCTGCGGAGCCGCATCCGGCGCCGCGCCTCCTCGTGCGTGACGCCGCGCCGCTGGCGGACCTCCCAGAACCGCTCCACGTACTTCGCGAAGTCGGGGCTCTCCTCCGGGTTGATGATCGTGACCCCGTCGAGCTCGTCGAGCCTCTGCTGCCTGATCGACTCGCGGATGAGGTCCACCGGGCCGAGGAGCACCGGCTCGCAGATCGCCTCCTCGCGGAGGATCTCGGCCGCCTGCTGGATCTTCGCGTGGTGGCCCTCGGGGAACACGATCTTCGCGAGCTTCTTCTTCGCCTTCGTGAAGATGGCGCCCATCACCTGGTGCGAGCGGCTCTGCATCTTCCGGAGCCGGTCGCGGTACTCGTTCAGGTCGAGCTGCACGCGCGCGACGCCGCCCTCGATGGCGGCCTTCGCGACGGCGGGCGCGACCCAGAGGAGCACGCGCGGGTCGAGCGGCTTCGGGATGATGTACTCGCGGCCGAAGCGGAACCGCTCGCCGCTGTACGCGCGCGAGACCGAGTCGGGCACGTCCTCCTTCGCTAGGGCCGCGAGCGCCTTCGCCGCGGCCATCTTCATGTCCTCCGTGATCGCCTTCGCGCGGACGTCGAGCGCGCCGCGGAAGATGTACGGGAACCCGAGGACGTTGTTCACCTGGTTCGGGTAGTCCGACCGGCCCGTCGCCATGATGACGTCCTCGCGGGCCTCCTTCGCCTCGGGGTAGCTGATCTCGGGATCGGGGTTCGCGAGCCCGAAGACGATGGGGTCCTTCGCCATCGACCGGACCATCTCCTGGGTGAACATGCCCTTCACCGAGCAGCCCAGGAGGACGTCGGCACCCTTGGCCGCCTCGACGAGCGTGCGCGCCTTGGTATCCGAGGCGAACTCCAGCTTCCAGGGGTTCATTCCCTCGGCGCGCCCCCTGTAGACGACGCCCTTGGTGTCGACCATCACCACGTTCTCGCGCTTCACGCCGAGCGAGAGGTAGAACTTGGTGCAGGCGATGGCCGCGGCGCCGGCGCCCGAGACGACCACCTTCACCTCGTCGATCTTCTTGCCCGCGAGCTCGAGGGCGTTGAGCAGCGCCGCGCCGGAGATGATCGCCGTGCCGTGCTGGTCGTCGTGGAAGACCGGGATCTGCATCTCCTTCTTCAGCCGCTCCTCGATGATGAAGCACTCGGGGGCCTTGATGTCCTCGAGGTTGATTCCCCCGAAGGTCGGCTCCAGCGCCTTCACGACGCGGCAGACGTCGTCGATCTCCTTCGCGTCGATGTTGATGTCGAAGACGTCGATGTCCGCGAACCGCTTGAAGAGGACGCCCTTCCCCTCCATCACCGGCTTGCCGGCGGCCGGGCCGATGTCGCCGAGGCCGAGCACGGCCGTGCCGTTCGACACGACGGCGACGAGGTTGCCGCGCGCGGTGTACAGGTACGAGAGGTCCGGGTCCTTCGCGATCTCGAGGCAGGGCTCGGCGACGCCCGGCGTGTACGCGAGGGCGAGATCGCGGGCGGTTGCGCAGGGCTTGGTGGGGACGACCTCGATCTTCCCCTTGCGGCCCATCGAGTGGTACGCGAGCGCGTCCTCGCGCCGGATCTTCTTCTTCGAGACCGGGCTGCCCGGCGGGTTCTTCGGAGGATTGAAATCGGTGGCCATGGGATCTCCTCGCGACCGCGACGAGCAGCTTGGGTTCGCGTGAGTGAAGGGGGCAAAAAACCCGAGAACTCTCCCGGTGTCAAGCGCCCGAGGTGGGCCGGTACGACAATTGCAGAACGCCGCGCATCGCATTGCGCGTGGCGCGTGCTCCGTTCGCCGCGACGCGCCAAAGCGATGTCACCCCCCGCGCAATTCCAGGGACTTTGACCGGGCGCTCTGGCGCTCGCCGGGCGGTCCGCTGCGTCGCCCGCGCCGCACCGCCGCGCAGTGGGCGACGCGTCTGCCCGACGCCGCGCCGTCTTCCGCGCGAGGGCAACCGCCACTTTGCGTGACGGCGGAGCGCGTGGCGCGGCGGCGGTCGGCCCACAGCCGACGCTACTCCGCCTCCGCGAGCAGCGCCGCCTCGTCGGCCGGCGCCGTCGCGAGCACGTCCACCCCGCTCCGCGCGAGCCGTCGCGCGGCCGCGAGCGCGCGGCGCCCGCGCCCCGCCTCGACCGCCCACTGCGCGTGCGAGGCGAGGAGCAGCACCTCGAGCGCGCGCCCGAGCGTCAGGGCGACGCCGCGTGCGCCGGCCTCGCGCGCCGGGCCGACCGTGCCTTCGAGGAAGAGGCGCGCCCGCTCCGCCGCCGCGAGCGCCGCGTCGAGCGCGGGCCGGAGGGCCGGGTCGCGCACCTCGCCGGCGAGCCGCCCGAGCTCCACCTCGAGCGCCTCGCGCGCGCCGTTCGCCGCGAGCGCCCGGAGCGCGTCGAGCGCGAGCACGTTCGTCGTGCCCTCCCAGATCGGGAGCACCTGCGCATCGCGCAGGAGCCGCGGCAGGCCCGTGTCCTCGACGTAGCCGGCGCCGCCGAAGCACTCGAGCGCCTCGGACGCGATCTGGATCGCCTGCTTTCCCGTCGTGAGCTTCGCGAGCGGCGTGACGACCCGCAGGAGCGCCCGCTCGGGCTCGCTCGCCTCGCCCGCCTCTGCGCGGCCGAGGAGGGCCGCGGCGCGGAAGGCGAGGAGGAACGCTCCCTCGCGCTCCGCCTCGAGCGCCGCGAGCGTCTCGACGTGGAGAGGCCGCGCGAGGAGGCGCGTTCCGAACGCGACGCGGCGCCTCGCGTAGTCGCGCGCGAGCGAGAGCGCGCGGTGCATCCCGGCGGCGGCGACGACCGCGTTCCAGGTTCGCGTCACTGCCAGCATCGGCGCGACCGTGCGCACGCCGTCCGCGAGCCCCGCGACCGGCGTCGCGCGCGCGCCGTCGAGCGTCAGCTCCGCTGTGGGGAGCTTGCGCGTCCCGAGCTTGTCCTTCAGCCGGTTCACGAAGATCCCGTTCGCCGCGCCGTCCTCGCCCCGCACCTCGACGTAGAAGAGCGCGAGGCCGCGCGAGCCCTGCGGGTTCCCCTCGGGACGGGCGAGCGCGAGCGCGATCTCGGCGGTCGTCGCCGAGCTGAACCACTTCGTGCCGTGCAGCCGAAACCCTCCGTCGGGATCGCGCCGCGCGATGGTCTCGGTGCCGGACACGTCGGAGCCGCCGGTCCGCTCGGTCATCCATTGGCCGCTCGTCCAGGCGCGCGCGGGGTCGCGGGAGGTGAGGCGCGGCACGGCCCGCGCGACGAGCGCATCGTTCCCGGCGTCGAGGAGAGTCCGCGCGGCGCCGTCCGTCATTGCGAGCGGGCAGGAGTACACGTCCGTCGACGGGTCGAGCACGTAGGCGAGGGCGAGCTGGTGCGTGCGCGAGCGCGCACCGTGGCGCCGTTCGTAGGCGGTCGCGACGAGCCCGTGGCGCGCGGCGAGGACCGCCGCCTCGCGCCAGAGCGGCGTCGTCTCGATGCGGTCCACCCGCCGGCCCCATGCGTCCCAGGCGACGAGCCGCGGCTCCACCTCGCGCTCCGCGAGCTGCTGCGCGAGGAGCGGGCCGCCGGCGAGCGCGCCGAGCTGGACGAGCTCCGGCTCGAGCGCGGCGAGCTCCTCCGCCGTGAACGTGCGGGCGAGGTGCTCGCGCAAGAGGGGATCGGTCTCGTAGGTGTTCCCGAGGCGCGGCGGATCCTGGAAGAAGGCCATGGGGGCCCGATAACGCCGCGCCCGTCTCGGCGCGACCGGCGGGCACACTCGCGCCGAGGACGACCCCGAGGGTTCAACGAGCGCCGCGGAGGAGCGCGACCGAGCCGGGAACACCCGGGAGGAGCGTCACCGACTCGACGAGCGAGATCCGGTGGAAGATCCCCTCACGCCCGTCGTACGCGGCGGCGAGGTCCTGACCGACCACCGCGCGCGGACCCGACGCGCTCCGGACGACGATGACGGCGCCGTCCTGCAGCGCCGGCGCCTTCACGATCCCTCCGACGAAGGCCGGGAGGAGCTGGCCGTGCGGCGTGAGCGCGGTGCCCGGGTAGGGCCTGAGCAGCTGGTAGAAGCGTGCCGGCGAGACCGCGACGGCGAACGGGCCGTGCCGGCCGGCCGCGTCGAGCCTGCCGAGCGCGCCGAGGAGATCGTCCGCAGCGCGGGCGGGGTCGCTCCAGTCCCCCGCGGCGAGCTCGATGACGCCCTCGTGGGCGAGGAGCCCGCGGACGCCCGCGGCGTGGTTCCCCGAGAAGAGCAGCCGGTCCTCGGCGCGCGCGATCTGCCGCGCGGCCTCCGCCGCCTCGGAGAGGACGAGCGGCTCCCGCAGGAGCTCCCTCGCCGCCACCGAGCGCGCGCCGAGCGCGAAGGTGCGGTGCAGGACGGGGAGCGCTCGGACGCGCGGCACGTGGACGTGCGCCTGGGTCGCCGCCTCGTCGGAGACGACCGGCTCGTCGTCGGCGACGCCCGCGCGGGCGGCGAAGCCGAGCGGCCCGACGACCTCCACGAGCCGGCGGGCGGCCCGGACCTCGTCGGCGGCGGCCCGCGCGACGGCGTCGATCTGGTCCCAGACCTCCTGCGCGAATGGCGCCGTTTCGCGGTCCTGCCAGGTCATCGTCACCGCTCCCCCTTCTCGGCGCGGCCCTCACCCGAGGCCTCGGCCTCCTCCTCCGCACTCACGATGGGGCCCGAGCGGCCGGTGTGCAGCTTCATCATCCGGGCGATGACGACGTCCTTCCGGCGGAGCCACTCGAGGAGCATCATCGCGTGCTCCTTCTCCTCGTCCCGGTTGTGCTCGAGGATCTCGCGGAGCTCCGGGTCCTCGGTCGCGTCCGCCCGCTGCTGGTACCAGTCGATCGCCTCGAGCTCCTCCTGGAGCGAGACGATCGCGCGGTGGAGGTCCCGCGTGCGGGACGAGAGCCTGCTCTCGTCCTCGTGGAAGCCCTGCGAGGCGCCGGCCATGGCGGCTAGGTGCGCAGGCGGCGCGCCCCGCGGTAGGCCCGGGTCAGGGCTGGTACGACTCGGTCACTTCTGCGCCACAGCGAGAGCATCGCAGCAGGCGCACGAAGTGACCGACTCAGTACGAGAGCCCCCGGTTCCTCGTCGGAACGAGCGTGACGCGTGCGCGAGCACGATCTAGAGGCGCGAGCCGCCGCTCCGCGGCCGCGGCCGCGCGATCGGCGGGGCGCGGGCCGAGGCGAGAGCCGGGTTCCGCTCGAGCTCCTCGATCGTGCGCGGCCAGTCCTCCTTCAGCAAGCGGGCGAGCGAGCGGTCGGACAGGATCTGCCCGCCCGTCTGGCAGCGGGGACAGTAGTTCACCTCGTTCTCCGCGCGGACGATCCGCTGGACGAGCGTGCCGCAGACGGGGCATGGCCTACGGTGCCGCCCGTGGACCGCCATCTCCTCGCGGAACGCGGTCACCCCCTCCGGGAAGCCCCCGGCCGCCTCGCGCCGGAGCCGCAGGACCCACTCCCCGAGGACGTCCTGCGTCGCGCCGTGGAGGCGAGCGACCTCGTCCGCGTCGAGCCGCGAGGTGAGCTTCACGGGGGACAGGCGCGCGCGGTGGAGGATCTCGTCGGAGTAGGCGTTCCCGATCCCGGAGAAGAGCGCGGGATCCGTGAGCGCGCGCTTCAGCGTGTGGTTCTCGCGCCGGAGCGCCGACTCGAAGGCCGCCGGGGTCGCGCCGAGCGGCTCGAGCCCGCCGCGATCGAGCGCGCCGAGGGCCGCCTCGCCGCGCACGAGGTGGAGCGCGGCGCGGCGCTTCGTACCGGCCTCGGTGAGGACGAGCGAGCCCGGCCGGAAGTCGAGGGCAGCGAGGCCGACGCGGCCGGGGAGCTTCGCGCCCCGCTCCTTCCAATGGAGCCGCCCGGCGATCATGAGGTGGAGGGCGAGGAAGAGGTCCTCGTCGAGCGCGAAGACGATCCGCTTCCCGAGCCGGCGCACGGCGGTGACCCGGCGGCCCTCGGCGGCGCGGATGGGCGGATCGACGGAGCGGAGCAGGAAAGGGCTCCCGAGCCGGATCTTCTCGAGCGGCTCGCCCTGCACCCGCGCCGCGATCGCCTCGACGTAGACCTCGATGTCCGGCAGCTCCGGCACGGGGTGATCCTGTCGCGGGAGGGCCCTCCGCGCCAGCCCGAGCAACCGTCCTCCGGCGCCGCCCGCCGTGCTAGAGAGATCGCATGCACGGCGATCGTCCCCGGCACCCCGCGATCCCGCGCCGCGGGCTCCTGCGCGCCCTCGCGCTCGCGCCGGCGGCGCTCGCCGGCTGCGCGGCGGCGCGAGGCCAAAGGCCCGGGCCGGCCGCGGGCTCGGCGCCTTCGGCGGTCGATGCGGGCGGCCCTGCCGCAGCCGACCCTGCGATCGCCGCGGTGCGCGCGGTCCGGCTGTCCGCGGACGCGGAGCCGGCCTTCACCTTCCGCGCCGCCCTCGCTCGCCCAGGGGAGCCAAGGTGAGCGACGGGGCGGAGCTCCTGTTCGCGGGGATCGCCACCCTCTCCCGGCGGCTCCGCGCGCGCGAGCTCTCGCCGGTCGCGCTCGTCGAGGCGGCGCTCGCGCGGATCGACGCGCTCGCCGCGCCGCTCGGCTGCTTCGCGGCGGTGACGAAGGTGCGCGCGCTCGCCGAAGCGCGCGCCGCCGAGGCGGAGCTCGCCGACGGGAGGTGGCGCGGCCTGCTCCACGGCGTCCCGTTCGCCCTCGCCGACGTCATCGACACGAAGGCGATCCGGACGGGGCTCGGCGTGCCGGCGCTCGCGGCGCGGACGCCGGAGCGCGACGCGACGGTCGCCGCCAGGCTCGCCGACCAGGGAGCGATCCTCGTCGGCAAGGTCGCGGTCCTGCCGCTCGCGGGCGCGCTCCGCGACGGCGCGAGCGCCCCCGTGCGGAGCCCGTGGGATCCGGGGCGGCTCGCCGGCGGACCGTCGCCCGGCGCCGCCGCCGCGGTCGCGGCCGGGCTCGTGCCGCTCGCGCTCACCGCGCTCGGCGCCGACGCCGACACCGCCGCCGCGGAGTGCGGCGCGACGGCGCTGCGGCCGACCTACGGCGTCCTCTCGCGGCGCGGTGTCGTGGCGGGCTCCTACACGCTCGCAGCCGTCGGCCCGGTGGCGCGCCTCGCGGAGGACTGCGCGATCGCCCTCGACGCGCTCGCCGGGGCCGACCCGCGCGACCCGTCCTCGATCGCGGCGCCGCCGGGGCTCGCGCGGCTCGCCCCAGGCCTGCCGAAGGGGCTCCGCGTCGGCGTGCTCGAGTTCCCCGGCGCCGCGAAGGACGGCGAGAGCTTCGCCGCCGCGCAGGAGGCGCTGCGCGCCGCGGGCGCGATCGTCGCGGGGGTCTCGCTGCCGGAGCTGCCGCTCGCCGAGGCCGCCGCGCTCCTCGAGGGCGCGGAGGCGGAGGTCGTTGCGGGCGACGTGCCCGGGCTCGCCGGCGGCTCGCCGCGAGGCCCCGCGGCGCGCGCGAGCGCCGCGGACTACGTGCGGGCGGCGCGTCTTCGCGGGGAGGTCCAGCGCGCGCTCGCGCGGCTCTTCGAGCGGCACGACCTCCTCCTCGCCGCCGCGCCGCGCACGGGCGAGTCGCCCGCGCCCGACCCGCTTGCGGCCGCGGTGGCGCTCGGCGGCCTCCCCGCCCTCACGCTCCCCGCCGGCCTCGTCGCCGGGCGTCCGGTGGCCGTCCGGCTCGTCGCCCCGCCGCTCGAGGAGGCGCGCCTGCTCTCGGCCGGGGCCCTCTTCCAGGCCCGCTCGTCCCACCACCTCCACCGCCCGCCGCTCGCGCCGGCCGTCGCTTTCGCCGCCGTGACCCGGCGGTGACTCCCGGATAGGAGCATCTCGCCGTGTACGTCCTCCTCGCGATCGTCGGCTACCCCATCGCGATGGCGCTCATCGCGATTGCCCTGCCGCTCCAGGCGCTGCTCCTCGTCATCACCGCCCCGTTCGACCGCAACCGCGTCGTCGCGGGTCGCTTCCTCCGCTTCGTGGGCGTCGCCATCTCGATGACGTTCCCGCCGTGGCGTCTGCGCGTCGAGGGGCGGTGGCCCGAGCGAAAGGGGCCGTTCGTCGTCGTCGCGAACCACCAGTCGATGCTGGACATCCTCATGCTCTCGCGGCTCCCGCACGAGATGAAGTGGGTCGCGAAGGAGGAGCTGTTCAAGTTCCCGTGGGTGGGCTGGATGCTCCGGATGTCGGGGGATATCCGGATCCGGCGCGGCGACGCGGAGAGCGGCGGCGAGGCGCTCGCGCGCGCGAAGGCGTACCTCGCGCGCGGCATGAGCGTCATGATCTTCCCGGAGGGCACCCGCAGCGCGAAGGGGACGCTCCTGCCGTTCAAGTCGGGCGCGTTCCGGCTCGCGCTCGAGGCCGGCGTGCCGGTGCTCCCCGTCGCGGTCCATGGGACGGCGCACGGGATGCCGAAGGGCGGGCCTTGGGTGCGTCCGTGCCGCGCGTTCGCGCGGATGCTCGAGCCGGTCGAGGTGGCCGGGCGCGGCGTGGACGAGACGACAGCGCTGCGCGACGAGGTGCGCCGCCGGATCGCCGCGGAGCTGCCCGCGGAGCAAGCGAAGGCGGCCGCTGCCGCGCGCGCCAATGGCGCCGGATGAGGCTCCGCTCGAGCGAAGCCGAGCAGGGCGCGAAGGAGGAAGAGCGGTGACAGAGGTGCTGCTCGGGTGGGGCGCGCGCCCGCTGCCGTTCCGGGCGCCCGCCGGCGTGTCGCTCCGCGTCCTCGTTCCGCCGCCGGCGCCACGGGCGGTGGACCTGCGCGCCGCGCTCGAGGACGCGCTCCTGCACCCGATGGGCGCGCGCCCGCTCGCGCAGGTCGCGTCGGCGCGGACACGCGTCGTCATCGTCGTCTCGGACGAGACGCGCGACGAGCCGCGCGCCGAGATGTTCCTCGCCGTCCGCCGCGCGCTCGCGGCGGTGCGGGACGACCACCTGACGCTCGCGGTCGCGACCGGCACGCACGGCCCGGCGCGCCTCGACCGGCTCGGGCTCCCCGCCGACCTCGTCCGCCGCCACCGCATCGTGAACCACGACGCGCGCGACGAGTCCACCCTGGTGGAGATGGGGCGAACGAGCCGCGGGACGCGCCTGCGCGTGAACCGCTGCCTCGCGGAGGCGGACCTCGTCGTCGCAACCGGCCGCGTGAAGCCACACCACATCGCGGGCTGGGGCGGGGGCGCGAAGGCGATCTTCCCGGGGCTCGCCCACCACGAGGACGTGCAGCGGAACCGTGCCCTCGCGTCCGACCCGGCGTCGCTGCTCGGCGCGGCCGACGGCAACCCCTGCCGCGAGGACCTCGAGGAGGCGGCGCGCCGGCTCGGACGCGACACCTGGCTCGTGAACGTCGTGGAGGTCCGCGGGGCCGTCCTCGGCGCCGTCGGAGGCGATCTCGTCTACGCGCACCGCGAGGGCGTGCGGATGGCGCGGCCGGCGTGCGAGGTGCGGGCGGCGCCCGCCGACTGCGTCGTCGCCTCCGCGCCTCTCCCCGTCTCCTCGAGCCTGCGGCAGGCCTCGAAGCTCGTCGCGCCCGCCGGGCTCCTCCTGCGGGAGGGCGGGACGGCGATCGTCGTGGCGGAGTGCCCGGACGGCGTCGGCCCGCTCGCGGTGGACGAGGAGGTGCTCGCCCGCGCCCGCCGCTACCTGCCCGAGTCCTGCGAGCTCGTGGTCGTCTCGGGGCTCGACGCGGCGACCGTGTGCGGCGCCGGTGCGATCTTCGCGCCGACGGTCGAGGCCGCGCTCGGGCGCGCGCGCGAGCGGGCAGGGAAGTCCGAGCTCGACGTGCTCGTCCTGCCGGACGCGGCGGATCTCGTGCCGCGGCGGGCGGGCTGAGCCCTGGCGTCTGTCTCAGCGGAGAGGGAGCTTCACATCCGGCCGCCGGGGCGGCGCGTAAGCCCCGGAAATCCGTCCCGCACCGTGCGTCTGCGACCGCGACTCAGCGCGCGGACGTGTCGCCGACTGTCGTGCATGTCGCACACGGTGCGTGGAAAAGTACCGTAAGTGCATGACTTCATGTTGACGGCGCGCGAATGATTCGTCACTCTCACGCGCCGTACGGCAGGACAAGAGCGACCTCGTCGGAAGGCGAGCAAGCAAAAGCCCGGACCCACGCGGCCCTAGGGCATACCGATCGCCGGCGAGTGCGTCCGCACCCTCCGGAAAAGCTGAGCGTAGGGGGGGGGAGTGGTGCGCATTCGCACGATCGCGTCCGTCGTTGCGCGCGTGGCGCTGCTCGCCGCGGTGGGTTGCGGCGGGTCCACGAACACGGAGCAGTACGCGCTCGAGGCGCGGCTCGGCGTCTACGACGACGGGTCCGGGCGCGCGGGCCTGTCGGCGCTCGTCACGCTGCGAGACGAGTCGGGCGCCGGACCGGATGCCCCCTGGAACGTCTCCATCCGCGACGGGAGCGGCGCGACGCTCGCGACGCTCGAGTACACCGCGGCGGGGGCGGGCTCGTACTTCGCGACCTGGTTGACCGCCGTCTCCCCGAACGCGGGGAGCTACGACGTCATCGCGGCGCGCGGCGGGGACTTGTCCCGCGCGACCGCCTCGATCGCGGGGAGCGGCCTCGCGCTGCCGGTCCCGGCGCTCGCCGCGGACGCGTCGCAAATCGAATGGGCGCCCGTCGCCGGGGCGAAGGCTTACCTGTGCCGCGTCCACTCGGAGGGCGCGCTCGTGCTCGAGGCGAGCGTCGCGACCACCTCGTGCGACGTGTCCGCGCTGCCGCCCGGCGCGTACGCCGCGTCGATCCTGGCGCTCTCGGCGGACCTGGGCCCGATCGCGGGAAGCGCGGCATCGCGGCCCGACCTCGGCGGAGGGTTCCACGTCTCCGAGGCGCGCCTCGGCTTCGTGCGGCCGGACGCATCGGCGCCCGCGGTCCTCATCCGCGCCGCGGGCGGCGCCTACGACGACGGGATCGACGCGCGCTCGCTCGCGTTCTGGGTGTCGATCACGGATCCGGGCGGCGTTCCCACCTCCGCCACGTGGGACGTCGAGGTGATCGGCCCGAACCTTCCGGCCAACGCGCCGCTCTCGCTGACCTACTGGGCGCGGTTCCCGCGCCTGATGGCGTGGGCCCCGTCGATCCCGGCGACGCCCGGCGTCTACACGGTGACCGCGTGGTCCGGGGCCATCGCCGCCCAGGCGCAGTTCACGGTCGGCGCGCCCGCGTGGCTCGGCCAGCCGCTCGGGGTCACCGCGACCGACGGCGCCCAGGGCTCCGCCCGCGCGGAGTGGCAGGCGGTGACCGGCGCGAGGGCCTACCTCGCGTCCGCCTACGACCACCTCACCGGCGCGCGGACCGCGAGCGGCTGGGTCGGGGGCACGAGCATCGACTTCCCGGCGGGCAGCTTCGTCGCCGGGCGCTCCTACGACGTGTTCGTCGCCGCCACCGACGCCGACATGACCGGCGGCGCGGTCCCGACGCAGGTGTCGGTCGCCGAGAACGTATTCGACTTCGCCAGCTTCACGGCACGTTGATCCGGGAAGGGTAATCCCATGTCGCGTACCACGATCCGCGGCCTCGCCACCTCGCTCCTCCTGGGGGCGCTCCTCGCGTGCAGCGAGAAGCAGCCCGCCGGGACGGTCCGCGAGACGATCCGGCTGTCTCCCGAGGCGATCACCGCCGCCGACATGGAGGCGGGGCTCCTCGTGGACCGCGACACGACCGCGCCGGTGCGGATCGCGAAGACGACCACCGTGACGCTGCGGTTCCGCCACGACGTCGAGGTCCGCCGGGTGAAGGCCCACGGCGCGCGCGCCCTCCGCGTCAGCGCCGACGGGCTCTCGCTCGGCGCTGAGGACGACGCGGGCTGGGCGGCGGGCGAGCTGTCCAGCCCGGTCACCACGCGGGAGCTCGTGCTCACGCTGGAGCCGTCCGGCCCGGACGCCGCGGTGAACGAGCTCGAGATCTGGGGCGCGGGGAACGAGGTCGAGACGCGCGACGTCGCGGCGGCGGCGAGCGGGACGGCCGACGAGAAGGGGCCCGAGCGCGAGAACGTGTGGGTCCTCCGCGGCGAGCCGGGCTCGGCGACGCTCCGGCCCGGCGCCGGGGACGGCGGCGCGTGCGTTCGCGCGCGCTTCCCCGCCGCGGATCCGCGCCAGGCGCGGCGCGCCTACCTCGTGTACGAGGCGAACGTGCCGCGCGCGGTCGCGCTGCAGCACGGGTTCGACGCCGGCGCTCCGGCGTCGGGGTTCTGGCTCGGCACGACGCCGGACTCGCGCACCACGGTCCGCGAGATCGACCCGGAGCGGCTGCGCGGCGCGGACGAGCTGCTCCTGTGCGTGCCCGACGACGCGGACGGGACGGTGAGCGTCCAGGGCATCCGGCTCCTGCTCGCGCTCGAAGACGGCCGCGAGGCGTTCGACCGCCTCGCGCCGCACCCGCTGCGGGCAGCGCTCGATCGCGACGACGCGACCTCGGCGTCGGTCCCCGCCGGCGAGCACGTGCTCGAGCTGGATCGCGGGCGCGACGTCGAGGCTGCGTCGCTCCGGATCGCGCACGTCCCCGCGCGGCTCGAGGGGCTCGCGCGGCGTGACGGCGCGACCTGGGTCGACGAGGGCGCCGTCGAGCTCGCGACGAAGGCGACGGCGCTGCCGGTGAAGGGCAAGGCGAGCGCGCTGCGCGTGAGCTTCGCCGGGCCGGCGCGCGCCGACGTTCCGGCGGCGGCGGTGACGGAGCTCGAGGTGAAGGGGAGCGGCGTCGGCCCGCGGACCGGCGCCGCCCGCATCGTCCTCACCTACCCGGCGACGACCCAGCGCGACGACAAGGAGGTGGGCGAGCGCTTCGGCCCGAAGGCGTACCTGTCCGGCTGGGCGGAGTCGCCGGCCGGGCGCGGGACGGTCGAGCTCGCCGGCGCGCGCGTGGACGTGGACGGCGCGTTCGCGCAGGTCGTCCGCCGGCCGCTCGACGCGACCGGCAGCTGGCCGGTGACGCTGCGCGCGCGGTTCCCCGACGGGACCGAGGTCTCGCGCACCGTGTACCTCGACGACGACCGCGAGGCGGAGCTGCTCGGCGGCCAGAGCGGCGCCGGTGTCGGCTCGGACGACGCCCGGTTCGGGCGCGAGAACCAGACCCGCTACGGCGC
>DASWEI010000039.1:0-1584 GCA_036394835.1 Anaeromyxobacter sp. | reverse complement strand
TCGAGACGCCGCGTCGGCGTCCCGGCCATCCCATGTTGTCAAAGAAGTCGGGGCGGCCGGATTCGGACCGGCGACCTCCTGCGCCCAAGGCAGGCGCGCTACCAGGCTGCGCTACGCCCCGGAACTTCACCGGGCCTTCGGGGCGCCCGGCCGTTCCCGAAGAACGCGGATTCCTAGCGTTTCGGGCCGCGCTCGTCAAGGCGGGGGGCGAGCGTTTCGAGGACCGACCGCAGCCGCCGGAACGCCTCACCCCTGTGGGAGAGTGCATCCTTCTCGTCCGGCGACAGCTCGGCCATCGTCCGCCCGTCGTTCCCTCGAGGCTCGAAGAGCGGGTCGTAGCCGAACCCCTCCGTGCCGCGGCGCGCGTGGCCGATGCGGCCGCGGCACGCGCCGGAGACCCCCGCGACGATGGTTCCGTCGGGCCGCGCGAGCGCGAGCGCCGCCTGGTACTCCGCCCCGCGGCGCGCGTCCGGCACGCCCGCGAGGGCTCGCAGGAGCTTGTCATTGTTGCGCTCGTCGCGCGCGGCGCGCCCCGCGATGGGCCCGAGCTCCGCCGCACCAGCCCCCGGCAGCTCGCAGACCGGGCTCGCCGGCTCGGGGCCCGGCTCCTCGTCCGCCCAGCGGGCAGACCGCACGCCGGGCGCGCCCCCGAGCGCGTCCACGCAGAGCCCCGAGTCGTCGGCGAGAGCGTGCATCCCTGCGAAGCGCGCGAAGGCGGCCGCCTTCTTCGCCGCGTTCTCGGCGAACGTCCGGCCGTCCTCGTCTACCTCGGGCAGCGGGCCGTCTACGTCGTCGGGCGAGACGACGCGGATCGGCAGCCCGGCGACGAGCCGGCGCAGCTCCCGGAGCTTGCCGGGATTCGTCGTGCCGAAGAAGAGGTCCATCGCGCCTACTTCAGCGCCGCGAGCTGCAGCTCCTTCAGCCTCATGATGCCCTCGAGCGCCGCGTCGAGCATCCGGTCGAGGTCGGCGCGCGGAAAGGGCTTCCCCTCCGCCGTCCCCTGGACCTCGACGAGCTCGCCCTCCCCCGTCGCGACGACGTTCATGTCCACGTCGGCGGTCGAGTCCTCCTCGTAGTCGAGGTCGAGGCAGACCTTCCCCTTCACGATGCCGACCGACACCGCGGCGACGTTCCGGCGCATCGGCTCCTGCGCGAGCTTCTTCGCGGCGCGGACCGCCCGGACCGCGAGCGCGAGGGCGACCCAGCCGCCCGTGATGGCCGCCGTCCGCGTGCCGCCGTCCGCCTGGATGACGTCGCAGTCGAGCGTGATGGTGCGCTGACCGAGCGCGCGGAGGTCGATCGCGGCGCGCAGCGCGCGCCCGACGAGCCGCTGGATCTCGAGGGTCCGCCCGCCCTGCTTCCCGCGCGCCGCCTCGCGCGCCATCCGCTCGTGCGTCGAGCGCGGAAGCATCCCGTACTCCGCGGTCACCCAGCCGGCGCCGGTGCCGAAGACATGCGGGGGCACCTTCTCCTCGATCGAGGCGGTGCAGAGGACGTGCGTGTCGCCGAAGCGCGCGAGGCAGGAGCCCTCGGCGTGCTTCGAGACGCGAGGCTCGAGGACGATCTGGCGGAGGTCGCGCTCGG
>DASWEI010000038.1:0-34361 GCA_036394835.1 Anaeromyxobacter sp. | reverse complement strand
GGAACGAACCGATGGATGACCCGAAGGGCACCCTGCGGATCGACGACCACCCGGAGGTGGGGAGCCTCCTCGCGGACGACCTCGAGGACCAGCCGACCGAGGGGCAACGCCTCGGCGCCGCGGTGCGCCCGCGCGACGGGTGGCGCATGGCGCGTGGAGCAATGCTCGCCTTCGCGATTGCGTTCGCGGTGCGCCTCCCGTACGTCAACGCCGGGCTCTTCCATCACGACGAGGTCCAGCTCGCGCGGGCCGTCGAGCAGACGGTGGCGGAGGGGCACGTCCTTCCGGCTGTGAAAGGGCGTTACGGCGCGGTCCTGCTGAACGTGGCGCTGTACGCGCCGTACCATGCATGGACGGGGCGGAGCGCCGAGCGCGTCGTCCCGTTCACTGGAATCCTCACGGGGGCGCTCCTCGTGGCGTTCGTTCTCCTCCTCGCCGAGGAGCTCACAGGCGACGCCATGGCGGGCGCGCTCGCCGCGGCCTTCACCGGCGCCAGCGTCGTGTTCCTCACGTCCTCGAGCACCGGGAAGGAAAACGCCCCCCAGATGGCGTTCGCGGTGCTCGCCGCTTGGCTCGCGGTCCGCGGGGTGGCGCGAGGCTCCATGGCGCTGCGGTTCGCTGGTACGGCCGTGTTCGCGTTCGCGCTCACCGTCCACGAGGGCGGCATCCTCCTCGTGCCGCCATACGCCGTTCTCGTCGTCGCGCTCGACCTCTGCCACCGGCGCGGGTGGCGCTCCGTCGCACTCGACCTCGCCGCTCTCGCCGCCGCGCTCGTGGTGCCGATCCGGATCTCGATCTGGGAAGAGATCCAGCGGAACCTCGTCCCGGGGACCAACAGCGCGAGCTTTCTCGGGTTGCTCTCGTCGAGACTTCCCGAGGCGCTTCGGGATCTTCCCGCGGCGTTCGGCACGCCCGTTCTCGCGCTCGCGGCGGTAGGGCTCGCCGTCGCACTCCGCCGCAGGGACGCGCTCCTTGCGCTCGCCCCGTGGGTGCTCGTCCTCCTCTACTTCGGGAACGTGAACTCGTACGTGGCGCGCTACCTGCTTTACGTCCTGCCGCCCTTCGTCGTCTTCGCAGGGGCTGGCGGCGCCGCCCTGGTGCGCCGGTGGGCGGTCGGGCGGGAGCGCCTGGCCGCGACGCTTCTCGCGCTGGCGACGTGCGCGCCGGGCGTTGCGCGAGCGTACCCACTCCTCGAGGCGCGCGCCGGCTCGAGCGGACCGAAAGCCATGGCGCTCCTGATCAAGGAGCGCACCGAGCCCGACGCCGTCGTCCTGTGCATGGACGATGCTGCATTCGTCGAGTACTACGCGGGCCGGCAGACGATGGGGCACCCCGCGGACGATCCGGCGGCGATTGCGACGTTCGTCCGCTCCGTCGCGATCCGGGGTCGCGCCGGGACCCCCCTGTACGCGTCGCAGACGGCGTTCACCTACGACAACGAGGGGGCATTCGGAGTGCTCGTTTCCATGACATTCGAGTTGGTGCCGGTCGGGGAAGTGACGAACGAGTGGTACTACAGGCCGGAACTCGCCGCGTTCCCGTTTCGGGACGTGCTCTACCGCCTCGTCCCGCGCTGATCGAGCCCCGACGTCACGTAGATCTCGCGCGCGTTCTCCGCCTGAGCCGGATCCTGCACGGCGGATCATTGCGGCGAGCCACGGCGAATCCACGGGCGCGTCCACGATGCGAACGCCCGTCCTGGCGGCGTTCCGTGCCTTGCGCGACTCGATGCGCGGGGGGTATACGACTCGGACGGCTCCTGCATGAAGACGCGAACGAACTCGGGCGCTGCCAGGATGTGGCTTTCGATCGTGGCCCTCACGGGCGCCGCCGGAGTCGCGCTCCTGGTCTCGGGGACGCTCGCGCCCGAGCCGCGGCCCCCTGGATCCGACATCGGTGACTTCGAGCGAGATCTCCTCCCGCTTCGCGACAGCCTGCGGCCCGGGGATCACGTGGCGCTGATCGTGAAGGACGAGGACGTCGAGTGTATCGGATGCCCAATGGGCACCGCGTACGTGCTCGCGCCCGCGATCGTCGTCAACGTAAAGATGCGCGCGGCGGAGTGCGCCGGCTCTCCGTCGTCGTGCGTGCTGGGCGCCACGCACCTGCTGCTCGCCAACCCGGACGTGGAGGCGGCGTCGGCGCTCGGCTCCGTGCTCGGGTTCGTGCCCGTGTCGATCTCGAGAGGAGGAGTCCTGCTCGCGAGGACGCCGAGATGAGCGACGTCCCCGCGCTGTTCACGGCACTCGCCCTTCCCGCGTGCGCGGCCTGGATACTCATAGGACCGGTCGTCGCATCCGGTCGTTCGCCCCTCGTCGGCATGGCGGCACGCGCGGCGATCGCCGCGCTGCTCGGGATCGGGCTCTCGTCACTCGTCTCGTTCGCCTACCTCATGCTCGGGGGAGCGCTCGACCGGACTTACGTCATCTTCGACTCGGGGCTGTTCGTGGCGCTCGGGGTTGGGGCGTACCTCGCCCAGCGCGTCCACCCCGTCGAGGGAGCGAGCATCCCCCGCCGGAAGGCGATCGACGTCGTCGCGGGGGTGGTTGTCGCCGCGGCGCTCGTCCTTTCGGTCGCGGCGTTCGTCAGGTTCGCGGTGGCCGCGCCCCACGGTCAGTGGGACGCCTGGGCGATCTGGAACCTGCGAGCGCGTTTCCTGTTCCGGGCCGGTAGCGAGTGGAGGCGCGCCTTCTCGCCGGAGCTCGGCTGGAGCCAGCTCGGGTATCCGCTGCTGCTCCCGCTCACGGTCGCGCGCGCGTGGGCGTACGGAGGCGAGACGACCGTGGCTCCGGCCGTCGTCGCGGCCGTGTTCACCTTCGCGTCGCCCGTCGCCCTCGGGGCGACGATCGCGCGCATCGCTGGGAACGTCGCCGGCGCGATCGCCGCGCTCGTGCTCCTCGCGACCGCAGACTTCACCGTGAACGGCGCCTACCAGTTCGCCGACGTACCGGTGGCGGCGTTCCTCGTCGCCGCGTTGGGGACGCTTCTCCTCGCGAGCGAGGCCGAAGGAGTCACGCGCGACCGGCGATTGATCGTCGCGGGCCTGCTGCTCGGGCTCGCCGGTTGGACGAAGAACGAGGGGATCGCCGCCGCAGGATGCGCGGTATGCGCGCACGCCGCGCTCACCTGGCGACGCGGCGGAAGGCGGGTCGCGAGGGATCTGGGCGCCGTCGCGATCGGCGCGTTCGCGCCAGCCGCCGCCTGGATCGCCTTCCACGCGGTGCTCGTTCCGGCGATCGCGCCGGCTTTCGCCGGGGCGGAGCACGGCGCCGTACGTAACCTGCTCGACCCCGAGCGCTGGCGGGTCGTGCTGGCGGGGCTGGGGACCAGGTTCCCAGGGCGCGAGCACCAGCTCCCCTTCGTCGCGATCGTGCTGGCAGTGCTCCTCGGGGTTCGTCCGCGCTTGCTCCTGCGTTCCATGCCGCTCGTCGCGAGCGCCCTGCTGCTCGGGGTGTACGTGCTCATCTACCTCGTGACCCCGCTGGACCTGCAGTGGCACCTCGCGATGTCCGCAGGCCGCGTCCTGCTCCAGCCTTGGCCGTCGCTCCTGCTGGGACTCTTCGTCGCGGTGCCCGACCCGGCGGCGCAGCGAACGACCGTGGCCTCCGTCGCGGCGGGCGAACCGACGTCCGCCGGGGCGGGCGAACCGGACGCCGCCGGGGCGGCCGAACCGGACGCCGTCCCAGGCGGCGAACCGATGTAGCGATGGTGCGCGCCCGAGGGCGCGCCGCGGCCGTCCGCGCCGCTACGCCTGCGCCGACATCCCCTTCTTCCGATCGCGCTCTTGCTTGTAGCGGGCGTTCTGGTCGAGCGCCTTCTTCCGCAGCCGGATCGACTGCGGCGTGACCTCGACGAGCTCGTCCTCCGCGATCCACTCGAGCGACTTCTCGAGGCTCATGTCGCGCGGCGGGGTCAGGATGATGTTCTCGTCCCGGCCGGCGGCGCGGATGTTCGTGAGCTTCTTCTCCTTGCAGATGTTGAACTCGAGGTCCCCGTCGTGGCTATGCTCGCCCACGATCATCCCTGAGTACACGCGGTCGCCCGGCTTCACGAAGAGCGCACCGCGCTCCTGACCGTAGAAGCAGGCGTAGCCCACCACGTCGCCCTCGCGGTCGGACACGATGGCGCCCGCCTGGCGCTTCGCGATCCGGCCCTGCCACGGCTCGTACCCGTCGAATTGCGACGACATGATCCCCTCGCCGCGGGTGAGGGTCAGGAACTCCGAGCGGAAGCCGATGAGCCCGCGCGCCGGGATCCGGAACTGGAGCCGGGTGCGGTGCGAGCCGAGCGGCTGCATGTCCACCATGCGGCCGCGCCGTCCCCCCATGCTCTGCGTGACGCCGCCGACGCCCTCCTCGGGCAGGTCGCAGACGAGCAGCTCCATCGGCTCGTGCACCTCGCCGCCGACGGTCTTGAGGACCGGCTCGGGGTTCGAGACGGTGAGCTCGTACCCCTCGCGCCGCATGTTCTCGACGATGACCGCGAGCTGCAGCTCGCCGCGGCCCACCACCTTGAATGCGTCCGGCGTCTCGGTCTCCTCGACTCGGATCGAGACGTTCCGGTACGCCTCGCGGAAGAGCCGCTCGCGCAGGTTCCGGCTCGTGATGTACTTGCCCTCCTTGCCGGCGAACGGTCCCTCGTTCACGCGGAAGACCATCGACATCGTCGGCTCCTCCACGCTGATGCGGGGGAGCGCGATGGGGTTCGCCGGATCGGCGATGGTGTCGCCGATGCCGATCTCCTCGGCGCCGGCGATGCAGACGATCTCGCCGGGGCCGGCGTCCTTCACCTCGACGCGCTTCAGGCCGTCGTAGGCGTACAGCCGGACCACCTTCGCGGGGACGATCCGGTTCTCCTCCCGGATGACGGCGATGGCGTCGCTCTCGTGCAGGACGCCCGAGGTGATCCGGCCGATCGCGAGCCGGCCGACGTAGTCGTCGTAGTCGAGGTTGTCGACGAGCATCTGCACGTGGGTGCCGTCGCCCGCCGGCGGCGGGGGGATGTGCGAGAGGATCGCGTCCAAGAGCGGCTTCAGCGAGTCGCCGGCGAAGGCGCCCTCGACCGTGTGCGCCGCCTTCCCCTCGCGCGCGATGGCGTAGATGACCGGGAAGTCGATCTGGTGCTCGTTCGCGCCGAGGTCGATGTAGAGCGAGTAGACGAGGTCGAGCACCTCCTTCGCGCGCGCGTCCTGCCGGTCCACCTTGTTCACGACGAGCACCGACGGGAGCCCGAGCGCGAGCGCCTTCGAGAGCACGAACCGCGTCTGCGGGAGCGGTCCCTCGGCGGCGTCCACGAGCAGGAGCACGCCGTCGACGAGCCGGAGCGCGCGCTCGACCTCGCCGCCGAAGTCGGCGTGGCCGGGGGTGTCGACGATGTTGATCTTCACGCCGCGGTAGGTGACCGCGGTGTTCTTCGCGAGGATCGTGATCCCCTTCTCGCGCTCGAGATCGTTCGAGTCCATGACCCGCTCGACGAGGTGCTCGTTCGCGCGGAACACGCCGGCCTGGCGCAGCATGAAATCGACGAGGGTGGTCTTCCCATGGTCGACGTGCGCCACGATGGCGATGTTGCGGATCAGCTCGCGGGGGGTCATCGATTCCCTTCGGTAAAAGGCCGGAACTTATAGTCGTTTTCACCCCTTCCCCGCAAGCGGAAGCGCGCCCGGGAAAAGCCGGAAGCTTCGGGCCGCGTGCTACGATGGCCGGCCCTTCCGGGTTTTCCGGTTCGGCGAGGGGGCTGGTTCCGGATGCCGCACGTCATCCTGTTCGTGGACGACGAGCCCGAGGTGCTCGCGATCCTGCGCCGCAGCTTCCCTGCGGACGACGGATACGTCACGCTCACAGCGCCGACCGGCGCGCTCGCGCTCGAGATCCTCGCGAGCCGGCGGGTGGATCTCCTCGTCACCGACCAGCGCATGCCGCAGATGACGGGGATCGAGCTCGTCGAGGCCGCGCACCGGCTCGACCCCGACCTGTGCGCGATCCTCCTCACGGCGTACACCGATCCGCGCGAGATCGTGGAGGCGATCAACCGCGGTCAGGTCTACCGGTACCTCGTGAAGCCGTGGGAGCACACGGATCTGAAGCAGACGGTGCTGCGTGCGCTCGAGCGGGTGGACCTCCGCCGCGAGCGGGCCCGACTCTATGACGACGCCGAGCGCCGCCTCGAGGCGCTCCAGGCGGCCTCCGACCTCGCCCGCGACGTGGGGGCCGCGGAGAGCCACGCGCGGATCCTCGAGCGCGTCGTCGAGCGGCTCCCGCGCATCGTCCCGTGCGACGTCGCCGCGGTGCTGCTCGCGACCCCCGGCGCTGCGCCGGACCTCCTCATCCGCCCGTGCGCTCGCCTGTCGGACGCCGCGCTCCTCGCGGTGAAGGAGCACGCGCTCGCGGCGCACCACGAGCTCGGGGGCGAGGCGCTGCGCGAGGCGGCCGTCCGGGTGCGCGTCGTCGGCGGCGGGACGGGCGCGGCGGTCGTGGACGGCTTCGCGTCGCGGCTCACCTTGCCGGTCGAGATCGGCGGCGTCCAGGTGGGCGCCGTGCTCGTCGAGAGCGCGGGCCCCGAGGCGTTCGGCGAGGGGGACGCCCGGGTGCTCGACGTGCTCGTGAACGAGCTCGCGCAGTCGCTCGGCGCCTTCGCGACCCGGGTCGCGGCGGAGCGCGAGCGGCTCGAGCGCATCGTCGAGTGCATGGCGGACGGGCTGCTCTACCTGACGGCGGGCGCGGACGAGGTGCTCGCGAACCCCGCCGCGCGTCGCATGCTCGGCGCGCCCGCGGAGGGCGCGCTCCAAGTCGCCTGGCTGAAGGACGCGCTCGGGTTCTACCCGTTCGACCTCGTGCGCGGGCTCGACGCGGAGCCGGGGCGCGCCTGGGTCGCGGAGGAGGTCCGGGTCGGCGCCCGCACGCTGTCCTCGGTGGTCTCGCCTGTCCTCGAGCGGGGACGCGGGCTCGCCGGCGTCGCGGTCGCGCTCCGGGACGTGACCGACCAGAAGGAGCTCGAGGCGCGCAAGGAGGAGTTCGTCCAGGTCGTGAGTCACGAGCTGCGCACGCCGCTCACGTCCATCGCGGGCGCGCTCGACCTCGTCCTCGGCGGCCTCGCCGGCGCGCTCGAGGAGAAGCAGGCGCGGTACCTGCGCATGGCGCGCGAGTCCTCCGAGAAGCTCAACGCGATGGTCGACGAGCTCCTCGACGTGGCCCGGCTCGCGAAGGGAAAGCTCCGGATGGAGCCGGAGGTGCTCTTCCTCGACGAGCTCGCGCGCACGACCGTGGACCGCTACCAGCCCGCGGCCTCGGAGCGCGGGCAGGAGCTGCGCGTCGAGGTCCCGTCCGAGCCGGTGCGGATCGTGGCCGACCCGGGGCGGATCGGGCAGGTGATCTCGAACCTCCTCACGAACGCGCTCAAGTTCGGGCCCGACAACGGGGTCGTGAAGGTCCGCGTCTTCCGCGCGCCGTCGCTCCCCGGGATCGCGGGCCTCAGCGTCTGGAACGCCGGGGACGGCATCCTCGACGCCGACCTCGAGCGCATCTTCGAGAAGTTCGAGCAGGCCCGCAGCGAGCGAACGCGGCGCGTGCGCGGCACCGGCCTCGGGCTCGCGATCTCCCGCGGCATCGTGGAGGCGCACGGCGGCGCGATCTGGGCGGAGAGCGCGCCGGGCGAGGGTGCCCGCTTCGTCGTCGTCCTCGCGGACGAGCCGCCCACCGTCGCGGCAGAGGCGCCTCGGGTGGCGGCCGACGCGCCGGCGGTGCTCGTCGTCGACGCGAGCGACGACGCGGCGCTCGTCTGCGGCGTCCTGCGCGCGCGCGGCCTGCGCTGCGCCCGCGCGAGCGATCTCGACGCCGCGCTCGCGCTCGCGCGGCGCCATCCTCCGCGCGTGGTGGTCTGGGATCCGCTCCTCCCGGCGCTCGACCACGTCCCGCTCGCCGAGATCCTCCGGCACGACGCCGACACCCGGCGCGCGGCGCTCCTCGCCTTCTCGCCCCCGGCCGCGCGCGACGCCGCTTTCCGCGCGGGCGCCGACGACCACCTCGCGAAGCCCGCCGCGCCCGCGGCGCTCGTTGCCGCGGTGGAGGAGCTCGCGCGGCGGGGCCGCCCCGCCGGCGCCCGGATCCTGGTCGTCGACGACGATCCGGCCATCCGCGCGATCTGCGCCGAGGTGCTCCGCAGCCAGGCGTACGAGGTGGACGAGGCGGGCACCTGCGAGGAGGCGCGGCGCCTCGTCGCGGAGCGGCACCCTCAGATCTTGCTCGTCGACGTGCAGCTCCCGGACGGCGACGGCTTCGCGCTGCTCGACTCGCTCGCCGCGCGCCGCTCCACCGAGCCGTTCGCGGCGGTGTTCCTCTCCGCGCGCGGAGAGACCGCCGACAAGGTGCGCGGGCTCAAGCTCGGCGCGGACGACTACCTCACGAAGCCGTTCGACGCGCAGGAGCTCGTTGCCCGCATCGACGCGGTGCTGCGGCGGCGCGAGGCGGCACTCGCGTCGTCGCCGATGACGCGGCTTCCGGGCGGCCGCGCCATCGACCGCGAGGTGGAGCACCGGCTCGAGGCGCGGGCGCCGTTCGCGCTCTCCTACGTCGACCTCGACAATCTGAAGGCCTTCAACGACACCTACGGCTACGCGAAGGCGGACGGCGTCGTGCTCCAGACCGCAGGCATCCTGCGCGACGCGGTCGCGATGCACGGCGGCGACGCGGCCTTCCTCGGGCACGTCGGGGGCGACGACTTCGTCATCCTCACCGCACCCGAGCACGCCGCCCGGGTGTGCACCGAGGCCATCGCCGCCTTCGACCGGGTGATCCCGCTCTATTACGACCGCGCCGACCGCGAGCGCGGCTCCATCGAGGCGGTGGACCGCTTCGGCACCCGCCGCCGGTTCCCGATCCTGTCGGTGTCGATCGCGACGGTGCACGCGCCGCCCGGCCGCTTCCCGCGCCACGCGGAGCTCGCCCGCGCGGCGGCGGAGCTGAAGGAGCGCGCAAAGCGCGTCCCCGGCAGCATCCACCTCGTCGACGGCGGCGGGGGCGAGGCGCCCCCGTGACGCTCCAGCGGAAGCTCGCCCTCTTCGTCGTCGCCGCGGCGCTCGCGCCGCTCGTCGGCGTCGCCTTTGCGGTGCTGCGCGGCGCGCAGGAGGAGCTCGGGCGGCGGGCCGCGGCGGAGCACCTCGCGCGCGCGCGCGCGGGCGCAGTCTCGATCGCGGCGGAGCTCGCCGCGGTCGACGCCGCGCTCGGCGGGCTCGCCGAGACGTGGCACCCGGATCGGCTCGGCGAGGAGGAGCTCCGGGGCATGCTCGTCGTGCTCTCGCGGCAGGTTCCCGCTGCCGACGCGAGCGCGATCGTGGACGGGGCGGGCTCGGCGCGCGCGGTCCTCGCGGGCTCGGGCGAGTCGGGCACGACCGAGCGGTTCGTCACGGCGGTCCGGTCGTCGGCGACGGCGCCGGAGGGGCGGCTCGTGCTCCGCGCCTACGACGACGAGGGCTGGCAGCTCGCCGCCGTCCGCGCCGTCCCGGCCCGGGACGGCCGGCGGTGGCTCGTCGCGGTCCGGCTCGGGCCCGACGCGGCCCGGCGGCGCCTCGACGCAGCCGTGCCGGACGGCGGCGCGGCGTACCTCCTCGACGGCTCCCGTGTGCTGCTCGCGTCGAAGGGCGCGGCGCCGCTCGAGGCCGCCGAGAGGGCGGAGCTCGCCGGGCGGATCGACCCGGCGCGCGCCGGAGCGGTCCAGGGCGAGCGCGTGCTCGGCGCGTGGGCGCCCCTCGAGGACGGGACCGGGTGGGGCGTGCTCGTCGCGGTTCCGGCGGCGACCGCGTACGCGCAGATCGTCTCGCTCCGCCGCGGGGTGCTCGCGGCGAGCGCCGGTGTCCTCGCGCTCGTGCTCGGCCTCTCGTTCCTGCTCGGGCGTGGCACGGTGGCGGGGCTCGCGCGGATCGAGTCGGCGGCCCGCGCGCTCGGCGGGGGGGAGCTCGCCGTGCGGCTCCCCGAGGCCGGCGCGGACGAGGTCGCGCAGGTGTCGCGCACCTTCAACGCGATGGCGGGCGAGCTGCAGCGCGCGCGCGAGCGGCTCGAGCGCTGGAACGAGGAGCTACAGCGCGAGGTCGAGGCGCGCACGCGCGAGCTGAAGGCGGCGCAGGCGCAGCTCGTGGAGACGCAGAAGCTCGCCGCGCTCGGGCAGCTCGGGGCGGGCGTCGCCCACGAGATCAACAACCCGCTCACCGGGATCCTCGGGAACGCGCAGCTCCTGCTCGAGGCGACGGCGGCGGAGAGCCCCGACCGCGAGCCGCTCGAGAAGATCGAGCTGCTCGCGCGCCGCTGCCGCGACATCACGCAGAGTCTGCTCCGCTTCAGCCAGCAGCGGGCCGAGCCCGACTTCCAGGACCTCGACGTGGGCCGCGTCGTCCGCGACGCGCTGACGCTCGCCGCGGGGCAGCTCGGCGGCGCCGGCGTGGCGCTCGAGGTGGACCTCCCGGATCCACCGGCGCGGATGCGCGGCGACGCCGGCCACCTCGCGCAGGTCGTCCTGAACCTCGTCTCGAACGCCCGCACCGCCTGCCTCGGCCGGTCCGGGCGCACGGTCCGGGTCTCGGTCCGCCGCGAGCCGGACGAGGTGCGGATCGCGGTGCGCGACGACGGGAAGGGGATCGCGCCCGAGCACCTCCCGCGCCTGTTCGAGCCGTTCTTCACGACGAAGGACCAGTGGAGCAACGTCGGCCTGGGCCTCTCGGTGTCGTACCGGATCGTCGCGGAGCACGGCGGCCGCATCCTCGTGGACAGCCACCCCGGGGAGGGGAGCACGTTCACCGTGTGCCTCCCGACCGTCGCGGCGACGTACTAGAGTCGCGGGCCGATGGCACGGCGCGAGCGGATCACCTTCCTGGCCGTCCTGGCCCTGCTCGTCGGGGGGACCCTCGCCGCCTATCGCCTGCTCCTCGGCCCCGAGCCGGGCGGGCGGACACCCGCCGCGCAGGCGACCGTCCCGCTCACCGTCTCGGCGGTCTCGGGCGAGGTGACGGTGGTGCGCGGCGGGGTCCGGACCGCGGCGGGCACGGGCGCGGTGCTCCGGCCGGACGACGCGATCGAGACCGGGATCGGCGGCCGGGTCGAGCTGTCGGGCGGCGGCTACGCCGTGACGCTCGAGGAGGGCGGCCGGTTCGCGGTCGGCGAGATCACCGCGGAGCTCTCGCGATTCCGCCTCGCCGCGGGCCTCGTCTCCGCGCGCGTGCAGGACGACCTCGGGCGCGCCGTCGAGATCGAGGGTGGACCCGACGTGATCGCGCGGACGCGCGGCGGCGACGTGAGCGTCGCCCGAACGGGCTCAGCCATGGCGGTCGGGGTCCGGCGCGGCCGGGCGGAGTTCACGTCGTCCGGGACGACCGTCGTGCTCGCGGAGGGGCAGCAGTCCGAGGCGAAGCTCGGGCGGGCGCCCTCGCTGCCCTCGCCGTTGCCGGCGTCCCTCCTCCTCAAGGTGAACTGGCCGGCGCCGCGGGCGACGAACGAGCGGCGGATGGTCGTCACCGGCCGCGCGACGCCCGGCGCCGTCGTGGTCCTCGGCGGAGAGCGCGTCGAGGTCCCGCCCGACGGACGGTTCACGCACGTCATCGTGCTCCGGGAAGGACGCCAGACGCTCTCGGCGCGGGCGTTCGGCGTCGCGGGGGCCGCCGCCTCCGACGGCCCCGCCATCGTGCTCGACACGCGCGCCCCGGACGCTCGCTTCGACACGAGCGATCTGTGGGTGAAGCCGCGGAAGTGACGCACCCGCGCGCACCTTCCGCGCGTCCGCCGTCCGCGCGCTGCGATCGATCGCTTGACCGCCCGCTCACGACCTGCCGAATATCGCCCCCGGGGGAACACCGAGCGAGGGGTACGGCCTGAGCCGAGTCGGTCACATCGCTGCGATCGCGGCGCTCGCGATCGCTGTGCCGTTCGACACCTCCGCCAAGCCTTCCGGGGCGTATTCACGCATCGTGCAGGGCGACGGGGACCAGACGGATCCCTCGATCGACGCTCAGTTCATCGTCTACGCGTCGAACGCGTCCGGCAACTGGGACGTCCTCCTCTACACGATCGGCGGCGACCCGCTCATCCGGGTGGTAGCGGGTGGGCCGGGCGACCAGGACCAGCCCGACGTCAACCAGACGACGCTCGCCTACCGCGTCGCGGACGGGATCGTCCTCGCGAACTGGGAGTTCGGGAACGTGCTTCGCGCGCCGCCGGCGCGCGATCCCGCTCCCGCCTTCGACCCGTCGAGGCAGTGCCAGGCGTTCGACCCGGTCTCGCAGCCCGTCGTGACGAGCGTCCTCGCGACGTGGGAGTGCGGCAGGCCCGGGGCGCGCAACATCGAGGTGGCGCGCTACGCGGGTCGGCTCGAGGAGTACGAGCTCACCTCGCCCGCGGGCGTCGCGGGCGCCGGGGACCAGTTCGGCGCCGCCGCGTTCGAGCAGTACGTCGCGTTCGTGGACGGCGCGGACGGGGGCTCGGTCTGGCTCCACGACACGACGCCGGGAAGTCGCGAGACCAGATTCGTATGCGACGGCCGCGCGACGGGGGTGGCGGTGGGCGCGCTCGGCGGGACGGTGCTCGCCGTCACGCGCGCCTCGAACGGGCACGACGCGGACGTCGAGATCTGGGACGCGGAGGGGCAGCTCGTCACGTCGCTGCGCGTCGACGGCGTGCAGCAGAACCCGCACCTCTCGGGCGACTGGGCGGCGTTCGAGGATCTCTCGACCGGCCGTTCGCAGGTCGTCCTGTGGCAGTGGACGACCGGCCTCGTCTTCGTCCCGCACCCGAGCGCGAGCAACCAGACGCTGAACGACCTCGGAGTCGTCGCCGGCGCCGAGGTCCGAGTCGTGTTCGCGGACGATGTGGACGGGTCCCTGGGAAACCGCGACATCGCGCTCTACCGGCTCGCCTACGTGAACGGCGCGATCCCGGACGATGGGACCGGGAACGGGGACCCGTGGCTTCCGCCTCCCCCTCCGCCTCCCCCGCCCGTCGTGCGCCCCGCGCCGGCGCGCTGCGACGACGCGGACCCGACGGTGCTCGGGACCCTCGAGCTCGGCCGCGAACCCGCGAGGCCGCTCGCCGCGGCGGTGAGCTTCGACGCGACGCCGTTCCCCGGCGACGCCGACCTACCCGTCCTCGTCTGCATCGACTCGAGCCGCGTGACGGCCGGCTGGGTGACGCTCGACGACGCGGCGATCGCGAGCCCGGCCGACTTCAACGCGGAGGTCACGCACCTCGAGGTGCGCGCCGTCGCGGAGGCGGGTGCGGCCCGCATCGCCGGGACGATCGCGGGGAAGCCCGGCTCATGGCTCGTCGCGCGCGTCCTCGCGGACCCGGGGCGTACGATGACGGCGGCCGGCTCGCCCGCGGGACCCGGCACCACGCTGCTCGCGCGCGCCGCGGCGTCCGCGGGCTCCCTCCACGGCGCGGGCGCGGGGGGCTGCGGTACGGGCGGCGCCGCCGGCCCGCTCGCCGGGCTCGCGCTGCTCCTCGCCCTCAGACTTCGTCGGCGCTGAAGCCGGCGCGGGGGAGGGGATGACGGGTCCGCTCCTCGCTCTCGCGCTCGCCGCCGGCCCGGAGCTCCTGCTCCCGCCGTGGCCGCTCTCTCCCGACGGCGAGCTCGTCGCCGTCCGCGGCGCCCCTGCGCTCGCGGCGGAGGGCGCCACGGTCGAGCCCGTCGCGCGCGGGGTGTACCGCGTCGTCCCCGCGCCCGGCGCGGCACGGGTGATCCTCCGCGCCGAGACCGCCGAGGCCGCAGCGCCGGTCGAGCCGCCGCCGGGCGTCGTCGAGATCGAGGTGAGGACGCCCGCGCCGGTGAAGGGACGCAACCTCACGATCGAGATCGAGCTCGCGGTGCTTCGCGCGGGCGGCGAGCCGGACGCGGAGGCGACGCCTCCCGTCGTCGCGGTCTCCTCGGGGCAGCTCCGCGACCTCGCGCCCGCCGGGCCGGGCCGGTTCCACGCATTGTACGAGCCCGCCTCGACGCGTCACCCGGAGGTCGCGGTCCTCCTCGCGCTCGTGCCGCGCTGCCCGCTCTGCCCGACGCCGCGCGCCGTGGGGCACGCCATCGTGCCGCTCTCCGCCGCGATCGATCTCCCCGGCCACTCCGAGCCGGGGACGCGGACGACCGTCACCGTCGCCGGGCGTACGTTCGGCCCGGGCGTGGCCGACGCGCGGGGCCGCTTCTCGATCCCGATCGTCGTGCCGCCCGGCGCCCGCTTCGCCTCCGCGACCTCGGTGGACCGCTCAGGCAACCGGCGGACGGCGCAGCTCGACCTGCGGCTCCCCGAGGTGGACCGGCTCGCCTGCGCCGCGTGGCCGCGGGCGCTCCCCGCGGACGGCCGCTCGGAGGCGTCGGTCTTCTGCGTCGCCTCCTCGCCGGCAGGCGCGCCCGCCTCGGGGGCGCAGCTCGCGCTCGCCGCCTCGCGCGGCGAAGCGGGGCCGCTCGCGCCCGTGCGCGGCCCGCTCCAGCGCGCGCGGTTCCGCGCGCCGGAGGGCGGCGCCGGGGCGGACGCGCTCGTGCGCGCGAGCTACCCCGAAGGCGGCGCCGCGTCGCGCGACGAGGTCCGGATCGCGCTCGTGTCGGGCCCGCCCGCGGAGATCGTCGCGAGGCTCGCGCGCGAGCCGGTGCCGTTCGACGCGACCGTCGCCGCGGAGACCGCGGCGCGCGACGCGCGCGGCGACGTCCTCGGTCGTCCCGCCGGACCTTCCGGCGCGAAGCTCGGCTTCGTGGCGGCGGACCGGTTCGTCGCCGCCCCGTCCGGCGCGGTCCAGCACGCGCCGCTCGCGTTCGCGCTCGACGCCGGCGCCGACCTCGCGACCCTCGCGCTCCGGCGAGAGGGTCGCTCCTGGGTCGCCGAGGCGCGCACGGCGGACGGCCGGCCCGCGGCGGACGTCCGGCTCCGGTTCGGCAGCGGCGCGGAGGCTACGACCGATGCGAGGGGCGAGGCCCGCGCGAAGGGTTCGGAGGATCGGGAGACCGTCGCGGGACCGGGCGGCGTCCGGGCCGCGGGGTGGGCCGGGATCTCGCCGCCCGCCGCGCCGTTCGAGATCGCGCGGACCGTGGAGGTCGCGCTCCGGCTGCCGTCCCCGGTGGAGGTGGTCGCCTCGGTCGAGGCGGGTGCGATCCGCTGGCGCGTCGAGGACCCCGAAGGCCGTCCGCTCGCGGGCCGGCGCGTCACGCTCCGCGCGGCGGACGTGGAGCTCGGGCCCGCGGAGCACGACGGGGACGGCGGGCGCGCCCCGATCCGGCGCGGGCGCGGGCTCGTCGCGGTCGTGGACGCCGAGACCGGCGTCGCCGCCGTGGTGGAGGTCCGGTGAGAGGTGGGCGGATAGCGGCGCTCGCCATGGCGCTCGCGCCCGCGGTGCCGGCCGCGCAGGTCGCGATCGGCGCCGCGCGGGAACCCGGGGCGATGGTGCTCGGCCGCGTCTGCCTCGACCTCGACGGCGACGGCCGCTGCGGTCCGGACGAGCCCGGGGTCGCGGGCGCGCGGATCCTCGGTGAGGGGGGCGCGGTAGCGCTCGCGGACGCAGGCGGCCGGTTCCACCTGCTCGAGCTGCCGGCGCGCGAGCTCGCGCGCGATCGGACCGCGTACGGCGGCCACGCCGTCGTCGTCGAGGGGCTCGGCGTCCGGCGCGCCTTCGAGCTCGGTCCCGGCGGCACCGCGTCCGTCGAGCTCGCGATCCCTCCCCCGCCCGCGCCGCGCGCCTCGCCGCTCGTCGCCGCCGGCGAGGCAGGTCCTCCGCCGGCGCGGGGCGCCGACGGCAAGCTCCGCTGGTGGCTCTCGGCGCGGACCGCGCCCGGCGCGGCGGTCGTCGCCGGGGGCGCGCCGGTCCAGGCGGGTGACGACGGCGTCTTCTCCATCGAGGTCGCCCTCTCGCCGGGGGAGAACAGGCTCGCGCTCGGCGTCGGGAGCGCGGGCGCCGTCGCGCTCTACCGCTGGTCGGTCCACCTCGTTCCGCGGTCCCGCGGCGGAGAGCTCGTCGTCCCCGGGCGACCCGAGCCGATCGGCGTCCTCGCGCTCGCGCCCATCCAGGGCGGGGCCGCGCTCGTCTCGGGCGAGCTCGCCCCCGGGCTCCGGCTCCGGGCAGGAGGCCTGCTCGCGGGCGCCGGCCGGTTCTCGGCCTTCGCGCCGCCCGGCGCGGGCCCGCTCGAGCTCGTGGACGGCGCCGGGGCGATCGTCCTGCGCGTGCCCGTGCCAGCGGGCGACCTGAGCCCGCTGCCCGCGACCTGGGGCGCGACGGGGGTGGCCCTCGCGGAGATGGAGGTGTCGTTCCTCGGGTCGCCGCGCGTGCTCGTCACGGGCCGCGGCGCGGGCGCAGCGCACGGCCAGCTCGGGCCGCTCGCGTTCGAGGCGGGGCTCGACCTCGACGACCGGGACGACCGGCTCTCCGATCTCGCGCGCCCCAGGAGCGCGCTCGCGGCCGAGCACGCGCTCGATGCGGCGCGCACCTTCCCGGCGGTCGGCGATGAGGGCGCCGCGGACGACCGCAACCCCGCCCGCGGGCGCGTCTGGGCGCAGGTCCGCACCGGCGCCGACCGGCTCGAGCTCGGCTCCGCGCGGGCGGGCCTCACCGGGAGCGAGCTCGGCCGCTACGATCGCGCCCTCTTCGGCGCGAAGCTCCAGACGGATCGTGCCGTGGGTCCGCTCCGCCTCCGCGCGGCCGCGTTCGGCGCCACGCTCCGCGAGGACGCCGGCGGGAACCCGCCTCCGCGCGCCGCGCACGACGTGCTCCGCGCGACCGGCGGAGCCGCGCTGTGGCTCTCGCACGGCGAGGTGGTCGAGGGCAGCGAGGCCGTCCGGATCGAGCGACGCGACCCGTTCACCGGACGGATCGTCTCGCAGCGCGCCCTCGCGCGCGCCGTGGACTACGAGATCGACTTCGTCTCCGGCCGGATCGTCCTCGCCGCGCCGCTCGCGTCGGTCGCGCCGCCCGCCGCCGTCCTCACGGGCGACCCGTTCGCCGCGCCCGAGGTGACCGTCGTGGCGGACTACCTCCACGCGGCGCCCGGTCCCACGGCGGAGGACCTGCACGGCGGCCGGGTCGGGGCCGCGCTCGGCCCGGTCGCGGTTTTCGCGCACGCCGCGGGCGAGGAGCGGCCCGGCCGCGGCGACGACTGGTCGCTCGCGGGAGGGGGCGCGGAGCTCGACCTCGGGCCGGCCCTGCGGGTCCGCGCGGAGGCCGCGCGGAGCCGCGGCCAGCTCTTCGCGCGTGCCGGCGCGACGGAGTTCGCTCGCTCGGAGGACGGCGGCCTGCGCTTCGCGTCCCCCGCCGCGGCGGACGCCGGCGCGGACGCGCTGCACGTCGAGGCGAACGGCAACGCGGGCCCGGTCCGCGCAGACGCCTGGTGGCGCACGCGCGAGCGGGGCTACTCCGACGCCGAGTTCCTCGAGGCGGTCGCCGCGCGCGAGCGCGGGGCGAGCCTCTCCGCGGGGGCCGGCTCGGTGAGCGGCGTCGTGCGGCTCGCCGAGCGCCGCGGGGCCGACCCGCGCGATCCCGCGGCGCTCGCGCGCCTCGACGAGCGCCAGCTCCTCGCGCGCGCGGCGTGGCAGGGCGAGCGGCTCGGGCTCGCCGTCGAGGGCGTCCAGACCTCCCGCGAGGACGCGGCGGCGACGGCCGAGGCGACCTCCGCCGGGGCGCGCGCGTCGTGGCGCGTCGATCCCGCGCTCACCGTCGACGCGGCGCACCACCAGAAGCTGCGGCTCTCCGGCCCCGCCGTCGACCCGACCTTCACGTCCGCGGGCGCCGCCTTCGCCCGCGGGAGCGCCTCGCTGGGCGTGCGGGGCGGGTGGGGGCCCGAGCTCGGGCCGCGCCTCCTCGTGAGCGGCGCCCGGCTCGCCCCCGGTGAGGCGCTCTACGGGACCTTCGGCGCAGATCCCGACGCGCCGGACGTGCTCGGCGGCGCCGCGAGCGCGCTCGGGGTCCGCCAGCGCACCCGGGGCGCGGAGCTCTTCACGGAGGAGCAGTTCGGGCGCGATCCGTTCGGCCTGCGGCAGGCGCGGGTGCTCGGGGCCACGGTCGAGCCGCTCCGCGGCGTCACCCTGTCCCTCTCGGGAGAACGCGGCGAGCGGCTCCGGCTCGACGGCTCCGTCGTGGCGCGGAGCGCGGCGGCAGCGGCGATCGGGATGGTCCGCGGCTCGCTCCGGCTCGCCGCGCGCGGCGAGGTGCGGGACGAGGGAGGCGACGGCCACGCCGCCGCGGGCGCCTCGGCCGAGTGGCTCGTCCGGCCGGGCGCGTCCCTCGCGGCGCGGGTCTCCTGGACGCACGGGACGAGCGCGGGTGTCGAGGGGCTTGGGTTCGAGGCGTCGCTCGGCGGCGCGTGGCGCGCCGATCGGCTCGCGCTCCTCGCGAGCCTCGCGCGGTTCGCGGAGCGCCGGCCCGGCGAGGCGCGGCGGGACGGAGTGCTCGCGCGGCTCGCGTCCACGACCTCCGGCCCGGCGCGGGTCCGCGCGGGGATCGGCGCGGCCGTCGCGGTGCAGGAGGTGGCGGGTGCGCGCGCCGACCGGCTCTCGGGCAGCGCCCGCGTCCAGGTCCGGATCGCCGGACCGCTCGACGCCGCGGGCGAGTACGCGCGGCGGGCGCCGCTCTCGGGCCCGCGGCTCGGTGCGCTCGACGCGGTGCGCGCCGAGGCGGGGCTGGGCGCAGGGGAGGGGCGGATCGCGGTGGGGTACAATCTCGTGGGGTTCGGAGGAGACGGGCTCTCGCCGGCGGCCGACACGGGCCGACTGTACGTGCGGGCGCAGCTCGTCTACTGAACGATGATCCGCACAGGCCGGATCGCACTCGTCGCGCTGCTCGCGCTCGCCGCCACCGGCGCCGAGGCGCAGTGGCGCGCCGAGCCGATGACCGTCTGGCTCGAAGCTCCGGCCACGGTCCTCGTCGGCAACTACTCGGCCGCGACGGCCGGGGCGGACCTCCTCGTCGTGAACCAGCCGGCGGCGCGGGCGGAGGTGCGGCCCTACCACGCGCTCCTCACGCGCCAGGCCTCCGCGTTCGCGTTCCCGTGGCTCTCGCAGGAGCGGGCCCTCCGCGGCGGCCTCCTCGCGCAGAACGGCGGCGACGCGCTCGCCGACGTCGCGCGGGTGAGCAAGTTCGGCGGCGCCGTCGAGATCGCGTTCGGGAATGCGCCCGGGACGCTCCGGAGCTACGCGGCGTCTTACCCGTTGATCGACGAGGCCGCGTCGTTCGTCCACCTGCTGCCCCGGACGGCGGACGTGCTCGTCGTGCCGTACTACCCGGGCGATCCGACTCTCGGGGCGGTCACCGCGCTCGACTTCTCTCCCGCGGCACTCTCCACGACGGCGTCGAGGACATGGCCGATCCCGCCGGCTCGCATCTACGACCGATCCCCCCCGGACGGATTCGAGGCGGTTCCACTCCGCGTCTCGAGCGTCGCGCGCGCGAACGGGCTCGACGACGTTGCCCTCCTCGGCGCCGGGGGCGTCGTCCTCTTCGTGCACGACGCCGTCCCGGCGACGTCGACGCTCGCCGGCCTCCAGCTGTCGCCTCCGATCGAGGTGGGCGGAAGTCACGGGCCGCAGTACCCGCCGCCCTGGTCCGGCTCCGGACGCCCGCCCTGGATCCCGGCGACGGTCGCGGGTCCCGGCGACACGCTCGGCGTCGCAGTCGTGGACGTGGACCAAGACGGCGACCTCGACCTCGTCCTCGCGCAGTCGATCCTCTCCCCGGATGCGTCGGGCGAGCCGACGCAGGGGGCGGTCGTGTGGGTGGAGGGGACCGGCAATCCGGCGGACTTCGGGGACCCGCTGGTCGCGCCGTGGCACGACCTCGGCCTCGAGCTCGGTCTCTCGAAGCCGCTCGTCGTCCGGCAGGTCGAGGTCGCGGGCGCGCCCGCCGCGGCGATCTGGGATTTCGACCTGCAGGAGGTCGTCGTCGTCTGGAAGGACGCGGCCGGCGCGCGCGGTACGTTCAGGGCTCCCGCGCCCGGCACGCTCGCGCGGGACATCCTCGTCGCGGACCTCGTCGGCTCCCCGGCGCAGGACCTCGTCGTCGTGATGCAGGACGGCGCCGCGGGCGACACCGTCCTCGTCTATCCGGACCTCGGGCTCCCGGCGCCGCAGCCGTCCTGGGCGCCTGGCAGCCCCGGGGCGCCCGCGCGTGGCCTCCCGCACCCGATGGCGGTGCTGCTCGACCCCTCCGGCCCGACCTCCGTCATCGTCGAGTGGATCGAGGGCGCGGTGACGAGCGCGCCCGTCGGCACCGGCCTCTCGCACGTTTTCCCGCCGGTCTGCACGTTCCCGCCGCCGCCGCTCGTCATCACCGTGCGCGCGACGGACGCGACCGGCGTCTTCGCCGAGCTCCGGACGACGCTCCCGCTCGCAACCCTCCAGCCGGCGATCGCGCTCGCCGGCGCCACCTCTCCCGGCCGGCTCGTGCTCCCGCCGGGCGGCACGACGGCCGTCTTCGACGGCACCGCCGCGACCGGCTGCGGCGCCGCGTCCTGGGGCGGCACGCTCGACCCGGCTGCGCTCGGAACGGCGATCTCGGTCACCGACACCTCGGGTCCAGGCTGGCTCCGGCGCGCGATCGCTCTGCCGGAGGAAGGGTACCCCGCGCTCCTCGCCGATCCCGAGCTCGTGGTCTCGCTCGCGACGACCGACGCGAACGTCCTTCAGCGGGTCGTGACCCTGCGCGTCGAGCTCGACGCCTCCGGGCTCGTCGACGTGACGCACGCGGCCGATCGGGCCGCCCTCGGGGACGGCGAGCTGACGGTCGTCCGCACCCGGCTGCGGAGCCGGCTCGGCGCCGCGCTCACCCGCGTCCGGGTCGTCGACGTGCTCGCGGGACTCGCGCCAGCGGGCGCTCCGGTCGTTTCGGGCGCGTCGGTCCTCTCGGTGGCGGCGGACGGTGCGGACCTCGTGCTCGACGTCCTCCCCGCGGCGCCGGCCGAGGTCACGATCGAGCTCCCGGTGCGCGCGGTCGCCGCGCGCCGGGCGTCGTCCGCCGTCGCCGCGAGCTCGAGCGGCGGGTGGCTCCTCACGCCGCGCGCGGGGGTCGACGCGGCGACGTCGCCGCTCCCGGGGTGCGGCTGCGGCGCCGGCTCCGCGCCGGGCGCGCTCGCGCTCCTCGCCCTCGCCCTCGCGGGGCGACGGCGGCGCGCTACATGAAGCCGATGCGACGCGTCGAGGCGAGCACGCGCTCCGCCTCGTCGAGGACGCGCATCACCCGGCACGCCTGCAGGAAGGCGAGCGCGTCGCGCTCGGGCAGATCCGACAGCCGCGCGAGGTCGGCGACGCTCTTCGTCCCATCGGCGAGCGCGAGCAGTCGCGCCTCGCGCGCGCGGAGCCCGAGGGCATAGAGCTCGAACGCCGGGTCCGGCGAGGGCGCGAGGTGGACGTCCAGGGGGAGCTCGGCCCGGAGTCGCGGCAGGGTCGACGCGCGGAGCATGCCCTCGAGCACGAGGTCACCCATGGCGATGTTTATCGGGACGCGCGACGCGGGCGGCTTCCCGAGCTGGAACTCGTAGGTCCCCTCGCGCCACTCGAAGGTGGACCACGCGATCCCGCGCAGCTGGCCGGCGACGAGCTCGGCCCGCTTCTCGGGGGAGAGGAGGCCGGCCGCCGCGAGGAGGTCGGCGGTGCGCGCGGCCGGCTTCTCCTTCCGGAGCGCCTCGAGGCGCTCGGCCGCGACGATCCCGCGCCGCACGCAGATCGCGCCGAGCCGCTCGCCGCCGACGTTCGACGCCGCATAGACGGGCGCGCCCTGGTCGACGACGACGATCTTCTTCACCGGGCCCCGCGTGAGCGAGAGGGCGCCGGTCGCCTGCCCGAGGTGAAGCGCGACGAGCAGGCGCGGGACCGAGGAGGTCGCGAGGTCGCCGCGGGGAGGAGGCGAGCCGACCTCCGGCGACACCGGCCTCGGCGACGACCCGCCGGGGAGCGGCGTCGAGAAGCCGTCGCGCGGCGCCGGCGCGCCGGCGACCGGACCGTCCATGAGCGCGAACACCGGGGACGCGCTGATCCCCTCCTGGACCTCGTCCGCGGAGAGCGGCCGCGCGCCGGTCACCTCGTCGCGCGCCTCCTCGTCGGGGGGCGCGCCGGGCGCGCCGATCGCCTGCGCGACCGCGCGCGCGAGCGCGTCGACTGCGAACGGCTTCTCGAAGAAGTCGCACGCCCCGAGCCCGCGCAGCTCCGCCGCCGCGCGGGGTCCGCGGTACACGCCGGAGACGACGACGGCCGGGACGTGCGCGCGGCCGAGCGCGGAGAGCACCTCGCTGCCGCGCACGTCCGGGAGCGGCACCTCGACGACGGCTGCGTCGGGCGCCTTCCGGGAGAGCGCCTCGAGCGCGGAGCGCCCGCTCGGGACGAGCTGCACGCGCGCGCCGAGCCGCGCGAGCGCGGCCTGGACGAGCGCGGCGAGGTCGGCGTCCTCCGCGACGAGGAGGAGGTGCTTTCCGGCGAGGGGGGACGGCACGCGGCGCGAATCTATCACGGGCGCCGCGGCCGCCTGCGGACCCGGGGTTTGCCCGTTGGCGGCCCGCGCGGCCGGGGTTACGCTCCTCCCGTGCCGCTCGGCTACCACCACGTCGCGATCCAGTGCGCCGACCTCGCCCGCTGCGAGTCCTTCTACCGCGAGGTGCTCGGGCTCGCGGTCGTGCGCCGATGGCCGCGCGACGAGGGCGGCGACCGGAGCGTCTGGCTCGGGCTCGGCGCCGGCGGCGAGGAGTTCCTCGCGCTCGAGCGCGCCGACGAGGCGCCCGAGCCGCGGGCGTGGCGCGACGGGAAGCCCGGCCTCCACCTTGTCGCGCTCCGGATCGCGCCCGCCGAGCGGCGCGGCTGGGAGGATCGTCTCGAGGCGGCCGGCGTGCTCGTCGTCCACCGCACCCGCTGGACCATCTACTTCCACGATCCGGAGGGGAACCGGATCGGGCTCAGCCACCACCCGCACGACGCCTCGGAGCCGAACCCGGCATGATCTTCGACCGCCGCCGCTACGCGCAGGACAACTACGCCTATCTCCTCGCGGAGGGGGCGGACGCGGCGCTCGTCGATCCCGGCGATCCCGTGGTCGCCCTCGGGATGGCCGCGGCGCACGGGCTGCGGCCTCGCTGGATCATCCACACGCACGGCCACGCGGATCACACCGCCGGCTCGGCGGCCCTCCGCGATCGGCTCGGCGCGCGCGTCCTTGGGCACGGCGCCGATGCCTCCCGGTTCGCGCCGGACGAGGACCTCGCCGGCCGCGGCGAGCTCGCGCTCGGCGCGCTCCGGATCCGCGTGCACGCCGCCCCCGGCCACACGCCGGGCGCGGTCCTGCTCGAGGCCGGCGGAAGGCTCCTCACGGGCGACACGCTCTTCTGGGCCGGCACCGGGCACTGCCGCGGGGGCGGCGACCCGGCGGTCCTCGCTCGCACGTTCGCGAGCGTGTTCCCTGCGCTCGACGGCGCCCTGCTCGTCCACCCCGGGCACGACTACGGCGAGGCGAACCTGCCCTTCGTCCTGCGGCTCGAGCCCTGGAACGCCGCGGCGCGGCGGCGGCTCGACGAGGTCCGCGCGGCGCGGACCGCAGGCGAGGAGCCCGCGCCGACGACCCTCGCCGAGGAGCGAGCGGTGAATCCGTTCCTCCGGACCGGCGAGCCCTCCGTACGCGAGGCGGTCGCGCGCGCGGGAGGGAACGCAGCGGACGACTCCGCCGAGGCGGTCTTCGTGGCGCTGCGGGCGCTTCGCGACGCCGGGTAGGGCGAGGTGGGCTCCGCTCCGGCGCCCGCCGAGCGTCGACGCAACGCACGGTGACCGGGGTCACAGCAACCACGCGTCCCTCCTCGGTAACCTCCGACCGTTCGATGTTAGAATTTTCGCCCGGCCGGGTCGGTCGGAACGAGCGACGGAGTGGAGGAGGTCCCCATGAGATTCGCCCTTGTCCTGGCCGTGGCGTCCCTGTGCGCCGCAGCGCCGGCGGCCGCGCGCGCCGAGAGCGGCGTGGACTGGCAGCGGAAGGTCGTGAGGTGCACCGGGAGCGGGGCCGCGAACCTCCGCGACGCGGCCGGCAACCCCGCGGTCGCCCGCATCGGCGCGGAGAAGGCGGCGAAGCTCGACGCGCTCCGCAACTGCATGGAGGCGCTGAAGGGCGTGCAGCTCCAGTCCGGCCAGACGGTCGGCGGCGCGCTCAAGACGGATCAGGCGCTCACGGGCCGCGTCGAGGGGCTCGTCCGCGGCTTCAAGGTCGTCGGGAGCCCGCGCTACTTCTCGGACGGCGGCGTCGAGCTGGACGTCGAGGTGCCGCTCGAGGGCGCGCTCTCGGACGCGCTCCTGCCGAAGACGGAGCCGAAACCGGAGACGAAGCCCGATCCGAAGCCGGCGAGGTCGGAGGGCGGGGCACCCGGGACGTCGCTCGTCGTCGACGCGCGCGGCCAGAAGGTGGTCCCCGCGCTCGCGCCGCGGATCCTCGACGAGGGCGGCAAGGAGCTCTACGGCCCCGCGTCGCTCCGGGAGTCGGGCCGCAAGGCCGGCGGCGCCGCCGCGTACGCGAAAGACCTGACCGCCGCGAAGGCGACCCTGAAGGAGCGGATCGGCGACAAGCCGTACGTCGTGAAGGCGCTCCGTATCGACGGCTCGGACCTCGTCATCTCGAGCGCCGACGCCGCCTTGCTCGCCGGCAAGGACCTCGGGTTCCTCGCCGACGCCAAGGTCGTCATCCTCACGGACTAGTGGAGATCCGAATGAACCGCCGCATCGCCGTCGTCGTCGCCCTCGCCGCGCTCGTCCCGGCGGCCCGCGCAGAGGACAAGATCCAGACCACCGAAGCCGTCGGCCAGGCCGCCATCGCTGGGGACGTCCTCGCCGCGAACGAGCAGGCGAAGGACGACGCCATGCGCAACTGCGTCCAGCAGGTCGCGAGCACCGTCGTCACCGCGTCGACCGAGACGGACCAGGCGCAGCTCCTCTCCGACAAGGTCTTCGCCCACTCGGTCGGCTACATCCGCAAGTTCCAGGTCCTCGATGACAAGCAGGACGGCAACACCTGGGTGACGAAGCTCCGCTGCGAGATCTCGGAGGCGAAGCTGGACGAGGACCTCATGGCGTTCGGCATCGCCTACCGGCGCGCCGGCATGCCGCGGATCTTCGTGCTCATCGCCGAGCAGGCGATCAACGCGACGCAGGCCACGGGCTGGTGGCAGGGCGGCGGCAACGCCGCCGACCTGCGCGTGATGGAGAACGCCTTCATGGACCGGATGGAGAAGTCCGGGTTCACCTTCATCGATCCCGAGGTGCTGCAGGGCAAGGTGAAGCTCGAGGCGATCGGCGCGGATCCGAACCTCCAGCAGGCGCGCGAGATCGGCGTGAAGAGCGGCGCGGACATCGTCATCGTCGGACGCGCCATCGCGAAGCCGCTCGGCGAGATCCAGATCGAGAACGGCACGTTCTTCTCGGCCGTCGCGAACGTCTCGGCGCGCGCGGTCCGGACCGACACCGGCGAGGTCGTCGGCGCGGCGGAGTTCACCGGCACGGCCGGCCGCGGCTTCGAGCAGACGACGGCGGGCCGCAACGCCTTCTCCGACGCGGGCCGGCAGCTCGCCCGCGACCTCTTCGCGAAGATCGGGAGGGTCTGGACGCGCGAGCAGTCGGGCGCGCGGCGCATCGCGCTCACCGTGAAAGGCGTGGAGGACTACTCGCGCCTCGCCCAGTTCAAGAGCGTACTCTCGCAGAGCGTCCGGGGGGTGAAGGACGTGCAGGAGCGCTCGATGAGCGACGGCAAGGCGGACCTCGACGTCACGGTCTCCGGCCGCAGCACCGACCTCGCGACCGACCTCGCCACCCGCAAGTTCCCAGGCTTCTCGATCAAGGTGAAGTCGGTCACGCAGGGCGCGATCGAGGTGGAGCTCAAGGAGACGAAGTGACCATGCGCGCCCGATCCCTCATCGCCGTCGCGGCCGCCGGCGCGGCGTTCCTGCTCGCGGCGGGCGCCCTCGCCGCCGGCCCCGCGCCCGCGGGGACGGTCACGTTCCTCGCCGGCGAGGCGACCCGCGCCGCGGGCGCGAAGGCGGAGAAGCTCGCCATCGGCAGCGCCATCTTCCAGGGCGACGCGCTCGAGACCCAGAAGCGGACGCGCCTCGAGGTGAAGCTCGCGGATGGGAGCGTCCTGCGGCTTGGCCCCAGCTCGAAGGCGGCGGTGCAGGCCGCGGCGTTCGGCAAGAGCGTGGAGGAGCGGAAGGTCTCGGCGAAGCTCCTCGTCGGGAAGGTGTGGGCGAACGTCGCGAAGGCGGTCGGCGGCGAGCAGCGGTTCGAGGTCACGACCGAGAACGCCGTCGCCGGGGTGCGCGGCACCACCTTCCGCGTGGACGCCGCGACGGACCGGTCGGTCGTCGTGAAGGTCTACAGCGGCACGGTCGCGGTCGCGTCGGGGCCGATCCCGCGCCCCGAGCACCGCGCGGCGCAGGTGGGGCAGGACCAGGTGAAGCCCGCCCGCAGGCAGATCGCCGGGCCGCAGGAGGTCACGCGCGAGCAGTGGGAGCGTATCGTGACCAGCATGATGGAGGTTCGCGTCTCGTCAGAGGGCGCGCCCACCGAGCCCGAGGCGTTCGCGCTCGCCTCGACGGGGCAGGACGAATGGGAAGACTGGAACAGGAGCCGCGACGCGGGGAGGTGACCGGCGAGGAGCCGGGGCCGCTCACGCTCGCGAACGCGCTGACCGGGCTCCGGTTCGCGCTCGCGCCGGTGTTCCTCGTCCTGTACGTGGAGGGGGCGCGCCTGCGCGCCCTCGCGGCGTTCGCCGCCGCGGCGGCGACCGACGTCCTCGACGGGCTCGTCGCGCGGGCGCTCCGCCAGCCGACCCGGCTCGGCGCGTTCCTGGACCCGATCGCGGACAAGTTCCTCGCCGCGTGTGCGCTCGTCGCGCTCGCCGCCACCGGACGGCTGCCGGCGTGGCTCCCCGCGCTCGTCGTCGCGCGCGACCTCGCGCAGCTCGCCGGCGCGGCGATCCTGCGTACGACGCACCACGTCGTCCCCGTCGCGCCCACCCGGATCGGAAAGTACGCGACGGTCGGGCTCGCAATGACCGTCGTCCTCGCCCTCGCAGGCGACTTCGGCGCCGACCCCACGGGGTATCTCGGAGGGTTCGTCGTCGCTTTCGCGCTGCTCGCGGCCGAGTGCGTCGCGCTTTCCTTCGCGCAGTACACGCTCTTCTTCGTGCGCGCGATCCGGGCGGCCCCCGCCCGGTAGCGTTCGCACCAGCGGGCGCTTCCAAGGCCGCCGGGCGTGCTTACGTTCGCCGCATGGGGGAGCGCAGGCTGAAGCTCGTGGTCTCCGACTTCCACCTCGGGAAGGGCCCCTACCGCGACGACGGGAGCGTCAACGTCTTCGAGGACTTCCGGCAGGACGGGAAGTTCGCCCAGTTCCTCGACTATCACTGCGAGGGCGAGTGGCGCGACGGCGAGGTCGAGCTCGTCGCGAACGGCGACTTCTTCAACCTCCTCTCGGTCGATCTCGACGGGCGGCTGCAGGAGGCGATCACGGAGCGGCTCGCGGTCGAGAAGACCGAGGCGATTCTCCGCGGTCACCCGATCGTGTTCGACGCGCTCTCGCGCTTCGCGGCGGGCGCGCGGCGGAGCGTGACGTTCCTCATGGGGAATCACGACCCCGGCCTGCTCTTCTCGGGCGTGCGCGACGCGGTCGCCCGCCGGGTCGGCGGCGCCCACCGCTTCATCCTCGACGCGTACGACTTCGACGGCGTCCACGTCGAGCACGGGATGCAGCGCGAGCCGATGAACGCGTTCAACCCGGCGCGGTACTTCTGCGAGCACGGCGGCGAGACCTTCCTGAACCTGCCGCTCGGCTCCCGCTACATCATCCAGGTGCTCAACGAGGAGAAGGCGCAGCGCCCGTACATCGACAAGGTGGCCCCGTTCACGAGCTACTATCGCTGGGCGATCTTCAACGATCCGGAGGCGGTGCTCCGGATCACCGCTCGCTCGCTCGCGTTCGTCGTCGCGGCCGCGTTCAAGAAGATCCCGCATCTCGACCCGATGCCGCTCGCCGACCTCCTCATGCGGTTCGCCCGCTTCACCGCCTTTCCGACCCTCGAGCACGAGGCGCGCCACCTCCTCGCTCGCAAGGGGTTCCACACGGTGATCATGGGCCACACGCACGTGCCGCTCTACCGCGAGTACGGGCGCGACAAGGTGTACGTGAACACGGGGACGTGGAACCCGATGACCTCGCTCGATGTCGGGAGCCTCGGCCGCACCGAGCAGCTCACGTACGCGCACGTCGAGTACGTGGACGGTCGCCCCCGGACTCGCCTGCGCGAGTGGCGCGGTCTCTCGCGCCCCACGGAGGACGTGTTCTTCTAGAACGTGGCCGTGGCCGTGGTCGTGGACCTCGACTTCGACTTCGACAGGCGGCAAGTCCAAGTCCAAGCCGCCCAGGCCGTCCAGGCCAGCGGCCGGGAGGCCGCGAACCCGACGCCGGACGACGCGACCGTTGACTCCACGGCAGGGCGCGCTATAAACGCGCCTCGCCGGAGCGGAACAGGCCCGTAGCTCAGTGGTAGAGCACTACCTTGACACGGTAGGGGTCGTCGGTTCGATACCGACCGGGCCTACTGAGAACGATGCGGGGACTCGGCGCGCCGGGTCCCCGCAGCCGTTTCCGGGTCCGCCCACGACGACGCGCCGCCGGCTGGCGCCGCCGCACGTCGCCGGGCGATAATCCGCACGGAGATGCTCGCGACCCGATTCGCAACCCGACTCGCGGCGCGACCTGAGCGCGCCTGGGCGCTCGCCGCTTTCATCGCCGGCTTCCTCGTCTACGCTCCCTCGATCGGGAACGGGTTCGCGTTCGATGATCACCCCGTCATCGAGAAGAACCGCTTTCTCCGGTCGGTCGAGGCGCTGCCCCAGCTCGTCTCGAACATCGAGTGGGCCGGAGCGGGGTATCGCAGCCCGTGCTCGTGGCGCCCGCTGATGGCGGTCACCCTCGCCTTGAACCACGCCGCCGGGGGCCTCTCGCCGTGGAGCTACCACGCGACGAACGCGCTGCTCCACGGCGTCGCCTCCATGCTCCTCGTGCTGCTCGGGGTCCGGCTCGGCCTCGCTGCCGCTGCGGCGGGCGCCGGTGCGCTCCTGTTCGCCGTCCACCCGATCCATGTCGAGGCGGTCGCCAACGTCGTCGGCCGCAAGGACGTGCTCGCGACGGTGTTCCTCCTGCTCATGCTCCTCTCCCACGGGTGGGCGGCACGGCGGGGCGGGCTCAGGCTGGTCGCGCCGCTCGCCGCGTACGCGGCCGCCATGCTCTCCAAGGAGGTCGGCGCGGTCGGGCTCGGGCTCGCCGTGCTGCGCGACCTGCTCGCCGAGGACGGCTGCCTTCGCAGTGAAGGGGCGGGCACGCGCCGCAGGGCGATCGTGCTTCACCTCTCCTACGCGGCCGCGCTCGTGGGTTACCTCGTCACCTTCAATGCGGTCACCGGGGGGGCGACGCTGCGCGGGCTCCCCGCCTTCGCCGATAACCCCGCCGCGTACGCACCGCTCGGCGTGCGGCTCATGTCGGCGGTTGCGGTCCTCGGGAAGGGACTCGCGCTGCTGGCGCTCCCCGTTGGTCAGTCCGCCGACTGGTCGTACGACGCGATCCCGCTCGTCACGTCGGCCGTGGACCTGCGGTTCCTAGTCTCCGCGTCCCTGCTCGTCGCGTGGCTGGCGTTGGGCCTGAGGCTCCGCGCCACCCGGCCGCTCGTCCTCCTCGCCCTCGGCTGGCACCTTGCGTCGCTCTCGCCCGTCGCGAACGTGCTGGTGTTCTCGACCGGCACGATCTTCGGCGAACGCTTGCTCTACCTCCCGAGCGCCGCGCTCGCGCTGCTCGCGGGGGACGCATTCGTCGCGCTCCTGTCGCGGACCGCGGGGAGCCTCCGGCCGGCGCTCGCCGCCGGCTGCGCCGCCCTCCTCGTGCTCCTCGCGGCGGGAGCCGTGCGGTATGCCGCTGCATGGGGGAACGAGCTGCGCCTGTTCGAGTGGGCGCGCGAGAGCGCGCCGCGATCGACGAAGGTCCACCACAAGCTCGCCGAGCTGCTCCTCGCCGACGGGCGCGGCGAGGAGGCTCTCGCCGAGATCCGGCTCGCGCTCGAGATCCTCCCCGCGAACGCGCTCGCCGAGGTGACGCACGCGGCGATCCTCCGGAATCTCGGCCGGACGGGCGAACAGGAGCAGAGCGCGCGCCGCGCGCTTGCGCTCATGCCGGCGAACCCCAACGCGGCCTACGAGGTCGCGTGCGTCGAGCGCGACGCGGGCCGGCTGGAAGCGGCGGCGGCGCTGCTCACGCAGGCGATCGGCTGGAACCCCGGGCACGCGCCTGCGCTGTCCGACCTCTCCGCCTGGCACCTCCTTCGCGGCGAGGACGAGCTCGCCCTCGGCCTCGCTGAGCGGGCCGTCGAGGCCAACCCGGACCTCGCAAGCGCCTGGTACAACCTGGGGTTGGCCCGACGCCGCCGAGGCGACGCGGCTCGCGCGCGCCAGGCGTTCACCCGGTTCGTCGAGACCGCCGGGAAGGAATACGCCGCGGAGGCCGCCGCCGTCCGCCGCGAGATGGAGGGCGCTTCGCTCTAGCCGTCCCGCATCGCGTGGCACGGCGGTCCTGGCCCGCGGCCGTCACCGGCGGCGGGTCGAGCCGCTGTCCGCGTCGGCCTCGATCTGGGCGAGCAGGACCCGAGCGACCGGGCGCATGGGGTCGAGCACGAGGCACTCGCGCAGCGCCGCTCTCGCGTCGTCGAATCGCCCGAGGTCGAAGAGCACCGTCCCGAGCACCTCGTACGGCTGCGGCGTGCGCAGCCTTCGGGACGCTGCGTCGAGATACGGAACGGCCGCTCGCAGATCGCCACTGGCCATGAGGGCGACTCCGAGCTCCAACTGCGTGGCGGGAATCCCGGGCGCGAGCCGCAGCGATTCTTTCAGCGCCAGCGAAGCGTAGGCGGGCTCTCCCTGCTGCATCGACCACGCGGCCACCGCGCGGTACCCGTAGGAGCGGCGATCCGGCTCGTGGCCGGCGGGAGCGCGCGTGGCCCATACGAGGTACAGCGCTGCTGCTGCAGCGGCGCTCGCGATCGGAACCCAGCGCCGGCTCGCCACCCAGCGCGTGAGCTGCACGCACCCCGCTCCGGCCAGGGGAAGCAGCGAGGCGGTGAGCGGCGCACGATAGCGGGACAGCACGGTGACGACGATCATCGTGGGGATGCTGCCGATGACGGCCACGAGGACGGGGGCGGCCCTGCTCCGCGCCGCGACCGCTCCGATGAACGCGAGCGGCAGCAACAGCACGAACGTGGCGGGCAACGACGCGAACAGTGGGGAAGCGTGCCTGAACAGGTAGAAGTCGACGTTGTTCTCAGCTTCGAAGCCGTGCCAGACGAACAGCAGCTTCTTCAAGTTGAGGAGCACGAAACCCAGCGCCGTTGCGTGCGTCCGCGCCGCGCCCGCGAGCGATTGGAGCATGCCGCCGTCCCCCGTCGCGAGCAGCCGGCCCCAGTCGGCGGAGGCGACCCAACCGACGGCCGGGGCGTCCGCGGTGTGGAACGTCGCCAGCATCGCAGGGGCGGAGCCGTTCAGCGCGAGCAGCGGGACGCCGACGAGGGCGTTGCGGATCATCGCCGGCGAGAGCGCGAGCACGATCCCGACGGCGGTGAGCCCCGCGGCCTTCACCCGATCCTTCGCAGGCGATCGGACGGCCGCGAGCCGCCAGAGCCCGAACAGCGCGGGGAACAGCCAGAAAGTCGTCTTCAACAGCACGGCTGTCCCGAACAGCGCCCCGAGCGCGAACCACCGCCACGCGCGCCCGCCAGGCGCCCACGCCATGGCGAGCGCGAGCCCGAGCGTCGTGTACGCCGCGAGCCCATCGCGCAGCAGGGTCAGCTCGTACATGAGAGGAATGGGCGCGAGCACGGCCAGCACGCCCGCGGCCGCCGCCGCCGACTCCGAGCCCAGCCGGAGCGCCAGCGACCACACCAGCAGCACTCCGGCGGCGCCGAGCGCGAGCTGCCAGGCGAAGACCGCCCAGACGTTCGGTCCCGCGATCGAGTACGTGAGCCCGACGAGGTACGGGTACAGCGGTTCCTGGAAGAACGTCGCACCGCCGAGCCAGTGCTCCCAGAGCCGCCAGGCCACCGCTTCCCCGCCATCGGCGGGATCCACCGCGATCCCGAGCCGCCCCGGCAGAGATGGGTCCGCCTCGAGCGCTCGCTGGGCGACGGAGAGCATCCAGCCGCATCTCGGGAACGACGGCGCGCGCTGGACGAGGTCGCCCGCCGCGATACGCTGCCCCCACTGGTGGAAGAACGCGTTGTCGGACTCCGTGACGATCTCGTGCGTTCTGGGCAGCGGCCCGCCGGCGATCTGCAGCGAGATGACGAGCCGAATGACGAGCGCAGCCGCCAGGAGGCCGCCGATGACGCGGCCGCGTCGCGCCGCGAGCCACGCGTCCGCGGGAGACGTGGCGCGTTCACGGGTGGGCGGAGCATCCGCGGGCATTGGGAAGAGGCGCAAAGGAGCGAGCGGCGACGTTCGACGCTACTCGACCGTCGTCCGGAGTCAAGCGCCTCCGCCCGGACGGCACGCTCGTCAGCGATTCCGTGAACGGCGGCTTGGCCGCGTACGACGGCCCCCGGCCCGCCGCCGCGAGCGGGGTCGGGCCCGCGGGAACGGGCTGGCCTTTTTCGGGCCTCGAGGCTAAGGCATCGGGGCATGAGCGATTCCGTCAAGGTCACCCTCCCGGACGGCAGCGAGAAGGAGGCGCCGCGGGGCACGACCGTCCTCGACTTCGTGAAGACGTCGATCGGCGCCGGGCTCGCGAAGGCCGCGTACTTCGCGAAGCTCGACGGCGAGCCGGTGGATCTCTCGCGCCGGCTCGACCAGGACGCGAAGCTCGAGGTCGTCACGACGAAGAGCCCGGAGGCGCTCGAGGTCGCGCGCCACGACGCCGCCCACGTGATGGCGAGCGTCGTCCAGAAGCTCTACCCCGGCACCCAGGTGACGATCGGCCCCTCCATCGAGGAGGGCTTCTATTACGACTTCGCGCGCGAGACGCCCTTCACCCCGGAGGACCTCGAGCGGATCGAGAAAGCGACGAACGAGGCGATCGCGGCGGACCTGCCGTTCGTGCGGGACGAGATCTCGATGCCCGAGGCGGTCGCGCTCTTCGAGAGGCTCGGGGAGAAGTACAAGGTCGAGATCGTGAAGGACATCGCCGCGCGCGGCGCGAAGACCCTCACGCTCTACCGGCACGGCGACTGGGTGGACTTCTGCCTCGGCCCGCACGGTCCGTCGACCGGCCGGATCGGCGTCGTGAAGCTCCTCAACGTCGCGGGCGCGTACTGGCGGGGCGACGCGAAGAACGCGATGCTCCAGCGGATCTACGGTACCGCCTTCTTCGACCGGAAGGCGCTCGACGCGCACCTCACGCGGCTCGAGGAGGTGAAGAAGCGCGATCACCGCCGGCTCGGTCCGGCCCTCGGGCTGTTCGCGTTCCACGAGGTCGCGCCTGGCTCCGCGTTCTGGCTGCCGCTCGGGACGACGCTCTACAACGTGCTCTCCGACTCGATGCGCCGCCTGGTCTCGAAGAACGGGTACCAGGAGGTGAAGACGCCGCTCCTCTTCAACAAGCGGCTGTGGGAACAGAGCGGCCACTGGGGCGTGTACCGCGAGAACATGTTCCTCGTCTTCGACAAGGAGGCGGACCCCGCGCTCCCGATCGAGGAGCGGCTCAACACGAGCCTGAAGCCGATGAACTGCCCCTCGCACTACCTCATCTACAAGATGGGGAAGCGCTCGTACCGCGAGCTGCCGATCCGGTACTTCACCGTCGACGTGCTGCACCGGAACGAGCTCTCCGGATCGCTCGGCGGCCTCACCCGCGTCCGGCAGTTCGCGCAGGACGACTCGCACATCTTCCTCATGGAGTCGCAGATCCCCGAGGAGGTGAACCGCATCGTCGCGCTGATGAAGATCGTGTACGGCGCGTTCGGCCTCGAGTTCTCGCTCAAGTTCTCGACGCGCCCGCCGAAGCCGGAGGACCGCGTCGGCGACGACGCGCTCTGGGACAAGGCGGAGGGGGCCCTGCGGGCCGCGCTCGACCGGATCGGCCTGCCGTGGGAGCTCAACGCCGGGGACGGCGCGTTCTACGGCCCGAAGATCGACTTCGTCGTGACGGACTCGCTCGGGCGCAAGTGGCAGACCTGCACGATCCAGCTCGACTACGCGGCGCCGGAGCGGTTCGACCTCACCTACGTCGGGGACGACAATCACGAGCACCGGCCGGTCGTGATCCACCGGGCGATCTACGGCTCGTTCGAGCGGTTCATCGCGATCCTCACCGAGCACTACGCCGGCGCGTTCCCGGCGTGGCTCGCGCCGGTGCAGGCGCGCATCCTCACCGTCTC
>DASWEI010000037.1:0-5765 GCA_036394835.1 Anaeromyxobacter sp. | reverse complement strand
TTCGGGACGAGCAGGAGGAGCCGCTCGATCTCCGCCTCCACCTGCGCGAGCTCCTGCTCGCTCTTCTTCACCTCGTCGCCGAGCGCGCGGAGCTGCGCGCGCGCCCCCTCGACCGCGCCCTTGTCGGTCTTCGCGACCTCGCGCATCTTCGCGTTCGCCTCGTTCTGCTCCTTCTTCTGGCGCTCGATCTGGACGTTCAGCTCGCGGCGCCGCGCCGCGAGGGGCCGCACCGGGGCGAGCGCCTGCACGGCCGCTTCCCCGCGCCGGGCGAGCCGCCGCTCGAAGCTCTCGTAGTCCTGCGCCACCGCCCGAAGGTCCAGCATTCCGGTGCTCCGATCGCGGAAAAACGCCTGAAAACCGGCGCCAGGATTAGTCTTTAACCTCCGGTCGGGCAAGGGGTCTTGAAGGACGTGACCCCGGCGAACCGCATGGACGACGAAGGCGACAGGCGGACGTTGCGGGTCGTCGCGGGCGGGGTGACCCCGCAGCGCCGGGAGGAGGAGGCGCTCGTCGCCGCCTTCCTCGTCGGGGACGACGAGGCCTTCGGCGAGCTCGTCCGGCGCCACGAGCCGCTCGTCCTCGCCATCGTCCGCCGCTACGCCCAGACCCCCGAGGACGCACGCGACCTCGCGCAGCGCACCTTCCTGCGCGCCTTCGAGGCCGCGCGCCGCTCGCTTCGCCGCGGCCCGCGCGCCGCGCTCCCGTTCAGGCGCTGGCTCGTCCGCGTCGCGGTGAACCTCGCGAAGAACCACCGGCGCGACGCGCTCCGCGTCCTGCGCGCCCCGCTCGAGGACGCCGAGGCCGAGCACGCCGGCGTGACCGAGGCGACCGCCGCCGAATCGCTCCTCCACAAGGAGCGCGAGCTGCGCCTGCGCGCGGCGGTGCTCCTCCTCCCGCGCCGCCAGCGCGAGGTGCTGACGCTCAGGCTCGACGCTGAGCTGCCCTTCGCCGAGATCGCCGACGCGCTCGGCATCACCGAGAACAGCGCGAAGGTGAGCTTCCACCACGCGACCCGCGCGCTGCGGGCCGCCTTCGCCCTGGAGGACCGGCCGTGACCTGCAAGGATCTCGACCTCCTGCTCCCGCTCCGCGCCGCCGGCGCGCTCGCTCCCGACGAGGCAACGCACGTCGAGGCCCACCTCGCGAGGTGCCCGACCTGCCGCGCCGAGGCCGACGCCGATGCCGCGGTGCTCGCCCTCGCGAAGCTCCCGCCTCCCACCGAGGCCGAGCGGCGCGCCACCGCCGGCATCGCGAACGGCGCGCTCGCCGCGCTTCGCCGCGGAGACCGCCGGCGCAGGACCTTCCAGCGCGTCGCCGCCGGCATCGCCGTCGCCGCCGCGGCGCTCCTCGCGGTCCTCGCGCCCGCGGTCCTCCGCCGGACGCCGACCATCCCGCCCGCCGCCGCCGTCACCTGGCAGGAGCCGGACCTCGACACGGTCTGGGAGGACGCGGGGCTCCTCGACATCGAGGTCACCGCGGCGGCTGCGACGACGTCCGACGAGACGTCCGACGAGAGCGACGCCGAGATCGCCTCCATCGACCTGTGAGCTCGAACCGAAGCACGAAAGGAGCAGTCATGAGGAAGCAGCTCTTCGCAGTGATGATCGCGGCGGCGCTCCCGCTCGCCGCGCTCGCCCAGGGCGGCGCCGCCCAGGCGCCCACCCCCGGCGGCACCGGCGCGGCGCCGAACGGCGGCCCGCGCGCGAACCCGGAGCGGATGGAGAAGCGCATGCGGCTCGCGCGCACGCTCGGCCTCGCCGAGGCGCTCGACCTCGACGCGCCGCAGGCGCTGAAGCTCGGCGAGACGATCGGGAAGTTCGACGAGCGGCGGGTCGCGCTCCGCAAGCAGATCCACGACGCGCTCGACGTGCTCCGCCGCGCCGCGCAGGGCGAGAAGGTCCAGGCGGCCGACGTGGACCAGGCGATCCAGCGAGGGCTCGACGCGCGCGCGCAGCTCCAGGCGGTGGACCGGGAGACCGTCGCCGCGGTGACGCAGGGCCTCACGCCCGAGAAGAAGGCGCGCGCCGTCCTCTTCCTCGCGAAGTTCCAGCGGCGGTTCGGCGCGCACGGTCCGGGCATGCACGGGATGGGCGGCGGGCAGGGCGGCATGATGGGCCCGGGGCGCGGAGGCATGCACGGCGGCCACGGCCAGAACGGCGGCGGCGCGGGCGGCGGCTTCGGCATGGGTCCGGGCGCCGGCATGGGCCCGATGATGGGGATGAGCCCGCCGCCTCCCGGCGACGACCTCTACGACGAGCTCGACGAGTAACCGGGCCGGTCCTTTGATTCCGCCTCGCCTGCGGCGAGGCTACGCTCAGGACGAACGGTAGCTCCCTCCCCCGTTCGCCCTGAGCGTAGGGCCGGCGCAGCCGGCCCGAAGTCGAAGGGCCCGCCCGCCCGCGAGGGAGCCTCTCTTTCGTGGGCCGCGCGCGGGCCACCCCGGAGCTACACTCCCCCGCGTGACCGTTCGAACGAGACCGAGCTCCCCCCCGCCGGAGCGCGCATGACCGCCCGGCGTGGACCTTCGAAGGACGGGCCGCCGACCGGGATCGCCCCGGTATACGAAGGGCCCGAGGTGCTCACCACGCTCCTCGCCCGCGCCGGCTCCCCACACGACGCCACCGCCGTCACCGAGGTCTTCGCCCGCGCGCAGCTCGCGGGCGAGCCGCGGGCCGCGGTCATCCCCGGGCTCTTCCCCGAGGAGCCGCACTTCGAATCGCCCGACGCGGCGCGCAGGCTCTACGCGAACCTCTTCGGCCTGTGGGCGCGCCTCTCCGCCGGGCTCGGCCCGCACGACGACGCGCCCGAGGTGGCCCCCGAGCCTCCGGCGCCGCCGCCGCTCCCCGAGCGCGGGGTCGCGCCCGGGAACGTCGTCCCCTCGGACGTCGTCGAGCTGGTCTGGCGCCACCTCGCCGCCGCCTCGCCGCGCGAGGTGCAGCGCCGGCGCGATCGCTTCCAGAACGTCCAGCCCGACCTCGCCGCCTGGCTCGACGCGGCGCCGCTCCCGGAGTCGGGCGCGCTCGCCGCGATCGACCTCGTGTTCGAGGCGTGGGTGATGTTCGATCAGGCGTTCGGCAATCGTCTCGCCACGGTGGAGTTCCGCGAGCTGACCACGCTCGCGGACGAGCCGCCGCCGCTCGAGGAGTCGCAGCCCGCCATGGCCACCTACGTCGCCGAGCAGCTCGACACGCTCGCCGACGAGGACGCCGCCTTCGGCGAGGCCGAGCGCGCGCAGGTCGAGCGGAGCGTCGCGGGCGCGATCGCCGCGCTCGGACGCGCGGTGCGCGGAGCGCAGTAGCGCTCGGAAAGCGCGCCGCAAATCGTGGACCGCCACCGTCGGGTTCGTCGCCTCCCGGCGGTTGACTTGGATCCACGCACGGTGTAATCGACCGCTCGATGGCCGGGGGGCTCGTCGGGCGATGTCTGCGACTCGCGGCAGGTGCCGCGCTCGCCGTCTCGTGCGCGCGGGTCCTCGCAGAGGAAGGCGCCCCGGCCGGCGGCCCCGGCTTCTCGTTCAGCGGCCGGCTCGAGTGGCTCACCGCCGCGGCGACGACCGCCTACCGCGACACGCCGGTGAACCCGGCGAACGGCGTCCTCCAGGTGCCGCAGGCCGCGGCCCGGACGGAGCTCCGCCCGGATCTCCGCATCGAGCGCGGCGACGAGCTGCGCCTCGTCGCCCGCCCGCGCCTCCTCGTAGAGGGCTCGCGTGCGCGCGCCGCCGGGGCGTGGCAGCCCGAGGTGACGGACGCCTCCGCCGGGTGGCTCGAGCTGTTCGGGAGCTGGCGCGTGGACGACCGGCTCAGCGTCGCCTACGGCCTCCAGAACTTCCAGTGGGGCCCGGCGGAGCTCATGAGCCCGTCGAACCGGATCTTCCACGAGACCGGCTTCACCCGCGATCCGCTCTACGCCGTGCGCGGCAAGCACCTCGCGCGCGTGAACCTCTCCTCGGGGAAGGCCCTGAGCGCCGTCGTCCTCGCCGAGGTCCGGCCGAACGACGACGCGCCCTTCGTCGCGGGCGAGCCGTTCGAGCCGAAGGTCGAGGCGAAGGTCGAGTGGTCGGCGCCCGGCGGCCGCGGCTACCTCGGCGTCACCGGCGGCGCCGGGAAGCGCTCGCGCGGCTTCTTCGGCGAGTACGGCGCGGTGTCCGTCACCGACGGCCTCTCCGTGTACGCCGATGCCGTGCACCAGGCCGGCTCGCGCGCGTGGATCCCCGTCGAGGACGGCGCCGGCGGCGCGAGCTTCGCCCAGGCCGCGACGGGCGCGGGGCTCCGCACCCTCGCGGTCGGCGGCGTCCGCTACACGTTCGCGGGCGGCGCGGACGTGCGGCTCGAGTACCTGTTCGACGAGGCGGGCTGGGACGAGCGGCAGCTCGCGCTCGCGTCCCGCGCGGCGCAGGCGCCGGGGCCGCTCGCGACGCCGGAGGAGCTCGCCGCGTGGCGCGCCCGGGTCGCCGCCTGGGCGGCGCCGGGGCTCGAGCTCGTCGGCCGCCAGCACGTCTACGCCTCGGTGTCGCTCGCGGATCTTCCGCCGGCCAAGCGGCTCCGACTGCAGGGGCGTGTGCTCGGGGCGCTCGAGGACGGCTCGGCCGCGGCGTTCGTGACGGCGAGCCTCGACGCAACCGACTCGGTCGTCGTCTTCGCGTCGGCGGCCGCGACGGACGGCGTGCGCTACGGCGCCCTCTCCCGGCTCGTGCGCGGGACGGCGCTCCTCGGCGCGGTGGTGACCTGGTGAACGGCTGCAGGACGACGGGAGGCGAGAGATGAACGAGGCGCTGATCCGGCTCGAGGACGTGAAGCGGACCTACCTGCTCGGGCAGACGCTCGTCCCGGCGATCCGGGGCGTCACGCTCGAGCTGCGCGCGGGGGAGCTGACCGCGCTCGTCGGCCCGTCCGGCTCGGGCAAGTCCACGCTCCTGAACCTCGTCGGCTGCATCGACGAGCCGGACGCCGGGAAGGTCCTCGTCGAGGGGGTGGACGTCGCGACGCTCACCGACGACGCTCGGAGCCGCCTCCGGAACCGCAAGATCGGCTTCATCTTCCAGTCGTTCAACCTCGTCCCGGTCCTCGACGCGCGCGAGAACGTCGAGCTGCCGCTGCTCCTCCAGGACGTCCCCGCGGCGGAGCGGCGCGATCGGGTGGAGCAGGCGATCGTCGACGTGGGCCTCGGCGAGTTCGCCCACCACCCGCCCGACAAGCTCTCCGGCGGCCAGCGCCAGCGCGTCGCGATCGCGCGCGCGCTCGTCACGAACCCGATCCTAGTGCTCGCCGACGAGCCGACGGCGAACCTCGACTCGGAGACGGCGCGGAAGATCCTCGACCTCATGGTCGAGCTGAACGCACGGCGCAGGGTGACGTTCCTCTTCTCGACTCACGACGAGAAGCTCATGGCGCGCGTCGGAAGGCACGTGCACCTGCGCGACGGCCTGCTCGTCGGTGGCGCTGCGGAGGCGGTGGCGTGACCGGGGCGTGGAAGCTGGCGCTCCGGAACGTCGGGCGGCACCGCCGCCGGAGCTTCGTCACCGGCCTCGCCATCGCCCTCGGCTACGCAGGCCTCGTCGTCCTCGGCGGGTACGCCGTCCGGATCGAGACGCTCCTGCGGAACGGGTCCGTCTACGGCCAGCACCGTGGCCACCTCTCCATCTACGCGAAGGGCGGGCTGAAGCGCGCCGAGGCGAAGCCGTCGGTCTACGCGCTCACGCCCGAGGCGCAGGAGCGGATCGCGGCGGTGCTCCGCGCCGATCCCCGCGTCGAGGTCGTCGGCCGCTAC
>DASWEI010000036.1:0-18340 GCA_036394835.1 Anaeromyxobacter sp. | reverse complement strand
CCACGCGGACTTCACGCAGCCGCGCGAGCGCATGACCGACCGGATCATCCGGGCGCTGCGGTCGGGCGTCGTCGACGTGCTCGGCCATCCGACCGGCAGGCGCATCGGGCACCGCGACGCGTACCAGCTCGATCTGGAGGCCGTGCTCGAGGTGGCGCGCGAGGAGGGCGTCGCGCTCGAGGTGAACGCCATGCCGGAGCGCCTCGACCTGAGCGACCGGGCGTGCCGGCTCGCGAAGGAGGCGGGCGTGCGGGTCGCGATCTCGACGGACGCCCACGTCGCCGAGCACCTCGCGAACATCCGGAACGGCGTGTGGGTCGCCCGGCGCGGCTGGCTCGGCCCGGAGGACGTGATGAACACGCGGGCGCTCGAGGAGCTGTGGCGCGTTCGGCGGAGGCATTGAAGCGGCATTCAACAACGTGAAGAGCCCACGGCAGCTCCCGCCCTGCGCTTCCACTCCCGCCCGAACTCGTGGACGAACTCCTCCTGGCCCGGGGCGGTCGCCGCCCCTGCGCGCGCCGCGCGCACGACCTCGACGGCCCTCCCTGCCTCGACGCCCGCGGCGACGAGAGCACACGCCGCAATCGTTCCGCTCCGGCCGATGCCGCCATGGCAATGCACGATGACGGTCCGTCCGGCCGCGAGCCGCTCGAGCACTCGCGCGACGAGACGCGACGTGGCTCCGAGATCCGACGGCGCCGCGCCGTCGGGGATCGGCAACCAGTGGCACTCGAGGCCCGTCCGCCTCGCTCGATCGAGCAGGTCGGCGAGCCCGATCCTCGACATCTCTTCCTGCTCGAGGAGCGTCACGAGGACGCTCGCGTCGGACGCGCGTCGAAGCGACGTCAGGTCCTCTTCGACCGAGGCTGGGCGCCCTTCCTCCCAGGGCCCCCAGCGGCCGGGCGCCGGGGCGAACCCGAGGCGCCCCGGCAGGCCGTGCTCCGCCTGCGGAACGAACGCCACCGGTACGTCGATGTCAGGCATCACGATCTCTCCTGCCCCATCAAAACTGCTCCACGCAGTCGAACGATGCACGTCCTCCCCCTCCGATTAGAACAGCGCGCGAGCCGGCTGGAGGCGGCGCGACCATGGACTCGACGACGTTCCGTGCCCGCATGTGGACCGCGATGCAGGACATCTTCACGCGGATCCTCGCGCACCCGTTCATCGCGGGGCTCACCGACGGATCGCTTCCACGCGAGGTCTTCGCCCACTATGTCGTGCAGGACGCGCACTATCTCGTGGACTACGCCCGCGCCCTCGCGCTCGTCGGCGCGAGGGCGCCGGACGAGCACGCGATCTCGATGTTCGCCGGGCACGCTCGCGGCGCGCTCGAGGTCGAGCGCTCCCTCCACGCCGGCCTGTTCCGTGAGATGGGCATCACCGACGACGCGGTTCGGACCACGGCGGTCATGCCGACCACCCTCGCGTACACGTCGTATCTCCTCCGGTCCTGTCACCAGGGCTCCTTCGCGGAGGGGCTCGCGGCCGTCCTGCCCTGCTACTGGATCTACGCCGAGGTGGGCACCGCGCTCCTCGCTCGCTCGTCGCCGGACCCGCTGTACGCGCGCTGGATCGCGACATACGGCGGGGAGGAGTTCGGAAAGATCGTCGCCGACGTCCTCGCGCTCGTGGACCGTGTCGGCGAGAGCGCCAGCGCCGCGGAGGAGGCCGCCATGCGCGAGCACGTGGTGACGACCTCGCGCTACGAGTGGATGTTCTGGGATGCGGGATGGCGCCGCGAGAGCTGGCCGGTCTGATCAGGACGGCGCGGCACTCTGAACGCCGGCAACAAGACCGGCCGCTCCGCGACCGCACCGTCCCGCGGACGACCCGGCGTTCACGCCGCGGCGGCCCGCAGGCACAGGCTGGCGAGCACCCGGCAGAGCTCCGCCATCTCGTAGGGCTTCGCGAGGTAGGCGTCCGCCTCGATCGACCGCGCGTCGGCGCCGGACGCCACCACGACCGGAATCGGCGCGAGGAGCGGGTCGCCGAGCTGCTCGCGGCGGAACTCCCAGCCCGTCATGCCCGGCATCTCGAGATCGAGCAGGATGACGGCGGGCGCTCCGCCCGGGTGCCGCAGTGCCGCGAGCGCCGCGCGGCCGTCCGCAAACCCCACGCAATCGAAGCCGCAGTCCGCAAAGAGCTGCACGACGAGCTCGCGAATGTCCTCGTCGTCCTCGATCACCACCACCCGCCGTGCCCGGCTGACCATGTCGCCTCCGCCAGTGAGCCGATCGCGACGGTACGCCCGTGGGCGGCGGGGTCGAGTTATCGGCGTGTCGAAGCGCGTTCCCTGTTGGGGAGTGGCAACTCAGTCGTGCGGCAGGCAACCGCTCACGCCTTGATCGTTGATGAAGTTCCCGAGGTCTTGCTGTGCGACGCGGTCGTTCCAGAAGCCGATCTTCTTGCCGACGCCGTAGGGAACCTGGGCGTGCGGCATGTCGTGCTTGTCACAGACCTCGCTGTTGATTCTATCCACCAGGTTCTGGAAGTCGCTGAGCGACATGAATGGGATGGGTTGCGCCAGGTGGCACGTGCGGCAGTATTGCCGCACGACGCCGGTGTAGAGCTCGGTATTCCCAGACCAGCCCGCTGGCACGTACCTGTCCACCGCGACGCTTCCCTCGTTGTTCACGCCATCCGGATACAGGCCGTCGATCAGGTCTCGAATGGGCTGCCCGGGTTCGTCTCGGCGACAGCGGCGTTCAGCTTTCGCAGCGCTTCCTGTTGCTCGTCGAAGCTGTATCCCGCCTCGTTGGGATAACGGAACGAGAAGACGTCGAACGGAAGGAACTTGGCCCCCGTCGCGGTATTCGAGCTCGTGTCATAGGTCCCGCCGTGGCATGCCATGCACATCCGCGGCACGCTCTTCAGTCCTTCGCTGTCGAGCGCGGCGCTGTAGAGAAGAGCGTTGTGGCGGGTGAAGGTTCCTCCATCGGCGGTGGCTTCCTCCTTGTCGCCGAAGGCGAAGAACGACACCTGGTTCGGCTCGCTCCTGGCGGCGTCGTAGACCATGGCGACCGTGCCGAACGGAGTGCCGAAGTTGAGCGCATCGTGGAGCGCGCCGGTGACGTCGGGCCACGATCCGCTGCCCGGCCCGAACGGCGGCGGCCCATAGTTCACCACATAGCAGGAGGTCTTCTGCCCGGACTGCACGCAGTTCATGTCCCTGCCGAATTGCAGGTCGGCCAGGTTCGCATAGATGGCGTGAGCATCGACGCCGTTCGGAGGAAAGCCGTAGTCCCCGAGCCAGTTTCCGAGCTCGTAATGGTCCGGGTCCTCGACACCGAGCGCGGTGTAGTAACTCCAGGCCACATTGGTGTCGCGAAGAGCATCGAAGCAGTCGGATACGGTGCCCGTCAGGCAGCTGGATCCGTACTTGTAGCCGAGCCAGGGGTTGGTGTGATCGGGGACGCTCGTGCATCCCTCCAGCGCTGCGCTCATCGCCACCGCAACCCATACGGCTCGACGCATGACGCCACCTCCAACGCGGGCCCGGCTGGTCTCGCGGGCCCAACGTGCTTGCCTACCTCAGACCGATCGTGACGGCGTGAACGGAGCCATCGTTCAGGTGCACCTGGAGCTGCCACGCCCCGGTCGAAAGCGGCGCCGTGTCCAGGTTGTACGCGTAGGTGTTGGCTGCGGCGTAGTAGTTGAACGCACTTCCGGCGTCCACCTTGCCTGCCGCGGTGGCATCGATCGGCGTCCCGAGCAACGTGCCGCCGGAGAGCTTCTGCACGGTCAGCGTCGCGTCCGCCGTGGAGACGGAGGCGCCGTTGGCATCGGTGAGCTGGAATCTCAGCGCGATGATGCTGTTCAGCCGGAACACGCCGCTGCCGTCGTTCGGCACGGGCGGGAGGAAGCCGCCGAAGGCGTAGAGCACCGCGAACGTCGCGCTCTGGGTCGCGACGTTTCCCACCTTGTCGGTCGCCGTCAGGGTGAACGTGTTCGTGCCGGGGTGATTCAGCACGACGGACTGGCCGTCGCTCAGCGGCACGCCGTTCAGCGTGGCTTCGATGCTGTAGATCCCCGACTCCGCGTCCGTCGCTCCGAACGTCAACGTCACGCTCGCGTTGTACACATAGCTCGGTGCGAGCGCCGGCATCGTCAGCGTGGGCGGCGTCAGGTCGGTGTCGTTGAGCAGCACGGAGATCGAGTCGCTGCCGACGTTCGCGGCGACGAGGTCGAGCTTTCCATCGTTGTTGAAGTCGCCCGCCGCCAAGGCGACCGGTTGCGCCTCGACTGCGAAGTTCCGGTAGGCCTTGAAGGTCCCGTCACCATTTCCGAGCAGCACGGAGACCGAGTCGCTGAACCGATTCGCCACCGCCACGTCGTGCTTGCCGTCATTGTTGAAGTCGCCGACGGCCAGCGCACTCGGATGCCGTGCGACGCCGAAGGTATTGCCCGTCGGAAAGGAACCCGTACCGTCCCCGAAGAGAACGACCACCGTGCTGCTGAGGAGGGCCGCGACCGCGAGGTCGGGCTTGCCGTCGCCGTTGAAGTCGCCGAGCGCGACGGCGACCGGACGTGAGTGAACGGACCGGGTCTCGTGCAGGGCAAACGTGCCGTCCCCGTGGCCCAGGAGGACCATCACCGCGTCATCGGCGCCATTCGTGACCGCCAGGTCGAGCTTGCCATCCCCATTGAGATCCCCGACGGCGACCGACGTCGGCCGGTGTCCCACCGAGACGTGGCCGGGTTCGGCAAACGTCCCGTCGCCGTGACCCAGGAGGATCGAGACTTTGCCGCTGTTGAGATTCGTGACCACCACATCCAGCTTGCCGTCCGAATTGAAGTCCCCGACGGCACGTCGAGTGCGCTGTGGGCGCCCCATCCGCGCCCCGGCGCCCTCCGCGTGCGAGGCCCCGGATCGGGGCTCGCGACGCGCCGTCGCTACCTCGCTCCGCGGGCCCTTTCAGATCGCATCCGGGAAGTGGCGGACCGCCTCGAGGTCCCGATCACCAGCGACCGTGACCTCGCCCTTCGTTCTCGTGCTCCCGATGCTCTTCCTGCGGTGCAGGCTTGTTCCACCGGCCCCTGTCTTGCTGCTGCTGCGGCGGTCGCTGCTGGACAGGCGTTTGCCGTGGCGGCTCGGCGCGCGAGTTGCCCGGGTTGCGCGAGTTGTCCGGGTTGCCATGGTTCCCCGGATTGCCATGCTGTTCAAAGCGCTGCCGCGTCACTTCCTCACGCGGCCGGTAGCGGTACTGGTCGGATCGAATCGCATGCTGGTGTTCTGGCGCGCGAGGATAGCGGTCGCCCGAATAGCTTCGCTGGTAGACCGGCAACGGTGCGGCACGCGGGGCGGAGCGGCGGTCCCATCGGTCCCATCCGCCTCGACCCCGTTCCCAGTCGCGGCCCCAGTGCTGACCCCAGCGAGGCGGCGCGTCGGCGCGCCAGCCGCGGAAGTAAGCCGGAGGCTGGCGGTAGTAGCGCACCGGAACGCGCAGCACGAAGAGCGGGACCTGCTCGGGCCCCACCAGCTGCCATGGCCCGTTGTACCAGCTGCTCGCGTACCAATTGTCTCCCTGGTACACCCAGTAGGCGCCGTCGTAGAAGAAGTAGTTCGCGTTCGCCCGAGGGTCGTAATACACGGGGTAGCCCGGCACCTGGACGAGATCCGGATACACCGGCACGTTGATGCCGATGTCCAGGCCGGGAAATCCGATGCCGACGCTGATCTGGGCCTGGGTCGAGGTCACGGAGCCGAGCAGCAGCGACGACGCAACGAGTAGGTAACGCATTCTGTCCTCCTGAATACGACGAGCAGCCGTCGCAGAGTATTCTCCACGCTGCATTTTGCACCTTTCGAGCCACCGACGGCACGCCAACGAGATCGAGCACTTGCATCGCGGCGCGCGTCGTTATCGTGTGCCTCGGGGCAACAGGCTCCCGGCGGCTCTCGCGCGGCTCCTGCGTGACCGTCACCAGGCGACGGAGACGACGTGCCGACACGCCGGCAAACACTCGCTACCTACGGGGTCCGACGGCCCGAGCTCCGGCTCTCTGTCGGTGCCAGCCCCTCGTTCGACGCCTACTGCGTCGTCGACTGGAGTGCGGCTTCCGTACCGAGGATAGGAGCGGACAGCGTCTGGTGGGCCCTGCTCCGCTGGGCCGATCCCGAGCCTCTCCTCGACACCGGCAACTGCCCCACTCGGCTCTCGCTCGCGAAGGAGCTCACGGCACGACTGCGTGGACCGCTCGCCGGGCGACGCGTGCTCGTCGGCTTCGACTTCCCGTTTGGTTACCCGCACGGCTTCGCCGCGGCATTGGGACACCGCGGCCCGCCGGAGAAGGCGTGGAGTGCCGTCTGGAGGATGCTGCGCGAAGCGGCGCGCGACGACGCGGAGAACGCGAACAACCGGTTCGAGGTGGCCGCGATGCTCAACTCGCAGGTGTCAGGCGGCTTCGGCCCGTTCTTCGGTCGGCCGAACAGCGTGCCGCCGCACGTCGCCGCTCACCTGTCCCCCCGGCAGCAAGGCTCCTTCGAGTTCCCGCTCCGGGCGCGGGGCGGGGCGACGCTGCAGCGAACCCGGCTCGCCGACCGCTGCGGGAGGACTGCCTCGACTCCGTGGTTCGTCTTCGGCGGCTCGAACTCCGTCGGAGGGCAGGCGCTCGTGGGGATCCCGCACGTCGCGCGCCTGCGCGAGGCCCTCCCCGACGCACGCGTGTGGCCCTTCGAGACGGGTGCGAGGCTCCCGCCGCCACGCGACGCTCGGATCGTGCTGGCGGAGGTCTACCCGTCGCTCTTCCATGCGCGGCAGCGCGGCGTCGAGGTGCACGACCGCCGCCAGGTGATCTCGACCGCGCTCGCGTTCGCGCGGCTCGACGCAGACGGCCTGCTCGAGAGCTCGTTCGCCGCCCCGCGGACGGACGCGGTGCTGCACGAGGAGGGGTGGATCCTCGGCGTGCCGTGAGGTGCCCAGTGGGCTCGTGCGCCGCGGCGCAGGTATCCCGCCCCACTAGACTCACGTACGGTGCTCCCGTGAAGATCTTCGTCGATGCCGATGCCTGCCCTGCCGCGGTGAAGGAGATCGTGATCCGGGCGGCGGAGCGCCTGGCCGTGAGCGCGATCTTCGTCGCCAACAAGAACATCCGGCTGCCGCCCTCACGGCACGTCTCGACCGTCCGGGTTGCGATGGGCCTCGACGTCGCGGACGGATACATCGCGAAGTCGGCAGCAGCCGGCGACCTCGCCATCACGGCCGACATCCCGCTTGCGGCTGCGCTCGTCGCCCGCGGCGCGGTGGTGCTCGATCTGCGCGGCACCGTCTACACGGAGGAGAACGTCGGCGAGGCGCTCGCGTTGCGGAACTTCCATCACGAGCTGCGCGAGGGCGGTGTCGTGACCGGCGGCCCGAGCGGCTTTGGGGCGAAGCAGGCGCGGGAGTTTGCCGGATCCTTCGATCGCGAGCTCTCGAAGGCGATGCGGCGTGGAGCGGCAGAAGGGCAACCGTGAGCCTCCCGAACTCGAAGGCCTCTCCTCGAGCCGCGCCCTCGCCTCACCCCTGCGGCCTCAGCACGAGGTCGAACGTCGCCTCCGTCCGTCCGCGCGCAACGTAGTGCTGGGTGACGAGCGTCCGGTACCCGGGATGCGCGACGCGCACGTGGATGTGGGGCGGCCGGCGCTCGTACGGACCCGGCACCCCGCTCTCGAACTGATACCGGCCGTCGCCGTCGGCGATCACCGTCGCGCGGTGGTCGTCGTCATAGCCGCCCGGCCCTGCGAGCCAGAGCTCGACGCGAGCGCCCGGGATCGCACGGCAGTCGGCCGACGACCGCACCGTCCCGCGGAGCACGTGGCCTTTCCCGACTGTCGATCGGACGGGAGCGTTTGGTTCGTAGAACGGCCCGAGCATGTCTTCGGCGGTCGCCGGGCAGGCGGGGGCCGCCGCCGAGCCCACCGGAGTGACCAGGGCCGCGATCAGGCCAGCGAGCGACGCGGCGGACGCTGCACGGAACGGACGCACGGGACCTCCTCGCGTCCGTTCATATCGCCGGACGACCTGGCGTTCACGCGTCGGTTGCCCGCAGGGGTCGTCGTGCGTGCTCACCCTCCTCCCGCGCCGTAAGCTCCGGACGTGACCACGACCGGCTCGCCCGCTCCTCTCCGGCCCCCTGGAAGCGCACCGGGCGGCGCGGCGTTCGGGCTCGCCGCCGCGGCGCTCTTCGGTGCGAGCACGCCGGTCGCGAAGCTCCTCGTGCCGGGCTCCGGTCCGCTCACGCTGGCCGGCCTCCTGTACCTCGGCGCCGGTCTCGGGCTGCTCGCGGCGGCGCCGTTCCGGCGGCGCGACGCGGAGGCGCCCATCCAGAGGTCGGACCTGCCCGTCCTCGCGTCCGTGATCGTGGCGGGTGGAGTGGTCGGGCCCCTCCTGCTCGTCGTCGGGTTGGCCCGGCTCTCGGGCGCGGCGGCGTCGCTCCTCCTGAACCTCGAGGCGCCTTTCACGATCGCGCTCGCGTTGCTGATGCTCCGCGAGCGGCTCTCGCGGCGGGAGGCGCTCGGCGCCGCCGTGGTGATCGTCGGCGCGGCGGCGCTGACCTGGGCCCCCGGCCCCGTGCAGCTCGACCCGGTGGGCGTCGCGTGCATCGCGGGCGCGTGCGCCGCGTGGGCGCTCGACAACAACCTCAGCCAGCACCTGGCGATCCGGGATCCCGTCGCCGTCGTCCGCGCGAAGGCGCTCGCGGCGGGCGCGTTCAACGTGGCGCTCGGGCTCGTCGTCGGTGAGCGGCTCCCCACCGGAGCGCACTTCGGCCTGGCGCTCCTCACCGGTGCGTTCGGCTACGGGGTGAGCATCGTGCTGCACCTCCTCGCCGTTCGCTCGCTCGGAGCGGCACGCCAGGCGGCCTACTTCGCGGCGGCTCCCTTCGTCGGCGCGCTCGTCGCCATCCCGCTCCTTCACGACCGGCTGCCGCCGATTCACCTCGCCGCGGGCGCGCTCATGGCCGCCGGGATCGCCGCCATCGTCCGCGCGCACCACGCGCACGGCCACGCGCACGAGCCTACGGAGCACGAGCACGCTCACGTGCACGACGAGCACCACGCGCACGAGCATGCCGGACCCGTGGTCGAGCCGCACTCGCACGTGCATCGGCACGGCACGCTGTTCCACGACCACCCGCACCATCCGGACGTCCACCACCGTCACGGGCATTGAGGGCGCCCGGCGCTCCCCGCGCCGCCGCCCGTACAGCCGCCCGACCGGAACCTCGGCCGGCCATCGATGGGCCCATCTGGGCGACCAGGTGATGCTCGCTGATTCAGTTGCTACATATGGAAGCGTCCTTGACCACCCTCAAACCGCGACGACAGGAACCTCCGACCCGGCCCGAGGCGCGCTGGATGCTGCTCATCCACCAGATCCCACCGAGCCCTGCATACCTGCGGGTGAAGATCGGTCGGCAGCTCGCGCGCATCGGCGCGGTGGCGATCAAGAATTCCGTCTACACCCTGCCGCACGACGACGAGACGCAGGAGGACTTCCAGTGGGTCCTCCGCGAGATCGTGAAGGGCGGCGGCGACGCCTCCATCGTCGAGGCGCGGTTCATCGAAGGCCTCTCCGACGCGCAGGTGATCGGGCTGTTCCAGGGCGCGCGCGAGGCGGACTACCGCGAGCTCGCCGAGCAGGTGCGCGCGGTGAACGCCGCGTTCCCTCGGCGGGGAGCGGTGCCGGATGCCCGCCGCCCGGAGCTCGCGAGGCAGCTCGCACGCCTGCGGCAGCGCGCGACCGAGCTCACCGCGATCGACTTCTTCGGAGCACCCGGACGCGAGGTCGTCGAGGGCCTGCTGTCCGGAATGGAGGCGCGCATGAGGACCGTCGAGGGAACGGAGTCGGCGAAGGAAGCGTTGGACGTGGCGCAGCACCGGGCGCGCACCTGGGTGACGCGCACCGGGATCAAGGTGGACCGGATGGCGAGCGCGTGGCTCATCCGGAAGTTCATCGACCCGGAGGCGCGCTTCAAGTTCGTGCCGGCGAAGGGCTACCGGCCGGAAAAGGGCGAGCTCCGGTTCGACATGTTCGAGGGGGAGTTCACGCACGAGGGCGAGCTGTGCACGTTCGAGGTGCTCGTGCGGCGCTTCGGGCTCGCCGATCCCGCCCTCCGCGCGATCGCCGAGATCGTCCACGACATCGACGTGAAGGACGCGAAGTACGGCCGCGAGGAGGCGCCCGGCATCGGCCAGGTCGTCGCCGGGATCGCCGCCGCCCATTCGGACGACGAGGCACGCCTCACACGCGGCGCCGCGCTGTTCGACGACCTGTACGCGGTGCAGGGAGGCGCGACGAAGCACTGAGACGGAGGCGGACCCGGCCTGGCGTTCACGCGTCGACCGTGCCCCGCGCCGGACGAGGAGGACGTCATGCGGAACGAAGGAACGGACACCGGGTGCAGGGATGGGTGGGCATTTGGGACCTCGCGGCGCCGGACCCGGTTCGCGGTCATCGCTGCGCTGTCGACGCTGATCGCGCTGCCGGTTCACGGGGGGAACGCCGGCTCGCCGAAGGGGGCGCTCGACACCGCGCAGATCGAGCAGCTCACCGGAGCGAAAGGCCAGCTCGACGAGAAGGAGGGCGTGTTCAAGGTCTCGGTCCCCCGGACCGACCTCCAGCCCACCGTGGCGGGCGTGAAGATTCCGCCGTCGATGGGCCTCACCTCCTGGGCCGCGTTCGAGGGTTCACCGCGGCACGCGATGGTCATGGGCGACCTCGTCCTCGCCGAGGACCAGGTGAACCCGGTGATGAGCGTCGCGCTCGACAGCGGCCTCGAGGTGACCGCGCTGCACAACCACTTCTTCTGGGAGTCGGCCCGCGTCATGTTCATGCACATCGGCGGCATGGGGGACGAGAAGGCGCTCGCCTCCGCCGTCGGCAAGGTCTTCGCGAAGATCAAGGAGACCGCGGGCGGGAACGGGGAGACACCGACCGCGCAGATCGATCCAGCCCGGTCCTCGCTCGATGCGTCGAGGATCGACGCCGCGCTGGGGGTGAAGGGCAAGGTCGACCAGGGCGTCTACAAGGTGGAGATCGGGCGCACGACGCGGATGGGCGGCGTCGAGGTCGGCAACAAGATGGGAGTGAACACCTGGGCGGCGTTCGCTGGCTCGGATGAGCGTGCCGTCGTCGACGGCGACTTCGCCATGCTCGAGAGCGAGCTGCAGCCGGTCCTCAAGGCCCTGCGCGCGGCCGGCATCGACACCGTCGCGATCCACCAGCACATGACCGGCGAGCAGCCGCGGATCCTGTTCCTGCACTACTGGGCGGTCGGCCCCGCTCAGGATCTCGCCCGGGGTCTGCGCGCCGCGCTCGACCGCACCACGACCCGGATCGGCGCGAGGTGAGCCGGCGTGGACGACCGGCTCCCGACGCGCGTGGAGGCGCCGCCCTCCGACGCCCAGCAGGTCTCGATGTCCGAGATCTTCTGGTACTTCCTCAAGCTCGGCTGGCTCGCGTTCGGTGGCCCGGTAGGCCAGATCGGCCTCATGCACCTCCAGCTCGTGGAGCGCCGGAGGTGGATCGTCGACCAGGGCGCCGGGACGTTGAGCGTCGCGAATTGACACGCGATCGGTGCGGCCGCGGATTGTTCGCGTGACGGTCCCGGTTACACTGTGGCTCCCGCGGCCATGCTCCGGAGCCGCGTGCCGTGGAATATCGCCGGATCCTGGCAGCCCCTCACGGCACGAGTTCTGCTTAGGGGTTCCTCAGAACCGCGCCCGCAACAGCGGACGCACAACGACTGGAGATCCTGAGATGAACAGCAAGCGCTTCCTCTTGCCCGTCGGAGCGGCGATCGCCCTCGCGTCCGGGTCCGCCCTGGCTCAGCACGATCACGGGGCCATGCACGGCGCGGCGAGCGCCAGCGCGACGCAGGGGATCGCGGAGGGGACCGTCAAGGACGGCGTCCGCACCATTGCGCTCGCGGTGACCGACAACGGGTTCGAGCCCTCGAAGATCAAGGCGAGCAAGGGCGAGAAGGTGCGCCTCGTCGTGACGCGCAAGACGGATCACACGTGCGCGAAGGAGATCGTCATCAAGGAGCACGGGATCAACCAGCCCCTGCCGCTCGAGAAGGCCGTGATGGTCGAGTTCACGCCCAAGAAGTCCGGCGAGATCCGCTACGCGTGCGGCATGGACATGATCAGCGGCGTGGTGTTCGTCCCGTAGTCGGCCTGTCCCGTAGTCGCCCCTGAGAAGCTCGCTGCGGCTCGGCGCCCACCTGCGGGTGCCGGGCCGCAGCCCGTTCGCCGTCACCGGTCCGTTCCACCGCGTCTTCGGATGATGGGCCGCCTCTCCGCCGTGGCACGCGCGGTGCTATAGGCGTTCGTGCCAATGGACCCTCAGCCCACCACGAAGATCGACGGCGCGCGATGCAGGCTGGGAATCCTGCTGGCCGTGCTTCTCGCCATGCCGTTCGCCCGGGCGAGCGCCGACACGAGCGCTGGCGCCGCGCCCGGGCTTCCGACCGACCCTGCGCTCGCGCAGCTCATCGAGGAGAGCCTCGCCGCTCGCCCCGAGCTCCGTCAGGCCGAGGCGACGGTGCGGGCGGAGCGAGAGCGGATCCCGCAAGCGGGCGCGCTCCCTGACCCCGTCCTATCGCTCGGGATCCAGAACGACGGGTTCAAGGAGATCCAGGTCGGGAAGATGGAAACGAGCTTCTACCAGGTGATGCTCAGCCAGGGGCTCCCCTGGCCAGGGAAGCGCGGGCTTCGGACCGACGTCGCGCGCATCGCGGCGGACGAGGCAGGCGCGGCGCTTTCGCGGGCTCGCCTATCGACCGAAGCCGACGTCCGGCGCGCGTACACGGATCTCCTGTTCGCGCGCGACCGACTCGAGCTCCTGAAGCAGCTCGAGGAGATCTGGCAGACGTCCGCCGCCCTCGCCCGGACCCGCTACGAGACGGGTGACGGTGCCCAGTCCGACGTCCTCCGTGCCCAGCTCGAGCTGAACCGGCTGCGCCAGCGCCGCTGGTCGCTCGAGACCCAGGAGCGGACGGCCGTTCAGACGCTGAACCGGCTGCGCGCCCACCCTCTCGACGAGCAGATCTCCACGTCGGTGAGCCTGCGAAAGGCGGAGACGTACGAGCTCGTCTCGAACGACGCCGCGCTCGCAGACGCGCTCGCGCGGAGCCCGGAGCTGGCGCAGGCGCGGTTCGGCGCGGCGCGCGCCGCGACGTCCGTCGCGCTCGCGCGGAGGGACCGCTTCCCGGATCTCGGCGTGAACGCCGGCGTCATGCCGCGCGGACAGCTCGAGCCCATGTGGCTCGCGGGCGTCTCGATCGGCCTTCCTCTGTGGTCGTCGCGCAAGCAGAGCCGGGCCGTCGCGGAGAACGAGGCGCGAGCGGACGCGAGCAACCGCAGCGCCGAGGCCATCGAGCAGGTCCTCCGGCTCCGCGTGGCGGAGCGGCGGAGCGCGTATGCCGCGCTCCTCGAGACGATCCGGATCTTCCGCGAGGGCCTGCTCGTTCAGTCCCGGGCCACCGCGCAGAGCACCCTCGCCCAGTACCGCGTCGGGAAGGTCACCTTCGCGTCCGTGCTCGAGGCCAACGCCGGGTACATCGGCGACGAGGAGAGCTTCCTCGCCACGCTCGCCGAGGCGCAGCGGATCGCGATCGCCGCCGCAGAGGTGAGCCTCGATCCGGTCGGGATCTCCGGCGCGAGCGGCGCGATGGCGGCCGGCGGCGTGCCGGGCGCCGCGGCGAGCGGCGGAGGCATGGGGAGCGCGGGCCCGGCCGCATCGCGCGGGGCGGAGACGACCTCCTCCGGCCCCACGACCTCTGGAATGTGATGAACGGAGAACGCATGACCACCGAGACCAGCAACACGACGTCCTCGCGCCGGTTCGGCGCCCCTGCCCTCGCGCTCGCGATCATCGCGAGCACCGTCATGGCGGGCGGCGGCAGCTGGTTCCTGGCGCGCCGGGGCGGCGACGGTCACGGTCACGAAGGAGCGGCCGCGGAGGCGAAGGAGCAGTGGCAGTGCCCGATGCACCCCAGCATCGTCCAGGATCACCCGGGCGACTGCCCGATCTGCGGGATGAAGCTCGTCAAGATGGGGGCCGCGCCCGGCTCCGCACCGCAACTGACGCAGGCTTCCGCGTCCGAGCAGCCGGATCGCTGGCAGTGCCCGATGCACCCGAGCGTCGTCCAGGATCACCCCGGGGACTGCCCGATCTGCGGGATGAGGCTCGTAAAGGTCGAGGGAAGCGGCGGGGACGCGGGCACGGTCGAGGGTCTCACGGGGGTGTCCATCGACGTCGGGCGCCAGCAGCTCATCGGCCTCAAGATCGCGCACGTCGAGCGCGGCCACGTCGGCGGCTCGTGGCGCACGAGCGGCCGCGTGGCGGTGGACGAGACCCGCGTGCACCACGTCAATGTGAAGTTCTCGGGGTTCATGGAGCGCGTGTACGCGGACTTCATCGGGCGTCCCGTCAAGGCGGGCGAGCCGCTCTTCTCGATCTACAGCCCCGAGCTCCTCGCCGCGCAGCAGGAGTACCTCCTCGCGCTCGACACCCGGAAGCGACTCGCCCACGCCGGCGGGATGAGCGCGGATGGCGACGCGCTCGTCGCGGCCGCGCGGCGGAAGCTCGAGCTGTGGGACGTGCCGCGCTCCGCGATCGAGCGGCTCGACCGCACCGGCGAGCCATCGCGGACGATCACCTTCGCCTCGCCCGCCACGGGCGTCCTCACGAAGAAGGACGTCGTCCCCGGCATGCGGGTGAACGCGGGCGACATGCCGTTCGAGATCGTGGATCTCTCGCGCGTGTGGGTGCTCGCCGACGCGTACGAGATCGAGGTGCGTCAGGTGAAGGTCGGCATGACGGCGAAGCTGAGCCTCAAGGCGTACCCGAACCGGACGTTCTCCGGACGGGTGGCGTTCATCGACCCGCTGCTCGACCCGAAGATCCGCACCGCGAAGGTGCGCATCGAGTTCCCGAACCCGGCGGGCGACCTCAAGCCCGAGATGTTCGGCGACGTGGTGCTCGAGGGGAAGGCCCGCGAGGGGATCCGGATCCCTGCGGACGCGGTCATCCACTCCGGCACGAAGAGCGTGGTGTTCGTCTCGCTTCCCGATGGGAAGTTCCAGCCGCGCGAGGTGCAGCTCGGCGAGGGCGACTCGGAGTTCGTCGAGGTGGTCTCGGGGCTCCAGAAGGGGGACGGGGTCGTGACCCGGGCAAACTTCCTCGTCGACTCCGAGTCCCGCCTGCGAGCGTCCCTCGCGGCCCTGACGTCAGCGTCGGGCTCCGCGTCCCAGGACAGCGCGGAACACGCGGGGCACGGCTCGTCGAGCTCGGCCGGCCAGCCTCCCGCACACGTCGATGCGCCCGCCGCGGCTCCCCACGCCGGCCACGGACGATAGCGCGCCATGATCAAGCGAATCATCCGCTTCTCCGCCGAGAACAAGTACCTCGTCGTCACCGCGACGATCGTGGCGCTCGTCGCCTCGGCGTGGGCGATGCGGAACATCCCGCTCGACGCGCTGCCGGACCTCTCCGACACGCAGGTGATCGTCTACTCGCGATGGGACCGGAGCCCCGACATCATCGAGGACCAGGTCACTTACCCGATCACGACCGCCCTCCTCGGCGCGGCGAAGGTGAAGGCGATCCGCGGCTTCTCGGACTTCGGGTTCAGCTACGTCTACGTGATCTTCGAGGACGGGACGGACCCGTACTGGGCCCGGACGCGCGTCCTCGAGTACCTGTCCAAGATCACGCAGCAGCTCCCACCTGACGTGAAGGTGGAGCTCGGGCCCGACGCGACCAGCGTCGGATGGGTCTACCAGTACGCCCTCGTCGACCGAACGGGGCAGCACTCGTCGGACGAGCTCCGCTCGTTCCAGGACTGGAACCTGCGCTACGCGATCCAGAGCGTGCCCGGCGTGGCGGAGGTCGCGACGGTCGGCGGCCAGGTCCGCCAGTACCAGATCACGGTGAACCCGAACGCTCTCGCCGCGTTCAAGCTCCCGCTCGACGCGGTCATCAACGCGGTCCGCAAGGGCAACAACGACGTGGGCGGCCGGCTCGTGGAGTTCAGCGGCCGCGAGTACATGGTGCGCGGGCGCGGCTACGTGAAGAAGATCGCGGACCTCGAGAACCTCGTGCTCCGGTCGCAGGGCGGAACACCCGTGCTCGTGAAGGACATCGCCACCGTCGCGCTCGGCCCGGAGCTCCGCCGCGGGATCGCCGACCTCGACGGCGAGGGCGACGTCGTGGGTGGCATCGTCGTGATGCGCTCGGGCGAGAACGCGCTCAACGTCATCAAGCGCATCGAGACGAAGCTCGAGGAGCTCAAGCCGTCGCTCCCGAAGGGCGTCGAGGTCGTCACGACCTATGACCGGTCGGAGCTCATCCACAACGCCATCGAGACGGTGAAGTCGAAGCTCGTGGAGGAGATCATCGTCGTCTCGATCATCATCCTCATCTTCCTCTGGCACATCCCGTCCGCGATCATCCCCATCGTGACGATCCCGGTCTCCGTCGCGCTCGCGTTCATCCCGATGTACGCCATGGGCCTCAACGCGAACCTCATGTCGCTCGCGGGCATCGCCATCTCGATCGGCGTGCTCGTGGACGGCGCGATCGTCGAGGTCGAGAACGCCTACAACAAGATCCACCACTGGATGAAGGACGGCAGGAAGGGCGACTTCCATCACGTCCGCCTCGAGGCGCTCCTCGAGGTGGGACCCGGCGTCTTCTTCTCCCTCCTCGTGATCGCGGTCGCGTTCATGCCCGTTTTCACGCTCGTGGACCAGGAGGGACGCCTGTTCCGGCCGCTCGCCTACTCGAAGAACCTGGCGATGGCGATCGCGGCGTTCCTCGCGATCACGCTCGACCCGGCGATGCGGATGATGTTCGCGCGCATCGACGAGTTCCGCTTCCGCCCGCGCTGGCTCTCGTGGACCGCGAACCAGGCGCTCGTCGGGAAGTACCACTCGGAGGAGGCGCACCCGATCTCGAAGCTCCTCCACCGCATCTACGAGCGGCCCTGCAGGTTCGTGCTCCGCCACCCGAAGGCCACGATCGCGGCGGCGGTCGCCGTCGTCCTCACGACGATCCCGGCCTACCTGAAGCTCGGGTCCGAGTTCATGCCCCCGCTGCGCGAGGGCACGATCCTCTACATGCCGTCGGCGGTGGAGCCAGGCATGGCGGTCGCCGAGGCGCAGAAGGCGCTGCAGATCCAGGACAAGATCCTGAGGACCTTCCCCGAGGTGGAGCGCGTGTTCGGGAAGGCAGGGCGCGCCAGCACCTCCACCGACCCGGCGCCGTTCACGATGATGGAGACGACCGTCATCCTGAAGCCCGACTCCGAGTGGCGCGAGAAGCCGCGCTGGTACTCGTCCTGGGCGCCCACGTGGCTGAAGGGCGTCCTGCGCCCGCTGTGGCGGGACCGGATCACGCAGGACGAGCTCGAGAACGAGATGAACGAGCGGCTGCAGCTCCCGGGTATCTCGAATGCGTGGACCATGCCGATCAAGGGTCGGCTCGACATGCTCTCGACCGGCATCCGCACGCCGGTCGGCATCAAGATCAGCGGCGCGGACCTCGTCACGATCGAGCGCGTCGCCAGGGAGACCGAGGCGGTCGTGAAGAAGGTCCCCGGAACCCGCAGCGTCTACGCGGAGCGCGTCGCCGGTGGCTACTTCCTCGACTTCGTCCTCAAGCGCGAGCAGCTCGCGCGGTACGGCCTGTCCGTCGACGACGCGAACATGATGGTGATGACCGCCGTCGGCGGCGACAACCAGTCGACGACCGTCGAGGGACGGGAGCGCTACGGCATCAACGTGCGCTACGCGCGCGACTACCGCGAGGACCTGTCCGCGCTCCGTCGCGTGCTCCTGCCGCTCCCGGGCGGCCAGGGCCAGATCCCGATGGAGGAGATCGCGGACATCGTGCTGGCGCAGGGTCCGTCGATGATCCGCGACGAGAACGGGCTCCTCGCCGGCTACGTGTACGTCGACTTCGACACCTCGAAGATCGACGTCGGCGGCTACGTCACCGAGGCCAAGAAGGCGGTCGCGACGGGGCTCCAGCTCCCCACCGGCTACAACATGGTCTGGAGCGGCCAGTACGAGAACATGCTCCGGGTGAAGGAGCGGCTGAAGCTCATCATCCCGCTCACGCTCGTCCTCATCTTCGGCCTGCTCTACATGAACACGAAGTCGTCCTTCAAGGCGGCGCTCGTGATGGCGGCGGTGCCGTTCTCGGCGGTCGGAGCGGTGTGGCTCCTCTGGGCGCTCGGCTACAACATCTCGATCGCGGTCTGGGTCGGGATGATCGCGCTCATGGGGCTCGACGCCGAGACCGGCGTGTTCATGCTCCTCTTCCTCGATCTCTCGCACGACGAGTAC
>DASWEI010000035.1:0-18129 GCA_036394835.1 Anaeromyxobacter sp. | reverse complement strand
ACCACGGGATCGTGCAGGAGCTGGCCGCGACCGGCGCGCCTTACGTGTTCCTGCCGATGCTCCGCGAGCTGCCGCCCGTGCGCGACGAGAAGCACACCTGGCTCTGCCCGATCGTCCAGGGCGCGCCAGACGTCGTGCGGCACGACCTCGCGAAGGAGCTCCGCGGACGCGTCCTCTCCCCGATCATCCGCACCGGCGCGGGGTTCCTCGAGACGGAGCTGTTCCTCGAGGCGATCCGCCACCTCGCCGACGAGGTGGGCGTCGCCGATCCCGCGAAGGTCATGGCGGCGCACGCCGCGGCGCGCGAGGAGCAGCTCCGCTTCGACCGCCACCTCATCGATCTCGGGCGCGAGGCGCTCGCGCGCTGCGAGAAGGACGGGCTCCTGCCGGTCGTCGTCCTCGGCCGCGCCTACACGCTCCACGACGATGTCCTCAACTCGAACGTCCCCGCGCTCCTGCGCGAGCAGGGGGCGCTCGCGATCCCGGTGGACTGCTTCCCGATCGCCGACGAGGCCCCGCTCGTCGAGGGCGCGTTCTGGTCCTACACGCAGCGGATCCTCCGCGCCGCGCACGAGATCCGGCGCACGCAGGGGCTCTACTCCATCTTCACCTCCAACTACGCCTGCGGGCCGGACAGCTTCACCCTCCACCACTACACCCGGCTCATGGAGGGGAAGCCGTTCGCCATCATAGAGACGGACGGGCACGCGGGCGACGCGGGCACGAAGACGCGCGTCGAGGCGTTCCTCCACTGCGTGCGCGAGGACCTGCGCTCGGGCGCGAGCGTGTCCGCAAACCCGGCGCCGCTCCTCACGATGAACGCGCGGACGCTCCCGGAGATCGCGGCGCTCGGCAGCCGCGTCCTCGTCCCGCCGATGGGGCCTGAGGCGGACGCGCTCGCCGCGGCGCTCCGGGGCTACGGCGTGGACGTCGAGGTGCTCGCCCAGGCGACCGTCGACACCATCCGCCTCGGCCGGCGCCACACGAGCGGCAAGGAGTGCCTGCCGATGACGGTCACGATCGGCGCGCTCCTCGAGCGCATCGAGAAGGAGCCGCGTCGCGCGTTCACCTTCTTCATGCCGGGCTCGAACGGGCCGTGCCGCTTCGGCATGTACCGGCAGCTGCACCAGATGGTGCTCGACCGCCTCGGGGAGGGCGGGCGCGTCGGCATCTGGTCGCCGCCCGACTCCGACTACTTCGAGGGCGTGCCGCCCGGGCTCGGCGCGATCGTGCTCGCCGGCCTCGCCGCGTACGGCATGCTCGCGGACGCGCTGCGGGACGCGCGCCCGGTCGAGAGGACGCCGGGCGCGGCGAACGAGGTCCACTCGCGCTGGTCGAAGGTCCTGTTCGACACGATCGAGAGGGGCGCTTCCGGCGACCTCTCCGCGAAGAAGGTGATGCTCGAGGCGGCGACCGGCCGGATCTACGGCGTCCGCGACGTCGTCTCCGGGTTCGCGCGCGAGATGCGCGCGGTGAAGGATCCGCGGCCGCACCCGACCGTGCTCCTCGTCGGCGAGATCTACGTGCGCTCCGATCCGGCCTCGAACGGCTGGGCGGCGGACGAGCTCGAGAAGCGCGGCATCCGCGTTCGGATCGAGCCGGTCGTCGAGTACCTCCAGTTCTCCGACCTCGTGCAGCTCCGGCGCGGCGTGAGCCGGGGGCTCAAGGCCGCGCTCAAGAGCCGCATCCGCAAGCGGGTCGTCGACGTCGTCCAGGACGCCGCCGCCGAGGGCATGGGCTGGCCGCACCACGCGCCCATCGCCGAGACCGCCGAGGCGGGATCGCACTACCTGCGCAAGGAGCTCGAGCACGAGGCGGTGCTCGCGCTCGGCCTGGGCGCGCAGGGCTGGCGAGAGGGCCACCTCGACGGCCTCCTCTGCGTCGGCCCGCTCGAGTGCATGCCGAACAAGCTCGTCGAGGCGCAGCTCGTCCACCTCGGGCAGCGCGAGGGGCTCGTCTCGCTCACGCTGTCGCTCAACGGGGATCCGATCGACCCCGAGGTGCTCGACGAGTTCGCCTACGAGGTGAAGGAAGGCTTCCGCCGGCGCGCCCTGCGCGGCGCGGCGGCCCCGGTCGACGCGGCGGCCCCGGCCGGCGTGGCGAAGGTGCGCGCGCAGGCGTAGCCGCGGCTACCAAGCCTGCGTCGCCGCCTCGCGTGCCGCGCCGTGGTTCGCGACGAGGCGATCGTACTCGCCATGCATGAGCGGGGACGCGATCACGAAGTCCGCGGTGGCGCGGTTGCAAGCCACCGGGATGTTGTAGAGCACCGCGATGCGTAGCAATGCGCGCACGTCGGGCTCGTGCGGGTGCGGCTCGAGCGGATCCCAGAAGAAGACGAGCAGGTCGAGCTCGCCGTCGGCGATCTTCGCGCCCATCTGCTGGTCGCCCCCGAGCGGTCCGCTCTTGAGGCGCGTCACGTCGAGGCCGAGCCGTCCGTGCAAGAGCGTGCCGGTCGTCCCGGTCGCGATGAGGTCATGCTCGCACAGCACGTCGCGGTTGTAGCCGACCCAGTCGAGCAGGTCGTCCTTGCGGCTGTCGTGCGCGATGAGCGCGATCCGCTTCCTCGCCGACATCTGCACTCGATCGATCCGTCGCTCCATCGTGTTCCTCCGGAGCGCTGGATCTAAACGCGCGCGACGCCCGCGGCGACCCCCGTTCCGTGAACGATCGTGCGATGGGGCTGCGCGCGCATCGCGCAGCGACGTGCGCGCAGGGCGTGCACCTCGGCAGGCGGACTACTTCTGCCAGCGCACGAGCCGCTCGTCCTGCAGGAAGGCCTTCCGCTTGCCCCCGGGCCAGGTCCACTCCTCCGTCGCGGCGGGCCGATCGATCCGCTTCCGCTCCGGGAGTCCCCAGGCCATCTCGAGGGCGCGCGGCGACATCCCTTCGACGACCTCCTTCCGCGCGATCAGATCGCGCTGCTCCTGTGGGAGCGCCGCGTACAAGGCGCTCGGGTCGTCGGTCGAGAGCAGCCGCTCCAACTGCGCCCGCACCTCGTCGAACGTGACGGCTGTCTGCGACAGCACGACGACGTTCGGCCGCGAGTCGCCGGGCACGTCGACGAGCACCCACGGGTGGTAGCGCGGCGTCATGACCACGCGTTGCGCGATGGTCCAGCCGGTCGGGAACTCGACGTCGCGGATCCGCACGGCGGTGCCGGGCGGGAGGATCTTCTCCGGCGCGGGCGGCGGGACGGGCGTGCCGCCCGTCGTCTCGACGAGATCGAGCTCGTCGAGCGGGATGTCGCTGAGCAGCACCTTCGTGCGGTCGCCCCAGAGCGGCGCCGCGTACGCGGCGACGCGCAGCCAGCGCGGCTGACCGGACAGCTCGGACCGGACGCGCTGGCGCTCGGCGTCGGGGATCACGCCGCGCGGCGTGCAGGCGGCCAGGGAAGCGAGGGCGAGGGCAGCGAGGGAGGAGCGGAGCATGCGTCTTCATTGCCAGAGGCCCGCCGGGCGCACAAGCGGCCCGGCGGGCCCCTTCCCTGATCCCGCCGGCACACGGGCTCGAGGCGTCACCCGATCCGCTCGTCCCCGCGGCGCTCCGGCGGCGGAGCCGCACGCGCGACGGTGGGTGGCGCCGTCACTTGCGCTCCGAGTTCTTTCCTTCCTCGATGAGCTCGCGGACCCGCTGGCCTCCCTTGTGACCGAGTTCCGAATATCCCTTCGACCCGAGCTGCTCCTTGCGCGCCTCGCCACCGAGACGGCCCGCCTCGCGGACGGTCATCGAGCCTCCGGGACGCGACGGCCCCTTGTCCTTGTCAGGCACGGACGGACTCCTCCTTCTCGTGGTGTGTGGCGAATCTGGGAGCCCCCCGGAGGAGTGGCAAGGGGAGGCAGCGAGGGGGTGTTCCGGATAAGTATCGAGGCGCGATGGATCGGCTCTCCGACAACGCCCGGCACGTGCTCGAGCGCCGCTACCTGCTCCGCGACGAGGGCGGCGCGGTGGTCGAGACGCCCGCGGAGCTCTTCCGCCGGGTCGCGCGCGCCGTGGCGAGGGCGGAGCCCGAGGCGGAGCGCGGGCGGGCCGCCGAGCGGTTCGAGGCCCGCATGGCGTCGCTCGAGTTCCTGCCGAACTCGCCGACGCTCATGAACGCGGGCCGCGAGCACGGCCAGCTCGCGGCGTGCTTCGTCCTGCCGGTCGAGGACGACCTCGCGGGCATCTTCGACGCGCTCAAGTGGGCGGCGCTCATCCACCAGTCCGGCGGCGGCACCGGGTTCGCGTTCTCCCGCCTGCGCCCGCGCGGCGACGTCGTGAAGACCACCCACGGCGTCGCGAGCGGGCCGGTCTCGTTCATGCGGGTCTACGACGCGGCCACCGAGATCATCAAGCAGGGAGGCGTGCGCCGCGGCGCCAACATGGCCGTGCTCGCGGCGTGGCACCCCGACGTCGAGGAGTTCGTCGACGCGAAGCGAGGCGCCGGCCTCGAGAACTTCAACCTGTCCGTCGCGGCTCCCTCCGCGCTCTTCCACGCCGCCGCGGCGGGCGCATCGTGGCCGCTGCATCACCCGCGCGGCGGCGAAATGGTGCGGACGGTGGACGCGCAGGCGCTGCTCGAGCGCATCGCGGGCTCCGCGTGGGCGTCGGGCGAGCCCGGGCTCGTGTTCATCGACCGGGTCGAGGCGGACAACCCGACGCCGGACGCAGGCCGGTTCGAGGCGGTGAATCCGTGCGGCGAGCAGCCGCTCCTCGCGTTCGAGGCGTGCACGCTCGGGTCCGTGAACCTCGGCCGCTTCGAGCGCGGCGGGCGGATCGATCACGAGGCGCTCGCCTCCTGCGTCCGGGACGGCGTGCGCTTCCTCGACGACGTGCTCGACGTGAACGTCTGGCCGCTCCCGCAGATCGCGGACATCTCGCACCGCAACCGCAAGATCGGCCTCGGCGTGATGGGCTGGGCGGACCTGCTCGTCCGCCTGGGCGTCCCGTACGACGCGCCCGAGGCGCTCCGGGTCGCGGACGAGGTCATGGCCTTCGTGTCGCGCGAGGCGCACGCCGCGAGCGAGGCGCTCGCGCGGGAGCGCGGGCCGTTCCCGGGGTTCGCGACGAGCGCGCTCGCCGCCCAGGGGGTCGCGCCGCGCCGGAACGCGACCGTGACGACCATCGCGCCGACCGGCACGCTCGCGCTCATCGCGGGGTGCTCGTCCGGCATCGAGCCGCTCTTCGCGCTCGCCTACGTGCGCCGGGCGCTCGACGCGTCCGAGCTGCGAGAGGAGCACCCGCTCCTCGCCGACGCGCTGCGCGCCGCGGGCGCCGACGGCGCGCTCGCGACCATCCGCGCCATGGGGCGCGCCCGCGGGATCCAGGGCGTGCCCGAGTCGGTGGGCTGGCTCTTCGCGACCGCGCACGACGTGGCGCCCGACGCCCACGTCCGGATGCAGGCGGCGTTCCAGCGACACGTCGACAACGGCGTGTCGAAGACGATCAACCTGCCGCGCCACGCGACCGTCGAGGACGTCGCGGGCGCATACCGGCTCGCGTTCGAGCTCGGCTGCAAGGGCATCACGGTTTACCGCGACGGCTCGCGCGAGAAGCAGGTGCTCACGAGCGGCGCGACGCGGAACGGCGAGGAGTGCCCGCAGTGCGACGCGGCCCTCGTGCTCTCCGGCGGCTGCCGGACCTGCCCGCACTGTGGCTGGGCGAGCTGCGAGACGACGGAGTAGACCGCGGGCACCACCCATCCCGTCGAACTGGCGGTGAGCGGAGGGGCATGGTCACGGTGCCGCCGTACCGCGGACGGGCGGACCGGCGGGATCGCGGCGCGGCGGCGCAGCACCCGACGAGGCTGCGGATCCGGCTGCGGGTGCGCGGTAACGTCGGCGCATCGATCAACCCTGGAGGTTTCGATGGCCCGCGTCCTCGCCGTGATCCTGTCGCTCGTCGCCGCCTCGTCCGCGCTCGCCCAGTCCAAGACCGAGGAGGAGCTCAAGAAGGGGATCCAGGGGTCGCCGGGGAAGTACGGCGCCGCCGGGTGCGGGCTCGGGGCGATGGCGTTCAAGGACCAGCCGGGCGGGATCCAGATCATCGCCGCGACCCTCAATGACATCTGCGCGAACCAGACGTTCGGGATCACCTTCGGGACGTCGAACTGCGGGCCGTCGCTGCTCGCGCAGGGGACGAAGAACTTCGTCGAGGCGAACCGGGAGGTGCTCGCGAAGGACATCGCGCGCGGCGAGGGCGAGGCGATCGGCGCGCTCACGGTCATCAACGCGTGCGGCGACTCGCGCGCGGTCGGGGCCGCGCTCCAGAAGCGCTTCGGCGCGATCTTCCCGTCGGCGGACGCGACCGACGCGGCGGTCACCGACGCGATCCTCGAGACGCTGCACGGGGATCCGGCGCTCGGGTGCGGGAGGGGGTAGGGCCTCCGCGCGTCAGCTCTTCTTCTTCTCCGCGAGCTCGCCGAGCTCCCGCGACCGCTTCGCCGCCGCCTCCACCGCTCCGATGAGCGCGGCGCGGAAGCCCGCCGCCTCGAGCGCGTGGACGCCGGCGATCGTCGTGCCTCCCGGGCTCGTGACCTGGTCCTTGAGCTTGCCCGGGTGATCACCCGTCTCGAGCACGAGCTGCCCGGCGCCGACGACCGTCTGCGCGGCGAGCGCCAGCGCGACGTGGCGCGGCAGGCCCACCTTCACGCCGCCGTCCGCGAGCGCCTCGATGGCGAGGAAGACGAACGCGGGCCCGGAGCCGGAGAGGCCGGTCACCGCGTCGAGGAGGTGCTCCTCGACGACGACCGCCGTCCCGACCGCCTCGAACAGCGCGACCGCCTGTCCGAGGTCCGCCTCGGTCGCGTGCGGCCCGCGGGCGAGGGCGGTCGCGCCTGCGCCGACGAGGGCGGGGGTGTTCGGCATCGTCCGCACGATCCGCGCGGTCGCGCCGAGCTTGTGGGCGATGGCGGAGATCGGCACGCCCGCCGCGATAGAGACGACGAGCTTCCGCGCGTCCACCGCGGGGGCGATCTCGTCGAGGAGCGCGTCCATCACCTGCGGCTTCACCGACAGCACCAGGATGTCGGCCTGCTTCACCGCGGCGAGGTTGCTCGCCGTGACGGCGATGCCGTGCCGCGCGTGCAGCTCCTCGCGCCGCTCGGCGCGCGGCTCGGCGCACACGATCTCGTCCGGCGCGGCCGTGCCGGCGGCGAGCAGCCCCTTCACGAGGGCCTCGGCCATGTTCCCCGAGCCGAGGAACGCGATCTTCTTCCCGAGTGGCATGCGGGGACTGTAGCGCTACCCGATGATGAAATCCTCTTTCGGCCCGTCGCCGCGCGCGAAGCGCTCGATCCCGAACCGGTCGAAGATCTCGTCGCGGCCGCGGCCGGCGAGGAGGTTCGCGTAGAGCTCCGCGACCGCCGGCGCCATCATGAAGCCGTGCCCGACGAACCCCGAGAGCTGCAGGAAGTTCTCGAAGCCGGCCGGGCCGAGGATCGGCTGGTTGTCCGGCGTGACGTCGTACGGCCCCGCCCACTGGCGGACGACCTGGACGCCGGCGAGCCGCGGGCAGAGCGCGGTCGCGGCGCGCGCGAAACGCGCGAGGAAGCGGAGCGTCGAGCCGAGCGACAGCCCCTCCGGCTCCGTCGGGTCCCCCATGCCCCCCACGATCTCGCCCCGCTGCGTCTGCGAGAAGTAGAGGCCGGTGCCGAGGAGCGACACGAGCGGCCCGAGCCACGGCTTGAGCGGCTCGGTCGCGAGGATCTCGTGGCGCACCGGCCGGTTCGGGAGCGACACGCCCGCGAGCGCCGCGACCTCCTTCGACCAGGCGCCGCACGCGAGGACGACGGTGTCGCACGCGACGCGCCCGCGGTCGGTCCGCACCGCCGCGAGCCGCGCGCCGGCGGCGTCGAAACCGGTCACGCGCGTGAAGGTGGCGACGCGTGCGCCGAGCGTCTCCGCGCGGGCCGCGTAGCCCCACAGGAACGGCCAGGGGAAGACGACGCCGTCGTCCGGGTTCCACGAGGCCGCGACGAAGCGCCCGCGATCGAGCTCGGGGACGATCGCGGCCGCCTCGTTCGCGTCCACGACGTGGGTGCGGAGCCCCTCGCGGCGGTGGAGCGCGGCGTACCGCTCGAGGCGCGCCGCCTCGGCGCGCGTCGGGGCGAGGAAGAGATAGCCGCCGCGCCGGAACCAGACGTTCACGCCGAGCTCCACCGCGAGCTGCGCGCACAGCTCGATCGAGCGGCGGGCGAGCCGGATCATCGTCGGCGTCCCCCACTGCGCGCGGACGCCCCCGCCGTTCCTGCCCGACGCGCCCGCGTTGAGGGGACCGCGCTCGAGCACGAGCACGTCGCGGACGCCGCGCCGCCCGAGCTCGTAGGCGAGCGCGAGCCCCATGATCCCGCCGCCCACGATCACGACGTCGGCGCGCGCGGGGAGGGGCGTCGGCTCCATCGCGACTTGTGCCCTGTGTTGGTCCCCCTCGCCCTCGCGCAGCGGGGGAGGGGGCTGGGGTGAGAGGGCCCGAACCTCTCCCTCCCCCTCGCCCCCGCGCAGCAGGGGAGAGGGTCGGGGTGAGGGGGCCGCCCGGACCTGAGCCGGCGAGGGCCGCGGCACCCCCGCGTCGAGCGGCAGCGCGGCCGCGTCGAGGGCGGCGAGCGCGCCGAGCGCGAGCGGCGAGGCGGGCGGGCGCGCCGTGAAGGGCGCGAGCTCGCCGCGCGCGGCGCCGAGCGCTGCGAGCTCGCGGAGCACCCCGGCGAGGCAGCTCTTCCCCTGGCACGGCCCGGTGCCGAACCCCGTGAGCCGCTTCAGCGACTCGACGTCGCGCGTGCCGGTGGCGAAGGCGCGCCGGATCTCGTCGCGCGTGACGTCCTCGCATGCGCACAGGATCGTCTTAGCCACGCGCGGCCTCGCCGGCGCGCCGTCCCGCCTCCGCCGCCCGCGCCGTTCCCGCCGCGCCGGTCACCTCGCCCGCCGCGTAGAGCCCCGGCACGCCGGTCCTCCCGTCCTCCTCCGCCGCGAGCGAGAGCGCGCCGAGCGCCGCGTCCCAGCGCACCGCGGCGCCGAGCGCGCGGCCGAGCTCGAACGCGGGCGCGGGGGGCGTCGCGACGACGAGGGTGTCGCACGCGATCCGCCGGGACGGGAGCGCGAGCGCCCGCACCCGGCTGCGGCCCGCGAGGGCGCCGCCCTCCGCGGACGGGGCGCGCGTGACCTCCATGCCTGCGCGCGCGAGCGTGAGCGCGAGCCGCTCCGCGTCCTCCCCCTCGCCCACGATCGCCGCGCGAGCGCCCGGCACGACCCCATGCTCGGCGAGCAGGATCGCGACGCCACGCCCGGCGAGGATGCCGGGGCGATCGCCGCCCGGCGCCGCGAGCGGTTGCGGGTGCCCGCCGGGCGCGAGGACGATGGCGCGCGCGCGGACGAGGCGGAGGCGCCCGTCCACGTCGAGGAGCGCGAGCGGCTCGCCCCCGTCGTGCCACAGCCCCGCGACGCACGTGCCGGTCGCCACCTCGCCGCCTGCCGCGGACACGCGCCGCACGACCGCGCCGGCCCAGGCGAGGTCAGGGTCCCCCGGCGCGCCGAGCCGTGCGCGGAGCCGCCCGCCCGCCGCCGGCGCCTCGTCCGCGACGACGACCCGCCGCCCCGCGTCGGCGAGCGCCTCCGCGGCGGCGAGGCCCGCCGGCCCGGCGCCGACTACGAGCGCGTCGAACCGCTCCTCCCGGGGCGGCGGCCGGGCTGCGTGCAGCGTCGCCGCGGAAGGGAGCCGCCCGACGCCCGAGAGGCGGCGTGCCAGCGCGACCGCGATCCGGTTCGCGAGGAGGCTCCACGTGGCGAGCCGGTGATGATCGAGGCCGCGCGGCGTCGCGAGGTCCACGGCGCCGAGGAGGTCGTGGCGCGCGCCGGGGAACGCGTTCTGCGACTCGATCTCCAGGCCGTCGCGGCACGCGATCCGGCACGCCCGCCGGTTCGGCAGGCCATCCGAGCGGACGAAGCAGCCGGCGCACGAGCCCGCGAGGCAGAACGGCCCACGCGGCCGGTGGTACTTCGCCGAGCGGGAGACGAGCGGACGATCCGCCGCGAGCAGCGCCGCCGCGACCGGCTCGCCCCGGCGTGCCGGAATCGACGCGCCGTCGAAGCGAATCGTCGCGTCCGTCGGAAAGCCCGCGAGCCGCGGCATGCCCGGAACGTAGCGAGGGCCTCGCCGGGCGGCCCCGGCGCGGTCGGGTCGGACGGGGCGACGCCGACCGTCCCCGGCGGCTATGATCCGCGGGTGGCGACCCTCTTCGTGTTCGTGGACGGCGTCGGCGCCGGCGTGCCGGATCCCGATCGGAACCCGCTCGCGCGGGGGGAGTTCCTGCTCTCCCGCTTCGAGGACGGCACGGGGGCGCCGCTCCCGGCTGGGGGGCGCGCGGTGCTCGCCGACGCGACCCTCGGCGTCCCGGGCCGGCCGCAGTCCGCGACGGGCCAGACCGCGATCCTGACCGGCGAGAACGCGCCCGCGCTCCTCGGCCGCCACCTGCTCGGGTTCCCGAACGCGACGCTCAGGGACCTCCTGCGCCGGCGCTCGCTGTTCCGCGGTCTCGCCGAGGCGGGACGGAGCGCGGCGTTCGCGAACGCCTACCCCGTCGCGTACCTGCGCGCGCTCGGGTTCGAGGCGGACGGCGAGGCGGAGTTCGAGATCGACGGCCGCCTCGGCAGCCGTCGGGCGCGCGCGTCGGCGACCACCGTCGCGTTCGCCGCGGGGGGCGGCCGCTTCCGCACCTGGCCCGACGCGCGGGAGGGGCGCGGCCTCACCCACGACATCACCGGCGAGCGCGCCCGCGCCCGCGGGTACGACGTGCCGGTCCGCGCGCCGGAGGAGGCGGCCGAGCTGCTCCGGGCCCTCGCGGCGCCGCACGACCTCACCGTGTTCGAGTTCTTCGAGACGGACGAGGCGGGCCACGCCCGCTCGATGGAGCGCGCGCTCGAGGCGCTCGGGCGGCTCGACGCGCTCCTGCGCACGCTCGTCGCCGGCCTCGGCCCGGACGACGCGCTCGTCGTCGCGAGCGACCACGGCAACATCGAGGACCTTACGACCCGCAATCACACCCGGGCGCCGGTCCCGGTCCTCGGCTTCGGACGCGCCGCCGCCGAGGTGGGGGCCGTGAGGGATCTCACCCACCTCGCCCCACTCCTTGCCGTCCTTGCCGGGCGAGCGAGCTTGCGCACCCCTGCCAGGGCCGGGTAGACCCTTTCTCCGTGGTTCGCTTCCCCGCCGCCGTCCTCACGATCGCCCTCATCTCGGGCTGTGCCCCGCGGCTCGCCGGAACGGGCGAGCCGAGGTCGCAGGAGCTCACGGCCGGCGCGGCCCGGTTCCGCATCGTCTACTGGCCCGAGGACGCGGCCGCCGCGAGCCAGATCCGCCACGCCGTCGAGATCGCCGCGCCGCGGATCGCGCGCTGGGGCGGCCTTCGCCAGCCGGTCACGATCACGATCCATCCGAGCCACGAGGCGCTCGAGGGCGCGGTGCACCGCCAGGGGTACGAGTGGCTCCGCGCCTGGGCCCGCTTCCAGACGATCGACGTGCAGTCGCCGCGGACCTGGAGCTTCTTCGGCGCGAACGAGCGCAAGCTCGAGGAGCTCGTGACGCACGAGCTCACCCACTGCGCGATGTACCAGCTCGCCGGCGACGATCTCACCTGGATGTACAAGGAGATCCCGCGCTGGTTCAGCGAGGGCGTCGCGAGCGTCACCGCGCGGCAGGGGTACCGCTACGGCGGGATCGAGGATCTCTACGAGTTCTACCAGGAGATGCTCCCTGGCTCGGGCGACGGCGTCCCGGCGCGCGGGCGCGCCGCGCGCACCGTCCTCGCGCAGGCCGGCGACCCCATCGTCGATCCGGACCCGCTCTACCAGGATCAGTCGCACGTCGTGTACGGCGCAGCGCACCACGCGGCCGAGTTCCTCATCGCCCGCTACGGCGAGGCGCGGGTGCTCGAGGTGATGCGCCTCATGGGGACGGGCCTCCGCTTCCCGGCCGCGTTCAAGGAGGCGATCGGGCTCACCGACGCGGAGTTCGCGTCGGACTTCCGCCGCTACGTCGTCTGGCAGGGCTGGCGCCGCTAGCTTCGCCGCACGAGCGTCGCGACGAGCCAGAGCCGGTCGCCGTGAGCCCGCTCCGCGCACATCCAGAGCCGCACCGGCTCACCGCCGGCCGTCGCCGTCGCGCCCGATTCCGGGCCCCAGACCCACTCGCGCGCGTCGGCGCCGCCGCCGGTCCGCGGCGGCCCGACCTCGCCGAGCAGCGCGAGCGCGATCCGCACCGGGTCGGCGGGCTCGGCGCCCACGACCTCGACGTGCGTGACGAGCCCCTCGAGGTCGGTCTCGACGTGCGCGACCGCGGCGAGGTCGCCGTCCCGCTCGTAGGCGACGTCGGGCTCCGACAAGTCGATGTTGAGGAGGCGTGCGCGCTCGGCGTCGAGCCCGAGCGGCCGCGCATAGGGACGCCAGCCGGCGGCGAGGAACGCGTCGAGAGCGACGCGGCGCGGCTTCGCGAGGATCGCCTCGACCGGCGGGACGGGGAGCGGCGCGCTCATCGCGTGGTCCCTCCGGCGGCGCCGCCGCGCGCGGACGAGCCGCGCTCGGTCGGGACGGGCGCCGCCGGCGGGGGCACCTGGCCGGCGGGGGGAGCCGCGGGCCCCTCCGCCCAGGGTGACGGAAGGATGGGGCTCCGCTCGTTCGCGCGCGCGACGCGCTGCAGCTCGAGCTCGCCGACGAGCGCCGACGGCGCGACGGTCGACACCGGTACGAACCCGCTCTCCGCCCCGCAGTACCCGTTGAAGACGCGTGAGACGTCGGAGGTCGCGAGCACCTTGTTGACGCTCGTGAGCGGCGTCCCGACGAGCTCGACGCCGCGGACGAGCTCCTCGGCGCCTGTCTTCGCGTCCACGCGATAGACGAGCCGCGGCGTCCCCTTGAAGGCCTGGTAGCCGTAGGAAGCCGTGTTGGTGTTCCCGCCGGTGATGTCGCGGATGACGAGGCCATAGCGCTTGTTCTGGTGCCGGGCCTCCGCCATCAGCATCCGCTTCAGCTCCGCCGCGCCGACCCGACGCGACGACTCGAGGACGAGGTTCGCCATGCGCGCCATCGCCGGGCGGGCGCCCTGGCTGCGGCCGTGCCCGTTCGAGCGATCGAACGGCTTCACCGGCTTGCGCGACAGGAGGTAGGACTCGAGCCGGCCGTCGCGGACGAGCACCGTGCGCTGCGCCGCGACGCCCTGCTCGTCGAACGTGTACGCGCCGTTCAGCGCCATGCCGTTCGCCTTCGCGAGCGTCGGGTCGTCCACGATCGTGAGGAAGGGCGGGAGCACGAGCTGCCCGACCTGCCCCTTGAACGTCTGGCCGTCCTTGTCGTCCTCGAGCCGCTCTCCCTCGAGCCGGTGCCCCACCGCCTCGTGGAAGAGGACCCCGGTCGCCTCCGGCTCGAGGATCGCCGGCCCGGTGTACGGATCGATGGCCGGCGCGCGGCGGAGCGCCTCGAGTTCGGTGATGACCTGCTCGGCGGCGGCCCGGACCTGCGCGGGCGAGGGGAGCTCCGCCTCGGTCCGCGCGTAGAAGTCGCGTCCGTCCTCGAGGAGCTGCCCGTCCGGCGCGCGCGCGACGGCCTGCACGTGGAGCCCGAAGAGCGTCCGCTCGGTGACGAGCCCCGCCCCCTCGCTCGACGCGAACCAGCGGACCTGCTTCTCCGCCGTGACCTTCACCGACGAGTCGAAGACGTCCGGGTGAGCGCGGAAGAGCGCGGTCGCGTCCCGCACGACCGCGCTCCAGCGCTCGCGGTCGAACGTGAAGGGGAGGGGAGGGTCGACGTGCCGGTTCGGCGCCTCGCGCGAGAAGCTCGGCGCGCGCGCCTCGTCCGCGGCGCGGTAGACCTCGCGCGACTTCTTCTTGAAGTACGACGAGAGCGCCTCCTTGTACCGCTCGTCGGTGGCGAGCCAGAGCGCCGTCCGGAGCGCGGCGACGTCGCCATCGAGCGGCGCGTCCTTCGGCGCATACCAGGTGGGCCCCTCCGCCCCGAGGAGGAGCGCGGTCTCGTCGCCGCCGGAGGAGTCGAGCTCGTAGCTGCCGACGCGCAGGTCCACGGAGAGGTTCCGGTCGCGCCGGGTGGCGTCCTCGAAGATCGCGCCGTAGCGCCCTCCGAGATCGTGCCGGGTCACGTCCTTCACCTGGTACGAGACGAAGTAGGGCGCCTCGTACCCCTGGAGCCGGAGCCGCTCGGTCGATCGCGAGAGCTCGGCGGACATGGCCGCGAGGACCGCGACGCGGGCGTCGGCGGCGGATGCGGCCGCCGCGGGCGCGGGTCCCGGCGCAGCGGCGACGAGGAGGGAGAGGAGGGCGGGGAGCATTCCCCGTGACTTAGCACGGCGCGCCCCGGTCCGCCGCCGGCCGCTCACGCGCCGTCGAGGACGACGAGGAACGTCGCGAGCACGGCGGGGCAGCGGACCCCGCCGGCGACGAGCGCGACCGCGCCGTGCGCGAGCTGTCCGTATCCCGGCGCGTACACGGCGGGGGCGATCTCCGGGACGAGCCCGGGCGGGAGCGCGAACGCGACGAGGAGGCGGCGGTCGCCAAGCGGCACCTCGACCGCGTGGACGCGGTCGGGCGCCGCGCGCAGCCGGACGGCGCGCGCGAGCCGCTCGAGCGCGGCCTCCTCCTTCGCCGCGACGGGGCGCAGCCGCGCGCCTGCGCTCGCGAACGGCCAGCGCAGCTCCACCCGGTGGGGCCCCGCGCCCGCGAGCCGGTCCACGGTCACGACGCCCGCCTCCGCGACGAGGACCTCCCGCCGGTGGATGACGCCCGCGCGCGCGAACCCGCGGTGCTCGCCGAGGAGCCGGTCCGCCGTGCCCCCGGGCTCGAACGCGAGGAGCCGCGCGGCGGTGACGTCCGGGAGCGCCTCGGGCCGCTCGCGCAGGAGCGGCGCTTGCTCGAGGCCGTCGACGACGACCGTCGCGTGCGCGCGGGTCGAGCGGAACGCGTCGCGCAGCTCGGGCCCCGCGCCGGTCGCCGGTGTCCCGCCGTCGCAGACCGCGAGCTCGCCGTGGGCGCGGAGCTCGAGCGAGAGCTTGTCGTTGTGCGAGTGGCCGCCGACGCCATGCTGGCCGTTCGGGCCGCATGAGACGAACACCTCGAACGGACCGCGGCGCAGGACGTGGACGCCCGCGGCGGCGAAGCTCGCGCTGCGCGGGCTGCGCCCGGGGCGCGCGGCCGCGAGCGCCGCGAGCGGGCGGGGCCCGAGGAGCCAGGCGACGTCGGCGGCGTCGCCCGGTCCGGGCGCGGCGAGCAGCGAAGGATCGCGCAGGAGGGCGGCGCCGAGCGGCATCAGATTTGCCGCGTCGGTGGGCGCCCGGTCGCGGAGCGCGAGGACGCGCGGCGCATCCGCCTCGCCGATTTGCGGGACGTCGCCGCCCGCGGAGAGGAGCGCGCGCGTCGCGCCGAGGAGCGCAGCGAGCCGCCGCGCGAAGACGCGCCCGACGGGGCGGCGCGCGCCGTGGGCGAGGATGGCACCCGCCGCGAACACCTCCGCGGCGAGCCGCTGGTAGGGCAGCGCCCCGTCGCGCGACGTGCCGTCGTCGTGCACCTGCTCGCGGAGCGCCGCCGTGAGCCCGGCGCGGGCGAGCGCGCGCCAGCGCGCCGACTCGGGCCACTCGGGGAGCCCCTCCGCGCAGGCGAGGAGACCGAGCCAGTCCGCGGCGAGGCGCGAGTCGGGAACCGCGGCGTCGTCCTCCAGGTTCGCGAGGACGAACCGCCCGGTCGCGACGAGGAGGCGGGCCGCGTCCACCGCGAGGTCGGGCCCGGGCGGGACGCCGGCTGCGGAGAGGAGCCACAGCGATAGGACGAGGTTCCAGGCGCGGAGCCCCGCCTCCATCGGGCTCGTCCACTGCACACCGTGTCCCACCGGGTTCTCGGCGACGAAGTCCGACACCGACGCCCCGACCGCGGCGGCGAGGTCCCGCCGGCGGCGCGGGTCGAGGACCGCGCCCTGCGCGATCGCCACCCACTGCTCGCCGCGGCCGACCGCCCACGCGAGCCGAGTGTCGAGCCCCGGCGCGGGCGGAAGCGCGCGCGAGGGCGCCCACGCCGCGAACCGGCCGCCGTTCACCGGGTCGAGCTGCCAGTCGGTCCCGCGCCCAACGGGGCGCGCCACCGCGACGACCCGGCCGAAGACCGCGATCCGCCCGCCCGCGGCGTCCTCCGCGCGCGCCGTGGCGCGCTCCGCCTCGCCGGGGAGGTGCAGGTCGAGCGCGGCACGCAGCGACGCCGGGGTCCACGGCGCCCGGCACGGGCGCGGGCGCGCGAGCAGCCGCGCGAGCGTCGCGGCCGTGTCGCAGCCCAGGATCGAGAGCAGCCGATCGCGCTGTGGCGCGATCGGGGGCGCAACCCGGTTGCGCGCCGCGCGCGCGACGCGCCTCGCCGCGACCTCGAGGAGCCGCGCCGGCGCGATCCGCGTCGCGAGGAAGCCGTAGTACCCGATCGTCCCCACGACACGCTCCCGAGGGCCGCCGCCCACCTGTGCGCGAGTAGCAAAGGAGTGGCCACGGGACGAGGCCGCACGCGACGCGCGATCCGGGGCGCGAGGTGAACGCGGCGAGGTCCGGATGTGCACCCGCAGTTCGCCAGATGTGAAAGCGTCTTCCCACCGCCCCGAGGGAACGCCACGCGGCGCGGGTGGCAGACGCCTTGCTTCACCTCCCTGCGAAGGGTCCGGCAGGATCCGGGCTCCGTCGTCCTGGTCGTTTTCGGGGGGGAGGCGGGCGTGAGAGCGGCGGCGGTGGGGCTCCTCATCGAGGAGCAGCGCAGCGACGTGGCGGCCGCCTGGAAGCGAGCCGTGGACGACGAGCTCGGCGGCGAGCCGGCGCTCGCGTTCGCGGTCGGTCCGCTGCTGCGCGAGATGGGGCTCGCGCTGCGGGACGACGGCCCGCGCACCGCGGCGGACTTTCCGACCCGCGAGGGCGCGCTCCGCTCCGCGGTGCTCGTCCGCTCCGGAGCCGGCCCCGCGCGGGTCGCGCGCGAGTTCAAGCTCCTCCATCGAGCGCTCTGGGACACCCTACGGGCCGCGGGACGGATCGTCGGCGTGGACGAGCGCAGGGCAGCGGACGAGTGGCTCGACGAGGCGCTCGCCGCCGCGCTCGACCGCCTCGAGCGCGTCCGGATGAGGATCGACCTGCTCGAGCGGGGCCCGGCGGTCGTCCCGCCACCCGCGCACGCGGGCCTCACGCAGCGCCCGCCGCCGCTCCCGGCGGCTCGCGCAGCGGCGCAGCAGCGGCCTCCTCCGCTCCCGTCTCCCGCAGATCTCTCGCAAGGCGAGTAGCTCCGGATCACCCGCGGGAGCGCGGATCCGAGCGCGATGTGCGCGCCGTGACGGCGTGCCCGCGCTCGTGACGCCCCCGATGGCCACGGGCAGAGGACCGCCTGTGGTGACGCCGATCCACCGAGCGCGCGCCCGATCTGGCGCCGAGCTGCCGGCGCACCGCAGATCTTCCACGCCCGCCTGATCGAAAACGAGCAGGCGAGCCAGGTGTAGGCGCACGCTCACTGTAGAGCCATTCGTGGGTGGGCGTGCGCGCATGCGCGCTATACGCCCCCTCCCCCGTACCCTCCCTGGAAATGCGGTCGGTAGGTCTCTCGTTCAGGTGGCGGAACCCCGAACGAAGGAGCCTACCCGTGACTACCCGCTCAGCTCTCCTCGCCGCCGTCCTCTCGCTCGTTCCCTTTCTCGCCGCCTGCGGAGGCGGCGGCGCCGTCGCCGACGCGGGCTCCGGCGACTCCGGTGGCTCCGGTGGCTCGGGCTCGGGCTCGGGCGGCTCGGGCGGAGGTGCCAGCTTCCGCGGCGACGGCTCGGCGATGCCGTCGTGGGGCGGCTGGGCCTGGGGCGGCACTCCGGCAGACGAGATCGCGCGCGCCGGCTTTGAATGGTTCGAGACCGGCTACCCCGGCGACACGCACACGAACGACGTCCTCACCGCCGCGCGGGTCCGCCCGTTCGCGTACGTGAACTTGGGGGAGCTCCACGACGACCTGCGAGGCGCCGCGGCGTACGACGGGCCGATCCTGCGCACCAATGGTGACTGGGGGACGTTCCTCGTCGACGTGACGAATCAGTCCTGGCAGGACTGGCTCGTCCGCCGGGCCGACGAGGCGTACCGGACCGGCTCGAGGGGCATCAAGTGGGACGT
>DASWEI010000034.1:0-66760 GCA_036394835.1 Anaeromyxobacter sp. | reverse complement strand
CCACGTCGTGCCGCGCGGGCAAGGCGGCCCATCGACGGTCGAGAACACGAGATGCCTCTGCAGGTTCCACAACCAGCTTGCCGCGCGCGAGGTCTACGGCGACGCGTGGATGGACAGGTTCACGCGGGGAGGAACCGCAGGTGAATCGGTCGCGGCGTGGTCGGTTTCGTGGCCCTGCTACTCCGGATCGTCGCCGCCCTCGTCCACCTCGGACCGGCGGAGCGCGCGCGAGGCCGACCGCCCGCGCGCGCGCCGTTGCTCCGCTCGTGCCTCGGCGCCCGCCCGCCGGGCCCCGGTCTCGCGCGCCTCGCCCTGGAGCTTCTTCAGGCTGTCGAGCCGCTCCGGGTCGAGGCGTCCCTCCTCGAGCGCGGCGCGCACCGCGCAGCCCGGCTCGTCCTCGTGCCGGCAGTCGCCGAACCGGCACCCCTCGGCGACCCCGGCGACGTCCTCGAACGCGCCCTCGAGCCCCTCCGGATCCCAGAGCTTCAGCTCGCGGATGCCGGGGCCGTCGATCACCGCTCCCCCCGCCTCGAGGAGGAAGAGCCTCCGGCCCGTGGTCCGGTGGCGGCCGCGCGCGTCCCAGGGGCGGACCGCCTCCGTCGCCTGCACCTCGGCGCCGACGAGCGCGTTCACGAGCGTCGACTTGCCCCCGCCCGACGCGCCGACGAACACTCCGGTGTGGCCGTGCGCGAGGAGCGCGCGCACCTCGGCGAGCCCCTCCCCGGCGCGCGCCGAAACCGGGACGACCGGCGCCGCCCCCGCCGCCGCGGCCGCCTCGTCGAGCACCGCGGCGCGGTCCTCCGCGGAGTCGAGCAGGTCGAGCTTCGTGAGCAGCACGACCGGCGCCGCCCCGCGGCCGTGGATCGCCGCGAGCGTCCGCTCGATCCGGCGTGGCTTCACGCCGGCGTCCACCGCCTGCACGAGGAAGACGACGTCGACGTTCGCCGCGAGCACCTGCTCCGCCTCGCTCCGCCCCGCGGCGCCACGTGACAGCCGCGTCCTGCGCGCGAGCACCCGCGCGATCGGTGGCTCGGTCTCGCGCGCCGCGAGCACGAAGTCGCCGACGACCGGCGCCTCCTCGCCGCGCGCGCGGAGCCGCCCCGGGATCGTGACGAGCGACTCGCCCTCCTCGAACCGCACGAGGAGTCGTCGCCCGACGTCCGCGACGGCCCGCCCGACGCGCAGCGCGGCTCTCTCCTCCGCGGTGACCTGCGCGTCGAAGAATGGCCCGTAGCCCAGCGCCGCGAGGATTCCCGTACCGCCCATCACACCTCGAGGAGCAGCCGCTCCGGATCCTCCACCGCCTCCTTCAGGCGGACGAGGAACGAGACCGCCTCGCGACCGTCGACGATGCGGTGATCGTAGGAGAGCGCAAGATACATCATCGAGCGGACGACGACCGCGTCACCCGCGCCCACGACGGCGCGCTTCTCGATCTTGTGGAGCCCGAGGATCCCGGACTGCGGCGGGTTCAGGATCGGGGTCGAGAGGAGCGACCCGTAGATGCCGCCGTTCGAGATGGTGAACGTGCCGCCCTCGAGGTCGTCCATCGTGATCCGGTTCTCGCGCGCCCGCCGGGCGAGGTCGGCGACCGCCTTCTCGATCTCCGCGAAGGAGAGCGCGTCGGCGTCCCGCACCACCGGCACGACGAGCCCCTTCCCGCCGCCGACCGCCACGCCGATGTCGTAGTGGTCCTTGTAGACGACGTCGGTGCCGCGCACCTCCGCGTTCACGGTCGGGAAGGCGCGGAGCGCCTCGACCGCTGCCTTCACGAAGAAGGACATGAAGCCGAGCTTCACGCCGTGCTTCCCGTGGAAGGCCTCGCCGTGCCGCTCGCGCAGGGCGAGGACGCGCGACATATCCACCTCGTTGAAGGTGGTGAGGATCGCGGCGGTGTGCTGCGCCTCGACGAGCCGGCGCGCGACCGTCCGCCGGAGGACCGTCATCGGCACGACGCGCTCGCGGGCTCCGGCCCCGTCGCCGCGCGGCGCGGGGGCGCGCACCTCGGTGGGCGGCACGGGCGCGGGCTCCCCGCGATCGAGCGCCCGCAGCACGTCCTCCTTGCGCACCTGCCCGCCCGGGCCGGAGCCGTGCACCTCCGCCACCGCGACGCCGTGCTCGGCCATGAGCCGGCGCGCCGACGGCGGCGCGCGCGTCGCGGGCGGGTTCGCGGTCCCCGGCGAAGGTGCGCTCGAGGGCGAGGGCGTCGAGGTCGGCGGCGGGGGTGGCGCGGACCTCGGGGCGCCGTTGCCTTTCGCCACGGCGAGGACGCCCCCTGGCATCGGGCCCGAGCCGAGCGGCGAGGCGGCCTGCGCCTGCGCCGTGGCCTCGTCGAGCTCCCCGATGGTCTCTCCGATCGCGACGGTGTCGCCGGTGTTCCGCAGCACGCGGCGCAGCACGCCCGCGGCCGGCGCGGGGAGCGCGACCGTCGCCTTCTCGCTCTCGACCTCGACGAGCGGCTCGTCCGCCTGGACGGGCTCGCCCTCCTTCTTCAACCAGGCGCCGACGGTCGCCTGCGTGATGGACTCCCCGAGCGACGGAACCTTGAGGGCGATCGCCATGGCCTAGCGCTCCTGCGCCGCGCGCGCCGGGACCCGCGCGAGCCGCGACACCGGCTCGCCGAGCGCCTCGCGCACGAGCTGCTCCTGCTCGAGCTTGTGCCGGGTCGCGGAGCCCGCCGCCGGCGTCGCGGACGGCGGCCGCGCGACGAGCTGCAGCGGGCCGGGAAGGCGCGGCGCGAGCCGCGACTCGATCGAGTCCCACGCTCCGAGGTTCGACGGCTCCTCCTGCGCCCACACGAGCTCGACGCCGGGGCGCAGGCGCGCGAGCACCGCGAGCACCTCGTCCACGTCGATGGGGTAGAGCTGCTCGAGCCGGACGAGCGCCACGTGCTTCACGCCTCCCGCCTGCCGGGCCTGGGCGAGGTCGTAGTAAAGCTTGCCCGAGCACAGCACGACCCGCGTCGTCTCTTCCGGGTCGGCGTCGTCCGCGATCACCGGGCGGAAGCGCCCCTCCACGAGATCGTCGAGGCGGGAGGTCGCCTGCGGGTGACGGAGCAGGCTCTTCGGCGACATCACGACGAGCGGCTTCCTCCAGGGCGAGAGGACCTGCCGGCGCAGCGCATGGAAGAACTGGGCGGGCGTCGTGAGGTTCACGACCCGCCAGTTGTCGTCGACCGAGAGCTCGAGGAACCGCTCGAGCCGGGCCGAGGAGTGCTCCGGCCCCTGCCCCTCCATGCCGTGCGGCAGGAGCAGGACGAGGCCGGAGAGCCGGTTCCACTTCGCCTCGCCGGACGAGAGGAACTGGTCCACGACCACCTGCGCCGCGTTCACGAAGTCGCCAAACTGCGCCTCCCAGATCGCGAGCGCGTCGGGCATCTCGAGCGACCACCCGTACTCGAACCCGAGCGCCGCCGCCTCCGAGAGGAGGCTGTCCCGGATCTCGACCGGTCCCTGGCCGCTGCGGAGGTGGGAGAGCGGCGCGTAAGGCGTCCCGCGCTCGGCGTCGAAGAGCACGGCGTGGCGGTGGCTGAAGGTGCCGCGGCGGGTGTCCTGCCCGATGAGCCGGACGCGCGTGCCCTCCCACGCGAGCGAGCCGAGCGAGAGCGCCTCCGCGGTCCCCCAGTCGAGCGGGCGCGCGCCGCGCACCATCTCCGCGCGCGCCTCGAGCACCTTCATGAGCTTCGGGTGGACGCGGAACCCCTGCGGCACGTGCACGAGCGGCTCGCCCACGGCGCGCAGCGTCTCCGCCGAGACGCCGGTCGGGGCCTCGGCGCCCTTCGCGAACGCGCCGCCCCGGAAGCCCTTCCAGAACCCACCCATCGCCTGCGGCTCGGGGCGCGCGGCGAGCGCCGCCGACTCGTGGAAAGCCTGCTCGAGGCGCGCCCGGTACCGCGCCGTCATCGCGTCGACGTCGGCGGGCGCGACGACGCCCTCCTTCGCGAGCTGCTCGGCGTAGACCTGCTTCAGCCCCGGCTTGCGGGCGATCGCCCGGTACATCACCGGCTGCGTGAAGGCGGGCTCGTCCCCCTCGTTGTGCCCGTGCCGCCGGTACGTCCAGAGATCGATGACGACGTCGCGGTGGAACCGCTGCCGGAAGTCGACGGCGAGGAGCACCGCCTGCGCGACCGCCTCGAGGTCCTCCCCGTTCACGTGGATGATCGGGGTCTGGAGCATCCGCGCCGGCCCGGTGCAGTACGTCGTCGAGCGGGCGTCGTGCGGCGAGGTGGTGAAGCCCACCTGGTTGTTCACGATGACGTGGATCGTCCCTCCGACGGCGTACGCCTCGAGCTCCGACATCTGGAGCGACTCGAAGACGATCCCCTGCCCAGCGAAGGCGGCGTCGCCGTGGACGAGGACCGGCACGGTCCGGGCGCGATCGCCGTCGTGGTACCGGTCCTGCTTCGCGCGGACCCGCCCCTGCACGACCGGGTCGATCCACTCGAGGTGGCTCGGGTTGAACGAGAGCGAGAGGTGGACGAGGACGCCGTCGGGGGTCTCCCGGTCGGACGAGTAGCCGAGGTGGTACTTCACGTCTCCGCCGCCGGCGTTCACGATGGCGTGGTCGCGGAACTCCGCGAAGATGTCGCGGAGCGGCTTGCCGACCACGTTCGCGAGCACGTTGAGCCGCCCGCGGTGGGCCATCCCGATGACCACGTTCCGCACGCCGTGGCCGACGGCGCGGTCGAGGAGCAGCTCGAACAGCGGCAGGAGCCCCTCGGCCCCCTCGACGCTGAAGCGCTTCGCGCCGAGGAACCGGGTCGCGAGGAACTGCTCGAGCGTCTCGGCCTCGACCACCTTCTCGAGGAGGCGGCGGCGCGCGTCGGCGGGGAGCGGGCAGCGGTTCCGCGTCCGCTCCATCCGCTGCTCGAGCCAGCCGCGGAGGTCGGCGTCGTGCATGTGCGAGACCTCGACCCCGATCGTCCGGCAGTAGGTCTCCTCGAGCCCCTCGACGAGCGCGCGGAGCGTGCCGTCGGGCCGGCCTTCGGGGTCGGCGCAGCGACGATCGAGGTCCGCCTCGGAGAGGCCGAACGCCGCGAGCGAGAACCGCTCCGCGCGCTGGGTGAGCCGGAGCGGGTCGAGATCGGCGCGCAGGTGCCCGTACTCACGGTAGGCGGTGACGAGCCGATCCACCTTCGCCTGGAAGGCGGCGTCGGCAGCGCGGGCGACCGCCGTCCCGTTCGTCCGGCCCCCGTCCGGGCGGCGCGGCGGGAAGGCCGCGGGCGCAGGGGCGGTCCCCGGCGTTCTCGGGAGGCCATCGAAGTAGCGGCGCCACGGCTCGTCGACGGAGGCGGGATCGGCGAGCCAGGCGTAGTAGAGATCCTCGACGAACGCGAGGTTCGGTACGCTGGGGGCCAGGATCTCGGGTGATTGCGGCTGCGATGCCATGCTCTCGGATAGATAACGCGCGCGCGAGGAGGTGCCCCGCGGAACGGCGCCGCAGGGCGGCGCGGCCGTGACCGCGTCCGTGACCTGGCGCGTCGGAGGCGCCGAGCGGAGCGGCGCGTGGCTCTCGCCGTCCTCCCCCCTGCCGCGCCGGCTCGGCGAGGCCGACGATCGCACCACCGCCGCGGCCGCGCTCTCCCGCGTCAGGGGGGGCGAAGCGCTTGTCTACTCCGGCGATTTCCGGAACGCGCGGCAGCTCCTCGCCGCGATGGGGCGCAGGCTGCGCGGCCGCGCGCCGCCGGCGCGCGACGCGACCGCGCTCTATCGGATGGAGCGCGACCTCCGCCGGCGCGAGCACGACCTGCTGTCGCGGCTGCTCGTCCCGATCGAGGAGCAGCTGCGGGTCCCGCTCCGGAACGCTCCCGACGCCGCCCTCGCGCTCGCCGAGGCGCTCGGCCCCGATCCCGGCGCTCCCGGTCTCCTGCCCTTGCGCGACCTGCTCGGGATGGTCGGCGCGCACGAGTGGCGCCGCAAGGGGGTCGCGGTCCCGGCGCTCGGCGCCGCCGTCCACCCGCACTACGGCGTCTACGCGCCCGTCCGCGGCGAGTACGTCGACCTCGTCGCGCAGGCCGCGCGCGAGTGGCCCGTCGCCGGGAAGCGGGCGCTCGACGTCGGCACCGGCACGGGGGTCCTCGCGCTCCTCCTCGCCCGCGCCGGCGCGCGCCTCGTCGCGACCGACGTCGAGCCGCGCGCGGTCGTCTGCGCGAGAGAGAACGTCGCGCGGCTCGGGCTCGGCGCCGAGATCCAGGTGGTCGAGGCCGATCTCTTCCCCGCAGGCCAGTTCGAGCTCGTCGTCTCGAACCCGCCCTGGCTTCCGGACGCCGCACGGACGCCGCTCGAGCGCGCGGTCTATGATCCCGGCGGCGTGGTCCTCGAGCGGCTCGTCCTCGGGCTCGAGGCGCGGCTCGCGCCGGGCGGCGAGGCGTGGATCGTGATCTCCGACCTCGCGGAGCTGCTCCGGCTCCGGGCGCCTGGCCACGTCGCCGCGCTCGCGGCGCGCGCCGGCCTGCGCGTGGCGGACGTCCGCGAGACCCGGCCGTCCCACCCGCGCGCGCACGACCCGGACGATCCCCTCCACGCGTTCCGCGCGCGAGAAGTGACCCGCCTGTTCCGGCTTGTACGCGCGTGAGAGCACGCCCGGACGTGGTCGTGGTCGTGGACTTCGACCTCGACTTCGACCTCGACTTCGACCGCGACGCCCGGGTCACCCCAGTGACACCTGCTGCGGCTCGACCTCCGCGGGCACGGGGACGTGCAGCTCCGGCATATCCGGCATCTCCGAAGTGGGCGCGGGCGCCCACCCCGCGACCGGCACCGGCGTGCGCAGGGCGAGCGCCGTCGGCCGGCGCGCCACCGGGTCCATCCTCCGGAGCACGTCCTCGACCTGCCGGCGCGGCGTCGCGCGAGGGTCGAGCCCGTACCCGAGCCGGAACATGATCTGCGGCGCGCCCGGGTCGCCGATCGCGTCGGCGAGCCGGCGCCTCAGCGCCGGGCTCTCGATGGGCTGCGCGAAGTAGGACGCGAAGAGCCCCGATGCGGTCGCACGCAGGAGCACCCGTTGCAGCGCCTCGCCGGCCCGGAGCCACTCCGCCTCGCCGTCACGCTGCGTCGAGAGGACGAGCAGCGCCTTCGATCGCAGCGCGCGCCGCCGGTCGCGGTCGGCCTCGGAGCGGGCCGGATTCTGCAACCGGACGAGCAGCGGGTGAACGAGCGCGGCGGCGTCGCTCATGCCGAGCGCGTATCCGGGGACCCCGTCCCGCCGCCCGCTCCGGTTCGTCCGCGTCCAGCCGGCGACCTCGCCGCGGAAGCGCGACGACGACCAGGCCCCGCCATCCCCCTCCGCGATGAGGTCGGCGACGACCCGCCGCTGGTTCTCCTCGACGGGACGCAGCGACACGCCCTCGCGCCGCGCCTCGCGGAGCAACGCCGTCACGAGCCCCTCGGGGGGCTCCCGTCCGTCGAGCGGCAGGCGGTTCGTCCTCCGCCTCGGGATCGCGCGGAACAGCTCCTCCGCCTCCGGCGTCGAGGCGCTCCGCTCCTCGAGCCGCACCCGAGCGAGCAGGCCGTCTCTCCGGTGGCCGGGGAGGATCTCGGCGGACGTCGCGCGACCGAAGTGGGCCGCAGCGAGCCGGAGGTTCACGAGCGCGGCGCCGCAGCTCATGACGAGCTGGCGCCCATCCGGGTCGGCGGCGGGCAGCGAGCGCGCCGCGTCGGCGTAGACGCGGAGCTCGTCCCCCTCGATCTCGAACGTCCAGGGCTGCGTGTTGTGGCGCGAGGGCGCGAGGACCGCCCACTGCAGGAGGAACCTGATCCGCTCCGCCGCACCGGCCGACGCCGGAAAGACCCGCTCGCTTCCGACGTGCCCATCGCCCGACGCCTCGGTCGCCATCTTGACGCTCCGCATCATGGGTGAATCTATTCGGGGGATGACTCACTTATGGTCGTGGGTGGGTACGCGGGAGTCCCCTGACCGGGAAACCCGCCGGGTTGCGGCGAAGTGCCTCGGTCCGCGGTATCCCGGTCGTCCGGGGACCATGCCCGTGCTACGCAGGCCCGGGAGGTCGTCCGACTGAACGAGATTCTCATCGAGATCGCCGTCATCCTGGCGCTCGTCCTCGCGAACGGGGTCTTCGCGGGTGGCGAGCTCGCGATCATCTCGCTGCGCAAGACGCGGCTCGCCCAGCTCGTGGAAGAGGGGCGCTCGTCGGCGCGGGCTGTGAAGCGGCTTCGCGACGAGCCCGAGCGCTTCCTCGCGACCGTCCAGGTCGGGATCACCGTGGTGGGCGCGACCGCCGCGGCGTTCGGCGGCGCGGCCCTCGCCGGCCGGCTCGCCCCGTATCTCGAGGGCGTGCTCGGGACGTACGCCCACCCGGTCGCGTTCGCGCTCGTCGTCGCGATCGTCTCGTTCCTGAGCCTCGTGCTCGGCGAGCTCGTGCCGAAGTCGCTCGCGCTCCGGTCGTCGGAGAGGTACGCGCTCCTCGTCGCCCGTCCGCTCCTCGCGCTCTCGGCGCTCGCGCGGCCGCTCGTCTGGGTGCTCACCGCGGCGTCGAACGTGGTGCTCCGCCCGTTCGGCGACCGGACGACCTTCAGCGAGGCGCGCCTGTCGGTAGAGGAGATCGAGCAGCTCGTGGACGAGGCGGGGAAGGCGGGCGCGCTCGACGCGCCCACCGCCGAGATCACCTCGCGCGCCCTCGCCTTCCGCGACCTCACCGCCGGCGACGTGATGGTCCCGCGCAGCCGGATCGTCGCGCTGCCGCGCGACGCCTCGCAGGAGGATCTCCGGCGGATGCTCCTCGAGGAGGGGCGCTCCCGCATGCCGGTCTACGACGGGACGCTCGACGAGATCGTCGGCTACGTCGTCGCGAAGGACCTCGCCGCGATGGCATGGGAGAAGCCGCTCCTCGTCCTCCAGGATCTCGTCCGCCCGGTCCTCTTCGTGCCCGCGACGGCGAGGGCGGTCCACGTGCTGCGGGAGATGCAGCGGCGGCGCACGCAGATCGCGGTCGTCGTGGACGAGCACGGCGGCGTGGCGGGGCTCCTCACGCTCGAGGACCTCGTCGAGGAGCTCGTCGGCGACATCCTCGGCGAGCAAGAGCAGCCCGAGGCGCTCTTCCAGCCCGAGCCCGGGGGCACCGCGCTCGTGCGGGGCGATGCGCCGATTCGCGAGGTGAACCGCGCGCTCGACCTCGAGCTCCCGGAGGGAGAAGGCTACACGACGCTCGCGGGGCTCTGCATCGCGCTCGCGGGATCGGTGCCGGAGCGCGGCGCCCGGCTCCGGTCACCGGATGGGTCCGAGATCGAGGTGGTGGACGCCTCGCCGCGGGTCGTGCGGTTCGTCCGCCTGTGGCCCCCCGCGGCGCTCGGCCCGGCGCGAGCGCCCGGAGCGCCGCCGTCTTCGCCCTGAGTCGCCCCCATCGCGAGCGCAGGGCACGTCAGGGCGCGGCAATCGCGCGCGACGAGCGTTCACTGTGCGTCACGCGGCGAGGCCGACGTGGCGCGACACCGCCTCGAGGAGCTGATCGAGATCGAACGGCTTCGTGAGGATCGTGTCGGCGGCGGGCGACGGGTGGGACGGAGTCGAGGTCGCCGCGGTCATGAGCACGACCTTGAGATCGCGGAGCCTCGGCTCGGCGCGCAGCCGCGCGATGAGCTCCGCGCCGTTCATCACCGGCATGACGAGGTCGAGGACGACGAGGTCGGGCCGGTCGGCGGTCCGCAGCCAGTCGAGCGCTTCCGCCCCGTGTCCGAACGCCGTCACTGCGTAGCCCTCCGCCTCGAGACACTCCGCCACGGTGTCCCGGATAGCGGGGTCGTCTTCGACGAGCAGGATCATCGGGCGGGCGGTCAGGGGGGCCTCTTCAGCCCCATATACCGCCGATCCGGCAATGCGCTTCCCGGCCCGAAAGGGGTCGGGGGGTCAGATCGTGTAGACCGCCGGCGCCTCGAAGAGCGGCACGCCGGACGGGATGGGCGGATGCCCTGGCGGCAGCTGCCGCTCCTCGCGGACCGGAGGGTGGCCGGGGGGCAGCGCCGATTCGGTCGGCGCCGGGGCCGGCATCGCGATCTCGCCCTTGCAGCCGTGCGCCGCGCGGATCTCGGCGAGCAGCGCCTCGATGCGCGCGATCTCGTCCGGCTGCGAGGAGCGCAGCGCCTGGGCCCACTCGTGCGCGAGCGCCGGGTGCTCGAGCATCTTCGCCGGCGTCATGTGCTGGCAGAGCGCCGACTCCGGGGCCACCGCGCCGGCGCCGATCGCCTGCGAGACCGGCCACGCCGTCACGAGGAGCAGGCCGAGGGTGAACAGGGCGAGCGACACGCGCTTCATGGAGCCTCCGTCGGCGGGTTCGGCCGCCGTGAGATCCATGTAAGCGCGACCGAGTCTCGCCGCCGGGCGCGCCCTGCACCCGCTCGGGGCTCGAGCCCCGTCATGGCACGAGCTCCGGGGCGCGAGAGAGCGCCCGTGGACGGAGCGGCCCCCGACAGGCGGGGGCGCGGCTCCGCTACGGGCGGAACCGCCGCTCGATCCGCGCGCGAAGCAGCTCGAGGAGCTCCTCCGCGCCGAGCCCCGCCCCGTCCGCCACCGTGAAGCGGAGCCGGTCGGAGGGGGCGACGCGCGCGCCGGGGGCGAGCTCGCCCTCTCCCGCCGCGAGGCCGATCGCCGAGGGCGGCAGGTCCACCTCGTACGGCGCGAGGTACAGGTCCGTGAACCGCCGCCGCAGCGCCGTGGCGGTCAGTCGCTCGCGCTCGGCGGGGAGCATCTGGAAGCCGATCGCCGTCCCGGCGAGCTGCGCGGTCGCCTCCGCGACGAGCCCGAGCCGGAGGGCGTGCGGCGCGAGCGCCTCGAGCCCGTCCGCCTCGCCGTAGCGCCAGTAGCTGCGGAGGATCGCGCCGCACTCCGGACAGGCGACCCCGTGCAGCTCGTCGAGGCCGCGCGTCCGGTGGAGGTGGAGCCCGGCGCGCGCCACCCCGCACTCCTCGCACTCGAGGTCGGGGCCTAGGGCGGCGAGGACGTCGCGACCGATGCGCGCGACGGAGGCGCGCTCGAGCGCGATGCGGACGCCCGCCGCGAGCGTGGCGTCTCCGAGCTGGGCGCCGGCGACGACGTCGCTCCCCTGCGCGCGCGCGCCCACCGCGAGCCAGCGCGGCAGCCGCGCGAGCGCGCGAGGCAGGTCCGGCGCCGCGGGCCAGGCGGCGCGCAGGCGGTCCCAGCGGAGCGACCACCCGTCGGGCGAGAGGAGCGCGTCCGGCGGCCGGCCGCCTGCGTCCTCCGCGAAGAAGGCGAGGAGCGTCAGCGCGACCTCCGCGGGCGCGGCGTCGGCCTGCGCCTCGAGGGTCCGCGCGAGCTCGCGCGCCTCGGCAGTGGCGCGGCTCCGCGCGAGCCGGTCCGCCCCGAGCCGCACGAGGTCGGCCTCCTGGAGCGGGTCGAACGCCCTGCGGGCGCCGGTCGGGCCGCGCTTCTCGAGCTGCTTCATGGCTGTGCTCCTCGCGCGCGCGACGTCGCGCGCGACCTTCGTGAGCCGCGCGAGCCGCGCCCGTGCGTCGGCGTACGCCGCCTCCGCCTCCTCGGCGATCTCGGCGCGGGAACGCGCGAGAAAGTCCTCGCCCGCGGCCTCGGCGCGGAGCGCCTCGTCGCGCAGCCGGTGCGTGTCGCTCCGCACGAGGCGCGCCCGCTCGCGTCCGAGCGATGCGGCGATCCGGGCGAGCGTCGCCGTGCGCCGCTCGAGGTGGGCGCGCCGCTCCTCGGCGCCGAGCTCGCCGGGCGGCTCGCCCGCGCCGACCTTCTCCGCCATGACCTCGAGCGCCGTGAGGTCGCCCTTCGCGTACGCGGCGTTCACGCGCGCCATGAGGTCGCCGAGGCGGACGCGCTCGCCGTCCTGCGCGAGGTCGGGGTGGAGCAGCCGCGCGAGCCGCCGGTAGATGCGCTTCAGCGCGACCTCGGCGGGGAGCACCTCCGGCGGCGTCTCCTCGGCCGCAGGCCGCTCGGCGGCGCGCGGGGCCGCGCCGGGATCCTCGCCCTGCGCCTCCCGCGACGCCGCTCTCGCGCGCGCCCGCCGGGAGGTGGCCGCGCGCCGGCGGGGCGGAGGCGGCGCGCCGCTCCGGAGCTTCTCGGCGAGCTCGGCGAGGCCGCCCTCGAGCGCCTGCAGCGTGCGCACGAGCCGCTCGGCGAGGCCGAGATCGGCGAACGCCTCGCCGACGGCGCGCTCCCAGCGCCGCGAGAAGTCGGCGAGCGCGTCCGAGAGCTCCTCGATCTCCGCGTCGAGCCGCGTCACCTCGTCGAGCGTGGACCGGAGCGTCGCCTCGGCTGCCGCCGTGGGGTCGACGACGGCGCCGCCGGCGACGACGATCGCGCGGCGCGACGCGAGCGGCGCGCCGCGCCCGGCGTCGTCTCGGTCTTGCTCCTCGGCGGTGGCGGGGCGGCGCTCCGGCTCGCGCACCCGCCCGTTCTATCACCGCGGGGCGGCGGTCGCGAACCCGCCCCGGCGGACGCGCACGAGGCCGGCGGCGCCCCAGACCACGAGCGCGAGGGCGGCGTACTGGGCGAACGTGAGCCCGAGGTGGCGGGCGTCGGCGTAGGCCACGTCGCGCGCGCGCAGGAAGTCGAGGAGGAACCGCCCGACGCCGTAGACGACGGCGAGCAGCGGGAGCAGGCGGTCGCGCAGCGCCCCGCGGCGGTGAAGGACCCACAGGACGGCGCCGAGGCCGAGGAGGAGGATCGCCTCGTAGAGCCCGAGGTCGTGGCGAGGACCATCGGGGAAGCGGACCGCGAGGAAGAAGTCCGTGTGCACGCCCGGGTGGTCGTGGACGGTGAAGCAGCCGAGCCGCGCGACCCCCCACCCCGGCGCGACGCCGAGCGCGAACGCGTCGGCGTACTCGCGGAACGGGATCCGCTTCGCGCGGAACCAGACGGCGGCGGCGATGACCCCGCCGAGGAGCCCGCCCATGGACGAGAGCCCCTCCCAGAAGAGGAGGATGCGCCACGGGTCCGCGAGCTCCTCCGGATGATAGAAGAACAGGTGCACGAGGTGACCGCCGACGACGCCGGCGAGGACGCCCGCCACCGCAAAGTCCACGATCACCTCCGGGTCCTTGCCGAGCTGGCGCGCGCCGCGCTGCGCGAGGGCGACGGCGGCCAGGATCCCGAGCGCCGAGAGGACGCCGAAGGACTGGATTGTGATCTTCCCGAGCGTGAGGCTCGGCAGCTCGAACCACGGGATGACGGCGAGCGGCACGGGCGCTCTTTACACGTGGCGACCGCCGGCCTCAAGGCGAATGCGGGCGCCCGGCCTGCGACGGGGCGGCGATCGCCGCCGGGGCTCGCGCGCGACCTCGCGCCGCACCCGCTGCGAGAGGAGCCTGCTCCGGGACGGGCGCCTATGCTCCTCGTGGAGGTGCCTCCGTGGTCGCCTTCGCCGACGCGCTCTCGAACCTCGCAGAGGGGCTCTTTCCCGGGGCCCGGCTCGTCTCCGTCGAGCCGCTCCGGCCCGACGCGACGGGCGGCGATGGGGACAAGGCGCTCGGCTACGGCGAGCCCCTCCGCGTCACCGTGCGCGACGCGGCCGGCAGGCTGCGCGCCTTCGTGTTCCGCACGCAGGCGGCCAACGAGTTCGGGCACGACCGGCGAGCCGACCGGATGGACGAGGCGCTCGTCGCCTGGGACCTCTTCAACCGGACGCCCGAGCACGTGCGGGCGCTCGACGTCGGCGCGGTGGGGGACGACGGGCGGCTCGTGTCGCTGCGCGGGACGGGCGAGCCGTACCTCGTGACCGAGTGGGTGGAGGGGACGCTCTACGCCGAGGACCTGAGGCGCGTGGCGCGCGCCGGCGTCTCGGAGCCGCCGGACCTCGCCCGCGTGGATGCCCTCGCCGCGTACCTCGTCCGGCTCCACGCGCAGCGCCTCGACGACCCGCCCGCCTGGCGGCGCTCCGTCCGCGATCTGCTCGGCCACGGAGAGGGGATCTTCGGCATGGTGGACGGCTACCCGCCCGACACCCCGGCCGCGCCGCCCGCGCGCCTGCGCGCGCTCGAGGAGCGCTGCCTCGCGTGGCGCTGGAAGCTGCGGGGCCGGCCGCACCGGCTCGGGCGAACGCACGGCGACTTCCACCCGTTCAACGTGGTCTTCCACCCGGGAGGCGACGGCGCGGCCTTCACGCTCCTCGACGCCTCGCGCGGCGGCCAGGGCGATCCCGCCGACGACGCGACCGCGCTCTCGGTGAACTACGTCTTCTTCGCCGCCGAGCACCGTGGCGCATGGCCGCGCGGCCTCGGCCCGCTCTGGCGAAGGTTCTGGGACCGCTACCTCGCGAGCGCCGGCGACCCGGAGGTGCTCGAGGCCGCGCCGCCGTTCCTCGCCTGGCGCGCCCTCGTCGTTGCGAGCCCGCGCTTCTACCCGCACCTCGGCGCGCCGGCGCGCGACCTCCTCCTGCGCCTCGCCGAGCGCGCCCTGGAGGAGGGACGCCTCGACCTCGACCTGCCCGACCAGCTCCTCGCGGAGGGGACGTGAGCGCGGCCGGCGCGGTGGTCTGGGTGACGGGGCTGCCCGCCGCGGGCAAGTCCACGCTCGCGCGCCGGCTGCGGGACCGGCTCGCGGCGGAGGGACATCGGGCCGTGCTCCTCGACGGCGACGCGGTCCGCGCCGCGCTCGTGCCGCCACCCGGCTACGAGCCCGCCGCGCGCGCGGCGTTCTACGAGACGCTCGGGAACCTCGCCCTCACCATTGCCGAGCAGGGCCTCGTCGTGGTCGTCGCGGCGACCGCCCACCGGCGCGCCTTCCGCGACGCAGTGCGCGCCCGCGCCGATCGGTTCGTCGAGGTGTTCGTCGACGCGCCCGCCGCCGACTGCGCGGCGCGCGACACGAAGGGGCTCTGGGCGAGGGCGCGGGCGGGCGAGGCGCCCGCGCTGCCGGGAGCGGGGCTCCCCTACGAGGCGCCGCTCGCGCCGGAGGTGGTCGCGGCGGGCGGCGAGGACGCCGCCGCCGTCGAGGCGGCGATCGCCGCGCTTGGCCGGGTGCCCTAGATCTCGATGCCGATGCCGCCGACGACCCCGAAGGTCGAGCCGCCCGCCTCGTAGTACGTCCGGCTCGTCGTGCCACCCGTCGAGGTCTGGACCTCGATCTGCTTCTTCACGAGATCCCAGCGGGCGAAGGGCGTGACCGACAGGACGAGGCGCAGCGCGGAGACGGGCAGCCGGAACGCGAGGCTCGGCCGGACGCCCACGTACGGCAGCCAGACGGTCTTCGTGTCGGTGACGCCGGCGAGCCCGGTCCCGATCTGCCCGATCCGGTGCCCGCCGAGCTCGCCGAGCACCTCGAGCCGGATGACGTCCGTGAGGTCGATCTTGAACCCGGCGACCGGCGTGAAGACCTCGCTGTCGGCGCGCGTGTCGAGGAGCGTCCCCTCGTAGAGGAGGCCCAGCTCGAGCCACCCGAGCCGGAGCACGCCCGCGCCGCCCTTCACGTCGAAGCTCCCGTCGAGCAGGGTCTTCCCGTCGGCGGCGCCGACGTTCGCGACGCCGTGCTCGAGGCCGAGCACGTCGTAGCGCGAGGCGCCCGCCCAGGCGCTGAGCGTGAAGGACCAGCCGGAGCCCGGAGCGGTGTTCGCGCGGGCGGCGGCGGGAGCGGCCAGGGTGAGGACGGCGAGGAGGGCGAGGGGCGTTCTGCGCATGTCGGGCTCCGTGTCATTCGGACGGCGGGGTCGGCCCTGGTATTCTCCCAGAGAATGGTCTCGCTGGATCCGGTCGCGTTCGTTCGGGGCACCCCCCCGTTCGACGCCCTCCCCCTCCCCGTCTTCGAGGACGCCGCGAAGGCGCTCGAGATCGTGTTCCATCCGGCGCAGACGCGCCTCCTCGTCCGCGGGGGCGAGCCGTCGCAGCACCTCTACGTCATCCGCAAGGGCGCGGTGCGGCTCGAGCGCGATGCCCAGACGCTCCAGGTGCTCGAGGAGGGCGAGGTCTTCGGGTTCACCTCGCTCATCTCCGGCAAGGCCACGATCGACGTGACCGTCGAGGAGGACCTCCTCGCCTACCGGCTGCCGAAGAAGGAGTTCGAGGCGCTCCTCGCGCAAGGCCCGTTCGCCGGGCACTTCGCGTCCGGGCTCGCCGAGCGGCTCCGGAACTCGCTCGAGCGCTCGCAGGTGGTGAGCTTCCAGCCGGACCTCGCGGTGCCCGTCTCGACGCTCTTGCGCGGCCCAGCGGTCCGGGTCCCGAAGGACGCGAAGGTAGGCGAGGCGGCGCGGCTCATGGCCGACCGCTCGGTGTCTTCCGTGCTCGTCGACTCCGAGCCACCCGGCATCGTCACCGACCGCGACTTCCGCCGTCGCGTCCTCGCGGCGGGGCGCGGGCCGGAGACACCGGTGCTCGAGGTCTACAGCGCGCCGCTCAAGACCGTCTCGGCCGACTGCCCGATCTACGAGGCCTGGCGCATCCTGCTCGACGCGGGCTGCCATCACCTTCCCGTCACCCGCAACGGCGCGATCATCGGCGTCCTCTCCGCGACCGACCTCCTGAAGTGCACGGCCGCGGGGCCGGTCGCGGTGATGAAGCGCGTCGAGCGGCTCGGCGGGCGCGACGCCCTTCCCGGCTACTCGGAGAAGGTCGTCGAGATGGCCTCCGCGCTCTTCAACGGCGGCCTCGAGCCGACGGTGATCGGCGGCTTCGTCGCGCGGCTCAACGACACCCTCATCACCCGGATCCTGCGCTGGGCCGAGACGGACCTCGGCCCGCCTCCGACGCCGTATGCGTGGCTCGTGTTCGGCTCCGAGGGGCGGATGGAGCAGATGGTCCTCACGGACCAGGACAACGCGCTCGTCTGGGGCGAGGACGTGCCCGGCGCGCGCGAGTACTTCGCCGCGCTCGCCGAGAAGGCGATCGCCGATCTCGTGGCCGCTGGCTTCCCGCGCTGCCCGGGTGGCTACATGTCGACGAAGTGGCTCGGCGGGATCGCCTGGTGGGAGGAGCGCTTCCGCGGCTGGCTCGAGAAGCCGACGCCGCAGGCGCTGCTCGAGGCGTCGATCTTCTTCGACTTCCGCGCGGTCCACGGCCACCTCGACGTGTCGCGGCTGCGCGCCGTCTCGGCGCGCGCGGCCGGCGCGCGCACGTTCCTGTCGGCGATGGCGAAGAGCGCGGTCACCTTCCGGCCGCCGGGCGGGCTCGCGCTCCGGCTCCGCAGCGAGTCCGCCAAGTTCGACATGAAGCTCAAGGGGATCAGCCCGATCGTGTTCCTCGCCCGCGTGTACGGCCTCGAGTCGTCGGCGCGGACGTCGAACACGCTCGATCGGCTCCGCGGCGCGGTCGAGGGCGGGCTCATCGCGGACGACACCCGCGACACGCTCTCCGAGGCCTACCGCTTCCTGCTCCGCGTCCGCCTCCGGACCCAGATCCGCGCGATCTCGGAGGGGAAGCCGGCGTCGAACATGGTGTCGCTCTCGGATCTCTCGTCGATGGAGCGCAGTCGCCTGCGCGACGCGTTCCGGGCGATCGAGGTCTGGCAGGAGCGGGCGGCGTACCACTACAGGACGGACTTGTTCTGACGTCACCTGCGCGCGTGCTGCGCGCGGTCGCGGAACAGGAAGCCCTGGACGAGATCGAACCCGAGGTCGCGCGCGAGCACGAACTCCGCGGTCGTCTCTACGCCCTCGAGGACGCTGTGGGCGCCGGTCTCGTGGGCCATCCGCGTGAGCGCCTGCACGAGCGCGCGGCAGCGGGGGTGGCGCATGCGCGGGATGAGCGTCCGGTCGAACTTGAGGACCTCGGCGTCCACGATCGCGTCGAACGAGAGGAGGCCGTTCGCAGCGCCGACGTCGTCGAGCGCGATCGGGAGGCGCCGCCCGCGCAGCGCGCGGATCATCTCCTGCGCGCGCGAGACGTCCGCCACCGCCATCGCCTCGGTCACCTCCACGACGACCCGCCGGCTCGATGACGAGAAGAGCGCGAGGAAGGGGTTGCGGTGCCGGTCGCCCGCGCGCGCCCAGCTGTCCGGGTCGAGGTTCACGAAGAGCGGCGCGCGGGGCGCATGCTCGACCTGGTGGAGCTTCAGCGTGAGCTCGGCGCGCAGGAGCAGCGCGGGATCTGCGTGGAGCACCGCGAACATGCGTGCGGGCGGCAGCGCCCGGCCGTCGCGGCGGTGGAAGCGGCCCAGCGCCTCGTACGCGACCGTCCGCCCGGTGCGCGCCTGCACGATGGCCTGGTACTCGGTCCAGAAGCGGCCCTGATCGAGCGTGACCCGCGCCTCGTGCAGGTCGAAGCCTCTCCCGCCTCGCGACTCGGGCTCTGCGAACGCGTCGAACGGCACCGGCGTCGGCGCGGCGCGCGCCGGCGCGACGGCGCGACGGACGACTTCCCGCGCCGCTGGAACGACGGAGAGGTGAGGCGTGCCCACGGCTGCGAGCCTGTCAAAGCGAGAGCGCACGGTCATTCGCATCGTCCCACGACACGCGGCCGTGTGACGTCGTCCTGACGCAGCGGAAGAGCCCTTGTACCCCGGACTCGCACATCGTGCCACATGGCGCCCCGTGCTAACACACGGCAGTGCTGTGGCCTTCTCCAGCATGGGATTCGGTCACCTACTGGGCGCTCGACCTCGAGACCGGCGGCCTCGACCCTCGCTCGGACCCGATCCTGTCGGTCGGGATGCTGCCGATCCGCGGAGGCTCGATCCGCCTCGGCGAGGCGTTCCAGACGCTCGTCCATCCGGAGGGCGCCGAGGCGATCGACCCGTCGTCCATCCGGGCGCACCACCTGCTGCCGGGCGACGTGCGCGAGGCGCCGGCGCTCGTGGCGGTGCTCGCGGAGGTGGACCGGCGCATCCACGAGGGCGCGCTGCTCGTGCACCAGGCGGCGCTCGACGTGCCGTTCTTGCGCCGGGCGTACAAGCGGTCGGCCCTGCGCTGGCCGGACCCACCGGTCGTCGATACCGTCGCGCTCCTCATCAAGGCGGCGAAGCGCGCGCGCTTCGTGAATCCTGGCGCGCCGGAGCACGAGCCGGAGCTGAACCTCGCGGCCGCGCGCCGTCGGCTCGGACTGCCGGACTACGGCGCGCACGACGCGCTCACCGACGCCGTCTCGGCGGCCGAGCTCTTCCTCGTCCTGCGCAAGCAGGTGGGCGCGAAGACGCTCCGCGACGTCCGCGGCTAGCTGCTCTCCGCGGCGGGCGGCCCCGTCGGCTATGGAGCGAGCAGGCCGGCGAGGAGCAGGACGAGCGCGATGCCGGCGACGATCCACTCGCTCGTCACGGCGAGCTGCGGCCGAGGGAGCGCGATCGTCTGGGAACGGGTGATGCGTGGAGCGCGCAGCATCTCGACCTCCGGGACCCGGCGGGCGGGCGGCCCACCGTACGTCCCCAGGATTAGCGGGCGCCTACCCGCGCGACAACCCCCAGATCCATGGGACATGAAGGCGCGCCCCCGAAGGGCGCGTGGGAGCGCGTGTGGGGCGGTGCGCGCCGCCCTCACGCGTCACGATCCGTCGCTCGCCAGGTCGGCTGCGAGTGCGTCGCGCTGCTCGGCGGTGAGCGCGGTCTCGGCCTGGAGCTGCGGCAGATCCGAGCCGGCGGCGACCGGCACGTGCCCGCGCACGTCGAACTTGAGGTACTGCACGGACGAGAGCCGGTCGGTCCCGACCTGGCGCGCGTCGTAAGTGGCGCGGGCCTTCTCGCCGTCGTCGAGCCGGAGGTACAGGTGGCGCGGGAGCGCGAGCCACTCGCGCAGCTTGAGGTCGCGCTCCTCCGGCTCAGGGAGCTCGATGAGCAGCGAGACGCCGAGCTCGCCCTCGCGGCCGAGCAGCTCGTTGTACGTGTCGAGCTCGTGGCGGATCTCCGGCTCGCCCGTCATGCGCTCGGCGCGGACCATCTCCTGGATCTGGTAGCGCGTCGTCGCGGCGTTCTCGAACAGGAGCGTGAGAACGCCCGCGACGTGCACGCGCCGGACGCGCTTCGCCTCGAGGATGGAGGCGCGGATCTCCGCGCGCGACCGCTCGTAGGCAGCGAGCTCCAGGATCTCGTCGCGGCGCACGCGCCTCATCGCTTTCCTCCGTCCTTCCGAGGCCCGCCGAAGCCCTCGCCGCGGTAGGCGCGCGCGAGGATCGTCATCGGGTGGAGCGGCCGCCGCCCGGCGTGCTGATCGAACTGGAGCGCGGCGAGCGGGCAGTCGGTGGTCCAGAGCTCCGCGTCGCCCGCCTTCATGCCGTCGAACGCCTTCTGGCCGATCCGCCGCGACGGCTCGAACCCCTCGACCGTCATGGCGAAGGTGCCGTCATGGCCGCAGCACTCCATCACCGTCGCGGAGATGGTGACGCCCGGGATCTTTCGTAGGAGATCGCGCCCCTTGAAGCCGATCGCCTGCGCGCGCAGGTGGCAGGGGGCGTGGTAGGCGATCTTCCCGCCCGGCGGCGACGACTTGAAGTCCACCGAGAAGCGCGGCTCGTTCCGGATCGACCAGAGGAACTCCGAGACGTCCATCACCGCCGGCGCGAGCCGCTCCGCGCGCGCGCGGTCCGCCCCCTCGAGCAGGTGCGGCCACTCCCGCCGCATCATCATCGAGCACGTCGGGTTCACCACGAGCACCTTCGCGCCCTTCTCGACGTGGGGGAGCAGGAGGTCGAGGTCCTTCCTCGCCTGCCCGCGCACGGCGTCGAGATCGCCCTGCTCCCACGCCGGCATCCCGCAGCAGGCGAGCCCGCGGACGACGCGGGCGTCCACGCCGTTCTTCCGCAGGACGAAGAGCGCGTCCTTGCCGAGGTCCGGCTCGTTGTGCTGCACGAAGCAGGTCTGGAAGAGCACGGCCTCGCCGCCCGGCTCCGGCTGCACGTGGCCGTTCTTCTCCGCCCATGCGTCGAACGCCTCCGCGGCGAAGTCCGGCAGCTTCTTGTCACGGTGGACGCCGATCGTCTTCTCCATGAGGACGCGCAGCGGCCGCGAGCGGTTCGCGAGGTTCGCCATCCCGAGCGAGAGCCGCGCCATCTTTCCCGCGGTGTCCGGGTCGTTGAGGACGCGCTGCCGGAGCGTCTTCGTCCGGCCGCGCGCGTGGACGCCGCGGTAGCGGTGGACGAGCTTCGGGAAGTCGAGCTGGAACTCGTGCCGGTCGCGCGGCGTGTACGGGCACTGCACCTCGCAGAGCTTGCACTGGAAGCACGCGTCCATGACGCGCCCGACGTCGGGGTCGGTGAGCGCGTGGACGTCGCCGTCGTGCTTGCGGTCGAGGAGCTCGAACAGCCGCGGGAAGCTGTCGCAGTACTTGAAGCACATGCGGCAGCCGTGACAGATCTCGAACGCCCGCCGCACCTCGCCGTCGAGCGCGGCGGGGTCCCAGTACTTCGCCTCGGCGGGATCGTACGAGAGCCCCGGCGTCGGCTGGTAGGAGATCCGCTTCTCGGGCTTCTGCTCTGGCGTCGTCGTCATCGGCTCCGAGTCTCCCGCGTGCCGGCCCGTCGAGGGGAACGGCCCGGCGTACGCCCTTTCAGGGGCCCGCCGGGCCGTCCTTCGAAACGGTCGCTCCCGCCCAGCCTCATCCGGCTGGGCCTGCGCTCGCGCTAGCTGATCGACTTCAGCATCTTGTCGAAGCGGCCGGCGTGCGACTTCTCGGCCTTAGCGAGCGTCTCGAACCAGTCGGCGACCTCGGCGAACCCCTCGTCGCGCGCGGTCCTCGCCATCCCGGGGTACATGTCCGTGTACTCGTGGGTCTCGCCCGCGATCGCGGCCTTCAGGTTCGCGGCGCTGTCGCCGATCGGCAGGCCCGTCGCCGGATCGCCCACCGACTTCAGGAAGTCGAGGTGCCCGTGCGCGTGGCCCGTCTCGCCCTCGGCCGTCTCGCGGAAGTTCATCGCGACCTCCGGGTAGCCCTCCACGTCCGCGACCTTCGCGAAGTAGAGGTACCGCCGGTTTGCCTGCGACTCGCCCGCGAACGCGTCCTTGAGGTTCTTCTCGGTCTTGCTTCCCTTCAGCTGCGCCATGTCACACTCCTCGGTCGTTCGTTGCGGTGGGGAAACGTCGTCTGCGGCAGGAACAGCCCGGCGCTGCACGCGCGAGCGGCCTTCGTCGTCGCGCCGGTTCGATACCCATGCCGGGCCCGAGTTGCATCGCCCCGGTCGGGTGAACAGCGTTTCTGCGCGGAGGTGCGCGGAAATGACCGACCCCGAGGAGCGGCTGCGCGAGCGCGAGCTGGAGCGGCGGCGCGAGAACGAGCTGAAGGACCTCGACGTGGAGGAGACCCCCGGCGAGCGACCGCTGGAGGGGCTCTCCGGCGCGGAGGGCACCACCTGGACCCCGGAGCAGGACGACCGGCAGCGGTCCGTCCACGAGGGGGACGAGGCCGCCTCGCGCGCTCGGTCGCGCGCGCAGGTCCCGCCCGCGCCGCCGCATCACGAGGAGTGAACCGCGGGGCGCGGGCCGCGGCGCCGCCTCGCCGCGCCGCCCGCGCCGACGGCGAGGCACAGCGCGGCGGTCGCGACGCCCGCGCACCCTTCAAAGGAGCCCGCGAGGACCGCGACGCCGGCCGCGCCGCCCGCGAGGAGGAGGAGGTCGGCCGCCCCGGGGCGTGGCGCCGGCGAGGGGAGGAGCGATGCGCCGAGTGCGGCGGCGAGCGCCGCCGCGACGAGGCGAAGCGCCGCGCCCGGCGCGAGGGTGCCCCCCCACGCGGCGAGCTCGGCGGCGCGGCCCCCGGCAACCGCGAGAAAGACGACGACGCTCCCGGCGGCGACGGCGAGCACGGCGCCCGCCGCCGAGTCCTTCGCGATGCGGGCGCGCTCGTCGAGCCCGGGGCTCGCGAGGTCCACGGCGGCCTCCAGCGCGGAGTTCGCCGCCTCGGCCGCGATAACGATGGCGACGCAGAGGACGAGCAGCGCGCGCTCCATCGCCGCGAGCGGCGCGCGGGCGACGAACGCGCCGACGAGGGCGCCGAGGCCGAGGTGGATGCGCAGGTTCCGGTCGCGGACCGCCCCCTCCGCGAGCCCATCCCACGCGAACCCGAGGCTCGCGCTCAGCGGACGGTGCTCCGCCACGTCAGATGTTCTGCGACAGGATGAGGTGGACGTACTGCGCGCGCTCGAAAGCGCCCGGGTCCTGCACGTTGCGCTGCGAGAGGGTCCCGCGCGCCGCGTCGACCGAGCCGAACCCGCGCTTGTCGAGCCAGTCTTCGACCCCTGCGAGGACCTTGCCCATGTGCGGGATCCCGTTCTTCACGAGTGTCGAGGCGAGCTGCACGACCTGCGCGCCCGCGAGGATCTGCTTCACGACGCCCTGCGCGTCGTACACGCCGGTCGAGGCGGCGAGGTGGGCGCGCACGCGGCCGTGCAGCAGCGCGATCCAGCGGAGCGGCACGAGCGCCTCGCTCGCGGACGACAGCGTCATCGACGGCGTCGCGGCCATCTTCTCGAGCGAGATGTCGGGCTGGAGGAAGCGGTTGAAGAGGACGAGCCCGTTCGCGCCCGCGCGGTCGAGGCGGCCGGCGAAGTGGGCGAGGGCGGTGAAGTACGGCGACAGCTTCACTGCCACCGGGATCCGGACCGCCGAGCGGACGCCCTGCACGATGTCCACGTACCGCGCCTCGACCTCCGCGGACGAGACCTCCGGGTCGGCCTCCACCGCGTACAGGTTCACCTCGAGCGCGTCAGCACCGGCCTGCTCGATATCGCGCGCGTAGCCCGTCCAGCTCCCCGGCGCCGCGCAGTTGAGGCTCGCGATGACCGGGATCTCGATCGCCTTCTTCGCGCGCTCGACGAGGGAGAGGTACTCGTGCGCTCCGACGCGTTGTGGCGGGAAGTAGGTGCGCGCCTCCGGGTTCGACTCGGCGCCGCGCGCGAGCTCCTCCTCGAGCACGCTGTTCGCGCCCTCGAGCTGCTCCTCGAACAGGGACCGGAGCACGACCGCGCCCGCCCCGTGCCCCTCCGCCATCTCGAGGTTGTCGACGCGGTTCGAGAACGCGGAGCTCGCGAGGACGAGCGGCGTCGGAAGGCTCAGGCCCATGTACTCGGTGGCGAGGTCGGCCATGCGGGATCTCCGGCGGCGATGAGCGGCGATTATAGGAGCCGCGCGGCCCGCACACACGTGCTCGGGCGCTCGCAGCTCGTACCGCGCCCGCGCGCGGAGGTCCACGCGTTCTTCGCGGACCCACGCGATCGCGAGGCGATCCTCACTGCGGTCTCACGGTCAGAACCGGGCAATGCGCCCGACGGACCACCCGCTCGGCGATGGAGCCCATGAGCGCGTGCTCGATCCCGGTCCGCCCGTGCGTTCCGAGGACGAGCAGGTCCGTACCCCGCGCGCGCGCGAAGGCGAGGATCTCCGCGGCGGGCTCGCCAATGGCCTTGTCGGCAGTGACGCGTGGGGCGCCGACCGTGCGCTCGGCGTCCTTGCGCCACTCCTCGAGGTGGCGCTGCGCCTGGTCGGCGAGCTCCTGCATCATCCTCGGGCTCGCGACGACGGAGCCGTCCGGAAACGTGTAGCCCGGGATCGGATACGCGTGGAGCAAGACGAGCTCCGCGCCCGTGCGGCGCGCGAGATCGGCGGCCACCTCCATCGCCGCGCGTGAGGCGTTGGAGAAGTCGATCGGGCAGCAGATCCTCTTCCAGTCCGCAGTCAGCATGGGCGTTCTCCCGTCTGCGAGGAGATCTTAGCGCGCGTCGCCCCCTCGCGCGGGAGGCGGCGCGCCGCACCCCCCGGGCGAGGGGCGCCCGCCCCTACTCCCGCGGACCGCGGGAGGCCGGATCGGACCGGTCGCGGCGCACGTCCGAGACGAACGAGCCCACCTCGCGGAGCGCGCGCCGGAAGAAGCGCTCGAAGCGGCCGATCTCGTCGTCACGCGACGGGCCGCCCTCCTCGAGCGTGTAGTCGCCGCGCGAGAGCCGGTCCGGCAGGTCCTCGAGGACGCGAGACATCCGCTCGAGCCGCTCGAACACGAGCGTCTCGAGCAGGAACACGAGGAGCGCTCCGAGGCCGACCGCGAGCAGGCCCACGAGCATCACGACGCGGCCGCGGAGCCGGAGCACCCCCTCGCGGAGCGCCGTCACGTCGTGCAGCACCACCACCGCGCCGACCTTCTCGCCCTCCTCATCGCGGAGCGGGAACACCCCTCGCACGATGCTCCTCGCCCCGCTGCGATCCTGGCCGACGACGGTCGGGGCGTCGGGCACGTCGGAGAGCCGCCCGAGCGTGCCGAGCAGCGCCTCGTCGCCGGTCGTCGTCTCAACCGCGACGAGGTCCGGGCGCTTCTCCCATCGGTCCTGCGCGCCGGTCACCGTGGACCACGCGTTCCGGTCGAGGCGCGACTTCGCGAGAAGCATCCCGAGCTCATCGCCGGTCATCGACTTGATGCGAGCGAGGAGCGCGGGGATTTCCACGCCGAGCTCGACGAAGCCGATGAGCCGCTCCCCGTCGAACCACGGGCGCACGACGCGGACGGCGAGCGCGGTGCGGCCGAGCTCGCGGCTGCTCGCCTCCCGCCGGTTGACGACCGCGCGCGCGACGAGGGCGCGGCGCACCGGATCCCCATGCAGGTCTGGGTGGTGGACGCGGAGGAAGACCCCGTCCCGACGGGGATCGGGTGGGTGGAAGTACCAGAGCGTCAGGCCGTGCTGCGCCCGGAGGGTCTCGAAGAGGGGGCTCGCGAGCGCGAGGAGCCCAGCGCGGTCGCGCGCCTCGAAGCGCGCCCGCAGCCGGTCGTTCGCGAGGATCACCTCGAGGAGCGCCGACATCCGCTCGAGCTCGAGCGTCTCCGCCTCGGCGAGCGCTCGCGCGGCCGCAGCCACCTCGCGCTGCGCTGCCACCGCGATCGCCCGCTCGTGCACGAAGTTCATGAGGACCGCGGTCGCGCCGGAGATGAGCGCGAGCCCCGCGACGAGCGCGGCGATGAGCTTCAGCCTGATGGAATGCCGCACGCGATCGCTCCCTCCCGCGATTCTCACACGGGCGGGCGCGCCGCGCGAAGCGGCCTCGCTCCCGATGCCTACGTTCGGACGCCCGGACGCCCGTCCGACCGCCTTGCGGACCGCGCCGGACTGGCCATCGTACCGGCGGGTCCGCCCACGGGCGGGGATCCCGAAGGGCCGCTCCACCTCGCATCCCGCGGGCGTTAGAGGTGGAGGCGGAGACCGCGCGCGAGAGGAGCCCGACCAATGATCCCGGAGCCGATCGACCGTTACCTGAAGGACCATCACCTCGCCTATGTGCACTCGACGCACGTCCGGGCGGTCGCCGCGCAGCGGTTCGCCGCGGCGGAGCACGTCCCGGGCGATCTCATCGCGAAGCCGGTCGTCGTCAGAGTGGACGGCGAGCTCGCGTTCGCGGTCGTGAGCGCGACTCAGAAGGTGGACGTGGAGGAGTTGCGGCGCGCGCTCGGCGCCCAGAGGGTCGAGGTCGTGCCCGAGCCGAGCTTCGAGGGCCGCTTCGCGCCGTGCGAGGTCGGGGCGGAGCCGCCGCTCCGCATCTTCGGCCTGCCGATGTACGTCGACGCGGCGCTCGCGCGCTCGCCCCGGCTCGTCATGCGCGGCGGGACGCACGAGGACGCGATCGAGGTCGACACCGCGGAGTGGTTGCGCTCCGAGGGCGCCACGCCCGTCGAGCGTCTTGGCAGGTGGGCCGTCTAGACGGGGGGCACTCGCCCCTCGTCACGTTCGCTTCTTCTCGTAGGTGCCCATCAGGCGCGCCTCGGCTAGGACGTGCCCCTTCATCGCCGCCTCGAGCTTCACCTTCGTCGGTGCGCCGAGGTCCCCGAGCGCCGTATCGAGCGCGTACAGCTTGAAGAAGTAGCGGTGGCGTCCGATCGGTGGGCACGGGCCGCCCCAGCCCGTCCGCTTCCAGTCGTTCACGCCCTGGTGCGTCCCGGTGTGGAGCGCCCCGCGCGCGACGCCCTCCGGGAGCCCCGCTGCGTCGATGGGGAGATCGTAGAGGACCCAGTGGACCCAGGTCATCTTCGGCGCCTTCGGGTCCGGGGCGTCCGGATCGTCGACGACGAGCGCGAGGCTCTTCGCGCCGGCCGGGATGCCCGACCACTCGAGCGGCGGGGAGGCATCCGCCCCCTCGCAGGTGTACTTCGGCGGAATCTCCGCACCTTCGGCGAACGCCGGCGAGCGGAGGACGAGCGAGCCAAGGACCGCGGTGACCATGGAAACCTCCTTCGCCCCCGCCATACTAGAATCGCGCGCCCGATGCGATCTCCCTCCGAGACTCCCTCCTCCGCTCCCGCCGCGCGCGAGGAACCTTCGCTCCTCCCGCGCGAGCACGGCGCGTGGGGTCAGCTCGCGATGCCGCTCGCGACGGGGCTCGCGCTCGGCCGACCCGGCGCCGCGGCGCTGCTCCTCGTCGCCGGCATCGTCCTCGCCTTCCTCGCGCACGAGCCGCTCCTCGTCGTGCTCGGGCAGCGGGGCCGGCGCGTGAAAGAGGCCCTCGGCGCACGGGCGGCGCGCCGGCTCGCGGCGCTCGGCGCCGCCGCGGTGGTCTGCGGTGTCACGGCGCTCCTCCTCGCGTCCCCCGCGGCACGGCTCGCGGCGCTCGCGCCCGCCGCGCTCGCGCTGCCCGTCGCGCCGCTCGTCGCCCGCCGCCTCGAGAAGACCGCCGCCGGCGAGCTGCTCGTCGCCGCCGCGCTCTCCGCCTGCGCCGCGCCGGTCGCGCTCGCGGCGGGCGCTCCCGCGACCTGGGCCTGGGGCTCGGTCGCGACCTGGTTCGCGTCCTTCGCCGCGGCGACGCTGCCGGTCCGCGCGACGCTCCTCGCTGCGCGCACCCGCGGGGAGCGCGAGCTGAGGCCGCTCGCAGCGCTGGGGGCGGCGGCGATCGGGGGCGCCGCGCTCCTCGCCGCGACGCGCGGCCTCCTGCCGTGGCCGGCGGCGCTCGGCGTACTCCCGACGGCGCTCGCCGCCGCGGCGGTCGCGCTCCTCCGCGTCCGCCCGCAGCGGTTCACGACCGTCGGGTGGTCGCTCGTGGGGGCGAGTCTCGCGGCGCTGCTCGTCCTCGTCGTCGGCTTCAGGGCGGGCTGAGCGGGAGCTCGACCGCGAAGGTCGATCCCTCGCCGGGCGCGCTCCGGACGGCGATCGCGCCGCCGTGCGCCTCGACGAGGCGGCGGACGATCCAGAGGCCGAGCCCGAGGCCGGCGTAGTTCCGCGACGACACCGCGCGCTCGAACCGGCGGAAGATCCGCTCCTGGTCGGCGGGCGCGATCCCGATCCCGCGGTCCTCCACCTCGAGCCGCGCCCGCCCGTCCTCCCCGCGGACGCGCACGGAGATCGGGCGGCCGCAGCCGTACTTCACCGCGTTCGAGAGGAGGTTCGACGCGATCTGGTCGAGCCGCATCGGGTCGAGCACGCAACGCACGGGGTGGGGCGCGTCCATTTCCACGACGGAGCCCTGCTCGGCGGCGTCGTCGACGAACCGCGCCGCGATCTCGCTGACGAGGGCGGCGGCGTCCACCTCCTCGCGCGAGAGCTCGAGCTGACCGGCGGTGATGCGCGAGACGTCCAGGAGGGTCTCGGAGAGCGCGACCATGCGCGCCACCTGCCGGTCGAGGACCCGGAGCCTGCCCTCGTACGCGTCCGGACATCCGCTCCGCGCGTCGCGGCGCAGGAGATGGACGGTGAGCCTTATCGTCGAGATGGGCGCGCGCAGCTCGTGCGACGCGACGTGGAGGAACTCCTCGCGCGCCCGGGCAGCGGCGGTCGCCTCGGCGAGGAGCCGCGCGTGCTCGAGCGCGACCGCCGTCCGGTGCGCGACGTCGGCGACGAGGGCCGAGTCGGCGCCACCCGGCACCCGTCCCGCGTCGCTCGACGCGATGGCGACGATCCCGAGCGCGGCGCCATGCGCGCGCAGCGGCGCGACGACCGCCGCCTGAGCCGCGCGGTCGCCGGCGAGATCGGCCGGGAAGTCGTCCACGACGACGACGTCGCCGCCCGCGAAGCTCCGCTCGATGCGCGCGCGCGCCCCCCTGCGCAGGTGCGCCTCGAACGCGGCGCCGAGCACCGGCGGGCCACGGTGCGCCGCGAGCGCGAGGCTCCCGTCGGCGCCCGCGAGGTAGATTCCCACCCACTCGCCGAGCGCCGGGACGACGAGCCGCGCCACCCCCTCGAGCATCGCCGCGGAGTCCACGGTCTCGGCGAGCTCGGCCGAGAGCCCGTCGAGGAACGCGAGGCGCCGGCGCGCCGCGTCCGCCTCGGCGCGCGCGACCCGCTCCGCGGTGAAGAGGCGCGCCCGCTCGAGCGCCTGCGCGCACTGTCCCGCGAGCCCGGCGGCGAAGGCGCGCTCGGCGTCGCCGAAGGGGCGGACGCCCTCGAAGCCCACCGCGAGCACCCCGAGCGCCCGGCCGTGGACGACGAGCGGGAGAGAGGCGATCGGCCCCGCCATCCGTGCCGCCATCCTCCCGAGCGCGGGCCAGCGCGCGAGCAGGTCCTGGGTCCCCTCGACGAAGATCGTCGCGCCCGCGTGGAATGCGTCGCGCGCCGGCCCGGGCGCCGCCGCTGCAACACGCGCGGTCTCCTCCTGGATCCCCGCGCAGCGGAGCACCTCGAGCTCGCCGCTCGGGCCGGCCACGAGCACGAAGCCGCGGTCGCCCCCGAGGGCCTCGATGCCCGCACCGAGCGCGACCTCCGCGACCTCGTTCGGCGTCCGCGCGCCCGAGAGCGCGGCGGTGACCGCCTGCAGCCGCGCGAGCCTCGCCGCCGACGCCTCCGCCTCGCGACGCGCGTGCCGCTCCGCCTCCCAGGACGACAGGGCGGCGGGCGGTGTGGCCGGTGAACGGAGCTGCGGATGGTGCGCCACGAGTCCCCCCTCGGACGTCACCGGCGGAGTAGAGCGCTTCCGCCTCCCGGCGACAAGCCACCCGGAGGTGGGGCGCGGCGCCGAGACGCGGGCCGCCCGGACCGCTGGCCAGGGCCGTTTCCCGCGAATCGCGCTGCGACCGCTCGGCCTCGCGCTCGACTTCATGCGCGCTCGCGCCGCTCGCCGAGTAGCAGGCGCGCCGGGCGGTTGGTAGATTCTCGCGGTGCGCGTCCTCCTATCGAACGACGACGGCGTCCATGCGCCGGGGCTCGCGGCGCTCGCCGCGGCCTTCGATGGCGACGAGGTCTGGATCGTCGCGCCCGACCGCGAGCAGTCGGCCTCCTCGCACGCCATCTCGCTCCACCGGCCGCTCCGGATGCACGAGGTCGGACCGCGCCGGTTCGCGGTGGACGGCACGCCCACGGACGCCGTCTACATGGGGCTGAACCTCGTCCTGCGCTCCGCGCGCCCCGACGTCGTCGTCTCGGGCGTGAACCACGGGCCGAACCTCGGCAACGACGTGCTCTACTCGGGCACCGTCGCCGCCGCGATGGAGGCGGCGCTTCTCGGCGTGAACGCGATCGCGGTATCGCTCGCCGCGCCGCCGCCTCTCGACTTCGCGGAGGCGGCCCGGTTTGCCGCCACGCTCGCGCGGCGCGTGGTCGCGAACCCGCCGCCCGCGCCGCTCCTCCTCAACGTGAACGTTCCGCCCGGGCCCGTCCGCGGCTACCGGTTCGTGCGCCTCGGGAGGCGCACCTACGGGAGCGAGGTCGTCGAGAAGACCGACCCGCGCGGCCGCAAGTACTACTGGATCGGCGGGGAGGGCGGCCCGACCAACGAGGACATCCCGGGCTCCGACTGCAACGCGGCGATGCTCGACGGTCTCGTGGCGGTGACGCCGCTCCACCTCGACTCGACGCACGACGCCGTCCTGCAGGAGCTGCGGAACTGGACGGTCCCGGGATACGCGAAGGAGCCGGCGCCGTGAGCCGCGCGGCCGCGCTCGCGCTCGCGCTCGCGCTCGCGCTCGCGGCCTGCCCTGCCCCGCGCTCCTCGCTGCGGCCCCCGCCCGCGCCCCCACCGGCGGGACCACACGCGCCTCCGCTGCCGCTCGCCCCGGCCGACCAGCACGACGAGCCCGCGCTCGCCGGCGTCGTCCACGTCGTACTGCGTGGCGAGACGATCTACCGGATCGCCCGCGCGTACGGCATCGACCCGGCGGATCTCATGGAGACGAACGGCGTCGCCGACCCGCGGACGGTCGCCGTCGGCGCGGAGCTGTTCGTACCGGGCGCGACGCGCGTCGTGGAGGTTCCGCCCGCGCCGGTGCCGGGCGACCCGGCGCATGCGGCCGCGGCTCCGACGACGACCGCGACCCGGACCCCGATCCGGACTCCGATCTCGACCGCAACCCTGATCCCGACCCCGACGTCCGCGCACCCTGAGCGTAGCGCCGCCGAAGGCGGCGCGGAGTCGAAGGGGACCCCGACCCCGACCCCGACCTCGACAGCGACCGCGACCCCGACGGCAACCCCGACCCGGACGTCCGCGCACCCTGAGCGTAGCGCCGCCGAAGGCGGCGCGGAGTCGAAGGAGACCCCGACCCCGATCCCGACCGCGACGACGCCGGACGCACCGCTCGCGTGGCCGCTCAAGGGCGTCCTCTACGGCAGGTACGGCGTGCGCGCGGGACGTCGGCACGACGGGATCGACATCGCCGCGCCGGAGGGGACGAGCGTCGCGGCCGCCGCCGCGGGGACCGTCATCTACGCCGGCGAGCAGGCCGGCTACGGCGCGATCGTGATCGTGCGACACGAGGGTGGCCTCGTGACGCTCTACGCCCACAACTCGCGCCTGCTCGTCGACGAGGGCGCGCGCGTCCGGCGCGGTCAGGCGATCGCGAAGGTCGGTCAGACGGGGCGCACGACCGGCCCCCACCTCCACTTCGAGGTCCGCGACGGGACCCGACCGCGGAACCCGCTCCTTTACCTGCCCTGAGGTCGGTTCAGCGAGCCGTCGGCGCGCCGCGCGGGCGCTCGCCGGCCTGCGCGGACCGGGGGCGTGATAAGTTCCGCACTTGCATGGATGCCATTCGCGCCCGGATACGCGACGTCCCGGACTTCCCGAAGAAGGGGATCGTCTTCAAGGACATCACCCCCGTCCTCTCCGACCGGAAGCTCTTCCGACAGGTCATCGACGCGTTCGTCGCGCGCTGGAAGGACGAGCGGATCGACCAGGTCATCGGGATCGAGTCGCGCGGCTTCATCTTCGCGGCGCCGCTCGCCTACGCCATCGGCGCGGGGTTCACCATCGTCCGCAAGCCCGGCAAGCTCCCGTGGGAGGTCATCCGCGAGGCGTACGCCCTCGAGTACGGCGAGGCGGCGCTCGAGCTACACATCGACGCGGTCGGCCCCGGCGACCGGGTGCTCGTCGTCGACGACGTGCTCGCCACTGGCGGTACCGCCGACGCGGTCGGCCGGCTCGTCGCGCGCCAGGGTGCGGAGCTCGTCTCGTACTCCTTCCTCGTCGAGCTCTCGTTCCTGCACGGCGCGAAGCGGCTCGGGCCGAACAAGGTCCACTCGCTCCTCTCCTACTGAGCCGGAGCGTTCCACCGTCGCGTGGTGCCGGCGTGCCGGCGCGCCGCGGCGGCGTTACCTCTTCCCCGTGTCCCGCGCCGAGCGCATCGACAGCCTCAAGTTCCTCGGCACCGCCGGCGCGCGCTTCGCGGTCTCGACGCAGCTGCGCCACTCGGGTGGGCTCGTCTGGACGCTGCGCGGCCTCCGCATCTGGGTCGATCCCGGCCCGGGCGCGCTCGTGCGCGCCCTCGCCTCCCGCCCGAAGCTCGATCCTTCCTCGACCGACGTGCTCGTCGTGACTCACCGCCACCTCGACCACTCGAGCGACGCGACCGCCATCGTCGAGGCGATGAGCCGCGGCGGGTTCTCCCCGCGCGGCACGCTCCTCGCGCCGCGCGACGCGCTGGAGGAGGAGCCCGTGGTGCAGCGCTACGCGCAGCCGTTCGTCTCGCGGCGCGGGGTGCTCGCGGAGGGGAGCCGCCACGAGCTCGGCGGCGGGGTCGTCCTCGAGACGCCGCTCGCGCACGACCATGGCGTCGAGACCTACGGGTACCGGCTCTCGGCGCCGGGGTTCTCGGCCGCGCACGTCGTCGACACCTTCTGGCTCGACCGCCTCGCCGACGCCTACGCGGGCGTCGATCTCCTCCTCGTCAACACCACGCGGCCTGCCGGGCGCGACCGGCGCTACCTCCACCTCGGCGCCGACGACGCCCTGCTCCTCGTCCGGGAGATCCGGCCAAAGCTCGCAGTCCTCACCCACCTCGGCATGCAGATGCTCCGCGCAGGCCCCGAGAAGATCGCGCTCGACATCTCGGAGGCGACCGGCATCCCCACCGTCGCCGCGCGCGACGGATGGCTCCTCTCCCTCGATCCGCTTCCGGACCGGCCGCCCGCGGGCCGTCCTCCCGGCGCGTCCGGGCGCGCCGCGCGCACGGCGGGCGCCGGACCGGAGGCCAAGGGCGAGGCGTGAGGCGGGCGCCGGATCGCGCTAGAACCCGGGGGTGACCTCGCTGTCCATCGCCGTCGCGGCGCTCGCGCTGGTCGGCTGGCTGCGCTTCGCCTGGCTCGGGCTCGAAGGACGGCGCGCGATGCTCCGGCTCGGCCCGCCGCGCCCCGGCCCGGCGCCGCGGATCAGCGTGATCGTGCCGTGCCGCGACGAAGCCGCTGGCGTCGAGCGGGCGATGCGCTCGCTGCTCGCGCAGGACGGGGTCGAGCTGGAGGTCGTCGCGGTCGACGACCGCTCGAGCGACGGCACCGGCGCGATCCTCGACGGGCTCGCCGCCGCGGATCCGCGGCTCGCCGTGCTCCACGTCCGGGCGCTGCCGGACGGCTGGCTCGGGAAGAACCACGCCTGCCACGCCGGCGCGGGCCGGGCGCAGGGTGACTGGCTCCTCTTCACCGACGCGGACGTCGTCTTCGCCCCCGAGGCGCTCCGCCGCGCCGTGGACGTCGCCCGCGTCCACGGCGTCGGCCACCTCGCCGTCCCTCCGAGCTTCGTCGCGCCAGGCTTCCTCGAGCGAGCGTTCGTCACGGCCTTCGCCGCCCTGCTCGCGCCGCTCATCCGGATCGCCGACCTGCGCCGCCCGGGGACGCGCGCCTACTTCGGGGTCGGGGCCTTCAACCTCGTCCGGCGCGACGCCTACGCGCGCGCCGGCGGTCACCTCCGACTTCCGCTCGAGGTCGTGGACGACCTGAAGCTCGGGCTCCTGCTCCGGCGGAGCGGCGTCGCGCAGGGCGTGGCCCGCTCCGACGGGTTCGTCCAGGTCCGCTGGCAGGAGGGGTTCGTCCGCTCCATGCTCGGGCTCGTGAAGAATGCGTTCGCGGCGCTCGAGTACCGGCCGGCCGTCGCGATCGCGGGCGCGTTCGCCGCGGCCGCCGCCGGGGGGGCGCCGCTCGTGGTCCTCGTCGCCGGACCCGGCGCGCTCGCCCGCGCGCTCGCCGGCGCGGCGCTCGCGGTCGCGATCGCCCACCACGCCGCGGTGGCGCGGCAGCTGGGCGACTCGCGCGGCACCGAGGGGATCCTGATGCCCGTGTGCGTGCTCCTCCTCGGTGCGGTCGTCCTCGCGAGCGCGGTCGCGGCCTGGTGGCGCGGCGGCGTGGTCTGGCGCGGGACACACTACCCACTCGACCGCGTGCGTGAGGGGTGCCTGCGGGACGGCGAGCTCCCCGTGTCGGGTGCGATCGGCTGGGGGGGCGACTCCTGAGTCGTGGTCGTGGACGTGGTCGTGGACCTCGACCTCGACTTGGACCTCGACCTGGTCGTGGCCTGATCGAAAGTCGGAGTCCAAGTCGAAGTCCACGACCACGTCCACGTCCACGTGCTCGCCGCTTCGTACTGAAACCCCCGGCGCCGTTCCCCTTCCGGTGATACGTTTCGCGCGAATGCTGGGCCCCGGCGAGTACGAGGCGGTCCAGGTGCTCGACGCCTGGGACGAGACCGCGGCCTTCCGCGGCGTGCGCGTGGCGCTGCCGCCGGCGCTCGCTCACACGCACGAGCGCCCCGGCCAGGTGGTGAAGGCCCACACCGACGCGGGGGAGGCCTTCTTCGCGCTCGCGAGCGCGCCCGACCCGGGCGCCACGGCGGAGCTGCTCCTGAAGCGCGGCGGCAAGGTCGGCGACGCCCTCGTCGCGGCGGCAGTGCGGGGGCGGACGATCGCGCTCAGCCGGGCGTTCGGCGAGGGCTTCCCGGTGGAGGAGGCGGAGGGCCGGGACGTCCTCCTCTTCGCGGCGGGATCCGCGATCGGCCCGATCCGTGCGCTCGTGCAGCACCTCACGACGCACCGGAACCGCTACGGCCGCGTGACGCTCTTCTACGGCCAGCGGCACGGGGCCGAGTTCGCGTACCGGAACGAGCACATGGACTGGGAGCGGCGCGGGGTGCGGGTCGTGCTCTGCCCTTCCCGCGAGGACGACGCGTGGCGAGGCGTGCGCGGCCGCGTGCAGGAGGTGGCGCGCTCGCTCGCGTTCGGCGGCGCGCCGCCCGGCGAGGCGGTCGCGTTCGTGTCCGGGATGACCGCGATGGTCGACGACGTGCGCCGCACGCTCGCGGGGGCGGGCGTCCCGCCGGGGCGCGTGCACGCGAACTTCTGATGCCTGAGGGGGGAGAGATGTCCGAACTGCACGCGCGCCGCCTGCTCGTGTCCCTCGTCCTCGTCGCGTTGGCGCTGACGATCTTGATCGTCGGGCCGTTCTGGCAGGCGTTCTTCCTCGCCGCGGTGCTCGCGGCGACGCTCCGGCCGCTGATGGAGTGGCTCGCGCATCGGCTGCGCGGACGCCGGAGCCTCTCGGCCGCGCTCGTCACCGTGTTGCTGCTCGTCGTCGTGCTCCTCCCCATCGGCGGGCTCGGGGCGATCCTCGTCGGCCAGGTCGCGAGCGGCGTGCAGTGGCTCCGCGAGGCGATCCAGAGCGGAGGGGTGTGGGGGCTCATCGAGCGCCTCCCCGGGCCGGTGCGGGACGCGGCGCGGGAGCTCGTCGAGCTCGTGCCGCAGCCGCAGGAGCAGCTGCAGACCCTCGCCGGCCAGCGGGGGGGCCAGGCCGCCGCGGCCGTCGGGGGCGTCCTCGCCGCCACCGGCACCGTGCTGTTCCAGACGGTGATGATGCTCATCGCCTTCTTCTTCTTCCTGACGGACGGCGGCCGGCTCATCGCGTGGCTCGAGTCGTTCGTCCCGCTGCGCCCCGGCCAGTTCCGCGCGCTCATGGAGGACTTCCGCCAGACGAGCGTCTCGGTCCTCCTCGCGACGGTGGGGACGGCCGCGATCCAGAGCGCGGTCGCGCTCGTCGGCTATTTCGTCGCGCGGGCGCCGAACCCGCTGTTCCTCGCGCTCGCGACCTTCATCATGGCGCTCGTCCCGGCGGTGGGCGCGACCATCGTGGTGATCGCCGTCGGGCTCCTCCTCTTCGCGACGGGCCACGGCATCGCGGGGACGTTCCTCGTCGCATGGGGCGCTGGGGTGGTGGCGCTCGCGGACAACGTCGCCCGCCCCTACCTCCTCAAGGGCGGGATGCAGCTGCACGGCGGGCTCGTCTTCTTCGCGCTGCTCGGCGGGCTCGCGGTGTTCGGAGGGATCGGCCTCGTCGTCGGGCCGCTCATCCTCACCTTCCTCGTCGCCGTCCTGAAGCTCTACCGGCGAGAGTTCGGCACCCCGGCCGCCCCCGCGGCCGGCCCCGGGCCGTGAGCCCGGGACGCGCCGGCGGTCACCCGGCCACGCCGCGCGTCAGGCGGCCGGCTTGAACGCGCGGAAGGCGAGAAGGGTCGTCGTGTCGCGGATCCCCGGCACCTTCTGGAGCCGGTCGGGGATGAGGTCCCCGAAGGCCTCGTAGGTCGGGGCGTAGAGCTTCACGATGAGGTCGTACGCGCCGGTGATGGAGTGGACCTCGGAGACGCCCTCGAGCTCCATGAGCGCGTTCGCGACCTGCTCCAGGTGCCCCAGCTCGCACTTCACGAGGACGAACGCAGCCTTCATGTGGCGACCTCCGCCGGATCTCTTACCACGGTCCCCCGCCGCCGCGCGCCGTGAGGAGCGCCGCGCTCAGGGCCACGTCGGCCGGTCGCCGTGCCAGTCCGCCGTCACCTCGAGCCACATCGCGAGCCCGGCCCATCGGCCGTAAGGCGCGTACCAGCGCAGGAGCGTCCGGTCGGAGAGCGCCCGGCGCTTGCCGCGCAACCGGGCGAGCTTCGCTCGCGTCCAGGAGTCGAGCGCGAGGTGATCGTGACGTCCGAGCAGGCGCAGGAGGTGCTCGGCCGCGTAGGGCCCGAAGCCTCGGAGCTCTTGGAGCGTGCGCAGGAGCGCAGGCGTCGGGAGGTCGGAGTGACGGAGGCCCTCGAGGTCGAGCGCCCCCTCCGCCACGTCGCGCGCGAGCGCGAGGAGGAACGGCGCCCGGTACCCCGCTCGGATCGTGTCCCGGTAGAAGCGCTCGGGCTCGGCCGCCATGCGGGCGGGGGACGGGAAGGCTCGCTCCCCGCGCGGTCCCTCCGCGCCGAGGGTCGTGCAGAGCCGCTCCACCATGAGCCGGGTGAGCGCCCACGAGCAGTTGGTCGTGCAGAGCGTCTTCACCGCGTCCTCGAAGACGGTCGGCGACCGGAGCAGCCGGCCCGCGCCGCGCGCGAGCGCCCAGCGCAGATCGGGCAGGTCCTTGCGGCCCGCGGCGCGCTCCCGCTCGAGCGCGGCGGCCCGTTCCCGGAACGGCGCGAGGTCCTCGTCGAGCGCGAGGCAGGTCGCGAGCTGCGCGCGCGCCTCCGCGACCTCCGCCGCCGCGAGGCGCCCGGCGGCGAGCGCGCGGAAGGCGAGGTCGCGCTCCGCTGTGGCGACCTCCGCCACGACGACGCTCCCGGTCGAGAGCGAGAGCGGTCGCGACAGCGCGCCGCGCGCCTCGTCCCACCGCCACGGCGCGAGGTCGTACCAGCCGTGGCTCCGGACCGTCAGCGCGAGATCGAAGGGCTCGGGGACCCTCATCGTCGGGCGCCGAGCGGCGAGCGGCGCGCTAGGCGCCGTCGATCACGACGATGTTGACGCCGTAGCAGGAGAGCGCGAGCAAGCTCGCGCGCTGCCAGCGCCGATCCTTCGACGAGAGGAAGCGGAGCTTGTAGCGCTTCGGATCCGGCGCCTGCTGGATCCGCTCGATCCAGTGGATGAACGACTTGAACCCGGACGAGTTGCAGAACTCGAGCTGGGTGAGGTCCACCCGGATCTCCTTCGCGCCCGCCTCGAGGACGTGCGCGTGCACCGCGTCCACGAAGGGGTTCAAGACGACCGCCGGGCTCACCGTGCTGATCGTCCCCTTGAAGTAGACCCGGATGCCGAGCGGATCCGGCGCGATGTGCGCGGAGTACTTCTCCTCCGCGACTTGGACCGCGGGCATCCGTGCGGCAAACGTCGGGCTAGCCATGTGTTCCTCCCCTAACGGCAGGAAGCCTCGGCGCCCGGAGCGGACCCTCGGCCTCCACGATGATGCGCGTCGCCGACTTGCGGCGAACGCGGATGTCCAGCTGCGCCTCGAAGCGGACGCGCGCGAGCCCGAGCCCGCCGCGCGCCGACGAGGGCTGCTCCTTCATGGTCCTGAGGTAGTGCGCGAGCGAGTCCGGCTCAGCGTACATCGCGTCCACCTTCTGCCGGAGCGCCGCGTAGGCCTCCTCGGGACAGTCGTTCACGACGCGGATCCAGACGCGGTCGGCCTTCTGGTCCACCTCGAGATCGAGCTCGACCTCCTGCCCGCGCGCGTGAGGCACCGCGTTCTGCATGAGCTCGTGCACGGCCAGCGCGACCTGCGCCTCGCGATCGGCCCCGAGCGCGGCGCACGCGCAGAACGACTCCACGAAGCGTCGGATCTCGTCGATGAAGACCCAGGGCGGGTTCATCCGGATGAAGAGCTGGATCGGCGCGCCTCCGCGCCCCGTATCCTCAGGCTGGATCATTCTTGCGCCTCAGGACGACCGCCGTCATGTCGTCAGCCGGTTCGGGTGAGAACTGCTGCACCGCGTCGAACACCGTCGCGAGGGCCTGCGACGCCGACGGGAGGTCCGCCGTCGCGAGCAGCTCCTGCACGCGCTCCTCGCCGAACATGGCCTGCGAGGCGTCCTTCGCCTCGAGGATGCCGTCGGTCACGAAGCAGACCGTCTCGCCCGGCTCGAGCCGGAACTCGTACTCCTCGATCGCCGGCGGCTCGACGGCCGCCTTGAGCCCGACCCACGGCCCCGACGACTCCACCACGTCCACGCGCCCCGGACCGCGCACGACGAAGATCGGCTGGTGCGCGCCCGCGGCGACGAACCGGCCGTCACCCATGTAGCGGGTGGCCATCAGCGTCATGTAGTCGTCGCGCCCCATGCGGCGGCGGACGTTCTCGTGCACGACGCGGTTCACCGCCGCGATCACCGCGCTCGGCCGGCAGTGCGGGTCGTCCGCGATGGCGCCGTACGCGGCGGCCTGCGCCATCATCATGACGAGGCCCGAGTTGATGCCGTGCCCGGAGACGTCCCCGACGAGGACCCAGAACGTGTCGCCGAAGGCGAGGATGTCGTAGAGGTCGCCGCCGACATCGTCCGCCGGCTGCATCCGCGCCGCCACCTCGAACCCCTTCACCGCGGGGCTCACCGGCAGGATCGCGGTCTGGATCTGGTGCGCGATCTCCACCTCGCGCCGGAGCGCCTCCGTCCGCTGCAGCTCGTCGCGGGACCGCTCGACCTCCTCGACCATCGTGTTGAACGACGTGACGAGCGCCCCGAGCTCCCCTGAGTACTCCGCGCGGACGCGGGTCGAGAGGTCGCCACCGGCGACCAGGACCATCGAATCGGCGACGTCACCGAGCGGCTTCGCCGCCTGCCGCAGGGAGACGACCGCCGCGAACCCGGCGAGCGCCATCACGATCGCGAACAGCACCGCGAGCACGATCCGCAGCCGGTCGAGCCGGCCGTTCGCCTCGCGCTCGTCGACGAGCATGAGCGTGGACCAGCCTGGTGATTCCGTCGCGGCCGCCGTCCGCACCGCGAGGACGGCGCCGAACCGCTCGCGCTCGATCCGCTCGAGCGACCCGATCGGCCCGGCGGCGGGCGCGAGCACGACCGGCCGGACCGCGTCGAGGTCGAGCCGCGGCAGCGACACGATCACGCGGCGGCTCTGGTCGGCGATGACCGGCACGAACGTCCCGCCGGCGCCGTTCACCTCGTCGAGCAGGCGCGGGATCGCGCCCGGAGCGATCGCGGCCACGATCCAGCCGGTGAGGTCGCCGAAGAAGTCGCGCACCGGCGCCGTCATGACGATGGTCTCCGCGGACTTCTCGCCCGCGATCACGGCGGAGAGCGGCGCGAGCGAGATCGAGACGGCGTCCTCCGGCGCCTTGCCGCGGAGCGCCGCGAGGTCGAGCAGCGCGCCGCGCCTCGACTCGACCGCAATGCCCCACGCGCCCTCGGGCGCGTTGCGCACCATCGTCACGACCTTCTCGTCGACGGTGAGGAGCGCCGCCGCCGCCACCGCGCCGCCCTGGTCCTGGATCGCGCGGCGCAGGTGGTCCTCGGCGAACTTGGGATCCCCCATGTCGAACGTGTCCTGCATCGCGCGCGCGGCGGCCCACTCGTGCACCGTGAGGGCGCGCTCGCGCTGGAACCGCGAGAGCGAGTCCTGGATCTCCTTGGCGCGCGCGGCGAGGTGGGAGTGGACCGCGTCGGCGACGACGGACCGCGCCACCCGCTCGAACGCGAAGACCGCGAGCGCGAGCGCGACCGCGAGCAGGACGACGGTGGTGACGAGGAGACGGAGCCGGAGCGACGTCTTCGTCCGGTGCAGGAAGTTTCGCATCCGGTCTACAGGCCGAGCTGGGCGGAGTAGTACTTGAGGAACTCGTAGATGAGCGCCGCCTGCTCCTCGTTGATGCCGGAGTTGGGCCGGCGAATCATCCGCTTCATGTAGCGCTTCCAGTCGGTCGCGTTGAACCGGGCGTTGACGGAGCGTGCGAGCGGGTGGCACTTCGAGCACTTCGCCGCGTACACCTCGTACTGCTTCTGCGCCGCGACGGGGTATCCCGAGGTGTCGACGTGGTCGGGGCCGAGGTCGCGCGGGTCCGGCTTCTCCGGCTCCGCGGAGACGAGCAGGGCGACGAGCGCGCTTCCGGCGACGGCGAGGATCCTCATCAGAATGCTCCCCCGATGCCCGCGTGATACGACTGGAACTTACCGTAGTCGGTGGTGTCCCAGTACTCCCATGACAGCTTGACGTAGACGCTCTGCGCCGGCATCACGACGATGCCCCCGGTGTAGCGGACGAACCGGCTGTCCGCGCTCATCTCCGCGGGAGCCCCGGGCAGCGGCGACCCGGTCCGCTTCAGCTCCTCGTATCGATACACGACGTTCAGGTGGTTGCCCAGCGGGTGCTCCAGCTCGGCGTAGAACCCGTCCTTGACGAAGAAAGGGTCGACGAGCGCGAACGGATAGCCGGACGCGTTTGGATCGAGGTCGGTCTTGCGCCGCGCGTACTCGCCGCGGAGCGTCAGCTTCGAGAACCGGAACGTCGCGTCGGCGCCCCACGCCTCGTACCCGAGCCGCGCCTCGCGATCGTACTTCCCCGTGGTGTACGAGCCGCCGATCGAGGTGTCGCCGAAGAAGGCGCCCGCGTCCGAGGAGTAGGTGAGCGTGAGCCGCCCACCGTAGGCCGGCTCGGCGTTGTTGTCGTTGTAGGGGATCGTGCGGAGCGACATCCAGTCGACGTCGTTCGAGCCGCGCAGCCCGGAGACGCCGTACGCGCCGTACCAGGCCTGGATCCGGGACCCGAGCCACTTCACGCCGTAGAGCAGGACGCCGGTGTCGGAGTACGGCATCGGCAGCACGCCGAGGTTCATGTTCGTGCGCGCGCCGTAGGCCATCCGTCCCATGTCGTAGATGAGCGGCTGCGAGCCGGTCCGGTAGGAGGACGGGTCGACGCGGTTCGAGAAGTCGCCGAACGGGACCGCGATGCGGCCCGCCTGGACGTTGAACCAGGGGCGCGGCTGGAAGTCGAGGGCCACGTGCTCGAGGTCCACGCCGTGGCAGCCGATGCAGGCCTTCGCCGAGAACGACAGGTTGTCGTTCACGTCCGCGCCGATCTTGATGGACGTCGCGGGCGCGAACGACTGCGTCGACGCGCGCGCCGCCTTCGGCGACTCGACGAACCCCCACTGGTCCACGTAGACGGACCCGGAGAAGATGATGCCCTCCACGGCGCGCGCCACCGCGGGGCCGAGCAGGGCGGCGAGCGCGACGGCGGCGACGAGCGCCGGGCGGAGGCGGCGATCAGTCATTCGGCGCTCCGTTCGCGATCCACGCCTCGATGGCCGCGAGGTCGGCCGGGGCGAGCGCCCCGTCGGGCGGCATGATCGTCGCGACCGATCCGCCGACCGAGGTCGCGGTGCCCCGGAGCTTGTGGACGAGGTAGCTCGCGTCCGGCGCGTTCGGCTCGACGAGCTTCAGCGAGGCCTCCGCGGACTGGACGCCAACGAGGGCGGCGTAGGCCGCGGCGGCCTCGAGCACCGGCGGGTTCGCGCCCGCGGCGTGGCAGGCCGCGCTGGCGCAGCGCGGCACGATCACCTGCTCCAGGATCGACGAGAAGGTCGACGCGGCGGTGCCGGTCGCGCGCGCGAGCCCGTGCGCCACCTCGGTCGAGAGCGGTCCCTTCACGTGACACGGCCCGCAGGTCTCGACGCCCGCGCTCGTGTAGGCGGCGACATGCGCGAAGCTCGGTCCCGACGCGTGGCAGCTGAGGCAGGCGGCCTGGATCGGCGGCGTGTGCGGCTCGCCGGGGGAGTGGGCCGTGGTGCTCTTCGCGTGCTGCACGCTCGCGGTCTCGTTCGCGATGTTCGGCGCCGCCCCCGCGGGCACGTTCTCGACGAGGTAGCACTTCCCCGCATGGCAGAGCGTGCAGTTCGCGAGATCGTTCGGGAACAGCCCCTCCCGGAAGCTGCTGCCCTGGACGAACGGCTGGATGCCCTCGAGCGACGACGGTCCCTTGCGGCGGCCGGTGTGGAGCCGGTGGATCATCACCTTGAACTGGAGCGAGCGCTCCTCGAGACCGTCGTAGGTCGCCGGGAGGTTCACGAACCCCGAGAGCTTCGGGCGCGAGCTGTAGTCGGTCTTCTGCGGCGTATGGCAGAGGACGCAGTACTGCGGGTCGTGCCGGGTGCTGCCGTGGTACTCGATGCGGAGGTGGCAGCGGAGGCACTTCTCGAGCGAGACGACCCTCCGCCGCGGGACCGGTCCGGCGGATGGCCAGTTCCCGGTGGCGGTGTCGACGTAAGCGATGACGTTGTCCGGGCTCTCGGTGACGGTCTCGCCCGTGTACGGCCACTGGAACGTGTTCGTCGCCTTGTCGAAGGGCGCGCGCTTCAGCCGCCGGCGCCCCTCCAGTCCGACCGCCCAGGTCCCGCTCGCCGAGAGGGGGATGGTCGTCGTGAACGCGTAGACGTACTCGTCGGTCGCGCCGTTCGTCGTGAGCGTGAGCGGGTCGGGCCCCGAGGAGCCGCCGGAGCTCATCGGGTCCGCGATCGGGCCGGTCCCGTAGTCCGGAAACGTGGGCCCGGCGATCCGGATCGTGAGCGACTGAAGCTTCCGCGGTATGGCACTCGAGGCGACGGGGTCGGGGTCGTAGGCGGGGACGGGGTTCGAGAGGCCGGGGACGAGCGGGCCCGCCTTGTCGTCCCACACCTTGAACGTCACCTTCGGCTGCCCGCCGGGGACGAGGCCCTCGACCTTCACGATCTCGAGGTGCGGCATGTTGAACCGCGCGTTCTTCAACGGAGGCAGGTGCGCCTCGACGATCGGCACCCTCGGCGGGGTCATGCCGGTCTTGTCGACGTGGCAGCCTCGGCAGGCGGAGTCGTCCGGCTGCGGTCCGCCCGGATGCGGGAGGTGGGAGACGTCCGCGATCGGGGTCGAGTCGAACCAGACGTCCGGGTGGCAACCCGCGCACGTCCGGCGCGAGATCGCGTAGATCACCTCGTACGCCTGCCTCGCGCCGGCGTGGCATGCGTCGCAGTCGCGGTAGTCGCGTGGGTACGTGTTCCCGGTGGCGGTGATGCGCGTGTTGACCTGCTGCAGGTCCATCCGCTGCACCACCTTGCCGAACACGACCTCTCTCCCACCGGCGCCCACGACCGAGAACTTCTTCCCGAGGATCGCGGTCGTGGAGGTCTCGGGGCAGAACGGCGCCGCCACGTCGTTTCCGGCGTCGAGCGCGGGCGCGGGCACTGCCTGCGACGACGACCTGTATAGCGTCGGCAGCCGCTTGCCGCGGTGGATGCGGTGGACGAGCCGGCCGAGCTCGAGCGGGTTCGCGTAGTCCGTTCCGGTGGAAGCGAGCGAGGCGGGATCGATCGTGTCCGGGTCCGCGTGCTGCCAGGTGTGGCAGGTGAGGCAGAGGCGGACATGGGTGCGGGTACCGTGCCTCGCGACGAGGCCGTGGCAGCCCGCGCAGTTCGCGTCGAGGACGGTCTCTCGCGCCTCGACGGGGCCTCCGGAGGGACGGAAGTCGTAGGTCGAGGAGGTGCCGAGCGTCGGTGCCGGCGCGCCGTCAAGCCACGCGCCGATGCGGATGGTCTCGTCCGGATTGAAGGAGGGGAGGACGGTCGCGAACACGTACCGGTAGCGGCCGCCCCCGAGCTCGACGAGCGACGTCGGCGTCTCCGCGCCCGGCTGCTGCACGCTCGTGAGCACGTCCGCGTCGAGCGTCGCGGGGCCGCTCGGACGCAGCTTCGCGATGGTCGTGCCGTTGAGGATCTCGCTCCTCCACGCGCGTAGGCCGTCCTCCGGGTGGGACGTGAGCGTCGCGAGCGTGAACCGCGGCGCGAGCGCCGTCACCTCGTCGAGCGCGAGCGGCAGGTCGTCCTTCGTCACCGAGAACGTCGCGACGGCGTGACCGTGGAGGTCGAGCGACCCGTCCTCGATCACAATCGCCGGCCCGTCGCTCACGCTCGCGCCGTTGACGCGCTCCCCGATCGTGGGCTGCTCGCACGCCATCGTCGCGAGGCACAGCCCCGTCACCGCGAAGGCGGCCGTCGATGCTGACCCAGCCTTTCGACCCATTCTCACGGGCGGTCCGTTCCTCGCGACGAGACACTCCAGCTCGCATGTTACGTGCTCTGGGATTGTGGGTGTCAATCCGCAGACTTGCCCGAAGCGTCCCCGGTTGCAAGGACGGACTCCGGCGCGCTTCGCGGCTGTGGCCCTCGGCTGCGCAGCCGTTGCGCGGACGCATCCTCAGCTGCGCCAGAATGGCGCGGTCTCGACCCGCGGCCGCTCGGAAACGCCGCGATTCCATGCGGCAAGCCCCCGTCGCCCATCGCGTCAGTCGTTCGGGGCCCCGTTCGCGATCCACGCCTCGATCGCCGCGAGGTCCGCGGGGGCGAGCGCACCGTCCGGCGGCATGATCGTCGGGACCGACCGCCAGACACGGGGCCGAGAAGTGCGCGTCGGTCGCCAACGAGGGCCGCGCGCCCCGAACCGGGGTGGTGCTAACCTCACGCGCCCATGCTGCGCCGCGCCGTCCCGCTCGCCCTCGCCGTCGCGCTCGCCGGGGCCGCCGCGCCGCCGGAGCCGGCCACGCCCGACTCCGGGGCGCCCGCTGCGCCGCCGGAGCCGGCCGCGCCCGACTCCGGGGCGCCCGCCGCCCCGGTCGCGGCGGCGAGCGCCGCGAAGCCCCGGCCCGGCGCCTTCTCGTGGTTCGCGCTGCCGGTGATCTTCTGGTTGCCGGAGACGCGGCTCGGCTACGGAGCGACGGGCGGCATCCACTTTCACCTCGCCGGCGCGCCGCGCACGTCGAGCCTGTTCCTCGTCGGCGCCTACACGCTGAACGGACAGGGCTCCGCGGACGTGGCAGGCGACGTCTACCTGCGCAACGGAATGCTCCTCGCCGGCCGCGTCCGCCTCGTCCACTTCCCCGACGCGTTCTACGGTCTCGGGTCGACGTCACCGACGTCGGCGCGCGAGCCGTACACGCGGCGCTGGGCGCAGGGGATCTTCTCGGCGGAGCTGCCGATCCTCGCCGGACGGCTGCGCGCCGGCCCCCGGCTCGACCTGCGCGGTGAGGACATCCGCGGCCTCCGCCCGGGTGGGCTCCTCGCATCCGGCACCGTCGAGGGCGCCGACGGGTTCAGCGCCGTGGGGCTCGGCGCGAGCGCGGCGTGGGACACCCGCGACCGCCCGCTCTTCCCGCGGAGCGGCTCGTTCCTGCAGGCCTGGTACCTGCACTACCCCGAGGCGATCGGGCGACACCGCGAGTTCGCGGCGGCGAACGTGGAGGGGCGGATCTTCATCCCGCTCGGCGCGGAGCGGGTGCTCGGGGCGGCGGCCTTCGTCGAGGAGGCGTTCGGGGATCCGCCGTTCACGCTGCTCCCGAAGCTCGGCTCGACGCGGTTCCTCCGCGGCTGGCGCGAGGGGCGGTTCCGCGACCGGGCCGCGTGGGCCGCGCAGACCGAGCTGCGCGTGCCGATCTGGAGCCGGATCACCGGCACGGCGTTCGGCGCGCTCGGTGACGTCGCGCCCGACCTCGCGTCGCTGCGCGCCGACACGATCAAGATCGCCGGCGGCGTCGGACTCCGCTACCGGCTCACCCCTGAGGGCGCGAACATCCGGCTCGACGTGGCGGAGAGCAGGGCTGGGCCGGAGATCTATCTGCTCGTGCTGGACGCGTTCTAGGCGGGCCGAGAAACGAGAGACCGCTCTTCCCGGTGCCGCCGCCGCGACGCGGTCGCGTTCGGTCTACGCCGTGGCCTCCGTCGCCCCATGGCACTTCTTGTACTTCTTGCCCGAGCCGCACGGGCACGGGTCGTTCCGGCCGACCTTCGGCTGGGTGCGGACGACCGTCTCCTGCTTCGGGCGCGGCTTCTCGCTGCCGTCGCCGCCTGCCTCTGCGTGGCTCGTCGTGATCCGCTGCATCGCGCGGCGCTGCGCCGCGAGGCGCTTCTGCTCGATCTCCTCGGCGGACTCCTGGCGAACGAGCTGCAGGCGAAGGACGTTGCCGACGACCGCGCTCTTCACGCGCCAGGTCATCTGCACGAACATCTCGTAGCCTTCCTTCTTGTACTCCTGCTTCGGGTCCTTCTGGCCGTAGCCGCGGAGCCCGATGCCCTGCCGCAGGTGGTCCATCGAGAGCAGGTGGTCCTTCCACTGCTGGTCGATGGCCTGGAGGTAGAGCCACTGCTCGTAGCGCCGGAGGACCGGGGTGCCGTCGTCGTCAGTCCCGAGCTCCTGCTCCTTCGCCCGGTAGAGCTTCTCGACGACGTTGAAGACCTGCTCCTCGATCGCGGTGCGCGCCTCGGCGGCCTTGCCGCCCGGCGGCGCGAACGTCATCTCGACGCCGAACTGGTCCTTCACCATCGCGGAGAGGCCGTCGAGGTTCCAGTCGGAGAGCCGGTTCGGGCAGTGGGCCCCGACCATGTCGACGACGAGGTCCTCCACGAGATCGAGCACGTGCTCGTGCTCGTCGGCCCAGGTGAAGACCTGCTCGAGGCGGGTCTTCACCTTGGTCTTCGGGTCCTCGTCGTACTCCACGACCGGGATCCCCGCGCCGAAGCCGAGCACCATGCGGCGCAGCCGGTAGATCGACCGCCGCTGCTGGTTCATCACGTCGTCGTACTCGAGGAGGTTCTTGCGGATGTCGAAGTTGTGGGCCTCGACCTTCTTCTGCGCGCCCTCGATCGCCTTCGTGAGCCAGCGGTGCTCGATGACCTCCCCTTCCTTCATTCCCATCATCTTCATGAGCCCCTGGATCCGCTCGGATCCGAAGATGCGCATGAGCTCGTCCTCGAGGGACAGGAAGAAGATCGACGAGCCGGGGTCGCCCTGGCGGCCGGCGCGGCCGCGGAGCTGGTTGTCGATGCGGCGCGACTCGTGCCGCTCGGTGCCGACGATGTGGAGCCCGCCGACGCCCACGACCTCCTCGTGCTCCTTCGCGGTCTGCGCGCGCAGCTCCGCCACCCGCTGCTCGAGGCGCCGCGCCCAGTCCGTCTTGCGCGCGAGGAAGGCCTGCTCCTCCTCGCCCTCCATCGGCGCGTCCGGCTCCGCGCCGACCTCGTGCTTCGCCATCATCTCGGGGTTCCCGCCGAGGACGATGTCGGTGCCGCGGCCCGCCATGTTGGTGGAGATGGTGACCGCGCCCTTGCGGCCCGCCTGCGCCACGATCTCGGCCTCGCGCTGGTGGTGCTTCGCGTTGAGGACGTTGTGCGTCACGCCCCGGCGCCGGAGCAAGGTCGAGACCACCTCGCTCTTCGCGACGGAGACCGTGCCGACGAGGACCGGCTGCCCCTTCGCGTTCCGCTTCTCGATCTCCTCGCAGATGGCGTCGAACTTCTCGCCCTCCGTCCGGTAGACGACGTCCTCCGAGTCCTTCCGGACGTTCCGCTGGTTCGTGGGGATGACGACGACGTCGCGGTTGTAGGTCTTCGCGAACTCCTCCGCCTCGGTGTCGGCGGTGCCGGTCATGCCCGCGAGCTTCGAGTACATGCGGAAGTAGTTCTGGAAGGAGATCGTGGCGAGCGTCTGGTTCTCCGCCTCGATCTTGACGCCCTCCTTCGCCTCGACCGCCTGGTGGAGCCCGTCCGACCAGCGCCGACCCGGCATGAGGCGGCCGGTGAACTCGTCGACGATGAGCACCTCGCCGTCCTTCACGACGTAGTCCACCTCGTTCCGGTAGAGGTGGTGGGCACGGAGCGCCTGCTCCACGTGGTGGAGGGTCTCGATCTCCTCCGGCGCGTATAGGTTCTTCACCGCGAGCTTCTTCTCCATCTTCTCGATGCCGGAGTCGGACATCACGATGGTCTTCGCCTTCTCGTCCACCGTGAAGTCCACGTCCCGGATCATCGAGGGGATGACCTGGTTCACCTTGTTGTAGAGCTCGGACGACTCGTCGGACGGGCCCGAGATGATGAGCGGGGTGCGCGCCTCGTCGATGAGGATCGAGTCGACCTCGTCGACGATCGCGAAGTTGAGCTCCCGCTGCACGTAATCCTGCAGCCGGAACTTCATGTTGTCGCGCAGGTAGTCGAAGCCGAACTCGTTGTTCTGGCCGTAGGTGATGTCCGAGGCGTAGGCCACCTGGCGCTCGCGATCGGTGAGGCCGTGGACGATGACGCCGGTCGAGAGGCCGCAGTACCGGTAGAGCCGTCCCATCCACTCCGCGTCGCGGCGGGCGAGGTAGTCGTTCACCGTGACGACGTGGACGCCGCGGCCGGCGAGCGCGTTCAAGACGCAGGGCAGCGTCGCCACGAGGGTCTTGCCCTCGCCCGTCTTCATCTCGGAGATCTTGCCGGAGTGGAGGACGGCGCCGCCGATGAGCTGCACGTCGAAATGGCGCATCCCGAGCGCGCGCACCCCGGCCTCCCGCACGAGCGCGAACGCCTCCGGCATGAGGTCGTCGAGCGAGCGCCCCTTCGTCTGAGCCTGCTCCTTCCATTCCTTGATGAGGCGCGGAAAGTCCTCGGGGGCGAGGGCCTTCATCTTCGGCTCGAGCTCGTTCACGCGCGCGACGATCGGGCGGATCTTCTTCAGCTCACGCTCGTTCTTCGTGCCGAGGATCTTCTTGAGGACGTAGTTGACCATGTCGTTTTTCCAGGGGCCTGCTTCGCGCGGAGCGTCGGGGGCGGAGAAGGTAACGCCGCGCCAGGCGAAATCAAATGGGAGCACCTTCGCACACTTGGGCCTTCTTTTGACACAGCGGCGCATTCCGACAGAATGACCCCGTGGCGCACGCCCGCCCGGCCGTCCTTGCCCTCGGCGCCGTGCTGCTCGCCGGCTGCGCCGGCGCGCGCGGCGCGTCGGGCGCGTCCCCCGATCTCTCCTTCTTCGACCTCCAGGCGCGGCTCGCCGCGCGCGCGGCGTCGCTCGTCGGCCACGCCGGCGAGTTTCGCATCGCGGGCGGGCGGTTCAACGGCGACTGCATCGGCTTCGTCGAGGCGGTCTACGAGGCCGAGGGGGTCCCCCTCCGGGCGATGATGCAGCGGGTCGCCCCCGACGAGCGAGGTGGCGTCGCGGCGGCGTTCCGGGCGATGGAGGCCTACGGCGTCGTCTTCGGCGCGGGGACGTGGCCCGCGCCGGGCGACCTCGTCTTCTGGCACGACACCTACGATCGCAACCGGAACGGGCGCGCCGACGACCCGTTCACCCACGTCGGCATCGTCGAGTACGTCGTGGACGGCACCGTCGTCTTCGTGCACCGCGGCGGGAAGGCGGTCGCCCGCGGCGCGATGGACCCCGCGCGGCCCGGCGAGGCGAGCGCGGAGGGCGTCATCGTGAACTCGCCCATCCGGGCGAAGAACCCGCGGCTCGAGGGGATGCCGTCCCTCGCCGGCGCGCTCTTCGCGGGGTACGGACGGATCGACCCGCGGAGGGTGCCGCCGATGACCGAGGTCGCCACCCGCTAGTACGTGGTCGTGGTCATGGTCGTCGTCGTCATGGTCGTCGGCGTGAGCGTGAACCGATCGGTGCAAGCTCCCGTCCACGTCCACGTCCACGTCGACGTCCACGTCGACGTCCACGTCGCGTCAGCGCGTCGCGGCGATGGGCGCGGGCGGCGAGAGCGTCCCGTCGTCGGCGATGCGGACCGCGCTCGGGCCGAAGTCCTCCTGCGAGAGCCGCCGCACGACCGGGATCACCGCGCCGGCCGCGTCGAGCTTCGGTCCGCCCGGCCGCTCCTGCCGCCCAGGGTGGATCCTCCCGCCGAGGAACGTGCCGTCCGGCGCGAGCCGGGCCTCGAGCACGAGGGTGAGGCCGTTCGGGCCGGACAGGTTCATCCCGCCGTACGTCGCGAAGTTCCCGAGCGAGTAGGCGACGAGGCGTCCCTTCAGGATCTCCATGCCGCGGACGACGTGGGGCCCGTGGCCGATGACGAGATCCGCGCCCGCGTCGACGACGGTCCGGGCGAAGCGCCGCAGGTCGCCACGGTCCTCGCCGAGGAAGGCCTCGCGGCCCGGCGGGACGTGCTGGCGGTCCGCACCCTCGGCGCCGCCGTGCATCGACACGATGACGAGGTCCGCACCCCGCTTCGCGTCGGCGACGATGCGCGCTGCCTCCGCGAGGTCGCGCAGGTCGTTCAGGCCGGATGACGTCGCGAACGCGACGAGGGCGACCCGCGCGCCGTGCACCTCGAGCCGCGCCACCTCGCCGGGCGCGCCCGCGTACCGGATGCCGAGCGCGTCGAGCGTCGAGCGGGTCGAGGTCCGACCCGCGTCGCCGAAGTCGCCGGCATGGTTGTTCGCGAGCGAGACGACGTCCACTCCCGCCGCCTGGAGCAGCCTCCCGTAGCGCGTGGGGACGCGGAACGCGAAGCAGTGCCCCGCGCGCGAGGCGGCGCACTTCTCCGAGCGGCCCTGGTCGAGGAGCGGCCCCTCGAGATTCGCGAACGCGACATCGGCGGCGGCGAGGAGCGGCGTCACCTCGACGAGGAGGCCCTTCCCGTCGTCCGACGGGAGCAGACCTCCGGTCTCGTCCGGGAAGGACGAGCCGAGCATCACGTCGCCTACGGCCGCGACCGTGATCGGCGTCGCGCGGGCGGGTGGCGCGAGCGCCGCCGCGGGGGGCGGCGCGGGCGGAAGCGCGGCGTCCGGGCGGAGGCCCGACGGCGGCGCGGGCTGCGCCGGGGGAGCGGGAGGGAGCGGCGCCGCGGCAGGGGCGGCCGGCGACAGGGAGGCACCGCCGGGCTTCGCGCGGTGGGCGCAGGCGGCGGCGAGCGCGAGGAGGAGGGCGGCGGCGGTGCGCTTCATCGGCAACCGATATCCGAGCCGCGAGCGCCGCGCAAACGCGAACCTCCGCTCGCGCGAGATACGTACACGCGGCGAAGCCGCGCTCGTCTTTTTGGGCCCCTGGGGGGCCGGGGCAGCCTCATCCGGCTGCCGATGCGCGGTGACTCGGTCGCTACTCGAGGATGAACTTGCGCGGGTTCTCGGGGATCCCGTTCACGCGCACCTCGTAGTGGAGGTGCGGGCCGGTGGAGCGCCCCGTGTTCCCGACGGCGGCCACCTTGTCGCCACGCTTCACGCGGTCGCCGAGGTGGACGAGGATCTGCGACAGGTGGCCGTAGCGGGTCTTCACGCCATAGCCGTGGTCGATGACGAGCACGTTGCCGTACCCGCCCTCGCTGCCGAGGAACACGACGGTGCCGTCGGACGGCGTGTACACGGTCTGGCCGTGGGGCGAGGCGATGTCCATGCCTTGGTGCATCTTCCGCTCGGCGCTGTACGGGTCGATGCGGGTGCCGAAGTCGGAGGTGACCCAGCCGCGCGTCGGCCAGATGGACGGCGTGGACGCGAGCAGCGAGCGCTGGTCGTCGAAGTACTCCTGCAGCTCGCGCAGGCTCTGCTCCTGCCGCGACGCCTCGCTCTGGAGGGAGGAGAGCTTGCCCGGAAGCGCCGACAGGTTCGCCTCGGCCGCGGGGGCGGGGCCCGGGATCGCGGTGTCCGACTCCGCGTCCCCGACCGGCCCGATCGCGAGGTTCCGCTCGGGATCCTGGAGCTGCGTGACGGCCGTCCGGAGCTTCGCGTCGAACCGCTCCACGCGATCGAGCGTCGCCGAGATGTGGGCGACCTTCTCCTGCACGAGCAGGATCTGCGAGCGGAGCTGGGCGTTCTCCTCCTTCAGGACCCCGTTCTCCGAGGAGGCCCCGAGGAGGGCGAAGTAGTGGCCGACGGTCAGGAGCCCGACGAGCGCGATCCCCGCGGCGGCGTACCCGGCGTTCTTGAGCCAGCTGCGCGGGACGCGGAACTTCCGCACCGCCTGCGAGTGGTCGCTGACGATGATGACCGTGAAAACCTGCGTTTTCGGCGGAACGGCCATCCCGTGAGAGCTCCGAGGTTCATTTCATGCCGGCGCCGCAAGGTATGGGCGCCGGCCGGCGACAGGAACGCCAGGACCGGAGGCAGCGGACCCGACTGATGGTCAGACGGGTAGCAGAGCGCCCGATCGCCTGTCAAGAAAGGGATTTACCCGGCCCGACCCATTTGGGACGGCTGCCGCTGCGCTCGCCGCGTGAGGGTTGCTACGCGTGGGTCTTGATGACGATCACGGTGATGTTGTCGTCGCCGCCGCGGTCGTTCGCGAGCGCGACGAGCCGCCCTGGCGCGAGGTCGAGCGGGCTCTCCTCGACGATGCTCAGGATCTCGGAGTCGTCGACGAGGTTCGAGAGGCCGTCACAGCAGACGACGAGCGCGTCGCCCCGCTCGAGCTCGAGCCCCATCAGATCGATCGCCACCTGCTGCTCGAAGCCGACCGACCGGGTGATGATGTTCTTGAACCGGCTGTGCTTCGCCTCGTCGGCGCTGATCGCCCCCGCCTTGAGCTGCTCGTTCACGAGCGAGTGGTCCTCCGAGACCTGGTAGATCCGACCCTCCCGCAACAGATAGCAACGGCTGTCGCCGACGTGCGCGACGAATGCGGTCGCGCCATCGACGAGGACCGCCGTGACCGTCGTCCCCATCCCGGCGAGCTCGGGCTCGTCCTGCGCGGTCCGGTAGATGACCGCGCAGGCCTCCTCGACCGCCTGGCGCAGCAGGTCCGGCACGCGGGTGTCGTCGGCGCCGCCGGCGCCGAACCGCTCCGGCTCGTTCTGGCGCGCATGCGCGACCGCGTTCTGGATGGTCTCCACCGCGAGCCGGGAGGCGGTCCCTCCACCGGCGTGCCCGCCCATTCCGTCCGCTACGATGAAGAGTCCACGCGCGTCGTCGACGAGGAGCGCGTCCTCGTTGTGGTCGCGGCGCTGACCGACGTCGGTGATGCCGCGCGCGTCGATGCTGAGCGTGGGGGGCCCCAAGCGACGGCAGCGTACCCTCGGGATCCCGGAGGGTCAACGCAACGGGCGGGCGCGACGGGCGCGCGGCGCATGAGCGATATCTCTCAAGCGCCCCGTTCCCGCGGCGCTGCTGCGCACCGACACGCCCCGTGCGGTGCGACAGGCCCGAGCCGCCGCCCGATCACCCGCCCGATCACCCGCTCGCGCGGGTGCGCCGTGCCGCGGCTCGGGCCGGGACGGCCCGAGTGCCACGGTCCGGCGCCGGCGCTCGCGCCGCGAGGATGAGGGCCGCCGCGTGCTCGAGCGCGGCGTCGGTGATGGTGGCGCCAGCCATCATGCGCGCGACCTCGCGGCGCCGATCCTCCTCCGCGTCGAGGAGCGCCACGCCCGCGTGCGTCCTGCCGGCCGCGATCCGCTTCTCGACGCGGTGATGGCGGTCGGCGAACGCGGCGACCTGAGGCAGGTGCGTCACACAGATGACCTGCCGGCCGCGGGACACCTCGGCGAGGACCCGCCCCATCGCCTCCGCGACGGCGCCCCCGATCCCGGCGTCCACCTCGTCGAAGACGTAGGTGGCGACCGGGTCCTTGCGCGAGAGCGTCCGCTTCACCGCGAGCAGGATGCGGGAGAGCTCGCCGCCCGACGCGATCTTCGCGAGCGGGCGCGGCGACTCCCCCGGGTTCGGCGCGATGAGGATCTCCGCGCGCTCGGCGCCGTCCGGCCCGAGCACCGCGCCGTCCACCGTGACGCCGCCGTCCGGCGGCAGGAGCGCGACCTCGAGCCGGCAACGCCCCATGGCGAGCCCGTCGAGCTCGGCCCGGACCGCCTCTCCGAACCCACGCGCCGCCTTCTCTCGCGCGCGGGTGAGATCGCGCGCGAGCTTCGCTGCGGCATTGCCGCGCGCCGCGATCTCCTCGGCGAGCTCGCCGAGCCGCTCGCCGCCGCCGCGCATTCGCGACAGCTCCTCGCGCATCTCGGCGCGGCGCGCGACCGCGCCCTCGAGCGAGCCGTGCTTGCGCGCGAGCGCGCGCAGGAGCTCGAGCCGGTCCTCCACGGTGACGAGCCGCTCGGGGTCGCCGCCCACCGCCTCGGCGTACCGACCGAGCTCGCGCCCCGCCTCCTCGAGCTCGATCGCGGCGGAGCGGAGCAGGCCGAGCGTCGGCTCGAGGCGGCGATCGAGCAGGGCCGCCTCGCCGAGCGCGCGCGCCGCCTGCCCCACCCGCTCCGACCCGCTCCCCTCCTCGCCGTACGCGAGCGCCTCGGCCGCGCGCGCCGCCTCGCGGAGCTTCTCCGCCGACGCGAGCACGCGCCGCTCGTCCTCGAGCGCCTCGAGCTCGCCCGGGCGCGCGTCGGCGCGATCGAGCTCGGCGAGCTGGAACGCGAGGTAGTCGGCGCGCCGCGCGCGCTCGCCCTCGTCCGCGGCGAGCGTGTCCCGCTCGCGGACGAGCGCGGCGAGCGCCGCATGGCCCGCGCGGTACCGCTCGAGGAGGGTCTCCTCCGGCGCGCACGCCTCGGGCACCCGCTCACCGCGCGTGTGTCCGAGCGCGAACGCGTCGAGGAGCTCGAGATGCGTCTGCGGGTCGAGGAGCGAGACGTGCTCGTGCTGGCCGGAGATGTCGACCATCCCCCGCAGCGCCTCCTCGAGCATCGACACGGTGCAGAGCGCGCCGTTCACGAAGGCGCGCCCGCGCCCGCCGCGGGACGCGACCCGCCGGACGAGCAGCTCGCAGGTGTCCACGGGCAGCTCCCTGCCCCGCTCGGCCTGCGCCTGTCGCAGGCCCGCCGCCTCGAGGCGCCCGAAGACGCGGTGCGCCGCCGGGAGCTCGAAGAGCGCCTCGACGACCGCCTCGTCGGCGCCGTCGCGCAGCACCTCCCCGCTCATCCGTCCGCCGAGGACGAGGTGCAGCGCGTTCACGAGGATGGACTTGCCGGCGCCGGTCTCGCCCGTGAGGACGTTCAGCCCCGGACCGAACCGGACCTCGATCGCATCGACGATCGCGAAGCCCGAGATGCGCAGGGTCGTGAGCATGGCGCCCATGATCCACGGCGGGCTGACACTGCGCAAGTATTCAGTGGTGCGGCTGTCCAGGTCGGACGCTCGCGTGGTGAGCGTCCGGCGTTACCGTTCGCCCCAGCGCAGCTTGGCCCGCAGGATCCCGAAGAAGTTGATGTTGGGGTTCCGGACGAGCAGGACGCGGTTGTAGGACTGCTTCACCTGGACGCGGTCGCCTCGCTCGAGCGGCAACCCCTTCTGACCGTCGAGCGTGAGGTACACCTCGGTGTCGTTCATGAGGAGGATCTCGATGTTCTCGTTCTCGGGCACGACGAGCGGCCGCTGCGTGAGGGTGTGCGGGCAGATGGGCGCAATGATCACGCCCCGCATCGTCGGGTACATGATCGGCCCGTTCGCGGCGAGTGAGTACGCGGTCGATCCGGTCGGCGTCGCGATGATCACGCCGTCCGCCTTGTAGGTCGTGACGTAGTCGCCGGAGCAGCGGGTGTCGAGCTCCGCCATGCGCGAGAGCGCGCTCTTCGCGATGACGACGTCGTTCAGCACCTCGGCGTCGAGCGCCCGCTCCGCCGTGCCGCCCTTGTGCAGGTGGACGCGGAGCTTCATGCGCTCGGAGACCTTCGCCTTCCCGGCGAGCACGAGCTCGAGCGCGTCGTAGAGCCCGCTCTGCGGCACCTCGGTCATGAAGCCGAGGCTCCCCATGTTCACGCCGAGGATCGGGACCGGCCGGCCGTGGAGAAGCGACTGCGCGTGGATGAGCGTGCCGTCGCCGCCGAGGACCACGACGAGGTCGGCGGACCGTCCCGTCTCCCTCTCGTCGGTGACGACCTCGACGCCCTTGTTCTCGAGGAAGCGGGCGACGAAGAGCGCCGTCTCGGACGCCTCCGCCGAGGTGACCTTGTGGACGATCCCCACACGCCTCGGGACGGGGCACGGATGGCCGGGCATGCGAGTCATTATATAAGCGTTCGAGCGATGGACCTCTTCGACCACGCCGCCGAGCAGGACGTCTCGGGCAAGCCGCTCGCCGAGCGGATGCGCCCCCGCCGCCTGGAGGACTTCGAGGGGCAGGACCACGTCCTCGGCCCGGGCACCGCGCTGCGGCGCGCGATCGAGGCGGACCAGGTCCCGTCCCTCATCCTCTGGGGGCCGCCGGGCACGGGAAAGACGACGCTCGCGCGCATCGTCGCGAAGCGGACCGGGGCCGAGTTCATCGCCTTCAGCGCGGTGCTCGGGGGCGTGAAGGAGATCCGCGAGATCGTCGCCGCCGCGCGCGAGCGGCGGCGGATGCACCGCAAGCGGACCATCCTCTTCGTGGACGAGATCCACCGCTTCACGAAGGCGCAGCAGGACGCGTTCCTGCCGCACGTCGAGGACGGCACGGTCACGCTCGTGGGCGCGACGACCGAGAACCCGTCCTTCGAGGTGAACGCGGCGCTCCTCTCCCGCTGCCGCGTCGTGACGCTGCGCGCGCTCACCGAGGAGGAGGTCGGTGCGCTCCTCGATCGCGCGATCGCCGCGGAGGAGGGGCTCGCGGCGACGGTGCGCCTCGCGCCGGACGCGCGCGAGGCGCTCGCGCGCTACGCCTACGGCGACGCTCGCCGCGCGCTGAACGCGCTCGAGGCGGCGGCGGCGGCGGTGCGGCTCGGCGGCCGGGGCGAGATCGTCCGGGCCGACGCGGAGGACGCGCTGCAGCAGAAGACCGTGCTCTACGACAAGTCGGGCGAGGAGCACTACAACGTCGTCTCCGCGTTCATCAAATCGCTGCGCGGCTCGGATCCGGACGCCGCCGTCTACTACCTCGTCCGCATGCTCGAGGGCGGAGAGGACCCGCGCTTCGTCCTGCGGCGGATGGTGATCTTCGCCTCGGAGGACGTCGGCAACGCCGACCCGCAGGCGCTTCAGCTCGCGGTCGCCGCGCTCCAGGCGTTCGAGCTCGTCGGGCTGCCCGAGGGCGTCCTCCCCATGAGTCAGGCCGCGATCTACCTCGCGCTCGCGCCGAAGGCCAACACCGCCATCGCGGCCTACGGGAACGCGCGGCGGCTCGTGCAGGAGCGCGGCGCGCTGCCCGTGCCGCTGAAGCTCAGGAACGCGCCCACCGCGCTCATGAAGGGGCTCGGCTACGGCGGCGGGTACCGCTATCCGCACAACTTCGAGGGGCACTACGTCCCCGAGGAGTACCTGCCGGACGCGCTGCGCGGCGAGGAGGTCGTGGACCTCTCCGAGAGCGGCCTCGAGAAGGCGCTCGGCGAGCGCTGGCGGGAGATCAAGGCGCGGCGCGGGAAGTGACGCGCGGGGGCGGCCCCGGGCGCGGCCCGCGCCGGCGCAGCGGCACGCCGGCGATCGCGCAGAAGGCCGCCGCGACCACCGCGGACAGCAGGACCGCCGTCGCGGGCACGATCGCGAACCGCCCGAGCTGGATCGCCCCGAGCCCCTCCCGCGCAAGCGCCGCCGCGAATACCGTCGGCAGCCCGCCGCCCAGCGCGGCCGCGAAAGCGACGACCCACCCCGCCGACAGCCGCCGCGCCGCGCGCAGCGCTAGCACGAGCGGGATCCCGATGGGCAGCGCGAAGGCATAGGCGAGGGGCGCGGTCCAGGCGACCGCGGTGAGGAGCCCGTCGTGCAGGACGTACCGCGCGTAGCCCTCCGGTCCGGCCCGGGAGCGCGCCACCTCGAGGGCGGCGTGCAGCAGCGGCACCGCGAGCGGCGCGAGGGCGAACCCGAGCGCGAGCCGCGCCCGCGACGGCGCCCCCGCCATCGTCAGCGCCCCCCGTACACGCGCGCGAGCCGCGCGTCGCCGGCGAGGGAGGCGGGGGTCACGAGCACGAGGTCCTTCGGCACCTTTCCGCCCCAGCGCTTCTCCAGGGCCGACTCGATCCCGAACAGCCGCAGGTCCCCCACCCGCTCGCGCCGCCCGAGCGAGACGCCCGCGCCGCGCTCGTAGGCCTTCACGACGAGCTCCGAGCAGTAGATCCGGTCGTCGCCCCAGCCGAACCGCGGGTCGTAGCGCCGCCCGAGGAAGGAGCGCGCCTGCGCGACCGCCGCCGCGCGCCGGGCCGCGTCGATGCCGCGCGGACGCAGCACGAGGAGCTCGCCCCCGCGCCGCGCGCGGCGCCGCCACGCCGCCCACGGCGTTCGCGACACCTTCCCGAGCGCCTCGATCACGGCGGCGCGGCCCTCCTCGTCCACCTCGACGATCCCGACGTGCGACCAGCGGCTGCGGGTCGCCCACTGGATCCCGGCGGACTGCGAGGACGACGACGTCTCGAACACGAGGTCCCCGCTCTCGAGCCTGGGCTCCGCCGCGCGTGTCGGCGAGGACACGGAGATCCCGAGTACGGCGAGCCACACCGCGAGCGATCCCCGCGCCATCACGTCACCTCCCGGTCACCCGGCGGGGAAGAGCACGCGCCGTACCATCTGGGCGGGGGGACACTCACCTCGCTTCGCTCGGTTCGCCCCCCCGACGGATGTTAGCTTTCGGCCCGTGCTCCTCTACCTGCACGGCTTCGCGTCCGGGCCCTCCTCGCACAAGGCGCGCGTCCTCTCGGAGCGGTTCGGCGCGCTCGGGATCGGAATGGAGATCCCGGACCTCACGCCCGGTGAGGACGGGTTCGAGCGCTCCTCGCCGTCGTCGATGCTCGCGATCGCCGAGGCGACCCTCGCGCGCGGCGCGCCCCCGCACGCGATCATCGGCAGCTCGCTCGGCGGCTACCTCGCCGCGCTGCTAGCCTCCCGCGATCCGGGGATCGAGCGGCTCGTCCTCATGGCTCCGGCGTTCCGGCTCTTCGAGCGCTGGGAGGCGCGGCTCGGCGCGGAGGAGGTCGCGGCGTGGAGGCGTGAGGGGCTCGAGACGATGCACTACGCGTCGAACCGGCGTCGCCGCGTCGGCTGGCAGTTCTTCGAGGACGCGCGGCGCCTGCCCGCGTTCCCGGAGGTCCGGGTGCCCGCGCTCTGCGTCGCCGGGACGCGCGACGAGACCGTGCCGCTCGCCGACGTCGAGGCGTTCGTCGCGCGCACCCCGAGCGCTCGGCTGGTGGCGGTCGATGACGGGCACGACCTCGCCGCCTCGCTCGACCGCATCTTCACCGAGGCGCGGGCGTTCCTCTCCCCGTTCACGGGACCCCGCCCCTCGCGGTAAGGTTTGCGCCCGGTGCGGCCGCCCTCGGTCGCACGAAGGAGCGAACCCGTGTCCACCGCCCCCGCCTTCGGCCTCGCCGCCTCCCCCGCAGCCACCGCCGCCGCGCGGGTGCCCGCCTCGCTCTTCTCGATCGTGATGGGGCTCGGCGGCCTCGGCGCCGCCTGGCGCGCCGCCGCCCGCGCCTACGGCGTTTCACCGTGGCTCGCGGACGCGCTCCTCGCCGCCTCCGCGGCGCTGTTCGTCGGCATCCTCGCTGCGCAGGTCCTGAAGGCGCTCGTCGCGCGCGACCGGCTCGCCGCCGAGCTCCGCGACCCAGTGCAGGGGAGCCTCGCTGCGCTCGGGCCCGCCGCGCTCCTCCTCCTCGCCTCCGGCGTCGCGGTCCACTACCGGGACCTCGCGCTCGTCCTCTTCTGGGTGGGCGCCGCCGCCGAGGTCGTCGTCGGGGTCTGGCTCGTCGGCGGGTGGCTCATCGCCCCGGTCTCGGCGGAGTCGGTCACGCCGGCGATGTACCTGCCGGCGGTCGCGGGGAACCTCCTCGCTGCCCTCGCGGCGGGCGCCGTCGGTCGCGCCGACGCGGGGTGGATCTTCTTCGGCGCCGGGATCGTCGCGTGGCTCGTGCTCGCGGCGGTGCTGCTCGGCCGCTACCTGTCCGCCGGCGAGCTGCGGCCCGGGCTCCGCCCGCTCCTCGGGCTCGAGCTCGCGCCACCTGCCCTCGCGCTCGTCGCGTATCAGGTGCTCGACGGGCCCGGGCCGGACGCGACCTCTCGCGCGCTCCTCGGCTACGGCCTGTTCGTCGCGCTCGTCCTCCTCCGGCTCGCCGGGCGGTTCCGCGCCGTCGGCTTCGCGCCCTCGTACTGGGCCTTCACCTTCCCGCTCGCGGCGCTCGCGACGGGCGCGCTCCGCCAGGCGTCGGCCGCGCCCAGCTCCGTCGCCGGCGCGCTCGCGCTGCCGCTGTTCGTCGTCGCGAACGCGGTCATCGCCGTGATCGCGTTCCACACCGTCGTGGCGCTCGGGCGCGGCACGCTGCTCTCCCGCGACTAGCCCGCACGTCCTCCCTCTCCCCGCTGGCGGGGAGAGGGTCGGGGTGAGGGGTCGTCGGCTGTCCAGGCTACACTCGCGCCGTGCTCGTCGAGGTCGCCGTCGCCGCCGCGGTCCGCGGCACGTTCACGTACCGCGTGCCGCCGGCGCTCGTCTCCGAGGTGGCGCTCGGCCAGCGGGTGGCGGTGCCCTTCGGCCGGAGCCGCCGCGCGACCGGCTACGTCGTGGGGTTCCCGACCGCGTCGCCGGCCGGGCTCGCGCTGCGCGACGTCGCAGAGGTCCTCGACGCGTTCCCGCCGTTCACGCCCCGGCTCGTCGAGCTCATCCGCTGGGCGGAGGAGTACTACCTCGCGCCACCGGGCGAGCTCCTGCGCGCGGCGCTCCCGCCTGGCCTCAACACGCGGCGCGGCACGCAAGGGCCGGCCCGGCGCGGCGTCGAGTACGGCGCCGCGGAGCCCGGCGCCGCCGAGGCGCTCGCGTCGCTCGCGCGCGCCCCCGCGCAGCGGGCGGTCCTCGACTACCTCCTCCTCCGCGGGCGGATCCCGCTCGAGGAGCTCCGCCGCGCCTTCCCGCACGGGCGGGCGGCCCTCGCGGCGCTCTCCGTGCGCGGCCTCGTCCGGATCGAGCGGGAGACGCCGATCGTGCGCGCCGGCCTCCTCGACGGAGGCGGGGCGGCGCCCGCGCTCAACCCGGCGCAGGCCGCGGCGCTCGCCGAGATCGAGGGCGCCTTCGGGACCTTCCAGCCCTTCCTCCTCCACGGCATCACCGGCTCGGGGAAGACGGAGGTCTACCTCCACGCCATCGCGCACGCGCGCGCCGCCGGTAAGGGCGCGCTCGTCCTCGTCCCCGAGATCGCGCTCACGCCGCAGCTCTCCGGCCGCTTCCGCGCGCGGTTCGGCGATGACGTCGCCCTCCTCCACTCCGGCCTCTCCGGCGCGGAGCGGCACGCGGAGTGGCTGCGGCTCCGCCGCGGCGAGGCGCGGATCTGCGTCGGCGTGCGGAGCGCCGTCTTCGCGCCGGTGCAGGACCTCGCCGTCGTGGTCGTCGACGAGGAGCACGAGGGGAGCTTCAAGCAGGACGACGGCCCGGCCTACCACGCGCGCGACCTCGCGGTCGTGCGCGGCAAGCTCGAGGACGCCGTCGTGATCCTCGGCTCCGCGACCCCGTCGCTCGAGACCCTCGAGAACGCGCGGCGCGGCCGCTACCGCAGGCTCGAGCTGCCGAGCCGGATCGACGACCGGCCGCTCCCGGCGGTCGAGCTCGTGGACCTCCGCCGGCTGCGCAAGCCCGGGGTCGACCTCGCCCCCCAGGGGGCCCCGAACAAGGAGCGCGGCTTCGCCGCGAGGACTGATCTCGCCCCCGGGCTCCTGTCTCCGCGGCTCGTGGACGCGCTCGCCGAGACCGTCTCGGCGGGCCAGCAGGCGATCCTGTTCCTCAACCGGCGCGGCTACCAGACCCTCGTCGTGTGCGAGGGCTGCGGGCAAGAGGCGCGCTGCCCGGACTGCTCGCTCGCGCTCACGCACCACGCCCGCCGCGCCGTCCTCCTGTGCCACGCCTGCGGCCGCTCCGAGCGGATGGAGACGCGCTGCCCCGCGTGCGACGGCGTCCGCTTCGGAGTCGGCGTCGGCACGGAGCAGGTGGAGGAGGCGGTCCGCGCGAGCGTCCCGGCGGCGCGGGTCGCGCGGCTCGACCGCGACGCGGTGGGGAGCGCCGACGACACCGCCGCGCTGCTCGCCCGGTTCGCGCGGCGGGATCTCGACGTGCTCGTCGGGACGCAGATGGTGACGAAGGGGCACGACTTCCCGGGCGTGACGCTCGTCGGGGTGGTGCTCGCGGACACCGCGCTCGCGCTCCCGGACTTCCGCGCCGGCGAGCGGACCTTCCAGCTCCTCACGCAGGTGGCGGGCCGCGCCGGGCGCGGCGCCGAGGCGGGGCGGGTGCTCGTGCAGACGTTCAACCCGGCGACCCGCGCGGTCGCCCGCGCCGCCGGCCACGACTACGCCGGGTTCGCGGAGGAGGAGCTCGACGAGCGGCGCCGCCGCGGGTGGCCGCCGTTCACGCGGCTCCTCGCCGTGCGCATCGAGGGGACCGACGCGTCCGCGCCACAAGCCGCCGAGGCGCTCGCCCGCGCGGCGCGCCCCGCGCTCCAGGGCGAGGTCGCGCTCCTCGGCCCGGCGCCCGCCGCCATCGAGCGGATCCGCGGGCGGACCCGCTGGCACCTGCTCTTCCGCGCCCCCGGGCCGCAGCCGCTCTTCCGCGTCCACCGCGCGCTCCTGCCCGTCGCGGCCCGACCGCCCGGCGGGGCGGCGGTCCGCTTCGACATGGACCCGTACTCGATGCTCTGACGAGGCGAGCGCAGGCGGAGCCGGATGAGGCTCCGCCGGAGCGAGCGGGGGGCTCGGGGGGCGCGAGCTCCGCGGCGGCGGAGCGAGTAGCCCCCGTGTATGTCGTGAAACGTGAGCACCTGGCGCGCTCGGCCAGCGGCGGCGCGACGGCGGAAGGCGCGCCCGATAGCGCCCGCACCATCGCCCGGACGCCCGCTTGGTCCCCCGAGGAGCGGCGATGCATAATCCACCGCGTGCCGCGCGTCCTCCTCGTCGACGACGACATCGCCGAGATCTCGGCGGTGAAGCGCGTCCTCGCGCGGGCCGGGCACCAGGCGGTGCTCGCGACCAACGCGTCGGACGCGCTCGCCGCGCTCGCGCGCTCGGCGCCCGCCGCCATCGTCGTCGCCTCGACCTGCGACGGCGGCGAGGCGCTGCGGCGCTTCGCGGAGAACGGCGCCGCCCGCGCGCTCCCGATCGTCGTGCTCGGCGAGACCCCGGAGCTGCCGCAGGGCGCCGCGCAGGTGTGCCGACCGGTCGATCCGGCCCAGCTCGCCGAGCAGCTCGCCGCGGCGCTCGGGACGGCCCCCGCGCCGCCCGCCTTCGAGGCAAAGCCGGCGCCCGTCCCCGCGGCCCCCGCCCCGAGGCGCGCCGCCCGTCCCACCCCCGCGCCCGCTGGACCGCAGCCCGAGCCGGCGCGCAAGGCGGCGGCGGAGGCGCTCCGCGCGCGCGCCGAGGAGCTGCGGCGCGGCAGCCGCGCGACGGCGCCTGCGGCGCGTGCCGCTCCGCCGCCCGACCTCGTCGCCGCCGCGGACGCCGCGCTCGCGGAGCTCGAGGCGCCGAGTCCCCCGTCGGAGGCGGCGGGGATCGACCTCGAGCACGATCCCGGCCTCGAGGCGATCCTCCGCCGCGCGGAGGACGCCGAGCGCGCCCATGCCGCGGAGCGGAAGGCGCGCGCGCGGCAGGCGGATCGCGCCACGGTCGAGGCGCAGCAGCGCGCGGAGGCCGAGCAGATCGCGGTCGAGAAGACGGCGCGGGCGCGCGCCGCCGAGGAGCGCGCGCGGACCGAGGAGCGGGCCCGCGCCGGCGCGGAGGCGCGGGCGCGCGCCGAGAAGGAGGCCCGTGCGGGCGCGGAGGAGCGCGCCCGGATCGAGGAGCGGGCGCGCGCCGGCGCCGAGGCGCGGGCGCGCGCCGAGAGGGAGGCCCGCGAGCGGGCGGAGGCCCAGCGGCGCGCCGCCGAGGAGGAGGCGGCGCGGCTCGGGGAGGAGGAGTCGCGCCGCGCTGCCGAGGAGCGGAAGCGCGCCCAGGAGGAGGCGCGCCGGGCGAAGGAAGCCCGCGAGCGGGCGCGGGTCGAGCGCGAGGCGCGCAAGGACGTCGAGAGCGAGCTCGACCGGCTCCGCCAGCAGCTCGAGGACGAGCGCCGCTCCGCGGACGAGCGGGCCCAGGCGGAGGAACGCGCCGCCGAGGAGCGGCACCGGCAGGAGGAGGAGGCGCGCCGCCGCGCCGAGGCGGAGGAGGAGGAGCTCCGCGCGGCGATCGCGAGCGCCCGCGCCGAGATGGAGGCGCTGCGCGAGCGGAGCGGCGCCGAGGAGGAGCAGCTCCGCGCCGCGATCGCGAGCGCGCGCGCCGAGATGGACGCGCTCCGCACGCGGACCGACGACGAGGCGCGCCGCCGGGAGGACGCGGAGGCGGAGATCGCCCGGCTCGCACACGACGCCGAGCGGAAGGCGGCGGAGGCCGCCGCGCTCCCGCCGCCGCTCGAGGTCCCGGTCTACCGGCCGCCGTTCGCCGACCCCGCGCCGGATCCGGCGCAGGAGACGGCCCGGCGTCGCGTCGCGGCCCTGCGCGAGCGGCCCGCCGCCCGCGCCGAAGCGCCGCCGCCCTCCGCCGCCCCGGACCCGGGGGCGCCGCGCGCGCCGCTCCGCCCCCCTCCGCCGGAGCTCCGCTCGGGCACCCTCGCGGAGCTGCCCGCGCCGCGCCTGCTCGCCCTCGCCGCGCACGCAGGTCTCGGCGGGCGGCTCGACTTCGACGGCGCCGCGACCCGCTCGCTCTTCCTCGAGGGTGGCCGGATCGTCGGCGCGACGAGCTCCGCCCCCGCCGAGCGCGTCGAGGAGCTCGCGCTGAGGCTCGGGCTCGTGACCCGCGAACAGCACCGGCTCGTCTCCGCCGCGGCCGCGCCGCTCGCCGCGCGCCGCGCGGCGATGGTCCTGCTCGAGCGAGGCTTCCTGAAGCCGGCGGAGCTCGGCGGGCTCGTCCGCCGCCGCACCGAGGAGGTCGTCTTCGGCGTGTTCGCCGAGGCCGGCGCCCGGTTCCGCTGGGCCTCGGCCGATGTGCCGGCCGACGAGTCCACCGCGCTCGAGCGGACGACCCTCCAGCTCGCCGTCGAGGGCGTCCGGCGGCGCTGGCTCGCGCCCGAGGTGGACGCGGTCCTCGGTGGCGAGGCGACCCTCCTCTCGCCCGTCGCGACCGCGCCGTCGGCGGACGAGCTCGGCCTCTCCCCCGGGGAGCGGCGGGTCGTCGCTCTTGCCGACGGCCTGCGCACGCTCGACGAGATCCTCCTGGCGAGCCCACTCGACGCGCTGTCCACCCGCCAGGTGCTCGCCGCGCTGGTCCTCGTCGGAGCGCTCGCCGTGCGGACGTTCCAGGGGGGGCGCCCTGCGGCCGCCGCGACCGCCGCCATCGACCTCGCCCGCGTCCGGGACAAGCTCGAGCAGGTCCGGCGCGCCGACTACTTCGACGTGCTCGGCGTCGGGCGCCTCTGCACGCCGCACGAGGTGCGCGAGGCGTTCGAGCGGCTCAGCGCCGAGCTCGACCCCCGCCGGTTCCAGGGGGTCCGCGAGGACGGGCTCGAGGCGCGGCTCGACGAGATCCAGCGCGTCCTCGCCGACGCGCGGGACGTGCTCGCCGACGACCGGCTGCGCGACGAGTACCTGCGGGGCCTCGTGGACTAGCCGGGCCGGCGCGGGCGGGGCCCCGTGCGCGAGGGCGCCCGGGGTGTTAGATCTCCCGCCGGAGAGCACGAGAGAACGAGCCCATGGTCCGTGAAATCGTCATCTGGCCCGATCCCGTCCTGAAGCAGGTCGCCGCCCCGGTCGACCGCGTGGACGACACCATCCGCCGCCTGCTCGACGACCTGGCGGAGACGATGTACGCCGCCGACGGGGTCGGCCTCGCGGCGCCGCAGGTCGCCCTCGGCAAGCGCGTCATCGTCATCGACACCTCGCCGCGCCAGCCCGAGCAGAAGCTCATCCACCTCGTGAACCCGGAGATCGTGAAGGCCGAGGGGAAGACCGTGTACACCGAGGGCTGCCTGTCCATCCCCGGCGAGGCGGAGGACGTGGAGCGCGCCGCGAAGGTCTGGGTGCGCGCGCTCGACTACCGCGGCAAGCCGTTCGAGATCGTGGCGGAGGGCGACCTCCTCGCGATCGCGCTGCAGCACGAGGTCGATCACCTGCAGGGCACGGTCTTCGTGGACCATCTCTCGAGCCTCAAGCGCGAGCTCATCAAGAAGCGCATGAAGAAGCTCAAGGAGGAGCGCGCGTCCGAGGTCGCCGAGGACGTGAAGCGCGCGCCGCGCCACGAGTCGGCGCTCTAGCACGCTCCTGCGCCCCCTCCCCCGGCCCTCTCCCGCGCTGCGCGCTCATGCTTCGTCACATCTCGGCGGAGTGGGGGCCGTACGAAGAGCGCGTATGCGCGAGGGGCCGAGCAGGCCGAGCGCGCTCGCCTGGATGGCGGGTGAGCCGATCTCGCGGGGAGTATGAGCCCCGGCCCTC
>DASWEI010000033.1:0-74588 GCA_036394835.1 Anaeromyxobacter sp. | reverse complement strand
GCCGTGCTTCGCGCTGTTGTAGCCGGCCTTCCCCGCGAACCCGACGAGGCCGTTGATCGAGGCGACGTTCACGACGCGCCCGAAGCGCTGCCGCTTCATGAGCGGGAAGGCGTGCTTCATCGCGACGAACGGAGCGATCTGCATCACGCGGACGAGCAGCTCGAACCGCTCGGTCGGGAACTCCTCGATCGGCGCGACGTGCTGGAGCCCGGCGTTGTTCACGAGCACGTCGAGCCGCCCGTGGGCGCCGACGACGCCCTGCAGCGCCGCCTCGATCTGCGCCTCGCTCGTCACGTCGCAGGCGACGCCGCGCGCGACGAGTCCCTGGCCGGCGAGCGCCTCGGCGGCCTTCGCCGCGGCGGCGCCGTCCTTGTCGGCGAGGGTGACCTTCGCGCCCTCCCGCGCGAGCTGCTCCGCGATCTCCCGGCCGATGCCGCTCGCCGCGCCCGTGACGATCGCGACGCGATCCTGGAGGACTCCTGCCATGACCTCACCCCGCTGACGGCTTCACGCCGATGAAGGAGCGCACGACGAGCGCCCGCACCTCGCCGACGATGCCGCGGCGGAAAGCGAGCACGGAGACGACGAACACGGCGCCCGTGATGACCGTGACCCACGAGCCCGCGGCGGCGAGGTAGTTCTCGAGCGTCACGACGAGGAGCGCGCCGACGGAGGGGCCCACCACCGTGCCCATCCCGCCGAGCAACGTCATGAGGACCACCTCGCCTGAGCGGTGCCAGTGGACGTCGGAGAGCGACGCGAACTGGAGCACCACCGCCTTGAGCGACCCGGCGAGCCCGGAGATCCCGGCGGAGAGGACGAACGCGACGAGCTTGTAGCGGTCGACGTCGTAGCCGAGCGAGAGCGCGCGCGGCTCGTTCTCGCGGACCGCGCGGAGCACGTGGCCGAACGGCGAGTGGATGGCGCGGTAGACGACGAAGAAGCCGCCGAGGAACGCGGCGAACACGAAGTAGTACATCGCGATGGGGCGGTCGAGCGGCAGCAGCCCGAGCGCCTTTCCGCGCGGGATGCCCTGCAGCCCGTCCTCGCCGCCCGTCCACGGCATCTGGACCACGAGGAAGTAGACGAGCTGCGCGAACCCGAGCGTGATCATCGCGAAGTAGATGCCCGAGCGGCGGATGGCGAGGGTCCCGAAGAGCCAGCCGAGGAGCGTCGCGACGGCCGTGCCGGCGAGCACCCCGAGCTCCGTCGGGAGCCCCCACACCTTCACCGCGTGGCCCGTCACGTAGGCCGCCGAGCCGAGGAAGGCGGCGTGCCCGAACGAGAGGAGCCCGGTGTAGCCGAGGAGCAGGTTGAACGCGCTCGCGAACAGCGCGAGGCAGAGCACGTTCATCGCGAACACCGGGTACACGAGGAACGGCGCGGCGAGGCCGACGGCGACGAGCACCGCCCACCCCCAGACGACCGGCGAGCGGACGCTGATCATCGCTCCCTCCCGAAGAGCCCGGTGGGGCGGATGAGCAGCACGATCGCCATCACGACGAAGACGACCACGCTCGACGCCTCCGGGTAGAGGAACTTCGTGAGCCCCTCGACGAGCCCGAGCCCGAGGCCCGTGACGATCGAGCCCGCGATCGAGCCCATCCCGCCGATGACCACCACCGCGAACACCACGATGACGAGCGAGCTCCCCATGAGCGGCGTCACCTGGTAGACCGGCGCGGCCATGACGCCCGCGAACGCCGCGAGCGCGACGCCGAACCCGTAAGTGATCGTGAACATGAGCGGGACGTTCACCCCGAACGCCTGGAGCAGCTTCGGGTTCTCCGTGCCCGCGCGCAGGTACGCGCCGAGCTTCGTCTGCTCGATGACGTACCAGGACGTCGTGCACACGAAGATCGAGACGATGACGACCCAGGCCCGGTAGAGCGGCAGGTACATGAACCCGAGCCGCACGCCACCCTGGAGCGCCTCCGGCACGGGGTACGAGTAGCCGGAGTTCCCGTAGGCCTGGTGGAAGAGCCCCTCCGCGATGAGGGTCAGGCCGAAGGTGAGGAGCAGGCCGTAGAGGTTGTCGAGCCCGTAGAGCCGGCGCAGGAGCAGCCGCTCGACCGCGATGCCGATGAGCGCGACCGCGGCAGGCGCGAGGAGCAGCGCCCACCAGTAGCCGATCCCGAGATAGCTCATCGCCATCCAGGCGGCGAACGCGCCCATCATGTACTGCGCGCCGTGCGCGAAGTTCACGACGTTGAGCAGGCCGAAGATGATGGCGAGCCCGAGCGAGAGGAGCGCGTAGAACGACCCGTTGATGAGGCCGATGAGGAGCTGCCCGGAGAGCGCCTGGAGCATAAGGTCGTGAGGCGAGGAGCCCGCCCCCGCCGTCGCGGGGGCGGGCGGCTCTCTACGCCTTCTTCAGCAGGGGGCAGGCCTGCTGCTCGACGGTCGGGAACGCCTCGGCGGCCGGGATCGTCTTCACGATCTGGTAGTAGTCCCACGGGTACTTCGACTCCTGCGGGGTCTTCACGCGGACGAGGTACATCTCGTGGCGGTGCAGGCCGTCCGGCCCGATGCGCCCGTCCTTCGTGAAGAAGTCCTTCACCGGCGTCGCCTTCATCTTGGCGATCACCTTGTCGGCATCGTCGGTGCCCGTCGCCTTCACCGCGTTCAAGTACTGCGTGACGGCGGAGTAGACGCCCGCGTGCACCATCGTCGGCATCTTCTTGTGCTTCTCGAAGAACCGCTTCGACCACTTCCGCGTCTCGTCGTTCAGGTCCCAGTAGAACGCGGTCGTGAGGTACATGCCCCTCGCGGTGTCGAGACCGAGGCTGTGGATGTCGCTGATGAACACGAGCAGGCCGGCGAGGCTCTGCTTCGGGGTGATGCCGAACTCCTTCGCCTGCTTGATCGAGTTCACGGTGTCCGCGCCGGCGTTGGCGAGGCCGATGATCTTCGCGCCGGACGCCTGCGCCTGCAGGAGGTACGACGAGAAGTCGGTCGTGCCGGGCGAGGGGTGGCGGGCCGCGCCGAGCACCTTGCCGCCGGCTGCCTTGACCACCTTCGAGGTGTCCTCCTCGAGCGACTTGCCGAAGATGTAGTCGGCCGTGACGAAGAACCAGCTGTCGCCGCCTTGCTTCACGACCTCGCGGCCGGTGCCGTTCGCGAGCGCCCAGTTGTTGTACGTGTAGTGGACGTTGTACGGCGTGCACTTCTCCCCGGTGAAGGCGGTGGTCGCGGGGCCGGAGAGGAGCGTGATCCGCTTCTTCTCGTTCGCGACCGGCATCACCGCGCCTGCGGTGGAGGAGGAGACGAGGTCGGCGATGACGTCCACCTTCTCCTCGTCGAACCACTTGCGGGCGGTGTTCGAGGCGATGTCGGCCTTGTTCTGGTGGTCGGCGGAGATGATCTCGATCGGCTTGCCGAGCACCTTCCCGCCGAAGTCCTCGGCCGCCATCCTGGCGGCGAGCACCGAGCCGGGGCCGGCCAGGTCGGAGTAGTAGCCGCTCATGTCGGTGAGGACGCCGATCTTCACGACGCCGTCGGAGACCTTGTCCTGCGCGAGCGCCCCGGCGGCGGCGAGCGCGATGAGGGTGACGAGGGACACGCGAGCGATGCGGAGCATGCGGGTTTCCTTTCTGCGGTTCAGACTCCGAGGAAGCGTTGCAGCGACTCCATGCGGCCTTCCAGCTCTCCCCTCCCCACGACGTCCACGACGCGGCCCCGCTCGACGAGGAAGTGCCGATCGGCGAGCGGCGCGACGAACCGGAAGTTCTGCTCGACGAGGATGACCGTGTAGCCGCGCTCCTTCAGGGCGCGAACGGCGCGGCCGAGCGCCTGGACGATCACCGGCGCGAGCCCCTCGGTGATCTCGTCGAGGAGCAGGAGGCGCGCCCCGGTCCGGAGGATGCGCGCGAGCGCGAGCATCTGCTGCTCGCCCCCGGACAGCCGCGAGCCCGGGCTGCGGCGCCGCTCCTTCAGGTTCGGGAACATCGCGTAGATCTCGTCCACGGACATGCCGCCCGTCCCGACCGTCGGCAGGATCGTGAGGTTCTCCTCGGCGGAGAGCGACGCGAAGATGCCGCGCTCCTCCGGGCAGTAGCCGATGCCGAGGTGGACGATCCGGTGCGAGGGCAGCCGGATGGTCTCGTGCCCGTTCACCATCACCGAGCCGGTGCGCTTGTCGACGAGCCCGAGGATCGCCTTCAGCGTCGTCGTCCGGCCCGAGCCGTTCCGGCCGAGGAGCGTCACGAGCTCGCCCGTGCCGACCGAGAGGTCCACGCCGTGGAGGATGTGCGACTCGCCGTAGAACGCGTGCAGGCCGGAGACGCGGAGGAGCTCGGCGGGCGCGGCGGTGACGGCGGGGGAGATCACGGCGACGCTCCGATGTAGGCCTCGAGCACCGCCGCGTCGTGGGACACCTCGTCGTAGCTCCCCTCTGCGAGGACCGACCCGCGCGCGAGGACCGTCACGCGGTGCGCGAGGTCCTGAACGACCGAGAGGTTGTGCTCCACCATGAGGACGGTGCGCCCCTCCGCGACCCGCCGGATGAGCGCGACGACGCGGCCGACGTCCTCGTGCCCCATCCCCTGGGTCGGCTCGTCGAGGAGGAGCACCTCCGGCTCGAGCGCGAGCGTCGTCGCGATCTCGAGCGCGCGCTTGCGGCCGTACGGCAGCTCGACGGTGACGGTGTCGCGGTGGGCCTCGAGCCCGACCTCCGCGAGCAGCTCCTCCGCGCGGCCGTCGAGCGCGTCGAGGCTCCTCTCCGAGCGCCAGAAGTGGAAGGAGGTGCCGAGCTTCCGCTGCAGCGCCACGCGGACGTTCTCGAGCACCGTGAGCGCGGGGAACACGGCGGAGACCTGGAACGAGCGGATCATGCCGCGGCGCGCGACGTCGGCAGGGCGCGCGCGGGTGATGTCCTCGCCGCGAAGCCGGATCTCACCGCGCGTGACCGGGAGGAAGCGGGTGAGGAGGTTGAAGACGGTGGTCTTGCCGGCGCCGTTCGGGCCGATGAGAGCGTGGATCGATCCGCGCGCGACGCGGAGCGACACGCCGTTCACCGCAACGAACTCGTTGAACTGCTTCACGAGACCGCGGGTCTCGAGGATACACTCCTCGTTCATTCGGCCTCCGCCGGAACATGCAACAATATCTGCGCCGAGCGCAGGACGTGCGTCCGCAGCGGATGAGGCCCCGCCCGGGACGCCGGGGCGGATCGCACCCGGACCGCGCTGCCGGACGGACCGGTTGCCAGATTGCCGAGCGCTCACACGAGCTTCAGCGTGCTTCCTCGCTCTGCCTGGGCGCGACCCCGCGCGACGGGTGGTCAGCGGTCAGCTCGCCGGTCCGTCGTAGAATGTGGCGCCTCGCGAGGAGATTGGCGCCGAGGGCGCGGACATGGTCGCGGCTCCATCGGCGGGGTCCTCGCCACCCGCTGTTTCCGCCGACCCATCCCGGCGCGACCGCAACCGTGGAAACGACTGGGATTCTCGCGAGACGCCCGAGAACGCGGCGTGCAACTTTCACCTGCAGATGACGGACGCTCCCACCGCCGACCAGGCCCGCGCCGACCAGGCTGCGCGTCCGTCCGCCCGCGCCGGTACCGTCGCCGACGGGTTCGGGGAGCTCGACGGCAACGGCGCGCTCCTCGCGCTGGACGTCCGATTCCTCGAGATCTTCGGCCTCTCCGGAGAAGAATCGGACGAGCTCATCGGGATCCGCGACGTGCACGAGCGCCAGCGGACCGTGCTCGCAGCGCTGACCGCACGCACCGCCGATCCGACGACGTACGTCGCCGGCGCCCAGCGGCAGCTCGCGATGCCCGACGAGATCACGTTCGAGGACATCCCGCTGCGCGACGGCCGCATCGTGGAGCGGTACGGAACGCCCGTCCGCGCCTCGAACGGCAGCGTCGTCGGCCGGAGCATCGTCGTCCGCGACGTGACCGCGCGGCGCCGCGCGGACGTCGAGCTCGGCGAGCGCGCGCGCCAGCAGGAGGTGGTTGCTGCGCTCGGGGAGCTCGCGCTCAACTGCGAAGACCTGGATCCGCTGTTCCGGACCGCAGTGCGGCTCGTCGCCGGCACGCTCGACGAGAGCTACGTCCACCTGCTCGAGCTCTCACCCGACGGAGCGCTCCTCGCGACGCGCTGCGAGTCCGGGTCGGGCGGTGGTCCGCCCGCGTCCCCCCTGGACGCGAACGGGCGCTCCCCCGCGGCGCTGGCCCTCGCCGACGGCACGGCGTTCGTCGCGAGCGATGTCCCTCACGATCCGCGCTGCCTCGGGTTCCCCACCACGGGCGCACTGAGCGCGGCGAGCGCCGTCGTGCGCAGCCGGCTCCAGGCGTTCGGCGTCCTGTGCGTCCACTGGCCCCGCGCGGGCGCGCCGGCGCCCCACGCGGTGCACTTCGTCCAGACCGTGGCGAACGTCCTCGCCGCGGCGAGCGCCCGGTACGAGGCGGAGCGCGCGCTCGCGGAGCGCCAGCGGGAGCTGCGGGCCGTCTTCGACGCCACGCAGGAGGCGCTCCTCACGACGGACGACGGGGGGCGGCTCACGTCCGCGAACGAGGCGGCGCGGCGGCTCTTCGCGCGTCCGCTGCCCGAGCTGATGGGGCGGCAGATCTTCAGCCTGTGCGGGTGCGATCGCGACCGAACGGGCCAGGACCGGTGGGCGGAGCTGCAGGCCACCGGGCACGCCTGGGGCACGGTGGAGGTGCACCTCGCCGGCGCCGCGTCCCGGACCGCCGAGTGGCACGCCGTCGCGCGGATCCTCCCGGGCCGTCACCTCTTCGCGCTGCGCGACGTCACCGAGGAGCGCACGATGCAGGCGCGGCTCGCTCTCACGGACCGGATGGCCTCGCTCGGCACGCTCGCGGCGGGCATCGCGCACGAGCTCAACACCCCGCTCGCGTACGTGAGCGCCAACATCGGCTTCGCCTCGCGCGAGCTCGAGGACGCCGGCCGGTCGCCCGCGCCCGACGCGCGCGAGGAGGCTCGGGCCGCGCTCAAGGACGCGATCGACGGCGCCGACCGGATGCGGCGGATCATCCGCGATCTGCGCATGTTCGCGCGCCCCGACGACGCGCGCGACGAGCCCGTCCGACTCCAGCCGATCCTCGAGTCCGCCGTCAACCTCGCGTGGAACGAGATCAAGCACCGCGCGCGCCTCGTCCGGGACCTCGTCCCGGTGCCATCCGTCCGTGGCAACGAGGCGCGGCTCGGCCAGGTCTTCTTGAACCTCATCGTGAACGCCGCGCAGGCCATCCCGCCGGGCGCCGCCGACCGGAACGAGATCTCCGTCCGCACGCGCCTCGAACCGGATGGGCGCGTCGCCGTGGAAGTGCGAGACAGCGGGAGCGGCATCCTCCCGGAGCACCTGCCGCGGATCTTCGATCCGTTCTTCACGACGAAGCCGGTCGGCGAGGGGACCGGGCTCGGGCTGTCGATCTGCCACCGGATCGTCTCCGACATGCGCGGGTCGATCGAGGTGGACAGCGAGCCAGGGCGAGGGACGACGTTCGTCGTCCGCCTCGTCCCCGCTGCGCAGGATCGCGCGCCCGCGGAGCCCGCTGGCGCCGCGTCCGAGCCCGGGCGGTGAGCGGCGCGGGGACCCCGGGTCGCCTTCACTTCCTCGACACCGCCCGGTCTCACGGGCCGGATTCCCGAGCGGGGACGGAGTCTTCGGCGTGGTACCTTCCGCGCTGGGAAGGGGGGCGCGCGACGCGGGGGCGAGCGCATCGCGGCGGCCGACCTGGTCTCTGCGTCCGCTTCGGTCCTCGCGAGCCGTGACATTCGTGCGTGCGAGTGACAGCTCGGCCGCCCGCCGGTGTTCTTTGGTGGGGAGGGTACGTGAGCGTCGACGTGGCCGCGCAATACCGGACGTATGGACCGATGGTCCTGCGGAGGTGCGTTGCGTTGCTGCGCGACGAAAACGCGGCGATGGACGCGATGCACGACGTGTTCGTCCAGCTGCTGCGCCACGGCGACCGGCTCGACGAGGGTCGCCCGGCGTCGCTCCTCCTCCGCATCGCGACCAACGTCTGCCTGAACCGCGCCCGGTCCATCCGGCGCCGCCCGTACGACGCCGTGGACGCGCGCGTCCTCGCCATCGCCGGGCAAGTCCGGCCGGAGGCGAGCTGGCTCGCGCGCCTTCACCTGCGCGACGCGTTCCGGTCGGAGCTCCGCTCGACCCGGACGCTCGCGGTGCTCCACCACGTGGACGGCCTCACGCTCGAGGAGGTCGCGCGCGAGGTCGGGCTCTCGGTATCGGGAGTCCGGAAGCGGCTGCGCGGGCTGCGCGCCCGGCTCGAGGCGCTCGAAGGAGACAGTCATGGCGAATGAGACGGACAGCGTGCCCGGGTACCTGCTCGAGCTCGCCGCCGCCGGGGAGCTCGATCCGGACGCCCGCCGTCGCGTCCTCGACGGCGCCGCGCGCGCTCGCCCCGGAGCGGACCCGCTCGCGGAGCTCGCGCGCGACGACGCCGCCACACTCGCGCGGCTCCCGCCGGAGCGGGTCGCCGCCGAGGTGGTCCGGCGCGCCAGGGCCCGTCCGCGCCGCTCGCGCTGGCTCCTCGTCCCGGCGCTCGCCGCGACGGCGGCGGCCGCCCTCGTCGCCGTGCGTCTCCCGCGCGACGGCGGGACCTCGGCTCCCGAGCCCGACGGCGTCCGGGTGAAGGGGCTCTCGCCGCACCTCGTCGTGCACCGGCGCACGCCGGCCGGCGCGGAGCGCGTCGCTCCGGGCGCGACCGTGCGGCCGGGCGACCTCGTCCAGCTCGGCTACGTCGCCGCGGGGAGACCCTTCGGCGTCATCGTCTCGCTCGACGGCGGCGGGGCGGTCACCCGCCACTGGCCGGCAGATGGAAAGGCCGCGGGGCCGCTCGAGTCGGGGCGCGAGGTGCTCCTCCCCGAGTCGTTCCGGCTCGACGCCGCGCCCGGCTTCGAGCGATTCATCTTCGTCACCTCCGCGCGCCCGTTCGACGTCGGGGCGATCCTCGACGCGACGCGCGCGCTCGCCAGCCGCCGGGACGCGCGCGAGGCTCGGCTGCCGCTCGCCCCCGGATTCGCCGAGGTGGACGTCGTGCTCTCGAAGGAGATCCGCTGATGCGCGCCCTCGTCTTCCTCTCAGTCGCCCTCGCCTTCGCGCAGCCCGCGCTCGCGGCGGACGGCTCGCTTCGCCGCTTCGCCGTCGTCGCGGGCGCGAGTCTCGGCGGCTCCTCGCGCATGCCGCTCCGCTACGCGACGAGCGACGCCCGCGACGTCTCGCGGATCCTGCGGCGCCTCGGGGGCGTCGCGCTCGGCGATCTCGTCCTGCTCGAGGAGCCGGACGCGGACCGGCTCCGCGCCGCGCTCGCGACGGTCGCCGTGGAGGCGGAGCGGTCGCGCGCGGCCGGGCGGCGCGTCGAGGTCTTCCTCTACTACTCGGGCCACTCGGACGAGGAGGGCCTGCTGCTCGGCGCGACGCGCCTCTCGTACGTCGAGCTGCGCGGCGAGCTCGACCGGGTCCCGGCAGACGTGCGGGTCGCCATCCTCGACTCCTGCGCGTCGGGCGCGTTCACGCGCGCCAAGGGGGGCGTCCACCGGCCGCCGTTCCTGCTCGACGAGTCGAGCCGGATCCGCGGTCACGCGTTCCTCACCTCGAGCGCCGCGGACGAGTCGGCGCAGGAGTCCGACCGGCTGCGCGCCTCGTTCTTCACCCACGCCCTCCTCACCGGACTGCGCGGCGCCGCCGACGCGAGCGGCGACGGCGTCGTGACCCTGAACGAGGCCTACCAGTTCGCGTTCCGCGAGACGCTCGCCGGGACGGAGGCGACCCAGGGCGGCCCGCAACACGCGACGTACGACATCGGGCTCGTCGGGAGCGGCGACGTCGTCATGACCGACCTGCGCGGCGCCGATGCGCTGCTCGTGATCCCCGAGGCGCTCGAGGGCAAGGTGTTCGTGCGGAACGCGGCGGGGCAGCTCGTCGCGGAGCTGCGCAAGGTCCGCGGGACCCGGGTCGAGCTCGCGCTCGAGGAGGGACGCTACGAGGTCCGGGTCTCGCGCGAGCAGCGCACGCTCGCAGCGCTCATCTCCCTGTCGGCGAGCGGCAAGACGGTGCTCGACGAGGCGCGGCTCTGGGAGGTCCCGCTCGAGGCGACGACTCCTCGTGGCGACCTCCCCGGCTCGCCGGTGGCGCGCGGGCCTGCGCCCCTCCGCGCGGACCCGGGGCCTCCGCGCGCGGTCGAGTACGCGGTGCACGTCCGCGCCGGGCCCGAGGTGAGCCTGCGCCCCGGCTCGCCGCGGGGGCTCCAGGCCGAGATCGCGCTCGAGGCGTGGGCGTGGGGCATCGCGGCGTTCGAGGTCTCCTCCGGGTACGGGCGCATCTCCGGCACGACCGAGGGAAGGCTGCCGGTCGCCTTTGGCGCGATGAGCAACGCCTCGGTCAACGACGACGTGACGACCGTCCCCTCGCTGCTGACCTTGAAGCTCGCGGTCCCCGCGGCGCCACTCCACCCCTATCTGCTCGGCGGGGCCGGGCTCTACTTCGTGCGCATCGACCGCCGCCCGGCGCGCGAGTACCGCGGGCTGTGGCAGGGCGAGCGGACGCTCTCGGACGACGCGCTGTTCCTCGGGTTCCACGCCGGTGCGGGCGCGACGATCCGGCTGTCGCCGCGGACGCTCCTGGTCGTCGAGGTGCGGTACGCGTTCCAGGACCCCCGCCTGCTGCAGGAACACATCCCGATGGATTCGGTCCGGGTCTCGGCCGGCGTCGGGTACTCGTTCTGAGGAGGATGCGGATGACGACGAACAGGATCGACGGACCGCGGGCGCGCGCGCGCCGCGGGCGCGCCGCGCTCGGCCTCGCGGCGCTCGCGGCGCTCGCGGGCTGTGCCGAGCCGAGCCACCTCATCGGGCTCACGGTGGCGGGCGGCGAGGACGGCTTCTCGTCGTCGTATCCCGGCTCGACGGTGCGGCTCTACCCGATCGCGGTGTACAGCGACGGCGTCGTCGAGTACGTCGCGGCCGAGACCGACTGGGTCTCGTCCGCGACGTCGGTGGCGACCGTGGTGGACCTCGGGAGCGAAGGCGCGAGCGTCGCGCAGGTCGCGCCGGGCGAGGTGGTCATCACCGCGACGTACCAGGACGTGAGCGGGTCGGTGACCCTCACCGTGCCGCCGCCGTAGCCGAGCGCGGGCGGCGGCGCCCCGGCGCTACATGAACCCGAGCTGCAGCTTCGCCGCCTCGCTCATCCGCGAGGGGTCCCACGGCGGATCGAAGACGAGCTCCACCTCTGCGTCCTTCACGCCGGGTACGCCGAGCACGCGGCGGCGCACGTCATCGACGATGACCGGGCCGATGCCGCAGCCCGGCGCCGTGAGCGTCATCACGACCTTCACGCGGTGCCCGCCCTCGACCGGCTCCGCGCCGATGAGGTAGACGAGCCCCAGCTCGACGATGTTCGACGGGATCTCCGGATCGTAGACCTGGCGCAGCGCGTCCCAGATCTTCTCCTCCTGGAACGGCCCCTCCGCCTGCGCAGCCCGCTCCGCCTCGAACCTTCGCGCCTCCTCGACGAAGTCGGGCCCGAGCGCGTCGGCGTCCTTCCCGTCGATGCGGACGAGGCCTCCCGTCGCCGTCATCGCCGTGAACGCGCCGCCGAGCGTCTGCTGCATGATGATCGGCGTTCCGGCCGGCAGCGTCGCGTGGAAGCCGCTCGGCACCTGCATGACCTCGACGTCCCTGAGGGTGCTCACCGCCTGTCGCGCCATGGCTCACTCCGTCGAGACGGGCGCCCCCTGGCCCGCGAGGGCGGCGCGCAGCGCGTGCCAGGCGAGGCTCGCGCACTTCACGCGCGTCGGGTAGTCGTGGACGCCACCGAACACGGCGAGCTTGCCGAGCTCCTCCTCATCACCGGGGACCGGCCCCTCGGTGACGAGCCGGTGGAACCGCGCGAACAGCGCGTCGATCTCCGCGGGCGTCTTCCCCTTCACGACGCCGGTCATGACGGACGCCGACGCCTTCGAGATCGCGCACCCGGAGCCCTCGAAGCGCGCCTCGCGGAGCGCCCCGCCCTCGAGCTTCGCGAAGACCGTGATCCGGTCGCCGCAGAGCGGGTTCAGGCCCTCGGCGCGGTGAGTCGCCCCCTCGAGCGGCCCGAAGTTTCGAGGCCGCTTGCCGTGGTCGAGGACCACCTCCTGGTAGAGATCCGTCAGCTCGGACATCAGGCGAACACCTCCCGCGCCGCGTGCAGGGCGCGGACGAGCGCGTCCACGTCCTCGCGCGTGCTGTAGAGCCCGACCGACGCCCGCACCGTCGCCGCGACGCCGAGCCGCTGCATGAGCGGCTGCGCGCAGTGGTGGCCGGCGCGCACCGCGACGCCGTGCCGGTCGAGGACCGTGCCGACGTCGTGCGGGTGGACGTCCCCGAGCAGGAAGGAGACGGCGCCGGAGCGCGCGCGCGGCGTTCCGACGAGCCGGAGGTCGGGCACCTCGCCGAGCCGCTCGACCGCGTACTGGAGAAGCTCCTGCTCGTGCGCGGCGATCGACGCCACGCCCGCCGTCTCGAGGTACGAGACCGCGGCGCCGAGCCCGACCGCCTCGGCGATCGCCGGCGTGCCGGCCTCGAACTTGTACGGCAAGGCGTTGTAGACGGTCTTCTCGAAGGTGACGGAGAGGATCATGTCGCCGCCGCCCTGCCACGGCGGCATCTCCTCGAGCAGCTCGCGCCGGCCCCAGAGGACGCCGATTCCGGTCGGGCCGTACAGCTTGTGGCCGCTGAACGCGTAGAAGTCCGCGCCGAGCGCGGCGACGTCGACGCCGAGGTGCGAGATCCCCTGCGCGCCGTCGACGAGCACCGGCACGCCCTTCGCCTTCGCGCGCCGGACGATCTCGCCGAGCGGGTTCACGGTGCCGAGGGCGTTCGAGACCTGGGTCACCGCGAGCAGGCGGGTGCGCGGGCCGAGCAGCGCCTCGAGGGCGTCGAGGTCGAGGTCGCCGCGGTCGTCGATCGGGACGACGCGCAGCCGCGCCCGCCGCTCGTCGCACAGCATCTGCCAGGGGACGATGTTCGAGTGGTGCTCGAGCGCGGTGACGAGCACCTCGTCCCCTTCCGAGACCCGCCGGCGCCCGAACGTCTGGGCGACGAGGTTCACCGCCTCGGTCGTCCCGCGGACGAACACCACCTCGCGCGGGTCCGGCGCGCCGATGAACCGCGCCACGGCAAGCCGCGCGCCCTCGTACACCTTCGTCGCCCGCTCGGAGAGCAGGTGGACGCCGCGGTGCACGTTCGCGTTCTGCTCGTCGTAGTAGCGGTCCATCGCCTCGAGCACGGCCCGGGGCTTCTGCGTCGTCGCGGCGTTGTCGAGGTAGACGAGCGGCTTTCCGTGCACCTTCTGGCGCAGGATCGGGAAGTCCGCGCGCGCGCGCGCGGGGTCGAACCGCGCCCCACGCTCCGGTGGGCCGATTCGCCGCTGCGCCACGCCCCCCTCCCGCTCGGTCTTCACAGCCGTCATGCCGCCTCCAGGATCCGGGCGCCCGCCGCCAGGCGGCCCGCGACGAGGTTCTTCGCGCGGGCGCGGAGCGCCGGCGCGGCGACGAGGCCCACCATCTCGCTCGCGAACGCCCAGATGAGGAGCGAGCGCGCCTCGGCGGCCGGGACGCCGCGCGACCGCAGGTAGAAGAGCGCCGCCTCGTCGAGCTGCCCGACGGTGCCGCCGTGGCCGCACTTCACGTCGTCGGCGAAGATCTCGAGCTGAGGCTTCGCGTCGACGATCGCGTCGTCGGAGAGGAGCAGGTTCGACGAGCTCTGGTACGCGACGGTCTTCTGCGCGCCCGGGAGCACCCGGATCCGCCCCGAGAAGACGCCGCGCGCGGCGCCGTCGAGGATGCCCTTGTAGCTCTCGGTCGTCGTGCAGCCGGGCACCGCGTGCTCGACCCACGAGAAGTGGTCCGCGACCCGGGCGCCGTCCGCCATGTAGAGCCCGTTCGCTGCGATGCGTCCGCCCTCGCCGCGCAGCCGGGCCCAGATCTCCGAGCGCGAGAGGCGCGCGCCGAACGTGAACGCGTGCGCGGAGAGGCTCGCCTCCGCCCCCTCCTCCGCGTGGACGGCGCCGACGTGGAACGCCTCCGGCGCCTCGGACTGGATGCGCACGTGCTCGACGGCCGCGCCGTCGGCGAGGACGAGCTCGGTGACGGCGTTCGTGAGCGACGCGCCGCGCCCGACGAACACCTCCTCGACGGTGCCGCGGGCCCCCTCCTCGGCGACGACGAGCGTGCGCGGGTGGGTCGCGACCGGGCCCGCCGCGGCGTCCGTGACGAAGACGAGCGCGAGCGGCACCTCGAGGTCCACGCCGCGCGGCAGGAGGACGAAGCCGCCGTCCTCGAACAGAGCCGCGTTCGCGGCGACGAAGGCCTGGTCGTCGGGGCGCGCGAGCCGCCCGAGGTGCGGCCGGACCTTCTCCGGGATCTCGCGGAGGGCGACCGCGAGGCTCGAGAGGATCGCGCCCCGCGGGAGCGCGCCGCGGGTGGAGAGCGCCGGGTCGAGCCGGCCGTTCACGAAGACGAGCCGCGGCCCCCCCGGCGCCGCCGCGTGGGCGAGGAGCGCGGCCGCGGCGGCCCGGTCTCCGCCGGGCGCGCGCCCGAACGGGACCGCCGCGAGCGCGGCGAGGCTCGTGAAGCGCCAGTCCTCGTGCCGCGTGGTCGGCAGCCCGAGCGTCTCGAAGCGCGCGAGGGCGGCCCGGCGCGCGTCGCCAAGCCAACCCGGCTCGCGCGCGGTGGGCGAGAAGGACGCGACGAGGCTGTTCTCCGCGGCGTTCACGGGCGCGCTCCCGCCGCGGCGGTCTCCGGGGCCGCGCCGCCGACCCAGGCGTAGCCGGTCCGCTCGAGCTCGTCCGCGAGCTCCGGCCCGCCGGAGCGGACGATGCGCCCGCCCGCCATGACGTGCACGTGATCCGGCTGCACGTGCTCGAGGAGCCGCTTGTAGTGGGTGACGAGGAGGATCGCGCGATCGGGACGGCGGAGCGCGTTCACGCCGCGAGCGACGACCTGCAGCGCGTCGATGTCGAGGCCAGAGTCGATCTCGTCGAGGATCGCGAGCCGCGGCTCGAGGACCGCCATCTGGAACACCTCGTTCCGCTTCTTCTCGCCGCCGGAGAACCCCTGGTTCACCGAGCGGCTGCCGAAGGCGGGATCGAGCTCTACGAGCTTCATCTTCTCCTTCGCGAGCGAGAGGAAGTCGATGGCGTCGAGCTCCTCCTCGCCGCGCGAGCGGCGCAGCGCGTTGAGCGCGGTGCGCAGGAAGTAGAGGTTCCCGACGCCGGGGATCTCGACCGGGTACTGGAACCCGAGGAAGACGCCGGCCGCGGCACGCGCCTCGGGGGCGAGCGCGAGGAGGTCGCTCCCCGCGTAGATCGCGCCGCCGCCCGTCACCTCGTAGGCGTCGCGCCCTGCGAGGACGCCGGCGAGCGTCGACTTGCCGGACCCGTTCGGCCCCATGATCGCATGCACCTCGCCCGGGCAGACCTCGAGGTCCACGCCGCGGAGGATGTCGCCGCCTCCCTCCGCCGCGATCTTCGCGCGGAGCCCCTCCACGCGCAGGAGCGCGCCGTCCCTGCAGCCGTTCGCCTTCATCCGACGCTCCCCTCGAGCGACATGCCGAGGAGCTTCTGCGCTTCCACCGCGAACTCCATCGGCAGCTCCTTCAGCACCTGCTTCGCGAACCCGTTCACGATCATCGAGACCGCGTCCTCCTCCGAGATGCCGCGCTGCCGGCAGTAGAAGAGCTGGTCCTCGCCGATCTTCGAGGTGGTCGCCTCGTGCTCGACCTTCGCCGAGGGGTTCCGCACCTCGATGTACGGGAACGTGTGGGCGCCGCAGCGATCGCCGATGAGGAGCGAGTCGCACTGCGAGTAGTTCCGCGCGCCGTGCGCCCCCTTCATCATCTTCACGAGGCCGCGGTAGGTGTTCTGCCCGCGCCCGGCGCTGATCCCCTTCGAGATGATGGTCGAGCGGGTGTTCCGCCCGATGTGGATCATCTTCGTGCCGGTGTCGGCCTGCTGGCGGTGGTTCGTGAGCGCGACCGAGTAGAACTCGCCCACCGAGTCGTCGCCCTGCAGGATGCAGGACGGGTACTTCCAGGTGATGGCGGAGCCGGTCTCGACCTGCGTCCAGCTGATCTTCGCGCGGCTCATCGCCTTCCCGCGCTTCGTGACGAAGTTGTAGATGCCGCCCCGCCCCTCGGCGTCGCCCGGGTACCAGTTCTGGACCGTCGAGTACTTGATCTGCGCGCCGTCGAGGGCGACGAGCTCGACCACCGCGGCGTGGAGCTGGTTCTCGTCGCGCATCGGCGCCGTGCAGCCCTCGAGGTAGGAGACGGACGCGCCCTCGTCCGCGACGATGAGCGTCCGCTCGAACTGGCCCGTGTCCTTCGCGTTGATCCGGAAGTAGGTCGAGAGCTCCATCGGGCAGCGGACGCCCTTCGGGACGTACACGAACGAGCCGTCGGAGAAGACCGCGCTGTTCAGCGTCGCGAAGTAGTTGTCGGTGTACGGAACGACCGAGCCCAGGTACCTCTCGACGAGGGCGGGGTGCTCGCGGACCGCCTCGGAGAACGAGCAGAAGACGATGCCGAGGTCGCCGAGCTTCTTCTTGTAGGTCGTCGCGACCGAGACCGAGTCGAAGACCGCGTCCACCGCGACGCCCGCGAGCCGCATCTGCTCCTCGAGCGGGATCCCGAGCTTCTGGAAGGCGTTGCGGAGCTCCGGATCCACCTCCTCGATCGAGCCGAGCTGCGCCTTCTGCTTGGGCGCCGAGTAGTAGACGATCTCCTGGTAGTCGATCCTGGGATAGTGGACGTTCGGCCAGGTCGGCTCCTGCATGGTGAGCCAGTGCCGGTACGCCTTGAGCCGCCACTCGAGCATGAAGGCCGGCTCGCCCTTCTTCTGCGAGATGAGGCGGACGATCTCCTCGGACAGGCCCTTCGGGACCCGGTCCTCCTCGATCTCGGTGACGAAGCCGTAGCGGTACTTCTGGTCCGCGAGCTCCTTGAACTGCTCCGCCGTGCTCATGGTGCGCGCGCTCCGATGTGAACGGGCGCCGGCTCGGTCTCACCGGCGCGGAATGGGGCGATGGCGGAGAGGGCGAGGCCGCGCAGCGCGCTCTCGATCGCGCTCGAGACCGGATCCCAGCTCGCCCTCGCGATACAGGTGTCCTCGATCCCGCAGTCGAACTTGCCGGGCTTCGCGCACTCGGTGAGCGCGATGGGTCCCTCGAGCGCCTCGACGATCTCGGCCACCGAGATCTGGTCGGCGGGGCGGGCGAGGCCGTAGCCGCCGTTCCGGCCGCGGTGGGAGATGACGAGCCCGGCCTTGGAGAGCTCCTTCGCGAGCTTCGAGACCGTGGGCACGGGCACGCGCGAGCGGCTCGCGAGCTCCTGCGCGGTGAGCGTGCCCGTCGCGCGCGCGAGGTGCGCGAGGAGCAGGATCGCGTAGTCGGTCAGCTTCGACATCCGGATCATCCGTCGCCTCCGAGGGCCGCCCCCCGTCCGCCGCGGCCCCCATGAGCGATGAGAGCCAAGGTGGACTGAAAAGGTCCAGATACTTCGTGTTCTAACCCCTGGCGGGCGGATTTCATGTCGATCGGCGCGGGTGCGCCTCGACCCGCTCGGGGCGAGTCGCCGCCCAGCAGCCGGTCGGTCAGGCGCCGGCGCGGTGGAGGGGGGCGTCGAGCGTGCGGCCGCCCACCTCGACATAGAGATGATCGGCGACGATCGTGATGGAGGCCTTGATGCGCCGCTCCTCCCTCGCTCCCAGCTCGGCGAGGAGCCCCGGGTCGGCAGCCGCGAGGTCGGCGGCGGCGGCGCGAGAGAAGCGCTGCTCCCGAGCCTCGGCGAGGAAGGCCTCGAGCCTGCGGGGCGACTCGAAGAGCACCGCCACGTCGGCGCCGGCGTTCCGGTTCACGTCCCGCTCGATCCGCTGCGGCTCGGGCTTGCCGACGCGGATGATCACCGCGGCGCGGCCGTCCGGGAGCACGGCAGAGAGATCGGGCGCGTCCGGCTCGCAGAGCCCCGGTCCGAAGGCGAGCCCTTCCCGCCACTTCCACGCGAACGCGAGGATCCGCAGCCACAGCCGCTCCATCGTCTCCGACGGGTGGCGTGCGACCTTCACCGACACGTCGCCGTCCACGCCGACATCCGCCTGCGAGAACCGGAGATCGAGGTGGTGGAGCGTGGACGAGAGGGCCATGGCGGGGGAGTGATGCCCGAGAACGAGCGCGGGCGCCAGGGGCCATCCCCTGATCCAGCGGCTTTCGTCGCGCCCCGCCGCCCGTCTAGACTCCGAGCCGACCCGCCGGGGCTTCCCCGGCGCCTCGGTTCTCCGGAGGAACGATGCGCCTCTCCCCTCTCGCCGTCGCCGCGCTCGTCGCGCTCGCGCCGTTCGGGGGGCGCGCGGAGGACGCCGCGCCGGCGCCTGCGATGGCCCCCGCGGACATGGGCGAAGTCGGGGAGATGTCGCGCGAGCAGGCCGCCGCGCAGGCCGCGGCGGTGGACGCCGACGCGAAGGGCGCCGCGGCCGCGGGGCTCCCGCTCCCCGACGCGACCGCGAGGGAGGGGGTGCAGGCAAGGGCGGTGCTCGCGGGGAAGACCCGTCCGCCCCACCCGACGCTCGGCGTCGCGATCGGCGGCGGCTTCCCGGACCTCGCGACGGCGAGCCTCCTCTTCCGCCCGATCGCCAACGTCCGCTTCTTCGCAGGGCCGTCGTGGGGCTACATCGGCTGGGGTGTCCAGGGCGGCGTCGTCCTCGCCCCCTGGGACGGCTGGATCGTGCCCACGCTCTCGCTCGAGGGCGGCCGGCTCTTCCGCTCCGACCTGTCGTTCCTTGCGAAGGACAAGGGCGGCGTGCCGGAGGGGATCGAGCCGCTGCTCGCGAAGATCGACTACCAGTACGCCGCGCTCGACCTCGGGCTCGAGCTCGGCAGCTCGCGAGGCTTCGCCTTCTCGATCCGGCTCGGCCTTTCCTACGTCTCGATCAAGGCGAATGGCACCGCGACGTACACGAGCGACGACGGGTCGAAGGTCACCTTCACCGATCCGGCGTTCCACGGGACGCTGCCCTCCGTGAAGGTCGGCTTCCAGTACTGGCTGTGAACGCGAGGATGACGACCATGCGCCACGCCCACGCCGCCGTTCTGCTCGCCGCCGCCGTGCTCGCGGGGTGCGGACAGCCGCTCCTCTCGGCGCAGCTCGAGATCCCCGAGATCCGGATCACTCAGCCCGCCCAGCGGTTCCCCGCCGCCGCCCCCGACCCGAGCTACCTCTGCGAGATCGTGGCCGCGAACTGCGTGAAGACGGACGTCTCGTACGACCTCGGCGCCGAGGTGCCCGTGTTCGGCGAGGAGGGGATCACCTTCGACCTGCGGCTCACCGACGTCGCGCTCCACCTCGTCGCGGACCCGGACCCCCTCTCGACCGCGACGACGCCCGCGAACCTCGCCGGGGTCGAGTCGGTGAAGGTCATGACCCGGCCGCCCGGCTCGACCGCCGCCTGGACGATCGTCGCCGCGTACTCGAAGACGCCGGGCGCGAGCCCCACCGCGATCGCCGTCTCGGGCGAGTCGAACATCGACCTCGGCCCGTACCTGAGCGGCGGGAAGCTCGACGCACGGGTCGAGGTGACCTACGACCTCGCGAACCCCACGCCCGACTTCTTCGCCGACATCGAGGCCGGGTTCTCGCTCGTCGTGACGCTCGACTACGACGCGTACCTCTAGGCGCGCCGCGGACGCGCCCGGCGCCGCCGCGGCGCCGCGGCCCCCGCGCGCGCGCCGCGCGAGGGCGGCCCGATCGACAGCTCCTCCCCCGTGCAGCGGTCGCACGCGTCTTCGCACGCGGCGATCCGCTCGCCGAAGTGGCCGACGAGCGCGGCGTGCCGGCAGCCCTCCGCCTCCACGAGCCGGAAGACCATGCGCGCCTGCCGCTTCTGCGCGGCGGCGACCTGGCCGTCCGCGTCCTGCGCGAGCCGCTCCCAGGCGAGGACGTCCACCCACGAGTAGAAGAGGAGGCAGGTGGACGGGTTCCCGTCGCGCCCCGCGCGCCCGATCTCCTGGTACCAGGCCTCGACCGAGCGCGGCAGGTCGCGGTGCACCACGAAGCGGATGTCCGGCTTGTCGATCCCCATCCCGAACGCGACCGTCGCGGCCACGACGTCGATCGCTCCCGCCTGGAAGGCGTCCTGCACGCGCGTGCGCGTCTCCGCGTCGAGCCCGGCGTGGTACGCGGCGGCGCGCACCCCATTGCGGCGCAGCTCGTCGGCGGTCTCCTCGACCGAGCGGCGCGAGAGCGCGTAGACGATCCCGCTCTCGCCGCGGCGCGACCGAACGAAGCGGACGATCGCGTCGCGCGTGCGCAGCCCCTCGCCCTTCTTCACCGCGTGGATGCGCAGGTTGCGGCGGAAGAACGAGCCGCGGACGAGGAGCGGGTCCTTCATCCCGAGCTGGCCGGCGATGTCCCGGATCACCTCGGGCGTCGCCGTCGCGGTGAGCGCCAGGACCGGTGCGCCGAACCGGGTGCGCAGCCCGGAGAGGTTCCGATAGGCGGGGCGGAAGTCGTGCCCCCACTGGCTGATGCAGTGGGCCTCGTCGATGGCGATGAGCGAGAGCGGCACGCCCTGGAGTGCCTCGCCGACGCCCGCCTCGAGCCCCTCGGGCGCCGCGTAGAGCACCTCGAGGTCGCCGCGGCGGAGCGCGCGGATCCGCTCGCGCCGCTCCTCCGCCGCGAGCGTCGAGTTGAGGAACGCCGCGCGGAGCCCCACCTTCTCCATCGCGTCCACCTGATCCTTCATGAGCGCGATGAGCGGCGAGACGACGAGGGTCGTCCCGCCGAGGATGCGCGCCGGGACCTGGTAGGTGAGCGACTTGCCCGCGCCGGTCGGCATGACGCCGATGCAGTCGCGTCCCTCGAGCACCGCCGTCACGATCTCGCGCTGGCCAGGGCGGAACCCTGCGTGGCCGAAGACGTCGCGGAGCACTGCGTCGGGCTCCGCGCCTGCGGCGCGCGGCGCGTTCGCGAGCGTCCGCGCCACCGCGCGGAGCGCCTCGACCACCGCGGGCGTGAAGAGCGCCGGATCCTCGCGCCAGCGGGTGCGGAGCGCTTCGAGCCGAACGCCGAGGGCGCGCCGGCGCGGCGCGTCGGCGGCGTCGTCTCCCGCGAGCGAGGCCTCGAGCGCCTCGACCTCCTCCTCGACGGCGGCGCGCGCGGCGGGCGTTCGGTCCTGGGTCGGCACGGGGCCGGGAGTCTACCGGAGCAGTCCGTCGGGAGACATCCCGGGCGACCGCCATTGCCCGCTCACCCGGCGGCGGGCGGCTCGCGGGGGAGATGGACGACGAAGGTGGTGCCCTGCTCGGCGGTGGAGACGACGTCGACGGTCCCCCCGTGCGCCCGGACGATGTGATCCACGATGTAGAGGCCGAGCCCGACGCCCCGGACGCCGCCGACGCCGCCCGTGCGCCGCGCCTGGCGGAGCGGCTCGAAGATGTGCGGGAGGAGCGCCGGGTCGATCGGGTCGCCCTCGTTCGTCACCTCGATCCGCGCCCAGTCGTCGCGGCAGTCGGTCCGGACGATGACGGGGCGGTCGGGCGCCCCGTACTTGAAGGCGTTCGAGAGCAGGTTCTGCACGACCTGATCGAGGCGGGCGGGGTCCCATCTGCCGAAGCCGTCCCCGGTCTGCTCGAGCCGCAGCTCGCGGTCCGGGTGGCTCGCCCGCACCTCCTCGACGGCCGCGCGGACGGCGGCGTGCAGGTCCATCGGCTCCGGCGCGATCGCCATCCCGCCGGGCCGGCGCGCGCGGGTGAAGTCGAGCAGATCGCGGATGAGCGCGAGCGCGCGGCCGCCCGCGGACTTGATCCGCGCCGCCGTCCCGAGCGTCCGCGCGTCGAGCTCCGCGCTGCGGCGCAGCAGCGCCTCCGTCGCCATCCCGATGGCATTGAGCGGGTTGCGCAGATCGTGACTCACGATGCCGATGAGCTGCTGCTCGAGCTCCGCGCGGTTCCGCTCCTCGGTGACGTCGCGCCCGACGGCGGCGAACACGTCGGCCCCCTCCTCCCCCGAGGCGTTGAAGCTCATCCAGCGCGCCTGCCCGTCCTTGCGGATCAAGCGGAAGGTGAAGCGGACGATCGGCACGCCCGAGAGCGTCCGCTCGGCCTCGGCGCGCGCCTGCTCGCGGTCCGCGGGGTGCACGAGCTCGAGGTACGGGCGCGCGAGCAGCTCCGCCTCGGAGTACCCGGTCACCGCGCTGAACGCGGGGTTCACGCGACGGAAGTAGCCGTCGCGCCCGGCGACCGTGAGGAGGTCGGGAGAGATCGCGAAGAACCGCTCGAGCTCACGCTCGCGCGCGTGCAGGCGCTTCTCCGCCTCGCGCGCCCGCGCCTCGGAGCGCTTGCGCTCCGTGACGTCGCGAAAGAAGACCGCGACGCCGTCCTCGCCCGCGGGATACGCCGTGACCTCCGTCCAGATCCGGAGCGGCTTGAACATCTCCTCGAAGCGGACGGGGACGCGCTCCTCCATGCAGCGGGTGAGCTCGCTCAAGTAGGCGGACGAGGGCTCGCGCGTCTCCGGCCAGACGTCCCACAGGACGCGCCCGAGCGTGTCCGCGCGTGGCTTTCGGGTCGCGAGCTCCTGGCTCGTGTTCACGACGACGATGCGCCAGTCGTGATCGAGGAGCAGGAACGGATCGCCGTGCTCGAGCGCGTCGAGGGCGCGCAGCCGCTCGCGCTCCGCCTCGCGCGCCCGCGCCTCGGCGGCGCGCTCGGCGGTGCGGGCGATCACCTCGTCCATCGCGCCGTGGAACGCGCGCTCGGCGTCCGTCTCCGCAGCGCCGGGCCACGCGGCCACGGCCGACCGCCAGCGCTCGAGCACGGTCGCGCGAAGGACAGACAGCTCGCGCAGCAGGGTGCGCCGGTCGGACGCCTCGAGCCAGTCGAGGGGGTGGAGGAACGGGAACTCGCCGGGTGCTCCGGGCTCACCCTCCTCTACCATCCGCACGGCCTCGGCGAGCCGCTCGAGGAGCGCGGGGGCCTCGCCGTGGAGCAGCGGCTCCGGGCCAGGAGACTCGCCCGGCGCGGAGCGGACCGACCGCTCCCACGCCGCGAGGACCTCTTCCCTTCGCTCCAAGAGGAAATCGCAGAGGCGTGGAAACGCGCCCTCCGTCCCAGTCGCCTCCATGCGCGAGAATCTGCTTACCAGCGACCGACGGTGCAGGCGGCGACCCCGGGAGGCGTCCCGGCGCGGGTTCCATCGCACGAGGCGGGTCGAGGCGACGCCAAATGAAACGGGCGCGGCCCGCGAGGACCACGCCCGTCGGATGCAAGGAGCGGAGCGCTACTTCGAGAGCTTCGCGTCCTCGACGATGACCGGGTACGAGTAGCCGGCGCCGAAGTCCTTGTCGACGCGGACCGTGCCCTTCACGACGACCACGTCTCCCACCGAGGCCTTCTCGGCGGTGGTGATGGTGAGGTCATTGTCCTTGCCGCCCGCGCCGGAGCCGTCGCGGATGTGGAGCCAGTTCCGGCCCATGATCCCCTCGTTGTACTTCACGACCTTGCCGCGGATCGTGACCGGCTTCTCCTTCAGGGCGGAGCGCTGGGCGTACACCTCGGAGACGGTGCGGGCGTCGCCGCCCGCAGCCTTCGGGACCTTCACGGTGCCGGCGTCGTCCGGGCCGGCGGCGGCGGCGGCGTGCTGCGCCGCCATGTTGCCGGACGACGGCTGCTCGCCACCGGCGGAGGCGGGCTGGACCGGGTTGCCACCCTCGGCGCCGGCGAGCGTGCCGAAGTAGACGAGCTCGAACTTGCGCTTCAGCGTCTTCGACTCGAAGTCGGCCATCGGCATCGCGCCGCCGACGACTACATCGGACCCCTTCTCCTTGTCGGTCTTGGGGACCGCGACCCAGGTCTCGCCCTGGTCGGTCTTGAGCTTCAGGTAGCTATACGGCTCGGCATCGAGCCGCTCGAGCACCTTCCCCTTGATCGAGGCCGACGGAGCCTCCGGCCCCTGCGCGCCAGCGACCTGCTGCGGGGCGGCCTCCTTCTTCTTGCATCCCGCGACGGCCAGCGTGACCAGCAGGACGACGGAAAGACGACGCATGTGTCGAGACCTCCGAATGTGATGAATCCCCCGTTGCTTCGAGGGGGCCGTACCTTAACCCGAACCGGGTCGATTTCGATAGCCGAACAGCGGGCCGCAGCGCCCTGTTCCCGGTGGCGCGCCGGGCGCTCGCCCGCCGCGTCGCGGCGTGCGACACATCGCCGCATGCGCGGCCGATCGGCGCGCCGGAAGGTGGGCCCCTTCTTCGCGCGATCACGCGATCCGCTCGTGGAAGCGGCGGGTCGCCGCGAGGAGGATCACGCTGCCGAGGAGCGCGAGCGCGAGCAGCTGGGGCCAGAGCTCCGCGAACCCGGCGGCGCGCAGGAGGGTCGTCCGCATCACCTCCGCGTAGTAACGGACCGGGTTCAGCAAGGTGACGACCTGCAGCCAGGTCGGCATGGCGCGGATCGGCGTCACGACCCCCGAGAGCAGGATCGCGGGCAGGACGAACAGGAACCCGCCCAGGAACGACTGCTGCTGACTCGTCGAGAGCGTGGAGATGAGGAGCCCCACGCCGAGCGTCGTCATGAGGTAGAGGAGCGTCCCGACGAGCACGACCGGCAAGGTCCCGCCGAGCGGGAGGCCCAAGAGCCACGTGCCCGCGGCCATGAGCAGCGCGACGTCGACGAGGCCGATGACGACGAACGGCGCCATCTTGCCGATGAGGAGCAGCACCGGCCGGATGGGCGTCACGAGCACCTGCTCGAGGGTCCCCATCTCCCGCTCGCGGGAGAGCCCCATCGCCGTGACGATGGTCGTGACGATGAGGAGCAGCATCGCCGCGATGCCCGGGACCATGAACGGCGGGGTGTCGAGCCCGGGGTTGAACGCGATCTTCGGGACGACCTGGATCTGCGAGGGCGGGCGCAGTCCGCGCGCGACGAGGCGCTCGCGCGCGAGCGCCTCGCCTACCTCGCCGAAGTAGCGCGAGGCGGCGCCGGCGGCCACGGTCGCGCGGTTCGGATCCGTCCCGTCGAGCAGCACCTGTACCTCCGCCGCCCGCCCTGCCGCGAGGTCCGCGCCGAGCCCGGAGGGGAGGATCAGCGCCGCCGCGGCGCGGCCGTCGTCGATCTCGCGCTCGGCCTCCGCGGGCGAGCGCACGACGCCAGCGCGAGCGAGCGTGCCGTCGGCGAGGAGGCGGCGCGCGTGGAGCCGGCTCTCGGCGGTGCCGTCCTGGTCCACGACGACGGTGGGCACCCGGTCGACGTCGAAGTCCACCGCGAACCCGAAGACGACCGTCTGGATGAGCGGCGCCACGACGAGCATGAACATGATCCGGCGGTCGCGGACGGTCTGGCGGACCTCCTTGCGGAAGATCGCGGCGAGCTGGACGCGCGCGGACGGGGAGTTCACGCGAGCCTCCGCTCGAAGCGGGCGGTCGCGAGCGCGAGGACCACGAGCGCGAACGCGACCTGGGCGACGAGATCCGGCCAGAGCACGTGGAGCCCGTTCCCCTTGAGGAGGATCCCGCGGAGCGCGTGCACGAGGTAGCGGGCGGGGACGACGCGCGAGAGGAGCTGCAGCGGGAGCGGCATGTTCTCGAGCGGGAAGATCATCCCGGAGAGGAGCATCGACGGCAGGAGGGCCGAGAGCGCGCCCGCCTGGGTCGCGACGAGCTGGTTCTTCGCGAGGACGGAGATGAGGAGCCCCTGCCCGAGCATGCCGACGAGGAAGAAGAGGCCGATGAGGAAGACGAGCGGCGTCGAGCCGCGGATCGGCAGGTCGAACGCGACGGCGCCGAACGCGAGCACGAGCTCCAGCTCGATCATGCCGAGCACGAGATACGGGAGGAGCTTGCCGAGCACGATCTCGAGCCGGCCCACCGGAGACGCGAAGAGCTGCTCCATCGACCCGCGCTCCCACTCGCCGGAGATGGTGAGCGCGGTGAGCAGGACGGCGCTGATGGCGAGGAGGTAGACGGCGAGGCCCGGCACCATGAAGAGCGCCGAGCGCCCCGCGGGGTTGTAATCGGTCCAGACCTTCACCTGGATCGGCGGCGCCTGCGCCGCGAGGGCGGGCCCGGCGAGCCGGCGCGTCTCGGCGCGGACGAGCGCGTCCACCTTCGCGAGCACCTGGTTCGCGACCACCGCGTCGGCGCCGTCCACGAGGAGCTGCACCTGCGTGCGGAGGCCCCGCGCGACGTCGGCGCCGTAGCCCCTCGGCACGTGCAGCACCGCGACGGCCTTACCCTCGCGGAAGAGCCGGGGGGCGTCTTCCGGCGCGACGCGCGCCACCGCCTCGAGCTCGCGCGCGGCGGTGACCGCGTCGACGAGCGCGCGCGACGCCTCGGTGCCGTCGCGGTCCGCGACGCCGAGCGGGATCCGCTCGAGATCGAAGGAGACGCCGTACCCGAAGAGGAAGAGCATCAGCACCGGCATCCCGAGCGCGAGGTAGAGCGTGCGGGGGTCGCGGCGGATGTGGAGCGTCTCCTTCCCCGCCATCGCCCCGATGCGGACGAGGGATCTCGCGAGCCGGCCCTTCCTGGAACCCATCATGGCGCCGCCTCCCCGCTCCGCGCGCCGCGCTCGACGACGGCGAGGAACACGTCCTCGAGTGTCGGCTCCGCTGGCTCGACGCGGACGTCGCGCGCGCCGAGCTCGCGCAGGGCGCGCTCGACCTCGGCCGAGCCGAGCCGGTCCGGGTCCACGCGCAGGTGGAGCGCGGCGCCGAACGGCGCCACCGCGCGAACGCCCTCGCGCGCGCCGAGCGGCGCCGCGGCGGCGGCGAGCCCCTCGCCGCGCGCGACGAGCACGCGGTCCGGCACCCAGGTGCGCTTCAGCGCCGCGGGCGTGTCGAGCGCGACGAGGCGGCCGTCCACCATGAGACCGATCCGTCGGCAGTACTCGGCCTCGTCGAGGTAGTGGGTCGTGACGAAGACGGTGGTGCCCGCCGCCGCGAGATCGCGGATGATCCGCCAGAACGTCCGTCGCGCGAACGGGTCCACGCCCGCGGTGGGCTCGTCGAGGAAGACGAGCCCGGGCCGGTGCAGGACGGCGCAGGCGAGCGCGAGCCGCTGCCGGATCCCGCCGGGGAGCTCGCCCGTCGTCGCGTCGCCGAGCTCGCGTAGGCCGGTGAGCTCGAGCACCTCGGCGGCGCGGTCGCGGAGCGCCTTGCCCGAGAGGCCGTACGCGCCGCCGAAGAAGAGGAGGTTCTCCCCCACCGGCAGGTCGAGGTAGAGCGAGAACTTCTGCGACATGTAGCCGATCGCGCCCTTCACCGCGCGCGGGTCGCGGGCGACGTCGTGCCCCGCCACGGTCGCCTCGCCGCTCGTCGGCGCGAGGAGGCCGGTGAGCATCCGGATGGTGGTCGACTTCCCGGCGCCGTTCGCGCCGAGGTACCCGAAGATCTCGCCGCGCTCGACCTCGAACGTCACCGCGTCCACCGCGGTGAACCCGCCGAAGCGGCGCGTGAGCCCGCGGGCGATGATGGCGGGGGTCACCCGGCCTCCTCGACACGGGAGAGGAAGACCTCCTCGAAGCTCGCGTGACCGCGCATGAGCGCGCCAGGCTCCCCCTCGAGGACGAGCCGGCCGCGGTGGACGAGGCCGACGCGGTGGCAGCGCTCCGCCTCGTCCATGTACGGCGTCGTGACGAGCACGGCCATCCCGCCGTGGACGAACTCGTGGAGGAGCCCCCACAGCTCGCGCCGGGAGACCGGGTCCACCCCGTTCGTCGGCTCGTCGAGGAGCAGCACCTCCGGCTCGTGGAGCAAGGCGCACGCGAGCGCGAGCTTCTTGTACATGCCGCCCGAGAGCGCCTCGGCGCGCCGGTCCACGAACGGCGCGAGGCGCGTGATGGCGAGCAGTCGCTCCGCGCGCTCGCGGTAGACCGCGCGCGGCAGCACGTAGAGCCGCGAGAAGAACTGGAGGTTCTCGGCGACCGAGAGGTCGCGGTAGAGGCTGTACTGCTGCGGCATGAGGCCCACCCGCTCGCGGACGGCGGCGCTCCCGGCCGGCTCCCCGAGGACCCGCGCCTCTCCGCCGTCGAGCCCGACGAGCCCCGCGAGGGCGCGGAGCGCGGTCGTCTTCCCCGCGCCGTCCGGGCCGACGAGGCCGTACAGCTCGCCGCGGCCGACCTCGAAGGAGAGACCGTCGAGCGCGGTCACCGCCCCGAAGCGGCGGACGAGGCCGGACGCGGCGAGGGCTGGGCCGCCCTTCGACTCCGCGCCGCCTCCGCCCTTCGACCCCGACCGGTCGTCCTGAGCGTAGCCTCCCCGCAGGGGAGGCGAAGTCGAAGGACGCTCAGGGTGAGCGGGAGCGCGAAGCTCGCGGTGGCCTGAACTCGGCACCACTCACCTCCCTGCCCCGGGGAGCGTCACCTGCACCGGCATCCCGGCGCGGAGCTTCCCGTCGCGGTTCACGACCGTCACCTCGACCGGGTAGACGAGCCGGTCGCGGTCGGAGCGGGTCTGGATGTTGCGCGGCGTGAACTCGGCCTCGAGGGCGACCGTGCGGACGGCCCCCTCGAACGACTCGTTCGGCCAGGCGTCGGCGACGACGATCGCCTTGGCGCCCGGCTTCACGGCGCTCACCTCCGCGTTCGGCAGGTAGAAGGTCGCCTTCACCTCCGAGAGGTCCACGAGCCGCGCGAGGACCGCGCCCGCCGAGACGAGCTCGCCCGCCTCGTGCGGCAGGGTCGAGACCTCCGCGTCGCGTGGCGCGCGCACCTCGCACTCGCCGACGAGGATCGCGACGCGCGCGACGGACGCCTCCGCCGCCTTCACCTGCGCGAGCGCCGCCTCGGCCTGCGCGGTGGCCGCGCGCACGCCCACCTCGGCCGCGCGGACCTGCTCGGCGCTCGCGTTCGCCTGCGCCTTCGCGGCGGAGGTCTGGTGCGCGAGGCCCGTCGCGCTCGCGCGGGTCTGGTCGATGCTCGACTCCGCCACGTCGGCGGTGAGCCCGGCGAGCCGCTTCGCCTGCCGGTCCGCCGCGTCGCGCTGCGCCTCGAGCGCCGCGGCCTGCGCGCGGGCCGCCTCTCCCGAGGCGCCCGCGGCGATCCGCGACCGCTGCGACGCCTGGATCTGCGCGCCCGCCGCGACCGCCTGCGCCCGCGCCGCGGCGAGCCGCGCCTCCGCCTCGGCGAGCTGCGCCTGCGGATCGGCGCAGTCGAGCCGGACGAGGAGATCGCCCTTCCTCACGCGCGCGCCTTCACGAACGGGGACCTCGAGGAGGCGCGCGCCGACGCGCGAGGAGAGGTCGACTGTGGTGCCCTCGATCTCGCCCGAGCCGCCGGACGGCGCAGCGAGCGCCTGGGCCTGGCGCCACAGCCGCAGCGAGATGAGCCCGGCGAGGACGAGGACCAGGACTCCGAGAATGACGAGGACACGGCGCATCGGGGACGCTCCCTGCCCCGCGGCGCGCGGGGTCGACCCGACACAGGCGCAAGCGGCGTGCCCGCCGGCCGGCGGCGCAGCGGCGCGTCCCGCCTGCCTTTTCGCGCCCGGCGGACCCGCCACCTGTAAGGAGATCCGACGGACCGTTCGGGCTTCCTGACGGCGCGGCGCGCGCGCGGTGAGGTGCGCGAGGCCGAAGTGCCCGTGATCGCGGCGTCCGCCGCCGGGCACCGGCCTTGCTCTCGCGAAGGGCTGGGCGCGGGTGTCGCCCGGAGGAGAGAGATGCTGAGCATCGGTGCGGCGGCGGTGATCCTGGCGACGGCGGTGGGGCAGGCGACCCCAACCCCGACCCCCATGCCCGCTCACCCTGAGCGTCCTTCGACTTCGCCTCCCCTGCGGGGAGGCTACGCTCAGGATGAACGGTCTGGGTCGAAGGGCGCAGGCGGCGCGGAGTCGAACGGGACCGCGGACGTCCCCGAGCTCACCCTGGACGCCGCCCTCGCGGAGCTCGAGCGGCAGAACCTCACGCTCACCCAGGCGCGGAGCCGCGCCGAGGAGGCGGGCGCCGGGGTCGATCAGGCCAGAGCCGCGCTCCTTCCCTCGCTGTCCGCCAGCGCGAGCTACACGCGGAACAGCGACGACGCGCGCGTCGCCATCGGCGACCTCCTGTCGCTGCTGCCGCTTCCGCCGGGAACCCCCCTCCCGAAGCCGATCACGATCCAGCCGCTCGAGCAGCTCGCGGTCGGCGGCGCGCTGCGCGTCCCGCTCGTCGTCCCGTCCGCCTGGTTCGACGTGCGCGCCGCCCGGAGCGCCGCGCGCGCGGCCGACGCCCAGGCCGACGCCGTGCGCCTGCAGCTCCGGGCCGGGTTCGCGCAGGCGGCCCACGGCGCGCGGGCGGCGGAGGAGGTCGTGGTCGCCTCCGAGCGCGCCCTAGAGATCGCCGCCGAGCACGCGCGCAGCGCCGACCGGCGGGTCAAAGCCGGCGTCGCCGCGCCGCTCGACGCGCTGCGCGGCCGCACCGAGCAGGTGCGGCGCGAGAGCGACCTCGCCCGCGCCCGCGCGGAGCTCGGCCGCGCCCGGCTCGCGCTCGCGATCCTGCTCGGCCGCGAGGGGCCGGTCCGGATCGCGCTCCCCGACGCCCCGGCCGCGCAGCCGCCGGGCGACGCGCCGCTCGTGGCCGAGGCGGTCGGACGCCGCCCGGAGCTGCGCGCGCAGGCGGCGCAGGTCGCCGCGTCCGAGGAGCAGGTGCGCGCGACCTGGGCCCGCCTCGCGCCGCAGCTCTCCGCGACCGGCAGCGCCTTCGCGTCCGACGTCCCGTACCCGACCGGCGAGAAGGAGGGCTGGCGCGCGACGCTGGACCTCACCTGGCCGATCTTCGACGGCGGGCTCCGCGAGTCCCGCCGCCGTCAGGCGCGCGCGCAGCTCGCCTCGGCGCGTGCGGGCGCGGAGGCGCAGCGGCTCGCGGTCGTGCAGGAGGTGACGGACGGCGCGCGCGACCTCGCCGTCGCGCGGGAGCGCCTGCGGCTCGCACAGACGCAGCGCGGCCTCGCCGCCGATGCGGCGGAGTCGGCGCGGCGGAGCTTCGAGGCGGGGGTCGCGTCGAGCCTCGACGTCATCGACGCGAACGACCGGCTGTACCAGGCCGACGTCGGCCTCGCCGACGGTCGCGCGCGGCTCGCGCAGGCGGCGATCGGGCTCGAGCGCGCCCTCGGGCGCTAGCGGCAGAGAGGGGAAACGCCATGCGCGCGCGACGACTCGGGCGTATGTTCGGCGGCGAGGCGCCGCCCGTGCCCCCGCCCCCCGGCCACCGCGAGATCCAGCAGGAGGAGCTGTCGCGCCTGTTCGGCCGCATGGCGGGCGCGCGGCTCGTCGGGCTGCCGCCGTTCCTCGCCGTCGCGCTCTGGATCGCCTGGGTCGAGCCGGCGGCGTGGCGGCGGGTCCTCCTCACGTGCACCGTCGCGGCGCTCCTCGTCTTCTTCGTCGCCGAGTGGGTGAGGTGGCGGCGGCGCGGCTTCACGCCGGGCGCGGTGCCGCGGAACCTCACGTTCGCGATCACCGGCGTCACGCTCATCGCGTTCGGCACCGGCGGGCTCGGCTCCCCGTTCCTCTACGTCTCGGCGGTGCTCGGCGTCATCTCGGGCGTGTTCGTGCCGTGGCCGGTGAACGGGCTCCTCGCCCTGTTCCAGATCGCGGCCGCGTGGCTCTTCGCGGCGATCGGCGCCAGCGCCACGCTCCCCGCCTTCAACCTCGCGGCGTTCGGCGGCGGGCCGACCCTCCCCGTGCCCACCGCGTGGCTCGTCACCCACGCGACGGTGCTCACCTTCGTCTACGCGTTCGCGGCGGGGGCGGGGCGCGCCGTGCGCTGGTCGTTCGACCGGATGGTGCAGCGGACCGCGGCGGCGCAGCACGAGTCCTTGCGCGCGCACTCGGAGCGCGCAGAGGAGCTGACCGCGCTCTCGGGCGAGATCGCGCACGAGCTCAAGAACCCGCTCGCGAGCGTGAAGGGGCTCGCGGGGCTCCTCGCGCAGCACCTCCCGGGCGGGAAGGGGGCGGAGCGGCTCGCCGTGCTCCGCCGCGAGGTCGACCGGATGCAGTCGGTCCTCGAGGAGTTCCTGAACTTCTCGCGCCCGCTCGTGCCGCTCGCGCTCGGGGACACCGATCTCGGCGCGCTCTGCCTCGAGGTCGCCGCGCTCCACGAGGGCATGGCGCGCGAGCGGTCGATCGAGATCGCGGTGCGCGCGGCGGAGGTCCGCGTGCGCTGCGACCCGCGGAAGGCGAAGCAGGTGCTCATCAACCTCCTCCAGAACGCGCTCGATGCATCACCGGCGGGCGCGGCGGTGGAGATCGAGGCCGAGCGCACCGCGGCGGGCGGCGCGCGCGTCCGGATCCTCGACCGCGGCCGCGGGGTCGAACCGGCCGTCGCGGGCGCCGTCTTCGCGCCGGGGGTCACGACCAAGTCGGAGGGGTCGGGGCTCGGCCTCACCATCGCGCGGGCGCTCGCGCGCCAGCACGGTGGCGAGGTCTCGCTCGCGCCGCGCGCCGGCGGCGGGACCGAGGCCGAGATGATCCTGCCGGGTCGGGGGGCCGAGGGCCGCTCCCGCCCCGCGACGGTCGAGCCGCCCGGCGCGGGCGGGAGGAGCGCGTGAGCGCCGCGACGCGCGTCCTCGTCGTCGACGACGACGCCGGCGTCCGGTACACGCTCCGCGAGATCCTGGAGTCGGAGGGGCTCTCCGTGGACGAGGCCGCCGACGGCGCCGAGGCGCTCGCGCGCTTCGAGGCGCACCCGGCGCCGCTCGTCGTCACCGATCTGCGCATGCCGGGCATGGACGGGATGGAGCTCCTGCGCCGGCTCGCCGCGCGCACCCCGGCGCCGCACGTCGTCGTCATCACCGCGCACGGGTCGGAGCGCCACGCCGTCGAGGCGATGAAGGCCGGTGCCCACGACTACTTCAAGAAGCCGTTCGAGACGGAGGAGCTCGTCGCGGTCGTCCGCCGCGCGCTCGAGGCGGTGCGCCTCGCGCACGAGAACGAACGGCTCGCCGGCGAGCTCGCGCTCGCGCGCACCATGGTCTTCACCTCCGAGGCCATGCGGCAACTCGCGGTCCTCGTCGCGCGCGGCGCGCCGCGCGACGTGACGGTGCTCCTCGCCGGCGAGAGCGGCACCGGCAAGGAGCGGGTCGCCGAGGCGATCGTCCTCGGATCCCGACGCGCGGAGCGCGCCTTCGTCCGGTTCAACTGCGCGGCGCTCACGGCGGAGCTCGCGGAAGCCGAGCTCTTCGGCCACGCGCGCGGGGCGTTCACCGGCGCGATCCGCGCCCGCCCGGGCCTCTTCGGCGAGGCGGACGGCGGCACGATCCTCCTCGACGAGGTCGGCGAGCTCGCGGCCGGGACGCAGGCGAAGCTGCTCCGGGTCCTCCAGGAGGGCGAGGTCCGCGCCGTGGGCGAGGAGCGGGTGCGGAAGGTGGACGTGCGCGTCCTCGCCGCGACGCACCGCGACCTCGAGGAGGAGGTCCGCGCCGGGCGGTTCCGCGAGGACCTCTTCTACCGGCTGAACGTCGTCCATCTGCGCGTCCCGCCGCTCCGCGAGCGCCCCGAGGACGTGCCCGTCCTCGCGCGCCACTTCCTCGCGCGGTTCGCGGAACGGTTCGGCCTGCCTTCGCTGCACGCGCCGGACGCCCTCCTCCACCGGCTCGCGGGGCACGCGTGGCCGGGCAACGTCCGCGAGCTCGAGAACGCGATCGAGCGGCTCGTCGCGCTCTCGCCGCCGGAGGGGCTCGACCTCGCGCTCCTCGCGGACCGCGGGGGCGCCGCGCCCGCGGGGGAGCGCGCGCCGCTCCCCCTGAAGGACCGCGTGCAGGCGTACGAGCGAGGGCTCGTCGTAGAGGCGCTACGCGCCGCGCGCGGGAACCGGAGCGAGGCCGCGCGGCGGCTCGGCGTCTCGCGCGTGACCCTGCACGACAAGCTGAAGCGATACGGGCTCGGCTACGAGGAGTGAGGTCGGGGTCGGAGCCGAGACGCGCGTCCGGGTCGTGGCCGCCGCGGCGCGCCGCACCATTCTTCGCGGTGATGACCGCGCTCGCGCTCGTCCTCCACCTCGCGGTCGCCTCACCCGGGCTGTCGGCGCCGCTCCAGCGGCCGCTCGATCCGGGGCCGTTCCAGGGAAGCGAGCTCGCCGCGTCCTCGCTGGGGGTGCTGCTCGGCGACGCACTCGTGCTCGGCTCCGCCTATTACACGCTGCAGCTCTTCGCGAACGGCACCTTTCAGCCGACGGCGGCGAACTTCCGGACGGCGGCCTACTCCTTCGGCATGGCCGCCATCGTCATCCCGCCCCTCACCGCCGTGCTCCTCGCGCGGTGGGCACGCGCCGAGCCGGCGTCGGGGGCGGCGTGGAAGGCGCTCCTGCTCGCGACGGTGGGACAGATGGCGGCGCTCGCGGCGGGGTACGTCGCGGCGCCCCGGTTTTGGGTGGTGATCCCCGCACAGATGATCGCGGTGGGGGTCGGCACGACCCTCGGGCTCCACTGGGGACCGCGCCCGAAGATGAGGTCCGCGCCCGCCGCGGCGCCGGACGTCCGGCGCGAGCCCGGCGATCCGGCTCCGGATGGCTCCGCCGCGTGGGCGCCGGCGCTGTGTCCGGACCCGGCGCTCGCGAGCGCCGCCGCGGGGTGACGTCCGCGGGCGGCGGCGCGGCCGCGGATCAGAGCCCGAACGCGCCGCGGAACCCGAGCTCGATCCAGGCGTGCGGCGCCTTCTCGGCAATGGGCGTGCCGTCCTGCTCGAGGAACTGCGCGAAGGTCGCCGCGAGGTAGGGGCCGAGCGTCGTTCCGCGGCGCAGCGTCACCTCGCGCCCGAGCTGCAGGTTCAGGAGCTCGAGCGCGTCGAGGCGCGTCCGGCGCGCCCCGATCGCGAACCGCGATCCTTCCCAGCCGAGCCCCGCGCCCGCCCAGGTGGAGACGCGCTCCCCCGGCGAGAAGCGGTACAGGACCTCGAGGCCGGCGCGCATCATGTCGCCCGAGCAGGACGCGTCGCGCGGGCACGCCGCGACGAACGCCCGCGCGTACGAGAGCTGGAATCCGACGGTCGTCGCGTCGCCGCGGGCGCCGAGCTCGATCGAGAGCGGGACCGCGCCGGAGAGGAGGTCGCCGATCGCGACGCCCGCGCGCGCGCTGCCGAACGGCAGCGCGACCCCGGCGCGGACGGCGAGGACGCCGCGGACCTCGTCACTCGAGCCGGGCGGCCCGACGTCGCGCGCGGCGGCGAGGGTGGTCATGGCGCAGCAGAGCGCGGCGGCGAGCGGTTTCACGTCGTTGCTCATCAGTCTCAGTACGGAACCCGGTCGGGCTTCGCCGCCCACGCCTCGAACACGCCCCGCCCCTCCTCCTCGAGGAGCCGGTCCGCCGGGACGCTCCGCTCGCCCGGCGCGCGCGCGACGTCCTCGTGGAGCCGTGCGTCGTCGAACCCCGCCGCCGCGGCATCGTGGCGGGTCGCCGCGTAGACCACGCGGGCGAGGCGCGCCCAGCCGATCGCGCCCGCGCACATCGGGCACGGCTCGCACGAGGCGTACAGCTCACAGCCGTCGAGCCGGAATGACCCGAGCCGGCGGCACGCCTCGCGGATCGCGACCACCTCGGCGTGCGCGGTGGGGTCGGAGTCGAGCACGACGCGGTTCGTGCCCGCGGCGACGACCGCGCCGTCACGCACGACCAGCGCGGCGAACGGGCCGCCGCCCGCCGCGACGCTCTCGCGCGCGAGCCGGAGCGCCTCGCGCATCAGCTCGGCGTCCGTCACGGCTCGAGGAGCGCCAGGTGCGCGTCGTCCTGATCCGCGAGCTGCCGGAAGAAGTCGCGCAACCCCGGGTGCCCGTCCTGCGAGAGGAAGTGGGCGTGCGCCTTCGCCATGTCGAGCTCGAGCACGGCGAGCCGGCGCTTGATCCCGGCGAGGTCCTGGGCCCACGCCCCCGCGAGCACCTCCGCGAGCGCCGCCTCGGCGGCGGCGCAGCAGCCCTCGAGCTCCGCCGCGCCCGCCACCCGGCCGATGAGCTTCGAGTCGGCGCGGTACGCCCCCGCGAGGAGCCGGACCCGACTCGCGTGCTGGAGCTCCTCGGCCTCGAGCTTCGCGAACATCGCCCGCGTCGGCTCGTCGTCGCAGAACTGGTTCGCGAGCGCGCCGTAGATTGCGCCCGCGAGCGCCTCGATCCGCTCGGCGCTCTTGAACAGATCGAAGGTGCTCCCCACGGGGGCGAACCTAGCGCGGGGCTCGCCGCCCCTCAAGGCGCATGGCCACGGGACAAGCGAGCGCCCTCCCCCTCACCCGACGCTGGCGGGGCCGGACCGCAGGCGGGGGCTTATGTTCCGCGCGCTCACCCGAGGCCGCCATGGCGAACGGAACGTTCCACGTCCCCGCCCCGCGCAACGAGCCGCCGCTCTCGTACGCGCCGGGCACCCCCGAGCGCGGGGTCCTGAAGACCCGCCTCGCCGAGCTCGCGTCGCGCGAGATCGAGATCCCGCTCGTCATCGGCGGCCGCGAGGTCCGGACGGGGCGGGTCGCCGAGCTGCGCGTCCCGCACCGGCACGCGCAGCGGCTCGCGCGCTGGCACCAGGCCGGCCCCGCGGAGGTCCAGGCGGCGATAGAGGCCGCGCTCGAGGCGCGGCGCACCTGGGGCGCGATGGAGCCGCACGACCGCGCGGCGGTGCTCCTGCGCGCGGCGGACCTCCTCGCCGGTCCCTGGCGGCAGGTCCTGAACGCCGCGACCATGCTCGGGCAGTCGAAGACCGCGCCTCAGGCGGAGATCGACGCGGCCTGCGAGACCATCGACTTCTGGCGCTGGAACCCATGGTTCATGGAGCGGCTCCTCGCGGATCAGCCGGTGTCTTCGCCGGGGCAGTGGAACAGGGTCGAGTGCCGGCCGCTCGAGGGGTTCGTCCTCGCCGTCACGCCCTTCAACTTCACCGCGATCGCCGCAAACCTGCCGACCGCGCCGGCCCTCCTCGGGAACACCGTCGTCTGGAAGCCAGCCTCGTCGGCGGTCTACTCGGGCTACCACCTCGTGAAGCTGCTCGAGGCGGCCGGGCTTCCACCAGGGGTCGTGAACTTCGTCCCCGGCCCGGGGCGCGCCGTCGGCGATCCCGCGCTCGCGAGCCCCGACCTCGCTGGCCTGCACTTCACCGGCTCGACCGAGGTGTTCCACGGGATGTGGCGGACGGTCGCCGAGCACCTCGACCGCTACAGGTCCTACCCTCGGCTCGTCGGCGAGACCGGCGGCAAGGACTTCGTCTTCGTCCACCCGTCGGCGGACGTGGACGCCGCCGCGGCCGCGCTCGTCCGCGGCGCGTTCGAGTACCAGGGCCAGAAGTGCTCCGCCGCGTCGCGCGCCTACGTGCCCGAGGGGCTCTGGCCGCAGCTGCGCGAGCGGCTCCTCGGGATGACGGCGGAGCTGAAGGTCGGCGAGGTGGAGGACTTCACGAACTTCATGGGCGCGCTCATCGACCGCGAAGCGTTCGAGCGGGTGCGCCGCTACGTGGGGATCGCTCGGGCCTCCTCGCAGGCGAAGATCCTCTGCGGCGGGCGCTGCGACGACGCGCGCGGCTTCTTCGTCGAGCCGACCATCGTCGAGACAGTGAACCCGCGCTTCCAGCTCATGGAGGAGGAGATCTTCGGGCCGGTGCTCACCGTCTACGTGTACGCGGACATCCGCCTCGACGAGGCGGTCGAGCTCTGCCTCACGACCTCGCCCTACGGCCTCACCGGCGCCATCTTCGCGCGCGACCGCGAGGCGATGGCGGACCTCACGCGGCGCTTCCGGGACGCCGCGGGGAACTTCTACGTGAACGACAAGCCGACCGGCGCCGTCGTCGGGCAGCAGCCGTTCGGCGGCGCGCGCGCGTCGGGGACGAACGACAAGGCGGGGTCGATGGCGAACCTGCTCCGCTGGACCTCGCTCCGGTCGATCAAGGAGACGTTCGATCCGCCGACGCGCTTCGAGTACCCGTCGATGCGCGAGCGATGACGGCCTTTCCCTTGGTTGCGGGACGGCGGTTCGCGTAGAGTCTCCCGCGCCGGATGAACCGGCCGTCCTAGAGGGAGGACTCCACCAATGAAGATCTCGCTCCGCGCCGCCGCGGCTGTCGCCGCGCTCGCGCTTTCCGCCCCCGCGTTGGCCCAGCAGCAGACTGCCCAGGGCGCACACCCGCGCGTCGGCCTCGGCGTCTCGATGAACTCTAGCCTGCTCGGCCCCGTCGTGACGCTGGGTGCCGCGGACTTTGCGCCTCCGTCCAACCTCTACGTCCCGATCTACCTCTCGCCGAGCTTCCGACTCGAGCCGCAGATCGGCTGGCTCTCCGTGCACGATGACGGGAGCGACACGACCGACTCGGCCTTCGCGCTCGGGGTCGGGGCGCTGTTCGTGAAGCCGGTCGCGGCGGCGACCAACCTGTACGGCGGCGCGCGGCTCGTCTCGACGTGGCTGAAGGACGAGCAGCGCGCGGGGACGTTCGTGGAACGGCTCACGCGGCGCAACACCACGCTCGCGGGCGTGTTCGGAGGCGAGTGGCTCCCGAGCGCGTGGTTCTCGATCGGGATCGAGGCGCAGCTCGAGTTCACCGCCATTGGCGATCCCAAGCTCAGGACGGCCGCCGGGACGGCGACCGGCCAGGGCGGGTCCGCTAAAGCCACCGAGGGGCTGTTGTTCATGCGCGTCTATTTCATTTAGCCCCGCAGCGTGGCCCGGCCGGCGCGTCCGGCCGGGCCGCTCCGCAGCACCCGACGCTCACGCCCGCGCGGGCGCGGCGGGGAGCGTCACCCGGAAGACCGTCCCGCCATCCGGGGTGCTCGCGGCCGAGATGGTCCCGCCGTGCGCCTCTGCGATCCGCTTCGTGAGCGCGAGGCCGAGCCCGGTCCCGCCCGTCCCGCGCGCCCGGCTCCGATCGGTCCGGAAGAACGGCGTGAAGAGGCGCGGCAGGTCCTCCGGCGCGATCCCGATGCCGCGGTCCCGCACCTCGAGCGCCACCCCTCCCGCCTCCGCGCGCAGCACGAGCCTCAGCGGCGAAGCTGGCTCCGAGTACTTCGCGGCGTTGTCGAGCAGGTTCGCGACGAGCCGCCGGAGCAGCGCCGCGTCGCCGCGGACCACCGGGAGCGCCTCGCCTACGTCGACCTCGAGACTTCTCCCCTCGTGCGATGCCCGGAACCGCTCCGCCGCGTCGCGAGCGAGCGCGGCGAGGTCGAGCGGCGCCACCTCGAGCCGCAGCCCCGCGGCCCCGCCCGCGTCCAGCCTCGCGGCGGCGAGCACGTCCGCGACGAGGCCGTCGAGCTCGCCGAGATCCTGTCCGATCTCGCCGAGGTAGCGGCGCGCGCGCTCGGCGTCGCCCTCCGCGGCGAGCTCGAGCGCGACGCGGATCCGGGCGAGCGGCGTGCGGAGCTCGTGCGAGACGTTCGCGAGCAGCTCGCGCTCGCCGCGGACGAGCGCTTCGAGGCGCGCCGCCATGTCGTCGAACGCGCGCCCGAGCGCTCCGAGCTGACCGCGCGCGCGCACGTTGGCGCGCGCCGAGAGGTCACCCTCGCCGAGCGCGCGGGCGGCGGCGGTGAGCCGCTCGACCGGCGCCGCGATCGACCGAGCGAGCGGGAACGACGCGAAGGCGAGCGCGACAAGCACCACGCCGATGAACAGGAGTCCCCGGGCCGGATCGCGCTCGCGGGGGCTGTGGGTGAGGACGACGTACCCGCCCACCGAGGGGAGCGGCACCACCCAGCCGAGGCCGCGGCCGCGCAGCCGGATCGGCCCGTCGCGCGCGGGAGCGCCGTCGCCGAAGGGGGGCGCGAGCGGCGGCTCGACGTTCGTCGCGATCGGCCGCCCGCCGGCGGCGTACACCGTTGCCTCGACGCCGAACGTGTCGCGGACGCGGCGGAGCTCCTCCTCGAGCCGCGCCGGCGTGCCGGCGAGCTCGGCGATCCGGACGGCCGCGTACGACGCGACGCGCGCGGGCTGCTGGGAGAGCGGACCGCGGTGGAGCGCCCAGCCGACGCCCGCGACCGCAAGCCCGACGGCGACGAGCAGGAGCACGCCATGCAGGTAGATCCGCCAGAAGAGGGGCCCGTGCCCGTGCCCGTGGCGGCCTGACCTCATCGTCACTCCGGGTCCCCGGCGAGGAGGTAGCCGGCCCCGCGGACGGTCTTGATGAGCTTCGGCCGGCGCGGGTCGTCCCCGAGCTTCTGGCGGAGCCGCGAGACGTGGACGTCGATCGAGCGGTCGAAGGCGTCGTCGGGGCTCCCCTTCGCGAGCTCCATGAGCTGCTCGCGCCCGAGGACGCGACCGGCGCGGCGCGCGAGCGCGTGGAGGAGCGCGAACTCGTACCCGGTGAGCGCCACCTCGCGCCCGTCGAGCGTCACCCGCCGCGCCGCGGGGTCGACGAACAGGCCGCCGACCTTCACGACGTCGCGCGCGGGGCCCGCCTTCCCCTTGGCGCGCCGGACGACCGCGCGGATCCGCGCGAGCAGCTCGCGCAGCGAGAACGGCTTCGCAAGGTAGTCGTCGGCCCCGAGCTCGAGCCCCATCACGCGATCCGCCTCCTCGCCGCGCGCGGTGAGCACGATGACCGGCACGTCCGAGCGGGATCGGACCTCGCGGCAGACCTCGAGGCCGTCCTTCCCGGGCAGCATGAGGTCGAGCAGCACGGCGTCATACCGGCCGGACAGCGCCTCGTCCTGCCCGCGCCGGCCGTCCGAGACGTGCACGACCGCGACCCCGTGGCCCTCGAGGTACTCGCGGGTCAGGGAGGCCAGGCGAAGATCGTCCTCCACCAAGAGCACGAGGAGCGGGGTCTGTTGGGTCACTTCGGTCATGATAGTGCGCGCGCGGCTGGGCGCGCGGTCCAGGTACGAGAAACCGGTCACGGTCACGGTCACGGAAACGGTCACGGGGAAAACCGGAAAGGAACACGGGATCCGGAAACGGCTGGCCGGTTCCCGTTTCCCGTTTCCGGAAGTTCCCGTGACCGTGAACGTGACCGTGACCGTGACCGGTCTTTGGGTCATCTACGGGGACGACCGACGTCCAACGGTCACGCAGCCCCTTTCAGCGGTGCCAGCGCTCCGCCTTCTTCGCGACCTTCTCCCTCTGTGCCGGGGTCAAAATTCCATGCACCTCGACTCCGGCGTCGACCGCCTCGTGTGCCATCCCTCGGAGCGCCTCGATCCGCTCGTCCACGAGCGCATGGAGCTTCTTCGCGTCCGGGGCGTCCGCCTTCCACTCCCCGAGCAGCGCCGCGTGGACCTCCTCGTGCCCCGCCCGCGCCCTCTGGGCGTCGGCGAGGAGCCGGTCCTTCACGGCATCGATCCGGGTCCGCTGATCGGGGGTCGCGTCGAGATCGTCGAGCACGTCGTTCACCCGGTCGGTCACGAGGGCCGCCAGCTGGGCGGGGTCACGGGGGTGCCCGTGTCCGCCGCACCCGCCGTGGAACCCGGTGAGCGCGACGAACCCGAGGGCGATCGCGGCGGCGACGCCGGCGGCTGCGAGGATCTTCTTCATGGCTCTCCTCCTCCGGCGTTGCGCCGGGTCGGGGATCCGCCCGGAGGGGCGGCCGCGACGGTGGGAGCATGCGGCCGGGCGGTGTCGCGCCCTTGTTCGCCGCTTGAAGAAACGTTAACTCCTTTCCCCCGCCGTGAGCCTCCTCGCCGCCAACGAGCTTTCGCTCGCCTTCGGACCCAAGGTCGTCCTCGACCGGGCGAGCTTCACCATCGGCCCGCGCGACCGGATCGGCCTCGTGGGCGCGAACGGAACCGGCAAGTCCTCGCTCATGAGGATCCTCGCGGGGACCGCTCACCCCGACCAGGGCGAGCTCGTGTTCCGGCGCGGCGCGCGCGCCGGCTACCTGCCGCAGGACGTCGCCGAGCTGCCGGACCTCCCGCTCGTCGAGGCGGTCCTCTCGACGGTGCCGGGCCGGACCGCGCTCGAGGGCCGTCTCGCACAGGCCGAGGCGGCGCTCGCAGCGGCGCGCGAGGCCCCCGAGCAGCTCGAGCTCTCGCAGGCGCTCGCGGAGCTCCACGAGGAGCTCGACCACTTCGAGGAGCACTATGGCCGCCACCGCGCCGAGCGGATCCTCGGCGGGCTCGGCTTCTCGCAGGACGACCTCTCGCGCCCGGCCCGCCACTTCTCCGGCGGCTGGAAGATGCGGGCCGCGCTCGCCGGGCTCCTCCTTCAGGACCCCGAGCTGCTCCTCCTCGACGAGCCGACGAACCACCTCGACGTCCCGACGCTCGAGTGGTTCGAGGCGTTCCTCCGTGGGACGCGCAAGGCGCTGCTCCTCGTCTCGCACGACCGCGAGTTCCTGAACCGTCAGATCGACCGGGTCGTCGCGCTCGAGCCCGAGGGCCTGCGGACCTACACGGGCGATTTCGACGATTACAAGCGGCAGCGCGCCGAGGAGGAGGTGCGGCTCGAGTCGCAGGCGAAGCGCCAGGCGGCGAAGCGCGCGCAGCTCGAGACCTTCATCGAGCGCTTCGGCGCGAAGAACACCAAGGCCGCGCAGGCGAAGTCGAAGGAGAAGCAGCTCGAGCGGATGGAGGAGGTGCGGCTCCTCGAGCACCGGGCGACGCTCCGCTTCCGCTTCGCGGAGGCGCCGCGCTCGGGCCGCGAGGTGCTCCGGCTCGAGGGGCTGTCGAAGACGTTCGGCGCGAAGACGGTTTACCGGCGCCTCGACGCCGCGGTGCAGCGCGGCGAGCGGGTCGCCGTCATCGGCCCGAACGGCGCGGGCAAGTCCACGCTCCTCAAGCTCGTCGCGGGCGAGCTCCGCGCGGACGCCGGCGCGGCGAAGCTCGGCCACGGCGTCCTCGCCGGCTACTACGCCCAGCATCACTTCGAGCGGGCGGAGCACGAGGACGGCGGACCCGTCCGCACCTTCGGCTCTCTCGACCCCGAGCGCACCGTGCTCGACACGCTCTGGGATCTCGTCCCCGACCAGGGGGAGGCGTACGTCCGCGGCGTCGCGGGCTCGTTCCTGTTCTCGGGCGACGACGTCGAGAAGAAGGTCGGAGTGCTCTCCGGCGGCGAGCGGGCGCGCGTCGCGCTCGCGAAGCTCCTGCTCGTCCCCGCGAACCTGCTCCTCCTCGACGAGCCGACGAACCACCTCGACCTCGACTCCTCCGAGGCGCTCATCGAGGCGCTGAAGGGCTATGGCGGGACGCTCCTCTTCGTCTCGCACAACCGGTCCTTCGTGAACCAGCTCGCGACGGTGATCTGGGAGGTGAAGGACGGCGGCGTCCTGCCGTTCCCCGGGAACCTCGAGGATTGGTGGTACCACCAGCGCCGGCTCGCGGAGGAGGCGGCCGTCTCGGGTGCGAGCGGCGATGGTGCCTCCCGCGCGGGAGCGACCGCGCAGGCGCCCGCGAGCGAGCGGGATCGGCGCCGCGCCGAGGCGGAGGCCCGGAACGCGCGCTCCCGCCTCGAGAAGCCGCTCCGGGACGAGATCGCCCGGCTCGAGGCGCGCATCGAGGAGCTCGAGCGGGAGGAGCGGGAGGCGACCGCCGCGCTCTCGGACCCCGCGCTCTACGCGGACTTCGCGCGCGCGAAGCCGGTCATCGACCGGCAGCGGCTCGCGAAGGACGAGCTCTCCGCGCGCTACGCGGAGTGGGAGTCCGCTCAGGAGCGGCTCGCGGCGCTCGGCGGCGACGGGGGCTGAGCGGCGATCGCCGCGTCGAGCACGCGCCGCACCGCGCCGCCGAGGTCACCGGGCGTGAATGGCTTCTGGACGACCGCCGCCCCGAGGGGCAGCGGGTCGCCCGGCCCGAGCGCGTCCCCGGCGAACCCGGTCATGAACACCGTCGGGAGCGCCGGGCGTACCCCCGCGAGCTTCGCGTGGAGCTCGCGCCCGCCCACCCGCGGCATGCAGAGGTCCGTGACGAGCGCGTGGATCTCGGGCCCGCGCGCCGCGAGGAGGAGCGCCTCGTCGGCGTCCCGGGCGGCGAGGACCCGATAGCCGAGCCCGGTGAGGACCGAGGTGGCCGCGCGGCGCACCGCGGGCTCGTCCTCCGCGAGGAGCACCGTCTCGGTGCCGCGGGGTACCGACGAGGTCGCGGCGGGCACCGGCGTCGCGATCGGCGCCTGCGCCGTCGCGGGGAGGACGACGCGGAAGGTCGAGCCGCGCCCAGGCGCGCTCTCCACCTCGATCGCGCCGCCGAGCTGCCGGACCGTGCCATGCGCGCTCGCGAGGCCGAGGCCGTTGCCGGCCGGCTTCGTCGTGAAGAACGGCTCGAACAACCGCGCGCGGGTGGCCTCGTCGATGCCGGCGCCGGTGTCCGAGACGAAGATCGAGACGTGCCGGCCGGGCGCGAGCCCGAGCCGCCTCGCGCGCTCGCCATCCACCTCGTCGAGCGCGGTCGCGACCCGGAGCACGCCTCCGGACGGCATCGCGTCGCGCGCGTTCGCGGCGAGGTTCAGGAGCGCCGCGCCGAGGTGCGCCCGGTCGGCCCGGATCGCCGGCAGGTCGCGGGCGAGCTCGGTGCGGAGCTCCACCTCGCCGCCGACGAGCAGGCGGATCATCGGGACGACGCCCTCCACGGCCTCGGTCGGGTCGATGGGCTCGAGCGTGAACATCTGCTTGCGGCCGAACGCGAGGAGCTGCTGGGTCAGCTCGCGCGCGCGCAGCGCCGCGTCGCGGATGTCCTCGAGATCGACGCGCAGCTCGCCTGCGGGGACGCGCTCGAGCGCGAGCGCCGCGTTCCCGAGGATGGGAGAGAGGAGGTTGTTGAGGTCGTGCGCGACGCCGCCCGCGAGCCGGCCGATCGCCTCGAGGCGCCGGGCGTGGGCGAGCTCCTGCTCGAGCGCCTCGCGCGCCTCTCGCTCACGCTCCCGCTCTCGAACCCGGCGCGACGCGCGCGCCGACGCCATCGCGATGCCGAAGACCCCGAGCACCCAGACGACGGAGTGCCCGAGCCCGACCCGCTCGATCTGCGCGTCCGCGACCGCGAAGTACTCGGGCATCGGCACCACGATCGAGATCCCACCGCGCAGATCGCCCGCCTTCAGCCCCTGCCCGAAATGACAGGAGAGGCAGCGCTCCTCGGCGGTGAGCCGCCCCATGTAGCGGAGGAGCGGCGCGTCCGGCTCGACCTCCTCGACTACCTCGACCACCTCGACCGCGCCCGCCTCGATCTTCGCGAGCGCGCCGGCCTCCCACGCGTCAGGCGCGTTCTCTGGCCGGAGCGGGTGGGCGCTCGTGATCCGGCCGATCGCACCACCGCGGCTGCGCTCCTGCTCGAGCACCTGCCGCGTCATGTAGGCCGGGTTCACGAGAGTGAGCGCGCGCCCGCTCGGGGTCGTGATCTCGCGCTCGATGGTGTGCAGGTACGCGTTCGGCGGTGTGTCAGCGCTCAGCGGGACGTACACGCCGCCGCGCTGCGCCGCCCAGCGCCGGTAGGCGAGGTCCTTCTGGAAGGAAGCGCGCGCCTGCGCGACGGCCAGCGCCACGACGCCGCGGTGCGCGAGGCTCGAGTAGGACGCGAACGAGACGACCGCGACCGCCGTCCAGGTGACGGCGGCCGCTCCCGCATAGAAGCGGATTGCGCGGAGGTGGGACGGTCCACCCAAGGTGCGACGGATCGTGTCACACCGAGAGTTGAGCCCAATTGTCTCAGCGCAATCCGGCTCGTCCCGTGATCGCGGTTCCCGCCCAGCCCGCAGGCGGGTCGGGCGCTACCTGGCCGCCGCGAGCGCCCTCTCGTAGTCGGGCTCCTGCCCGATCTCGGGGACGAGCTGCCGGTAGACCACCTTGTCGCTCTCGTCGAGCACCACGACGGCGCGGGCGGCGATGCCGGCGAGCGGGCCGTCCTGCAGCAGCACGCCATAATCGTTCGCGAAAGACCGGTCCCGCATGAGCGAGAGCGGGACGACGTTCTCGAGCCCCTCGGTCGTGCAGAACCGCTTGGCCGCGAACGGGAGGTCGGCGGAGACGACGAGCACGACCGTGTTCGGGAGCTTCCCCGCGGACTCGTTGAACTTCCGGGTCGACGTCGCGCACGTCGGCGTGTCGAGGCTCGGGACGATGTTCAGGATCTTCTTCTTGCCTTTGAAGTCGGCGAGGGAAACGTCCTTGAGATCGCCGTCCGTGAGCTTGAAGTCGGGCGCCTTCGCGCCAACCGCCGGAAGATCGCCGTTCGTGTGGATGGGGGTTCCCTTGAGCGTCACCTGGGCCATGTCTCTCCCTCCCGCGAAGGTGCGGATCGATGTTCTGTTGAGTGGGTTGGAAGCGCCCGGCCAGTGTAGCGACGCGACCGTCCCGATGCTCGCTTCGGGTGCGCCCCGACCCGCCCGGGACCGAAGGGTGGGCGGTCGCGGCTCAGGCCGCGCGGATCCCGGCGAGGAGCGGCGACGGCGTCCCCGGCGCGGCGATCCAGAGCTGGTGCGCGGCGCGGGTGACCGCGACGTGGAGCCGGCGGCGGGCGTCCTCGCCGTCGGGGTAGGCGCGCGCCGACGCGTCCGGGACGATCACGTAGTCGAACTCGAGCCCCTTCACGCTCGCGACGTCGGTGAGGTCCACGCCCGGACGGAAGGTGAACCCTCCGTCGAGCGAGAGCCGCACCTCGGGCAGGTCCGAGAGGAGCCGGTGGAGCGAGCGCGCCACCTCCGGCGCGTGCGCGACGACCGCCACCGACGCGCGCGGCTCGCGCTCGACGAGGTCCCGGATCGCGCCGGCGAGGAACAGGTGAGCGTGCGCCTCGGTCGGGAAGTCGAAGCGCGAGACCGGCGCGCCCTCCTTGCCGGCGCGCGGCGGCGCGGCGGGCGCGATCGGTCCGAGGATCGCGTGCGCCGCCTCGGCGATCGGACGCGGGCAGCGGTAGGTCGTCTCGAGGCGGACGGTCCCCGCCCGCTCGACCCCGAGCGCGAGGAGCGCCTCCTTCCAGCCCGCGTAGGAGGAGAAGGTCTGCTGGCTCTCATCCCCTGCGACGGTGACGCTGCGGCCGGAGAGCTGCCGCCCGAGCACGAACAGCTCGAAGAGCGACACGTCCTCCGCCTCGTCCACGACGAGGTGGGCCGTCTTCTTCCCCGTGCCGCCGCCGGCGCGGGCCGCGAGGAAGAGCAGGATCGGCAGGTCCTCGACGTCGAGCGTGCCGGAGAGCGCCTGCGGCGTGCCCTCGTCGATGGGCCTCCCGTCGAGCGCCTCGCGCCGGTCCGGATCGATCGCGGAGAGGTCCTCGGACGGCGGCGCGAGCTGCAGCCGCGTGTGGCGGAGCGTCTCGTCGATCGCGGTCGTGGGGAGGCCCCCGGCCGCCGCCGAGACGACCGCCTCGAGGAAGGCGCGGTCGACGAGGAGGTCTCCGAGCTCGCGCCGGAGCGGGCCGAACGCGGGACGGGCGACGGCGAGGCGCGGGCGTCTCCGGAGCGCCTCGTAGAGCGCGGGGTGGCGCTTCAGCCGGGCGACGAGCGGCGGCGTCTCCTCGCTGAGCCGCGGCGGCGGGACGCCGAACGCGCTCTGGAATGCGCCGCGGGCCCACGCGTCGAGCGTCCGGACCTGCGCCTTGTCGAGCCCGAGCGGCTCGAGGAGCCGCGCCGCGAGCCGCGCGAGCCCGGTCTCGGGGACCACCACCTGCAGCCGCGAGGGCGGGAAGCGGCGCGGGTCCTCGAAGGCGATCCGCGCGAGGCGGTGCAGCGCGACCGTGGTCTTGCCGCTCCCGGCGCTGCCGAGGACGAGCAGCGGCGTCTCGGCGGGGGCGGCGACGGCGGCGTACTGGTCGGGATCGAGGAGCGCCGTCACCTCCGGCGCCGCCGCGCGCTCGCGCCCTCCGGCGCCGGTGCCGAGCGCGCCCGCCCGCGCCGCGGTGCCCTCGCCGCCGCCGAGCGCCGCGCCGGCCCCGCGCGCCGCCCGCCAGACGCCGCCCGGCCCGCGCGCGAGCGCCACGCCGTCGGCGGCGACCCGGGCGAGCCCGCCGCGATCCACGACGACGACCCGGCGGACCGCCACGATGCCGCGCGAGACGCGCCCCGGGAACGGCTCCTCGAACTCCTCGCCCTCGCGGTAGCGGTAGAAGAGCGACGCGACCGGGGCCCAGCGCCAGTCCACGACGCGCACGCCCGCCTCGCGGTCGACGAACGTGTGCCGGCCGAGGAAGTAGTCGCGCTCCTCGCCGTCCTCGCGGACGCGCAGGTGGGCGAAGTACGGCGCCGAGGGATCGGGGAGGTCTCCCGGGCGGACGCGCTCCATCACGGCGCGCACGACGCCCATCTCCTGGAAGACGGTGGGGAGGTCCTTCGCGGTGGACTCGAGCGCCTCGTCGCGGAGCTCGCGCAGCCGCGCGACGAGGTCGCCCTCCGCCCGCCCGCCGCGCCGCGCGGCGAGCGACGCCCGGACGCGCGCGAGGAGCGCCTCCTCCTCAGCCACGATCGCGCGCTCGTCGGGCGTGAGCGCCGCGAGCGCTTCCGGGGCGGACGCCGCCTCTGTGGGGTTCCGGGTCAAGCCGCCTTTCTTAAGCTCGGCCGCCCGCGGCCGCACGGCCGGCGCGCAGGGGCGAGGCGCGGCATCGTAGCGCGACGGCGCGTGGAGGCGCCGTCCGGCGGGCCGGGCCGCCGTTCCGGCGAGCGCGCGGCGCGCCGCGGGGATAATCTCCGGGCGTGGATCGCCCCGACCCCCGCGTCGCCATCCGCGAGGTCCTCCGGCACGGCGCCGCGTCGCTCGACGCCGTCGCGGTGGAGGAGCCGCTCGAGATCCGCGTGGACGGCGAGGCCGTCGCGACGACGATGCGCACGCCGGGCGCCGACGCCGACCTCGCGCTCGGCTTCCTCTTCGCCGAGGGGATCCTCGCGGGGGCCTCCGACGTGTCGTCGATCTCGCACTGCGGCCGGCCCGGCGAAGAGGGGTTCGGCAACGTCATCGACGTCCGGTCAGCGGCGGGGATCCGGCTCGATCCGGAGCGGCTGCTCGACGGTCACCGCGTGGCGCCGATCTCGTCCGCCTGCGGCGTCTGCGGTCGCCGCGCCATCGAGGGGCTCACCGAGCGGATCCGGCCGGTCGACGGCAGCCACCGGGTCGCGCCCGCGCTCCTCGTGTTCGCCGTCGACGCGATCTCGCGCTCGCAGCCTGCGTTCGCCCGAACGGGCGGGCTCCACGCGGCGGTGCTCGTCGCGGACGGCGGCGCGATTCTCGCCGCGGCGGAGGACGTCGGGCGGCACAACGCCGTCGACAAGGTCATCGGGGCGCTCGTCCGAGCCGGCCGGCTCGGGGCCGGCGCGCCGCCCACCGGCGCGCCCGCCGTGCTCGCGGTGAGCGGACGGACGGGCTTCGAGATCGTGCAGAAGGCGGCCGCCGCCGGCATCCCCGCCGTCGCCTCGATCTCGGCGCCCACCTCGCTCGCGGTGGACCTCGCCGCGGCCGCCGGGATCACGCTCGCCGGGTTCGTCCGCGCCGGGACCATGAACGTCTACGCGCACGCCGAGCGGCTCGACCCCGTCCCCGCGCCCGTCTTCCCCTAGCGCGGCGGCCGCGGCGGCAGCACGCCCGTCCGTTGCGACGGCGCGCGGACGTACGCAACCTTACCCACAGGGAATTGCGCCATGGCGAAGCTTCCGGTGCTCTCCGACTGGCCCGTCCTGCGGCAGATCCGGGCGGGCGACGCGGGGGGGCTCGGCGCGACCGCCGCGAGCGGGCGCACGCGAGCCCTGATGCCGCGCACCGCGTCATCGGACCGCGTCGCGCGCTCCGTGTGCCCGTACTGCGCCGTCGGCTGCGGCCAGCTCGTGCACGTGAAGGACGAGCGGATCACCGACATCGAGGGCGATCCGGACTCGCCCGTCTCCCAGGGCTGCCTCTGCCCGAAGGGCGCGGCGACGTTCCAGCTCGTGACCGGCTCCCACCGCACCGAGGAGGTCCTCTACCGCCGGCCCGGCGGGGCGGCGTGGGAGCCGATCCCGCTCGAGCAGGCGATGGAGATGGTCGCGGAGCGCGTGAAGCGGACGCGCGACGAGACGTGGGAGGAGCGGGGCGCGCCCGACGCGCACCACCCGCAGGGCCCGCGGCTCCGCCGGACCATGGGCATCGCGCACCTCGGCGGCGCGACGCTCGACAACGAGGAGAACTACCTCCTGAAGAAGCTCTACACGGCGCTCGGGATCCTTCAGGTCGAGAACCAGGCGCGGATATGACACTCGTCCACGGTCCCCGGTCTGGGGATCTCGTTCGGGCGAGGCGGCGCGACGGACTTCCCGGGTGATCTGCAGAACTCGGACTGGGTGGTCGTGCAGGGCTCCAACATGGCGGAGTGCCACCCGGTCGCGTTCCGCTGGGTGATGGAGGCGAAGAACCGCGGCGCCACGATCATCCACGTGGACCCCCGGTTCACGCGGACGAGCGCGGCGTCGGACCTGCACGTCCCCATCCGCCCGGGCTCGGACATCGTGTTCCTCGGCGGGATCATCCGGTACGTCATCGAGAACGAGCGGTACTTCAGGGACTACGTCGTCCACTACACGAACGCGCCGACGATCGTGGACGAGGGGTTCAAGGACGCGGAGGACCTGGACGGCGTCTTCAGCGGCCTCGACCCGCAGACCGGCAAGTACGACTGGCAGACCTGGTCGTACGAGGGCGTGCCGGGGATCATCCCGGCGACCGGCCACAAGCACCTCGCGGCCGAGCCGAGCGCGGGCGGCGGCGAGGGCGAGGGCTCGGTCGAGAAGATGCTCTCGCGCCACCAGGATCCGACGCTGCAGCACCCGCGCTGCGTCTTCCAGCTCCTGAAGCGGCACTTCGCGCGCTACACGCCGGAGATGGTCGAGCAGGCCTGCGGGGTGCCGCGGGCGCTCTTCCTCCAGGTCGCGGAGACCCTCGCGAAGAACTCCGGGCGCGAGCGGACGGGCGCCTTCTGCTACGCGGTCGGGTGGACACAGCACACGGTCGGCGTCCAGTACATCCGGACCGCCGCGATCCTGCAGCTGCTCCTCGGCAACATGGGGCGGCCGGGCGGCGGGATCATCGCGCTGCGCGGCCACACCTCCATCCAGGGATCGACCGACATCCCGACGCTCTTCAACCTGCTCCCGGGCTACCTGCCGATGCCGAACGCGATCCTGCCGGACCGCGGCCTCGCGCAGTACGTCCGGAACAACGTCTCCCCGACCGGCTGGTGGAGCGAGTTCCCGAAGTACATCGTCTCGCTCCTCAAGGCCTACTTCGGCGACGCGGCGACGCGGGAGAACGACTGGCTCTTCGACCTCCTCCCGAGGCTCACCGGCGACCACTCACACATGGCGACGGTCGCGGAGATGGCGGACGGCAAGGTGAGGGGCTACTTCGTCGTCGGCGAGAACCCGACGGTCGGCTCGATGAACGGCGCCCTCCACCGCAAGGCGCTCCGCAAGCTCGAGTGGCTCGTCGTCCGCGACTTCCAGCCCACCGAGACGGCCGAGTTCTGGCGCGTCGGCCCCGAGTACGACCGCGGCGAGGTCCGCACGGAGGACGTCCAGACGGAGGTCTTCTTCTTCCCGGCCGCGGCGCACACCGAGAAGGACGGCTCCTTCACGAACACCGCCCGGATGCTCCAGTGGCACCACCAGGCGATCGAGCCGCGGGGGGACTGCCGCAGCGATCTCTGGTTCGCCTACCACCTCGGCAAGCGCATGAAGGCGCTGTACGCGGGCTCCACCGCGGAGCGCGATCGCGCGATCCAGGCGATGGCGTGGGGGTACGGCGAGCACGGCCGGGTCGCGGAGCCCTCCGCCGAGGCCGTGCTCGCCGAGGTGAGCGGCTACACGGTGCCGGCGGGCGAGCCGGTCCCCGGGTTCGCGGCGCTGAAGGACGACGGCTCGACCGCGTGCGGCTGCTGGATCTACTCCGGCTGCTTCAAGGACGGCGTGAACCAGGCCGCGCGCCGCAAGCCGCAGGGCGAGCAGACCTGCGTCGCGCCGGAGTGGGGCTGGGCGTGGCCGGCGAACCGCCGCCTCCTCTACAACCGCGCCTCGGCCGATCCCGAGGGCCGCCCGTGGTCGGAGCGGAAGAAGTACGTCTGGTGGGACGAGGCGCAGAAGAAGTGGACCGGGTACGACGTCCCGGACTTCATCGTCGACCGGCCGCCGTCCTACCGGCCGGGGAAGGACGCGCGCGGGACCGCCACGATCGGCGGCATCGACCCGTTCATCATGCAGGCGGATGGCAAGGGCTGGCTGTTCGCGCCGTCGGGCCTCCTCGACGGGCCGTTCCCGACGCACTACGAGCCGGAGGAGTCGAGCTCGGCGAACCCGCTCTACGGGCAGCAGTGCAACCCGACGCGGCTCGAGTGGCACCGGCCGGACAACCCGATGCACCGCGCCTACGACGACCCGCGCTTCCCCCACGTGCTCACGACGTACCGGCTGACCGAGCACCACACCGCGGGCGGGATGAGCCGATGGCTCTCGTGGCTCGCCGAGCTGCAGCCAGAGATGTTCTGCGAGGTGTCGCCCGAGCTCGCGCGCGAGGTGGGGCTCCGCAACGGGGGCTGGGCGACGATCCGGACGGCGCGCGGCGAGATCGAGAGCCGCGTCCTCGTCACGCGGCGGATGACGCCACTCCAGATCCGGGGGCGGACGGTCCACGTCATCGGGCTGCCGTACCACTGGAGCTATCTCGGGCGGGTGCGCGGCGATCCCGTGAACGAGCTCATCGCGTTCGTCGCGGACCCGAACGTCCAGATCCAGGAGTCGAAGGCGCTCACCGGCGCGATCGTGCCGGGGCGCGCGTCCTTCGGCCGGCGCTCCGCGACCGACGGCGCAACGCTCCGGGAGCCGGAGCCCCCCGACATCCCGCGCGACCATCCGGACCTGGCCGCGCGCCGCAGCGCCGGCCCGCCGACGCACAGGCCGAGGTGAACCGTGGACCGCAACGCACCGAGCGATCACGTGTTGTCGAGCGCGCAGGCGCAGGCGCTCGAGCAGCGAGGACCCGGCGCTGGCGCGGGCGCCTCCTACGGCTTCTTCACCGACACGACGCTCTGCATCGGCTGCAAGGCCTGCGAGGTCGCGTGCAAGCAGTGGAACCAGCTCCCCGACGACGGCTTCGCCTTCACCGGGATGAGCTACGACAACACCGGGCACCTCGGCGCCTCGACCTGGCGGCACGTGGCGTTCATCGAGCGCGAGGCGCCGCTGCCCGGGCAGGGGAGCCCGCGCGACGGCGCCGCCGCGACGACGCGCCCGTTCGCCGAGCTCTTCCCCGCGGGCCAGCCGGGGCCGACCTCGCTCCTCAGGGACATCTCTCCCTCGCACATCGAGACGCCGGTGCCGCTCGGCAAGACCGAGCAGGCGCTCGGGAAGTTCTCCTGGCTCATGATGAGCGACGTCTGCAAGCACTGCGAGCGCGCGGGCTGCCTCGAGGCGTGCCCGACGGGCGCCATCATCCGCACGGAGCTCGGCTCGGTGTACGTGCAGCCGGACGTCTGCAACGGCTGCGGCTACTGCGTCTCCGCCTGCCCGTTCGGCGTCGTGGAGCGGCGCCAGGACGACGGGCGCGCCTGGAAGTGCACCCTCTGCTACGACCGGCAGAAGGGGGGGATGATCCCCGCCTGCGCGAAGGCCTGCCCGACGGCGTCGATCCAGTTCGGCGAGCTCTCGGACCTGCGCGCGCGGGCGGCGAGGCGGGTCGAGCAGCTGCGCGCGCGCGGCGTGGAGCAGGCCTACCTCTACGGCGCGGACGCGGCGAGCCAGCCCGGCACCGAGGGGCTCCATGCGTTCTTCCTGCTCTGCGACGAGCCCGAGACCTACAACCTGCCGCCCGATCCGGTGGTGCCGACCGCGAAGATCGTCCGGAGCTGGTGGGCGATGGCCGCCGGCGTCCTGTCGCTCGCGGCGCTCGCGTTCGGGTCGGCGCTCTCGGCGAGGCGCGTATGAGGAACGGCACGGCGGATCCCACCTTCGACGCGGAGCGGCGCCACGACGGCCGCAACGTGGCCCCCGACCTCGGCGCGCTCTCAGGCGAGGGCGCGATGCAGCGCGTCCGCGCGCCGGCGGAGGAAGATCTGAAGGCCCCCGAGGTGCGCGAGGAGGAGGAGGAGGAGGAAGGGCGCAGCTACTACGGCCTGCCGGTCCTGAAGGAGCCGGTCTGGAAGTGGATGATCCCCGCCTACTTCTTCGCGGGAGGGCTCGCCGGCGCCTGCGCCGTGCTCGGCGCCGCCGCGCAGGCCGCCGGCGGCCAGGGCACCGAGGGACTCGTCCGGCGCTGCCGCGTCGTCGCAACCGCGGGCGCCGCCGCGAGCGCGGCGCTCCTCATCGCCGACCTCGGCCGCCCCGCGCGCTTCCTCTACATGCTGCGCGTGTTCCGGCCGACCTCGCCGATGAACATGGGGACCTGGATCCTCTCCGGCTTCGGCGGGCTCGCGGGCGTCTCGGCGCTGCCGTCGGTCCTCCCCAGGGCGCCGCAGTCGCTCGCGCGCACCGCCGATCTCGCCGGCTACGGCGCCGGGCTGCTCGGTCTGCCGCTCGTCGGCTACACCGGCGTCCTCGTCGCGAACACGGCGGTGCCGGTCTGGCAGGGGACGCGGAACACCCTGCCTATCCTGTTCGCCTTCTCGGGCGCGGTGTCGGCGGGCGCGCTCTTCCAGCTCTGGCCGCCGGGAGATCGGTACCCGCGGCGGAGCCGCGCTCTGCTCTCGGGGCCTGGGGGGCGGCGCGCCGGCGCGGAGGTGGCGCGCCGCTTCGGCCGGCTCGCCAAGGCGGCGGAGCTCGCGATCTCGTTCGCGCTCGACCAGGAGGCGGCGAGCCATGCCCCACGGGTGGCGCGGCCGCTCCACCGGGGCGCCTCGGGCGCCATGCTCCAGGCTGCCCGCGGCCTCGTCGCGGCGTCGCTCGCGCTCGATCTCCTCTGGCCGGACCGCCGCCGGGGCCGCCCGGCGGGCGCGCGCGGCGCGATCGCGGGGGCGCTCGCCCTCGCCGGGACGCTCCTCCTCCGGTTCGGCGTCGTCGCAGCGGGCCGGGCCTCCGCCCTTGACCCCCACGCAACCTTCGAGATGCAGCGCCGCGGGCGCGGCGGGGCGGAGGAGGTTAGAAAGCAGGGGGTCGCGAGGATGCCGTCGCTGCCGGGGGTGGACGCGACCGGGAAGGAGTCTTTCCATGCAGGTCCCGGCCTGTAGCGTCCGGGAGCCCTCCCTCGCCGACGCGCAGGGGCGCGCGATCTCGTACCTCCGCGTCGCCCTCACCGATCGCTGCAACTTCCGCTGCACCTACTGCTCTCCTTCGGAGAACGAGCCGCCGGACGGGCTGCTCACGCGCGCGGAGCTCTCGCGGCTCTTCCGGCTGTTCGCCTCGGTCGGCGTCCGGCGGATCCGGCTCACCGGCGGCGAGCCGACGCTGCGCAAGGACGTCGTCGAGATCGTCGGCGACGCCGCCGCGACCCCCGGGATCGAGGACGTCGCGCTCACGACGAACGGCCACCGGCTCGACGAGCTCGTCGGGCCGCTGCGCGACGCCGGACTCGGCTCGCTCAACGTGTCGCTCGATACGCTCGTCCCGGAGAAGCTCCCGGGCGTCTCGGGGCGCGGCGCGCGGCTCGACCGGATCCTCGCCGGGATCGACGCCGCCGCCGGACGGTTCCGCTCGCTCAAGCTCAACACCGTGGTGATGCGCGGGGTGAACGAGGACGAGCTCCCGGCGCTCGTGCGCCACGCCTGGGACCGCGGCGCCCTCCCCCGCTTCATCGAGCAGATGCCGTTCGCGGGCGGCGAGGTGGTGCCGCTCGCCGAGGTGCGCGCCCGGCTCGCCGAGGCCGGCTTCGTGCTGCGGCCCGACCCGTGGCGCGGCTGGGGACCCGCGCGCCACGTGCGCGCGACCGAGCCTGGCGGGCGCGAGGGGCTCGTCGGTCTCATCGGGGCGATGACCGAGAACTTCTGCGAAGATTGCAACCGCGCCCGGATCGCCGCCGACGGCGGCTTCCAGGCGTGTCTGGGCGGCGCGGAGCGCGTCTCGCTCCGCGATCTCATGCGGGACGGCGCTCCTGACGGCGTGCTCGCCCGGGCGGTGCGTGGCGCGCTCCTCCGCAAGGCGCCGCGGCACCGGATGGACGATGCGGGGGGCGGGCTGGTCCTGCTGCCGATGCGGGGCATTGGCGGCTGACGCCGGCCGGAGGGGGAGGACATGCGGACGAATCGATGGGCGATCGCGGTCGCGGGCACGGTGGCGATGATCTGCCTCGGGACCGTCTATTCCTGGAGCCTCTTCACGCAGCCGCTCATCGCGGCATTCGGGTGGTCCAACACCACGACCACCTGGGCGTTCGCGCTCGCGATCTTCTTCCTCGGCGTCGGCGCGGTCATCGGCGGCCGCTGGCAGGATCGGCGCGGTCCCCGGCCGGTCGCGGTGACGGGCGTCGTCCTCTGGGGCCTCGCGAACATCCTCGCCGGCGTGGGCACGGCGCGGTTCGGCGCGCCGTGGATCTACATCACCTACGGCCTCCTCGGCGGGCTCGGCCTCGGGCTCGGGTACGTGACGCCGGTCGCCGCGGTGACGAAGTGGTTCCCGGACAAGCGCGGGCTCGGCACCGGCATGGTGGTGATGGGGTTCGGCCTCGGCGCCTTCCTCTACAACAACATCCTGAAGTCGGTGCCTGCGTTCGCGGCGGTCGCGGCGGAGGGTGGGAAGGTGATCGCGGCGCGCGCGGCGGGGAACCCGGGCGCGATGCTCTCGCAGGGCGCGCTCGGCACGCTCATGTCCACGTTCGTCTGGTCGGGCGTCGTCTTCGCGGTCCTGGGCGGCATCTGCGCCTCGTTCCTCCGGAACCCGACCGCCGCCGGCTCGCCCGCGACGGCGGCTCCGCCCGAGGCGAAGGCCGCCGCCCCCGTGTCGCCCTCGCAGCGGACCGCGCCCGCCGGGGCACGCGGCGCTCCGATGGATTACCCGCCCTCGCTCGCCCTGCGCACGCCGCAGTTCTGGGCGCTCTGGGCGATGCTCTTCCTCAACGTGACGGCGGGCATCCTCTTCATCTCGAACGCCGTGCCGATTATGCGCGAGCTGACCGGCGCGCCGCCTGCGACCGCGCTCGCGGTGTACGGCTTCATCGCCCTCTTCAACGGCCTCGGCCGGTTCTTCTGGGGCGCGGTGTCCGACCGGATCGGCCGCAACATGGCGTACGTCCTCATCTACGGGACGCAGGTCGTCATCTTCTTCATCGTCGGCGGCGTGCACATGCTCTGGCTCGTCGCGGCGCTCTTCGCGGTGGTCCTCCTCGACTACGGCGGCGGCTTCGGGACGATGCCGTCGTTCACCGCCGACTACTTCGGAACGAAGTACATGGGCGTGAACTACGGGTGGATCCTGATGGCGTGGGGCGTCGGCGGGATCGTCGGGCCGATCTTCGTCGCGGCGGTGAAGGACCGGACCGGCAGCTTCTCCGGCGCGCTCCCAATCATCGCGATCATGCTCCTCGCGGCGGCGATCCTGCCGCTCGTGACGCGCAAGCCGGGCGAGAAGCACGAGGGACCGTTCTACCGGGGCCTCCTCCGCCGGGCCCGGGTCGGCGCGTAGCGGAGAGCGGCCCGCCGCCGGGGTTTCCCCGCGCGCGCGGGCCGCGGCCGGCCCGCATGGACCCTCGCCTGAGCCTCGTGACCCTGGGCGTCGCGGACCTCACCCGCGCGCTCGCCTTCTACCGCGACGGGCTCGGCTGGACGCCCTCGCCTGCGTCGGCCGCCGACGTCGTCTTCTTCCAGGCGGGCGGCGTCGTGCTCGCGCTCTACCCGCGCGCGCTCCTCGCCGACGACGCGCGCGCCGTGGACGCCGCGCCGGGGTTCGGCGGGATCACGCTCGCCCACAACGTCCGCAGGCGCGAGGACGTGGACCGGACGCTCGCGGAGGCGGTCCGCGCCGGCGCGACGCTCCAGAAGCCGGCCGAGGACACGGAGTGGGGCGGACGGTCGGGCTACTTCGCGGATCCGGACGGGCACCCGTGGGAGGTGGCCTGGAACCCCGGATTCCCGCTCGGGGAGGACGGGATCGTGCGGGTGCCGTGAGGCCCGTCCGCCCTCACGCGGCGGCGGACGACCTCGAGGCGCGCGCACCGGTGGTGGGGACGACCACCGTGAAGACGCTCCCCTTCCCCAGCTCGCTCTCCACCTCGATGCGCCAGCCGTGCGCGTCGACGAGCTTGCGCGTGATGAAGAGCCCGAGCCCGAGCCCCTCCGCCTGCGCGGCGCTCTTCGTCCGGTAATAGCGCTCGAAGAGCCGCGACAGCTCGTCCGGAGCGATCCCGGGGCCGCGATCGGCGACCGAGAGCCGCAGGGCCGACGGCGTGGGCTCCAGCGTCACCCGCACCTCGCTGTCCGCGACGGAGTACTTGAGCGCGTTCGAGACGAGGTTCACGAGGATCTGATCGAGCCGGGCGGGATCCGCGAGCACCGCCGGCACGGCGTCGCGCACGTCGAGCCGCACGCGCTCGAGCGCGAGGGCGCCCGCCATGCGGTCTCTCCAGCCGGCGAGGAACGCGGAGAGGTCCATCGGCTCGAGGTGCAGCGCGACGTGGCCGGCCTCGAGCCGCGCGGCGTCCACGAGATCGCCGATGAGCCGGGTCATCCGGCCGGCGCTCGCGAGGATCGCCTCGGTCCGGCGCCGCACCTCGGCGTCGCCATGGCGCCTCAGGATCTGGGCGTGACCGACGAGCACGTGGAGCGGCGTCCGCAGGTCGTGCGAGACCGTCTGCATCAGCGTCTCTCGCTCCTCCTGGAGGTCCCGGACGTGCGTCACGTCCCGGGCGATCCCCTCCACGGCGACCACTCGCCCCTCGGCGTCGCGCACGAGCGTGCTCCGCTGCTCGAGCCAGATCGGGGTCCCGTCCTTCCGGATGCAGCGCAGGACGAGCGGCGCCGACGCGTCGTCGGCACCCGCGAACACGCGGGCGAGGCGCTCGCGGTCGTCGGGGTGGACGTACTCCATGCCGAGCGCCGGGTTCGCGTAGTGCTCCTCTGGCGTGTACCCGACGATGCGCGTCGCGGCGGGGCTCACGTACTCGAACGCGGGTTCGGGGAGCAGCCGGTACCGGTACACGAGGTCCTGCGCGTTCTCGGCGAGGAGCCTGAAGCGCTCCTCGCTCCCGGCGAGACGGCGGTTCACGGCCTCGAGCTCGGCGCGCCGGGCGGCGAGCCCGGACGCCATCGACTGCAGGGCGCGCGCGACGCGCCGCACCTCCGTCGGCCCCCCCACCCGCAGGATGGGCTCGCCGCCGCGCGCGAGCCGCTGCGCCTCTCCCTCGAGCGCGCTCAGCGGTCCCGAGATCCGGCGCGCGACGAGGAGCGCGGTGACGAGGGCCGCGACGGTCGCGGCGAGCAGCACCGCGGTCTGCAAGATCGCGGCCCGGCGAACGGGAGCGATCGCCTCGTTGAATGGGCGGCTCGCGTGCGCCGCCCAGCCGAGCAAGTAGATCGGCACGATGGCGCCGATCCGGCGCTCGCCCGTGAGCGGCGAGCGGAAGACTCCCAGGGCCTCCTGCCCCGCGAGCGCCCGCTGGACCCACCGGTGCTCGCCCATTCGCCGCCGAGCCGACCAGTCGAGCGCCATGGGCGGCGAGATCGCGACGAGCGTCCCCGCCGAGTCGCAGATCGACGTCGCCCCCGCCCCGGAGCGCTCGCCGAGGATCCTCCCGAACGCGGCGGCGTCGACCGCCGCGGTCACGACCCCCGCGAGCTCGCCGGAGCGACGCCGGAGCCCGCGCGCAACGATGAACATCGGCCGCCCGTCGACGAGGGACCGCACGACCTGGCTGACTCGCCACTCCGCACCGGCGGAGATCTCGTGGAAGTAGTCGCGCGCGTAGAGCGACTTCCCGACGAGCTGCGGCTCGCTCGAGGCCACCACGTTGGCACTCGCGTCGAGCCAGCTCATGTCGCGGACGCCGGGGAGCTCGCGGCTCATCATCGCGAGGTCTCGCTGGATCTCCGCGGGCGGGTGCTCGTAAAGCGCGAACGAGGCGGCGGCCGCGTACTCCGCGTGCACGAGGTCCAGGACGAACGCCTCCGCCGTCATCGCGAGCGAGCGGGCGAGCTCGGCCGAGGCACCCACCTCGACGTCGCGCTGCTCGCGGTATTCGCGCACCAGCTCGTACGCGCCGAACAGGACGAGCGGGACGAGCGCGAGCCCGATCAGCGCGAACAGCGATCCCTGGATGGTCCGCGGGCGGACGGGCAAGCGGCGCATGGCCCGCATCGAGGATGGCCTAACCTCGCCTTGGCGCGCGCGCCGCCGCGTTCCGTGGACACTGCGAGCGAGGGAGCTCGCGCGGGACCCGCGGCCGCCGCGGCGTTCGCGCCCTTGCGCGCGCCTACTCGTTCGGCTTCGCGTCAGCTACCCCGCGCCGGGGGACGAAACGCGCGTCTCGCTCGATCCGCCCGAGTGCGCGGAGCGCCGTCTCGACGCGCGCCACGTCCTTGCCCGCGGTCCACGGGCGGAGCGACGAGGACGCGCCGGGGCATCGGAGCGCGGAGAGGGCCCACGCGACCGAGGCGTCCTCGCGCGACTGGAAGAGGACGTCCGTCTCCCTCGCCGCGCGCATCGCCGCGAGCTCGGCCTCGACCGCCTTCGCGGGAGCGCATGCGCGGACGACACCACCCCATTCACCAGGGGTCCTTGATCGAGGTCGCATGTACGGTGCGACGTGAAGTCGCGGAATGGGGGCGGGAGCGCAGTGACCCGTTACTCCGTCGTAACCGTGTCACTCCGTGCGCACGACATCGCCTCGTCCGGTCGATGTTGAGATCGGTCAAGCCCCCTCTCGCTCACGCGTAGCCGTCGAGCGCGCCGCGGGCTAGACTCGAGCGCTCGTCGGACCGAGGAGAAGCCCATGGTGGCCACCAGCGCCAGCAGACGCAGCTCGGGGATCACGGTGGTCGGAGACCTGCCTTGGGGCAGCCACTTCTGCCAGTTCTACAAGACGAAGAAGGACATGACCGACATCGTCGTGCCCTACTTTCGTGCCGGACTGGAGAACAACGAGCTCTGCATCTGGGTCACGTCGGACTTCCTCACCACGGACGATGCCCTCGAGGCCCTGAAGCGCGATGTGCCCGGCGCCTCGGACTATCTCGCGAGGAAGCAGATCGAGGTGTTCCCGCACACGGACTGGTACCTCAAGGGCGGGAGCTTCGACCTCAAGCGCACCCTCGACATGTGGATGGCGAAGCACGATGAGGCACTCTCGCGAGGCTTCGCCGGGCTGCGGGTGAGCGGCACGCCGTACTGGATCGACAACAAGAAGGACTGGTACGACTTCGCCACGTACGAGGCGGAGATCAACAAGGTTATCGGCGGCACGAAGCTCCTGGTGCTTTGCACCTACTCGCTCCAGAAGTGCGGCGTCGCGGAGATTCTCGACGTCGTCAAGAACCATGAGTTCGCAGTGGCGATGAACCAGGGCACGTGGCAGGTCGTCAGCATGCCCGCGTCCTGCTTTGCCACCTAAGCTCCCCACGCGCGAGCGAGCCGCGCCGCGAACCGAACGGCGAGGCGAGGCGGTCAGGAGAGATGCGCACGCCAATCGATCAGCGCCCCTCGGGCATCCGGTCCATCGGCGAGTTGCCCTGGGGCAGCCATTTCTGCGTGTTCCACGCTTCGCAGCGGGAGCTGCTCGACGTGCTGGTCCCGTTCATCAGGGCGGGATTGGAGTGCAACGAGCTCTGCTCGTGGGAGGTCCACGCGCCGCTCACGGAAGCCGAGCTGACGAGCGCGCTCACCGCGGCAGTGCCTGACTTCGCGAAGTACGCGGCTCTCGGTCAGGTCGAGATCGTGTCGCCCGAAGAGCCCGCGCCGCGTTCGCAGGGACACGAGGCGCTCGAGGGTCAGCTCGACCGGGCGATCCTGGCCGGTTTCGACGGCCTCAGGCTCGTGCGTCACGGCGGGGGGAGCACGAAGGCGCGAGGCCCCGGCGCGGCCGTCGAGAGCATCGGCAGGCTCAACGTCATCGCGGCCTTCCCTTACGCGCGCGCGGAGCTCGGTGTCGTCGACCTGATGGAGCGCGTGCAGGATCACCGCTTCGCGCTGGTCTGCAACTCCGGCCGATGGGAGGTCCTCAAAGGCTCCGAGGCGCGCACGACGCACGACGCGCTCAAGCGCAGCGAAGAGAAGTTGCAGTCGCTGTTCAGAAACATGTCGGAGGGGTTCGCCTACCACCGAATCGTCCTGGACGCTCGAGGGAGGCCCTGCGACTACGTCTTCCTGGAGGTGAGCCCGGCGTTCGAGCGCCTCACGGGACTCGTCGCGCAGGAGGTCCTCGGAAGGAGGGTCACGCAAGTCCTCCCGGGCATCGAGACGGACCCGATCGACTGGATCGGACAGTACGGGCGGGTCGCGCTCACGGGCGAGCCCGTTCATTTCGAGAGCCACGCGGCAGCGCTCGACAGGTGGTACGCGGTCTCCGCCTTCAGCTCGCAGACGGGCTATTTTGCGGTCATCTTCGCGGACGTCACCGACCGCAAGCGGGCAGAGGCACAGCGTCGAGCCGCCGAGGAGCGCCTTCTCGTCACGCTGCGAAGCATCGGCGACGCCGTCATCTCCACCGACACGGCGGGCGGAGCGATCATGCTCAACCGCATCGCGGAGGAGCTGACCGGCTTCACCCAGGCGGAGGCGTCTGGCAAGCCGCTGCGCGAGATCTTCAACATCATCCACGAGGAGACCGGGGAGCCGGCGGAAGATCCCGTCCGCAAGGTCATCGAGAGCGGTGTGGTGGTCGGCCTCGCGAACGATACCGCCCTCGTCCGGCGAGACGGCCGGCGGATCTCCATCGCGGACAGCGCAGCTCCGGTGCGCAGCGAGAGCGGCGAGCTGGTCGGCGTCGTGCTCGTCTTCCGGGACGTGACCGACGAGAGACGGGCCGAGCGCGCGCTGCGCGCGAGCGAGGCGCGCTTCAGCGAGGCGAACGAGCGCCTCCAGGAAGCGGACCGTCGCAAGGACGAGTTCCTCGCGGTGCTTTCCCATGAGCTGCGCAATCCGCTCGCGCCGATCGAGAACAGCCTCTACATCCTCGATCGCGCGTCGCCCGGTGGCGACCAGGCTCGCCGTTCGCTCGAGGTGATCCGCCGCCAGGCGACCCACCTTTCGCGGCTCGTCGACGACCTCCTCGACGTGACGCGCATCGCGCGCGGGAAGATCCGGCTGCAGCGCCAGCGGGTGGACTTCGTCGACGTCGTGCGCAGGACGGTCGAGGACTACCGGACGTCGTTTTCAGCGAGCGGCGTGCACCTCGATGCGGGTTTGCCCGACGCCGCGCTCTGGGCCGACGCCGACTCCACCCGACTCGCCCAGGTGGTCGGAAACCTGCTGGGCAACGCCTTGAAGTTCACGCCGCCCGACGGAACGGTCGAGCTGAGGCTGCGCGAGGAGCAGGGCACGGCCATCCTGCGCGTGCGCGACAGCGGCGTGGGCATCGCCCCCGAGGTCATCGGGCGCCTGTTCCAACCCTTCTCCCAGGCCGAGCAGACACTCGACCGGAGCCGTGGCGGGCTCGGGCTGGGCCTCGCCCTGGTGAGGGGACTGGCGGAGCTCCACGGCGGCTCGGCCGCCGCATCGAGCGAGGGCCTCGGACGCGGCTCCGAGTTCACGGTCAGACTGCCGCTCGAGCCTGCCCCACGGCCGGCAGCACCCGCTCCGAGGTCGCGCCCGGTCTCGCGGTGCCGGGTGCTCGTGATCGAGGACAACGAGGACGCGGCGGACAGCCTCAAGGAGCTGCTGGAGCTCTGGGGCCACGAGGTCCAGGTCGCCTACGATGGTCCCGCGGGGATTGCCGCGGCGCGCGACTTCCACCCCGAGGTCGTGCTCTGTGACGTCGGGCTTCCGGGAATGAGCGGGTACGCGGTCGCGCGAGCTTTTGGCGCCGACGCGGCGCTCAGGACGGCGTACCTCGTCGCGCTGACCGGCTACGCCTTGCCTGACGACATCCAGCGGGCTACCGAGTCCGGTTTTCAGCTACACCTCGCGAAGCCACCCAGCATCCACGCGCTGGAGGAGCTGTTCGCGTCACGCGAATCGCCTGCCGCTCACGCTGATCGTCCGTACGCGGGATGACTCCGGGCAGATCCGCGTCACGGCCCCTTCTGCCACACCCGCACCCAGTCCACCTGCATGCCGGTCGTGCTCGTCGCGCGCGGCCCGTAGCCGCCGGGCGGAACGTTCCCGGCCCAGCCCCCGTCGTCCACCTCGCAGGTGAGCTGGAGCTCCTCGCTCCGGCGCGACACCGCCTCGTCGAGCGTCCAGAGCGCGATGCCGTCCAGGTAGAACGTGTACCCGGCGTCCGTCCAGAGGACGCCGTACGTGTGCCACTCGCCCTGCAGCGCCGCGCCGTCCGGGAGCCCCATCACCTTCTGCCTGTTCTGGCGGTCCGGCCCGTAGCCGTCCCAGTTGAGGTTGAGCGCCACCATGTCCTTCAGCGCCGTCCACCCGCCCTGGTCGGTGGCGCGGTGCTCGACGACGTCGATCTCGACCCCGGCGCGGCCCGGGTCACCCTTCGGATCGCCGTTCGTGGGCGACTGGAGCCAGAACGCGCACCACTCGCCCGGCGCGTCGGAGAAGCGGATGCGCGCCTCGAAGTAGCCGTAGGTCGCGGCGAGCTTCCCCTGCGTCGAGAGGAACGCGGTGTGGTGGCCGGCCGCGTCGGTGTACGTCGTCATCGTGAGGCTCCCCCCCTTCACCGCGACCGCGTCGGGCGTCATCTCCGAGTCGCGGCGGGGGCCCGCGAACGCGCTCCAGCGCGATGCGTCGAGCGCGGTCCCGGCGAACTCATCCGACCAGAGGAGCCGGTAGCCCTCGGGCGGGAGCGGCGTCTGCTCGGACGGCGCGGCCTGCCCCGGCTGCTCCGGCGGCATGAGCCCGCACGCCGCCGCGAGCAGCGCGGCGAACGCCAGCCCGCGCGGGCGAAGGCGGAACCCGAGCTGCCGTCCGCTCGACGTCCTCGTGCGCACTAGAACCTCCAGTTCATGCCGACCGACAGGATCCCGTTCCGCGCCTCCGAGTTCGGCCCCCAGTCGTGGTAGGTGACGAAGATCCCGCCCGGTCTCCAGTCGGCCCAGCCGAAGCCCCACACGTACCGCAGCGCCGGCGTGCCCGGCGGCCCTGGGAAGACGCCCGGCAGCGTCCGTCCGATCCCGCCCATCACGAACAGCCTCCCGAACAGGGTGAGCGTGACGCGCGCGTCGGCGTACGGTCCGCCGGAGAACGGCACGGTCGCCGAGACGTACGTCCCGGCGCACAGCCACTCCGAGCAGAGCCGCGGGAGCTTGTAGCCGGCGTTCGCCTCGGCGCGCCGCACCGCCGGCGCGTTCTCGGGGGTCAGCGGCCCCCAGTTGTGGACGCTGAAGGAGAAGGTCCGGTCGTGCCAGTCGTCGTAGCCGAGTCCCCAGAGCAGCCGCACGCGGTTGCCGCCCGGGGTGATGAACGGCGCGAGCGGCGTCGACTCGGCGCCGAGCCGCAGGAACATCGCCCGCCACGGATAGGCGGTGACGATCCCGCCCGCGCCGGGCCCCTCCGCCCCGCGGTAGTCGAAGAGGAGCGCGCCGCCGAGACGCGGGCCGCCGCGCGCCCCGCGCGGTCGCGGCACGATGAGCGCGCTAGCCGCGCCCTGGACCGCGGGATCGCCCGCTCCCGCGCCGGCGCCCGGATCGATCGACCTCGACGCGGGGCACACCCGCGCGCGCGGCCCGAGCTCGCCGAGCCGGGCGCGCCAGGCGCGGACGGCCTCGCTGTCGCCTGCGGCGAGGAGCGGACCGCGCGCCTCGAACAGGACCGCCTCGAGCACGACCGCGTTCGTGTTGGCGCTGAGCGAGCGGTTCGTCTCTCCGCGCTCGTAGACGCCGGCGAACCAGCCGCGCTCCGGATCGCGGGCGGAGGCGATCGCGTCGCGCAGCACGCCCGCGTACGGATCTTCCGGGTGGAGCACCGCGAGCGCGAAGGCGGCCTTCGTGGAGAGCCCGCGCAGCGCCGCGGCATCCGCCCCGTCGGGCGCGAGCGCGCGCCAGGGGGCGCCGTCGGCCCACACCGCGCCGTACGCGAACCAGGGGGGTCGGTCGACGTGGTCCTCGGAGAGCGCGGTCACGACGCCGGTCTCCTCGAAGCGGCGCTTCTGCACGTCGAACACGCGGTCCGCGAGCGGCGCCGCCGCGGGATCGAGCCCGAGCTCGAGCGCGTCGAGCGCCCACGGCTCGGTCGTCACCGCGTCGAGCGCGCCGAAGCGCCGGAAGTCGCGCGCGTCGCGCGGCACGGGCACGCCGAGCACGCTCGCCTTCGCCGCGAACCGGTCGTAGCGGCGCGCCAGCGACACGTCGAGCCCGAGCAGCCCGAACCCCTTCGCGGCGTACTGCTCGTACCCGAGCCGCCCCTCCTGCAGGTCGCGCAGCCGCCCTGCGCCGTCGCCGTGGACCCCACGCAGCTCGCCGCCGCGCACGGCGCAGCCCGTCGCCCAGCGCGCCAGCGCCCGCAGGATCGGCTCGCGGAGCGCGGGGTGCCCGTCCCCCAGGAAGGCGAGCGCGGTGACGAGCCGGCCGAGGTCGACCGCCGAGAAGCCGATCCCCTTCGGCGCAGCACGGTTCGCGTAGTCGGTCATCGCCGCCGTGCGGGTGTCGTACGCCTTGTTCGGCAGCGCGCCGTCGAAGAGGGGCATCGTGGCGAGCGTCTCGAGGAGCGGCCGCATCCTCGTCTCGAGCTCCTCGTCGTCGACGATCCCGAGCGCCGACGCCGCCGCCGTCGCGAGGACCGCCGATCCGAGGTCCCACGCGGTCGTGCTCGGGTAGCCGTCGACCGAGCGGACGAGGCCGGTGACCGGGTCCGTGTTGTTCTCGAAGTAGCGCCAGGCGGTCCGCGCGGCGTCGAGGTCCGGCCCCGGCGGACCCGGCGGACCCGCCGCGAGGAGCGCAGCGACCACGAGAGCCGTCACCTTCGCGCCTCCACCGGCGCCGGGGCGGCGCGCTCGAGCAGCGGCCCGCGAACCCGGTACGCGAGCGCCTCGAGCACGACCGCGTTCGTGCCGAGCGAGAGCGCGCGGTTCGGCTCGCTCGTCGCGTCGTAGCGCCCCGCCTCGACGCCCTCGCCCGGCGCGATCCGCTGCTCGGCCGCCGCGAGCAGCGCGTCGGGGTAGGTTCCCTCGAAGAGCACGCCCCAGGCGACCGCCGCCTTCGTCGAGAAGGTGAACGCGCCGGGGGCTGGGGCGCCGTCCGGCGCGACCGCCACCCAGCGCTCGTCGCCGTTCAGGATCGCGGAGTACGAGAACCACGGCGCCCGGTCGAGCGCGTCCTCCGAAGCCGCGGTGAGACGGCCGGTCGCCCCGAAGCGGCGCGCCTGCGCGGCGAGCACCGCGCGCGCGACCGAGAGCGTCACCGCGTCGAAGCCGTCCTCGAGCCCCGTGAGGATCCACGGCTCCGAGACGAGCGCCGCCTGCACGCCGCCGTGATCGCGCGGCGGCCGGTCGTCGTGCGGCACCGGCCGGCCCTCGACCGGCGTGAAGGCGACGTGGGCGCGGAGGTCCTGGAGCGGCGCCACCGGCACCCCCCAGCTCGCGAGGACGCGCGCAGCGAGCTGCTCGTAGCCGAACCGCCCCTCCTGAGCTTTCCGCAGCGCGCCGTCCGGACCGCGCGCCGCGCCGCGGAGCACGCCGCCCTCCTCGAGCGTGCGCAGGCTCCACCGCGCGGTCGCGCGCCGCACGAGCGGCGCGAGCTCGGGGTGGCGCCAGGGGAGGATCGAGAGCGGGACGAGCACGCGCGCGACGTCGAGGGCGGACCAGCCGACGCCCTCCGGGGCCGGGCGCCCGTCGTACGTCACCATCTCGAGGGTCCTCACGTCGTAGGCCTTGTTCGGGAGGACGCCGTCGCACAGCGGGAGGGCGGCGAGGCTCGCGAGCGCGCGGGAGAGCCGGCGCGAGGCGTCGGCGTCGGCGACGAGGCCGAGGTCCTCCGCGGCGAGCACGGCCATGAGCTGCGCGCCGATCTCCCACAGCGTCGTCACGGGGTGGCCCTTCACGGCTGCGACGAGCCCGGTGCCGGGGTCGGCGTTCCGCTCGAGGTACTCCCACGCCGCCCGCGCGAGCGCGCGCTCTCCCGGGCCGAGCGGCCCGCCGACGGGGCGGAGCGGCAGCACGGCGGCCGGCGGCGCCGCCGCCTCGAACGAGGTCGCCTTCGGCGCGGTCACGTGCCGGTCCACCTCCCAGGCGACCGCGAACGCGCCGGCGAGCCCGACGAGGAACGCGACGTGCGATCGACCGGCGAGGAGGCCGCGCAGGAACGTCATGGCTCCGCCTCCAGGGTGGTCCGGGGCACGAGCGACGCGACCGCGACCGGCGCGAGGCACCAGGCGTTCCGCAGCACCCAGAAGACGTTCGCCGCGTACGCGCTCGCCGCGCCGGGGGCGGCGAGGTCGAGCCGCCAGGCGCCCCAGGCGACGCCCGCCGTCATCGCGGCGAGCAGGACGAGCTGCGGCGCCGCGAGCGCCGGCGCACGGCGCGCGGCTCGCACCTTGGGCGTCACCTCGAACCGGAGCGGCCGGCGCAGCAGGACGTGACCGAGGGCGCGCAGGTGCAGCCAGAAGGACGCCACGTAGTACTGCTCCGCCCGGGCGGTCGGCACGCCCCAGGTGCCGGCCCACATCGCGAGCCGGCTCACGGCGAGGAACGGCCCGACGTGCGCCCAGAACGCGCCGTCGAACGCCCTCACCGGCGGCGTGCCGGTGAAGAAGAAGACGAGCGGGGCGACGAGGAGCGGCACCGTCCAGAGCGGAGCGAGGTAGCCGTAGACGGTCGTCGCGTACATGAGGCGCTGCCAGCCGGAGAGGCCGCGGAGCCGGAGCGGATTCTCGCGGAGCGCGATGTCGAGCGTGCCCGTCGCGTACTTGAACCGCTGGATCGTCCAGGCGACGACGTCCTGCGGCGAGAGCATCCTGGTGAGCGGGCGCGGGTGGTAGACGGACCGCCAGCCGCGTCCGGCGTCGGCGTGGAGGACGAGGCTCGTGTAGAGATCCTCCGAGACGTGCAGCTCGAAGGGCGCGAGGTCGATCCGGCGCGCCGCCTCCGCGGTGAGCACCGCCCTTAGCTCGGCGCGGAGGGACGGGTCCGCCACCTCGGCCGCGACGGGCGCGACGGCGGCCTCGACGCGCCGGCCGAGCCGGCGGAGCGCCGCCTCCATCACCGCCTCGCGCCGGTGGACGCTGCCCGCGCCGCAGCAGAACGCGGCGTTGCACCAGTTCCGGCCGCGCTGCACCACGTCGAAGAACGCGCGCGCGTCGCTGCCGAGCGGGTCCGCCCCGACCGCCACCGGCCCGACGGCGCGCTCGATCATGCGTCCGGCCGCGCGCCCGAGCCGGCCGAGCCGGACGCGCCGAGCGAGCCATTCCGGGAGCGACGTCCCCGGATCGAGGTCGTCGAAGGTCTGCGGCGTCTGCACCCAGGCGACGCGGAGATCCCGGAAGTAGCCGAGCGTCTCGTCGAGCAGCGCGGGCAGCGGACGCGTATCCGCGTCGCAGATGACGAAGAGGTCGCCGTCCGTCCGCTCGAGCGCGTGCTGGAGGTTCCCCGCCTTGTAGCCGCGGTTCGTCGGGCGCGTCAGGTACTCGACGCCCTCCTCGAGCGCCATCTCCCGCATCGCCGCGCGGCGGCCGTCATCGAGGACGAGCACGCGGATCGAGATCGGGTGCGGGTACGAGAGGCGGCGCGCGGCCCGGACCGAGCGCCGGACGAGCGCCACCGGCTCGTTGAAGGTCGTGACGAGCACGTCCACCCGGAGCGCGCGGTCCACCGCGAGGGGCGCGGCGAGGATGTCGTTCACGGTGCGCGGCGGGGGGCGCGCGGGCACGTCCGAGATCCGCCAGATGGACAGGAAGAAGAGGATCGCGCCGATCCAGGCGAGCGTCTCCGCGGCCGCGACCGCGATCGACCAGCCGAGCGCGGCCGGGTTGAGCGACTCGGTCCAGCGCCACGCGAGGTACCAGCCCCCGAGCGCGACCGCCGCCACCGCGAGCGACTGGAACACGAACGCGCGCACGGCCCCGGGCGCGGGCGCGGCCGCGTCCGGCATGGCGCGATCCGACGCCGGCGTCGAGGCACTGCCCGTGACCGCGCGCGACGTCATGGTCAGACGAGGAGCGGGTGGCCGGCTTCCTCGAGCGGCCGCAGGACCTGGTCGAGCCCGGTGCGCGCGAGCACGGCGCGCACGGGCGGGGTGACGCGCGCGAGCCACAGCTCGCCGCCCGGCCGCATCGCCTTCATGACCGAGACGAGCGCCGCGAGTCCGGACGCGTCGATCGCCGCGACGTGGACGAGGTCCACGACGAGCGCGCCGCGCTCGCGCGCGGGTCCGACGAGCGCCTCGCGCAATTCGAGCGCGATCGCGGCGTCGAGGCGCGCGGCGAGCGGCGTCACGATGAGCGCGAACTCGCTCTCCTCGAAACTGACCTCCAGCATGACGTGGCGCCGGTTCGCCCCCCCTCAGAAGGTACGGACGGGTGCCCATCCGGCAAGCGCGGGGGCGGCGCCCGGGGGTCGGGCCGACGGGCGGGCGACGCCAGCGCGGCGCTCGGGGACCCGGCGCCCGCTCGCGGCGGGCTGCGCGAGGCGACCGATTGCGAGGGTCCGGCGCGCCTCCCTGCGGCGCGAGGCGTGACCGCAGGAGGCGACGCGCGATCACGTCGCTGGCGACCGCTCGCCGGGAGCGGCTGATTCGGAGAGGTGTTGCAGGCCCCGCAACTGTTCCGGAGCCCCGATCGCCGTACGGTGAACTGGGCTCTGCGTAGGGTCCCGCTTCCAACGCACGAGTCGGTGGTTCAGCTCGCGCAGGAGCTGCCCCGAGGGAGCTCCACGAAGAACGTCGCCCCCATCCCCGGCTGGCTCTCGGCCCATATCCTTCCGCCGTGCGCCTCGACGATCTGCCGGGTGATGTACAGCCCGAGGCCGAGTCCGCCGAAGTTCCGGCTGGGCGCCGCGCGCTCGAATCGCTCGAAGATCCTGGCCAGGTCGTCGTTGGCGATGCCGATGCCGCGATCCTCCACCACCAGCCGGGCCTTGTCCCTCTCCGCGCACGCCTTCACGCTGATGGGCCCGTTCGCGCCGTACTTGAGCGCGTTCGTCAGCAGGTTCGCGACGACCTGCTCGAGCCGGAGCCGGTCCCACGCTCCCACGACCGGGCCTTCGCACTTCACGGAAAGGGTGCAGCCGGTGGTTTGAGCCTGTTCGCTGAACCGATCGGCGACGTCCCTGAGTAGCGCGGCGAGATCCACCTCCTCTGCTCGAAGCGTGAATCGGCCCGAGGTGATGCGGGAGACGTCGAGGAGCTCGCCGACGAGGAGGCCGAGCCGCTGAAGCTGGCGGTTCACCACGTGGAGCATGGCGGAGAGCTGGGTCGCGAGGCGCGGCCCCTCGGACCCTCGCGCGAGGAGCGTCGACATCTGCTGCGCGCGCATCGTCATGGAGGTGAGGGGCGTCTTCAGCTCGTGCGAAGCGACGGAGAGGAACTCGTCCCTCGCGCGGATGGACTCCTGGGACTTGCGGTACAGCTCGGCGTTGTCGATCGCGAAGGCGGCCCGGCATCCCAGCTCCTCGGCCAGCGCCAGGTCGGCCGGATCGTGTCTGCGGCTGGGTCCTGCCGAGGTGAGCGACAGCACGCCCAGGAAGCGCCCGCGAGTGCAGAGCGGCACGTCGATCGACGGCTTCCTTTCCAGCTCCCGCAACGGCTCCCATCGGCTCCCCGCGGGGACCGCTCGCCCCAGGAAGCCCGGCGTCCCCGTCGAACATTCCGGGTGGCCGCTGCTCATCACCCTGCCGAACCGGCCCGATGCGCTCGCGTCCGGCGGATGGGCAGAGAGGAACTCGCGCACGCTGCTCGCACGGGCAGGAGAGGTGTCGGCCACCGCTGCCGGCCGCAGGGTGCCGTCTCCCTCGATCGTGAACACGACGCACACGTCTGCCAGCGTGGGGACGGCGAGCTCGGCCGCGCGCTGGAGCGTGGTCTCATAGTCGAGCGAGGTCCCCAGCTCCCGGCTGGCCCGGACGAGGAACAGCTGCGACTGCTCCGCCCGCTTGCGGTCCGTGATGTCCGTCGAGATCCCGCACACCGCGTAAGCCCTTCCTGCTTCGGCGTACAGGGGGGCCTTGATCGAGATGTACGTGTGCAGGCCGTCGTCCTGCGGCGCCAGCTCCTCCGATTCCAGCGCCCTCCCGGCCTCCAGCACCCGCAGATCGAAAGCGCGGAACGCGTCGGCGCGATCCTTCGGGAACAGGTCGTAGTCCGTCTTGCCGACGATCACGTCGCGCGCGACGTGGAAGAGCTCCTCGAACCTCCGGTTGATCAGCATGTACCGGCCCGCGGCATCCTTGACGTAGATGATCGCGGTCGAGTTGTCGATGACGTCCTGTAGGAGTCGATGGCTGGCGCGCTGGGCTTCCTCGGCACGCTCGCGCTCGGCCTCGACTCGCTTTCGTTCAGTGATGTCGAAGACCGTGCCGATGAATCGAACGGCGCGGCCCGATTCGTCGAAGAAGGCGCGTCCCGCGGCACTGACCCACCGCTCGAGTCCGTCCTGTGCGCCACGGGTGCGGTGCTCGATCTTGAAGCGCCCGCCGGTCTCCGCCGCCAGCGCGAGCTGAACGGCCTGGTGCGTCCGCTCTCGATCGTCGGGGTGAAGCCCGGCCAGGAACGCCCGATAATCGACCTTGGCGTCGGGGGGCAGTCCGAACAGTTCCTTGCATCGGTCCGACCACTTCATCTCTTGGGTCAGCGGATCGTAGTCCCAGGTGCCGAGGCTGGCCGCCTCCAGTGCCAGACGCTCGACACGCTGGTGCTCCTGGAGCAGCTGCGCTTCTTGGAAACCAATCACCGCCTGGTTGATCGCGACCCTGAAGAGCAGCGCCTCGGTCTCGGTGGGAAAGCCCTGGTCGTGAGAGCAGACGGCGACGACGCCGCTGTCTTCGTGGAGCCCGAACCGCCCCACGAGCAGCCGCATCTTGCCGCCCTCGAGCGGGTCCTCGATCGTGATCGGCGTGTTCCAGGTTTCCGTCTTCAGCCAACGCTCCATCGCCGCACCCAGCTCGGGTGCCCGCTGGGCGATCTCAGGGCGCCCGCTCGCGGACGCGGTTTCGATCGCAGCCTCCCCGGGGCGCGTCACCCGCGCATAGGCGAGGTCTACACGCAGCATGCTCAAGAGCACTTCCAGGAGCGTCTTGATGACCCCGGCCGGCATCTGTCCCGTCCCGATCGCGGGCTGGGCGAGCAGGCTGATGAGATCGCGATTGAGCGATCGAAGTCGTTGGACTTCGGACCAGGCGTCGTCTCGTGACTCTGCGATCGTGTCTGCTGCGGCTGGCCTCAGCTCGGGCATGGAATCACGGGACGCGCCGGGTTCTCAGCTCGCGCAGGAACTCATCGGGTGGGACGAAGAACGGATTCTCGTGCAGGACACTCCCGATGACGGTCATCGGGTGTGTTCGAATGATGTCCAGGATGACCCGGCCGCCAAACTTGGCGGTGTCGTAAGTTCAGATCACCGGATCCTTGTACCGGGGTAGCAGGTAGTTGAGCCGCGCCTCGTACTCGACGAGATCGTCGACGCCCGGCCGATCCTCGAGCGCCCATTCCATGTGCGCCGCCAGGCGCGTGAGGCGGAAGCCCTTCCTTGGGCCTTCGTCGAGGATCTCCTGGATGAGAGCGAGCATCCGGTCCTGGTCGAAGTGCCCTTCCCGAAGGTAGGCGTCCTGCCAGTTGCGCAGCTCGAGGGCGCCTCGCTCCTCCTCCGCCTCCACGTCGATTCCGGCTGACCGCAACCGGCGGAGGTGGTCGTCGCGCAGCATCGGATCGACGATGTGAAAAGCTCGGTCGCCTCGCTCGAAGCCGTCCTTGATGAACGGGAGCATCACCTTGTACTCCTCGTCCGAGGTGCGGAAGAACGCGCAGACGTGCCGGGATCGGACGAGGTGAGCGCCTGCGAACCGGATGGGTGCTTCGCTGTTGGGCATGAAAACCTCGCTCCATGCGTATTTCGAGCGCCACCAGCGTTCGTCAACCGGAGCCGCTCGGAAAACGGCAGCGGCGTCGCGGGGGTGCCCTTGACTGGAGGGCCTTTCGGCAGGCGAAGGGACTCCGCTCTTCGGCAGCGCTTTCGCGTGGAAGCTCTCGTACTCGCTCCCCCACCTCGCGAGCAGCCGGGCCTCGTCGGACCGCGATGGCCATCCGGCCGCTGCCGCCGCACGCAGGGGCGCGCGTCGCCGATCTGCGCCTCGCACTCGCGGACTTCAAGAAGGATCCCGGCGTTGGAGGATCGGGGTCTGAGTAGCAACGGAACAGGAAACCGGGTTAACGACGCCGCGGAAGGGCCCCGTGTGGTCCTCAGCCGCCTACGAACAGCGTCTCGCTCGCGCGAACCTGGCCGCGCCCGGGCTCGGTGATGAGCCGGCGCGAGCGGAGCCGCGCTCGCCCCCGCCTACTGGCAGAAGACCCTCGAGCAGCAGGACACTCGGCAGCGGCTGCCAACGTCTACCGCCAGGTCGCCGTCGGGGAGATCGACGAGCATTCCGCCAAGAAGTAGCAGCGGCCGGCGCGCCGGTCAGCCACGCGACTCGTCGAACGGATACCTCACCTCTGCGGTCGCGTAGCGCCGCTCGACCAGGGTCCCTGGAGCGAGATCACCGCTCGGTGCGCTGCGCTGCCTTGCCGGGGTAGAATCACCCACGAGAACATTCACACGACCTGGGCGGTACGACGTGACGCTCTGCCACGACCCCGAGGAAGCGGTTCGCCTCGAGCTCGGCTCACCATGCA
>DASWEI010000032.1:0-17629 GCA_036394835.1 Anaeromyxobacter sp. | reverse complement strand
TACGAGGTAGGCCGTCACGAAGCGCGCCGCGGCGTCCTCCCACTCGGCACGCAGGCTGACCAAGGACGGGCTCAGGACGACCGCATAGGCCGCAGGATCGAACGGCACGGCGTCAGACATGCGGCCCCCCGAGGACAGGCCCGGACGCGAAAAACCTTGCCCAGGACCTTGCCCAGAAACGGACGAGGGGTCCCGCCTCTCGACGGAACCCCTCGGAAGAACTGGAGCGGGAAACCGGATTCGAACCGGCGACCCTCAGCTTGGGAAGCTGATGCTCTACCAACTGAGCTATTCCCGCGTAGCGGCCTCTGTTTCTGCCGTGAAGGGGCCGGCGAGTCAAGGCGAACCGCGGGGCGGCGCCGTGCCCCGCTGCGGGCTGCCCGGCCGCTTGATAGAACCTGCCCGTGACGGATCTCGAGCGTCGGATCGCCGAAGGGGTCGCGGAGCTGCGCGCCCGCTTCGCTGAGCGGACGGGCGCGACGCCCTCGCTCGCCGACGCGACCCCGCAGGGCGAGGGACCGAAGAACCGCCACGGGATGCCGAAGGAGCCGCCCGGCCAGAACGTGTTCGAGAAGTCCGAGTGGCCCGTGCTCGACCTCGGCGAGACGCCCGAGATCTCGACCGAGAAGTGGCAGCTACGCGTGGACGGCGCGGTCGAGACGCCGCTCACGCTCCGGTGGGCGGACCTCCTCGCCCTGCCGCAGGTGGACGAGCAGGCCGACTTCCACTGCGTGACGGGCTGGTCGATCATGGACGTCGCCTTCCGCGGCGTCCGGCTCGAGACGATCGTCGCGCTCGCGCGCCCGAAGGCCGACGCGACGCACGTGATGACCCACGCCCACGACGGCTACTCGGCGAACCTGCCGCTCTGGGAGGCGCTGAAGCCCGACGTCCTCCTCGTCCACACGGTGGACGGCGAGCCGCTCTCGACGCTGCACGGCGGGCCGGCGCGCGTCGTCGTCCCGCAGCTCTGGGCGTGGAAGGGCGCGAAATGGGTGAACCGGCTCGAGCTCCTCACCCACGATCGCCGCGGCTACTGGGAGATCCGCGGGTACTCGAACACGGCGCACCCGTGGCGCGACGATCGGATGTGGTGAGCCGGCGGGCTCGCGCGCCGCTACTTCTTCTTCGAGAACCGCCGGAAGAAGGTGACGATCTCCTGCTCCGCCTTCTTCGAGTCGATCGTGGGCGGCGGCGGCTCGTCCGCGTCGGCGTCGCTGTCGATCCAGATCCCGCCGCACGCCTCGCAGGTGTCGTAGCTCTCGATGGCGCGCTTCTCGGCGTTCTCGACGACGACGAGGTCGACGCCGCACGCCGGGCACAGCCCCGTCATCTCGTCCGCGTTCACGAACCCGGCGATCGACGACAGCGCGGGCAGGTTCGCGTGCAGCAGGATCCTGTTCAGGTCCGCTACGTCCCCCACCCAGAGGCCGCCGCACTCGGCGCAGCGCTGCAATGCGCCGTTCTCGCGCGCGATCTCGGAAATCTCGACGCTGCACCGCGGACAATCCATGACGATTCGGTCCTCCTCGGGACCGTGGGGCGATTCGGTGGGGTACGGGGGATCAAGGTGAGGCCGGTGAGGTGGAAAACTCGGCGAATACTATGCAGAAGCGGCGGCCCCTTTCAACGGGCACGCGCGCCAGCCGCCTCCGCGACCGCCTCCCGGAGGGACTCGATGAGCCGGCGGAGCCGCTCCGCGTGAAGCTTGAGCGCCACCCGGTTCACGACGAGGCGGGCCGAGACGGCGAGCACCTCCTCGTCGATGACGAGCCCGTTCGCCTCGAGCGTTGCGCCCGTCTCGGTGATGTCCACGATGGCGTCGGCGAGGGCGAGCGAGGGGGCGACCTCGATGGAGCCGTGCAAGGGGATGATCTCCGCGGGGATGCCCTTCCGGGCGAAGTGCCGGGCGGCGAGCGACACGTACTTCGTCGCGACGCGCGGGGCGACGCCGCGGGGTAGGGGCTTCGCGCCGCGCGGCCGCGCCACGATGACGCGGCAGCGACCGATGCCCAGGTCGAGGGGCTCGTAGAGGTCCACCGGGTCCTCGCGCAGCACGTCGAGCCCGACGATGCCCACGGCCGCGGCGCCGTGCTCGACATAGCTCGCCACGTCGGCGGCGCGGATGGAGATGAAGCGGAGGCCCACCTCCGGCGCATCTGCCGCGAGCTTCCGGGTGCCCTCGAGGAGCTTCTTCGGCGAGACGCCGAGCGCCCGCTCGAAGAGCGCCGAGGACTCCTCGAGGAGCCTCCCCTTCGGAACCGCCACCGTGATGATCTCTTCCGACATCAAAACTCCGTTCGCCCTGAGCGTAGCGCCCGCGGAGCGGGCGCGAAGTCGAAGTTCAGGCCTTCTCCCGCCGGATGCGCGCGCCGAGCGGCGCGAGCTTCTGCTCGATCCGCTCGTAGCCGCGGTCGAGGTGGTAGACGCGCTGGATCTCGGTCGTCCCGCGCGCGGCGAGCCCGGCGAGTACGAGCGCCGCCGATGCGCGCAGGTCGGACGCCATCACCGGCGCGCCCGAGAGCGCCGGCACGCCCTTCACGATCGCGATCTTCCCGTCCACCGCGATGTCCGCGCCGAGCCGCTGCAGCTCCTGCACGTGCATGAACCGATTCTCGAACACGGTCTCCGTGATCTTCGACGAGCCCTCGGCGAGGCAGAGGAGCACCATCAGCTGGGCCTGCATGTCGGTCGGGAAGCCCGGGTGCGGCGCGGTCTTCACGTCCACTGGGCGGGGCCGGCCGTCGCCGACCACGCGCAGCCCGCCGCGGACCTCTGCGACCTCCGCGCCGACTCCGCGCAGCTTCTCGACGAGCGCCTCGAGGTGCTGGGGCACGCAGCCCTGGACGGTGACGTCGCAGCCGGGGAGCGCCCCCGCGACGAGGAACGTCCCCGCCTCGATCCGGTCCGGGATGACCGTGTGATCGAGCGGACGCAGCGTCGAGACGCCCTCGATGCGGAGCTCGTCCGTGCCCGCGCCCTCGATCCGCGCGCCCATCCGGACGAGCGCGGCGGCGAGGTCCGCCACCTCCGGCTCGCGGGCGCAGTTTCGCAGGACCGAGCGGCCCTCCGCGAGCGCCGCCGCCATCATCACGTTCTCGGTGCCGGTCACCGTCTGGCCGTCGAAGGTGAAGACCGCGCCGTGCAGGCGGCCGCGCGGCGCCGTCGCCTCGACGTAGCCGTGCTCGAGCCGGATCTCGGCCCCGAGGGCGGTGAGCCCCTTCAGGTGCTGGTCGATCGGCCGCGCGCCGATGGCGCACCCGCCCGGGAGCGAGACGCGCGCCCTTCCCCAGCGGGCGACGAGCGGCCCGAGCACGAGGACGGACGCGCGCATCGTCTTCACGAGCTCGTAGGGCGCCTCCGGCCGGACCGCGGCGGGGACGCGGAGCGACATCTCGCGCGTCGCGGCGCTGCGCTCGACCGCACAGCCCATGTGGCCGAGCAGCTTCCCGAGCGTCCGCACGTCCGCGAGATCGGGGACGTTGCGGACCGCGTGATCGCCCTCCGCGAGCAGCGCGGCGGCGATCACGGGCAGCGCGGCGTTCTTCGCGCCCGAGACGTCCACGCTCCCGCGGAGCGGCACGCCTCCTTCGACGACGATCTTGTCCATTTCCTCTCTGGTCCTTGCAGCGGTCGGGCCGCGCGCCGCGCGTCCGCCGGCACGCCGACGCGTGCCCGGGCGAAAACCCGCGGATTCTACGCTGGCTCGGCGCCCCCCGCCACGGTGGCGACCACGAGGCGCGGGAGGCCGGCGAGGTCCGGACGCGCCTCTGCGCGGGCGAAGCCGGCGCCGCGGCAGAGCGCCGGCAGCGCCTCGACGTGCGACTCGTGCATCTCGAGGCAGAGCGTCCCGCCGGGCTTCACCCGCGAGGCCGCCCCGAGGACGATCCCGCGCAGCACGGCGAGGCCGTCCTCGCCGCCGTCGAGGGCGATGCAGGGCTCGCGCCGCACCTCGCGCGAGAGGCCCGCGAGCTCACCGGTCGGGACGTACGGCGGGTTCGAGACGACCACATCGAAGAGCTCGCCCGCGTGGACGGCGGCCCACAGGTCCCCCGTGGCGAACTCGACCACGGCGCCGAGCGCGACGGCGTTCTCGCGCGCGAGCGCGAGCGCCTCGTCCGAGACGTCGGTCGCAAGGACGCGCGCTCCCTTCCGGGCGAGCGCGAGCGAGACCGCCACGCACCCGGAGCCCGTGCAGAGGTCGAGGGCGCTTCCCCCCTCCGGGAGCGCGGCGAGCGCCGCCTCGACGAGGAGCTCGGTCTCGGGGCGGGGGACGAGCACGCGCGGGTCCACCCGGAACGGGTGACCGAAGAACTCGCGGCGGCCGACGAGGTAGGCGGTCGGCTCCCCGTCCACCCGGCGCCGCACGAGCTCGCGGAAGCGCGCGAGCTCGGGATCGCCGAGCGGCTTGTCGAAATCGAGGTAGAGCCGGACTCGGTCGCACGAGAGCGCGTGCGCGAGGAGCACCTCGGCGGTGAGCCTGGGCGCGTCGACGTCCTTCTTCGCGAAGAAGTCCTGCGTCCAGGCGAGGAGCTTCAGCGTCGTCCACCGGTCGGTCATGACCGCTCACCCTGAGCGTGGGGCGCGCGCGGCGCGGCCATCATCGGGCGGCCGCGCGCCCGGAGTCGAAGGGTCACGCGCGCTTCTCGGGCGACCTCTGGTCCTCCGGCCGCGAGGCCTCGCGCAGCGCCTGGGCGGCGAAGAAGGTCCGGCACGCGTCGACGACGTCCTGCACGTCGCCGTCCATCACGGCGGGCAGGTTGTGGCGCGTGTAGTTGACGCGGTGGTCGGTGAGCCGGTCCTGCGGGAAGTTGTAGGTGCGGATCTTCTCGGAGCGGTCGCCCGTGCCGACCTGACTCTTGCGCGCGGCGTCGCGCGCGCTGCGCTGCCGCTCGAGCTCCATCTCGTAGAGCTTCGCGCGCAGCATCCTCCAGGCCATGTTGCGGTTCTTGAGCTGGCTCTTCTCCTGCTGGCACTTCACCACGATGCCGGTCGGCTTGTGGGTGAGGCGCACGGCCGAGTCGGTCGTGTTGACGCTCTGGCCGCCGGCGCCGGTCGAGCGGAACACGTCCATCTCCACCTCGGCCGGGCTCACCTGGACGTCGATGTCCTCCGCCTCCGGCATCACCGCGACGGTGACGGTCGAGGTGTGGATCCGCCCCTGCGCCTCCGTCGCCGGCACGCGCTGCACGCGGTGGACGCCCGACTCGTACTTGAGCCAGGAGTAGACCGCGTCGCCGGCGATGTTCACCGTAGCGTCCTTGATGCCGCCGACGCCCCCCGGGGAGGTGTCGGCGATCTCGATCTTCCACCCGCGCCGCTCGGCGAAGCGCAAGTACGCCCGCAGCAGCTCCGCTGCGAACAGCCCCGCCTCGTCGCCGCCCGCACCTGCGCGGATCTCGAGGATGACGTCCTTCTCGTCCGCCGGGTCCTTCGGCACGAGGTAGACCTTCAGCTGGTTCTCGGCGGGCTCGACGAGCGGCCGGAGCTGCGCGAGCTCCTCCTTCGCCATCTCGCGGACGTCCGGGTCCTTGTCGGCGAGGAGGGCCTCGTTCTCCTCGACGTCCTTCACGAGCTTCCGCCACGCGCGCAGCGCGTTGACGGTCGCCTCGATCGAGGCGCGCTCCTTCGAGACCTTCTTGAATCGCTCGCCCGAGGAGGCGACCGCCGGATCGGAGAGCTGGTGCGTCAGCTCCTCGAAGCGCCCCTCGATGGCGTCGAGCTTCCTGAGGACTTCCGGGGACAGCATGGGAGGGAGTGTCTAGCCGGTCCCCTCGGGCCCGGCAAGCGGGCCGCCCCGACCTCCACCTCGGCCCGGAACGCCGGTCCGCGAGGTCCTCTGGGGCCCTCGAGCCCGACCTCGCCGCGGCCGCGGTGCGGTTGCGCAGGATCAAGACCCATGCTCCTTTCCCGCCATGCACCACCTCGCCCGCACCTCCGCCCTCCTCCTCGCCGGCGCGCTCGGCGTCGTCTCCTGCCGGGAGAAGCCGCGGCCCGCGTCGGGAGCGCAGGAGGTCGCGCCTGCGCCGGTGCGCCCCGGAACCTTCAGCATGAGGGACCTCGCGCTCGCGACGGCGCTCGACGCGAAGCTCGCGCGCCTCTCGCTCGCCGGCTCCGACGTCGAGGCCGCCGTCGTCGCGGCCCTCGCGAAGCGCCAGGCGAGCGCGAAGGAGCTCCTGCCCGCGCTCGACGTCGCACGCGCCGAGGCGGAGCAGGCGATCGGGGCGATCGCGAACGCCGTGGACCGGTCCGCGGCCGCGCGGCTCGCCGGGCCCGCGAAGGAGTACGCGGACCGTCTCGCCGCAGCGGCGAGCGCGCCGGCCGAGCCGCTCGGAGCGGAGCTCGCCCGGGTCCGCGAGCAGCTCGGCGCGGCGCTCGGAGCGTATCGGCAGGCGCGCGCGAGCTGGCGCCTCGACGCGCCCGCGCCGCAGGGTGCGGAGCGCGACTTCGCCGAGGCGCGCCGGGACATGGAGCGCGCGGAGACCGGGTTCATGGCGCGGACGCGCGTCGCGCCGCGCGAGGAAGGGCACGAGCTCGACGCCGCCGGGGAGAGGATGACCGGGCAGATGGCGGTCGAGCGCGCGAAGGCGGCCGCGGGGCGGCTCTCGTCCGGGCTCGCGCCCCACGCCGCGCGCTACGCCGCGGCGCAGGAGAAGGTGCTCGAGGCGGTGAACGGGATCCGCGGCGCGGCCGACGCGGACAAGGCGAAGGTCGCGCGCGCCTACCACGCCGCGAAGGTCGAGGCGCTCGCCGCTCTCGCCGACTACTTCGCCGCGCTCGCGGCGCGCTGACCCGGCCCGCGCCGAGGCGGAGCCGCGCTCACCTCACGGGTCCCCGAGCGCGCGCCGCCCGCGGCCGAGGGCGGCGCTGAGCGCCCGGATCGGGCCGGCGTCGGCGCGCGCGCTCTCGACGAGCACGCGCAGCACGTTGAGCGCCGCGCGGGAGAGGTCGACGAGCAGCTCGAGCCGCTTCGCCTTGAAGCGGGCGGCGGTCTTCACGGCGGGATCGACGTCGACGAGCGCGGCGCGAACGTCGTGCAGCGCCCGCTCGAACGTGGAGAGCGCGCCCTCGACCGCGCGCTTCTCCCGCTCGCGCAGCACGCGGGCGACGAGCTTCCAGACGTTCGTCTCGGGCTCGTAGTGCTCCTTGCGGTCGCCGGGCACCTCAATGGGGCGGACGACCCCCCAGCGGCGCAGCTCGGCGAGGCTCATCGACAGGAGGCCGGTCGAGATCTCCAGGCGGCCGCACAGCTCGGGCGCGGCGAGCGGTCGGTCGGAGAGGAAGAGGACCGCCCAGACCCGCCCGAGCTGGCGGCGGAAGCCCCACAGCTCCATGAGCGCGCCGACCGCGTCGGCGACGGCGAGGTCGGCCCGCTGGAGCGCGTAGGAGGGCGGGTTCGCGGGATCGCGTGGGGCGGCGGCGGGCATCGGGTCCTCTAGCCGAGGGCCAGGTCGCCGACTGCGCAGAGCGCGAAGGCGATCGAGGCGAAGGCGTTGTAGTTGAAGAAGGCGACGTCGATCCGCTCGGGCTTGAGCTCGCCGCGCGGAGAGACGTGCCAGTGCTCGGCGGCGATGACCGCCGCGAGGACGACGGTCCCGACGAGCCACCCGACGCCGCGCCCGGCGCGCGCGCCCGCCGCGCCGATGCAGGCGATCGCGAACACGTGGAGGAGACGCGCCCAGACGAGCGCGCCGCGCGCGCCGAAGCGGGTCGGGATCGAGTTCAGCCCCGCGCCCCGGTCGTACTCCATGTCCTGCAGCGCGTAGAAGACATCGAAGCCGGCGATCCAGGCGCCGACCCCCACGCCGAGGACGACCGACGTCGCCGGGACCGTGCCGGTGAGCGCGACGGCGACGCCGATCGGCGCGAGCGCCTGGGCGACGCCCAGCCAGAGGTGGCACGTCCAGGTGAACCGCTTCGCGTAGGAGTAGCCGAGGAGGATCCCGAGCACCGGAAGGGCGAGCCAGCCGCACAGCTCGGAGATGAGCGCCGCCGAGAGCACGAACACGCCCGCGCTCCCGCCGAGGAGCGCCCAGGCGGCGCGCGGCGAGACCTCGCCCGTCACGAGCTCGCGCCTGCGGGTCCGCGGGTTGTTCGCGTCGAACCAGCGGTCGGCGACCCGGTTCATCGCCATCGCCGCGGTGCGCGCCGCCACGACCGCGACGGCGACGAGGACGAGCCGCCAGGCGTCGAGCGAGGCCCGCGGAGCGACGAGCACCACCGCGCTCGCCACGAACGGCAGCGCGAACAGCGAGTGCGAGAGCTTCACCATGCGCGCCAGCGCGGCGACGGTCATTTCTCGTCTCCTGGGGCGAGCGCAGGCCCAGCCGGATGAGGCTGGGCCGGAGCGAGCGGGGGGCCCGGGGGGGCGCGAACCGAAGGTGAGTGCCCCTCCGGCAAGATGGGTACCTGCTTCGCGAGCCACTCGAACGGGCGCTCCTCCGTGCCGAAGGCGACGAGGAGCTCGAACGGATCTTCCACGCGCGCGCCGCGCAGGGGCGCGGCGAGGAGACCGGGCGCGCGCCCCGGGAGGAGCGCGCCAACGTGCGGCGCCCCGACGGCGGCCCCATTCCAGAGGAGCGGGACGATGCGCGACGCAGGGATCGCGGGAAAGGCGCGGCGGAGGGCGGCGGCGTCGGCGAGCGGCGCGAGCGATGGGCAGGACGCGAGCGAATCCGTCCCGATCGCGAGCGGGACGCCCGCGGCGAGGAGCGCGTCGAGGCGCGGGAGCCTTCCGCCGATGAAGACGTTCGAGCGCGGGCACAGGACGACCGTCGCGCCCGAGCCGCGGAGCAGCGCGATGTCCTCGTCGTCGAGGTCGACGCAGTGGACGGCGAGGTGGTGCGGGGCGAGGTGGGGCGCGACGAGCGCCACCGCCGAGCGCGCGCGCGGGACGATGTCCTCGGCCCGCCCGCCCATCCGCGCGACGAGCGCGGCGAAGCCGCCCGCCGCGCTCGAGACGAAGGCCCGCTCCGCTGGATCCTCGGCGAGGTGGATCGAGCCCGGGCCGGCGCGGAGCAGCTCGACGAGGGCGGGGTGGAAGGTCGAGTAGATCGCGTGCGGGCTCGTGACGACGCGGAGCCCGGGGGCGGGCGCCGGCGCGGCGCGCCGGAATTCCAGCGCGTCGGCGACCGCGTGGGCGAGCCGCTTCGGCGTCGTGCCGAACACCTCGTGGAAGACGGTGCCCGCGATCCCGGCGGCGCCGAGCGGCGCGAGCGAGGCGAGCGTGTTCGAGACGTCGCCGACCGCGGCGACCCCCGCTCGGACGAGGTCCTCCGCCCCCATCGTCATCGCCGGCGCGGCGTCGCGCTCGCGGGCGCGCAGGCGGGCCGAGACGAAGAGCTCGATCCAGGCGGGGAGCCCCTCGGCGCCGACCACCGCCCCGGCCATGTGGGAGAGCTCGAGGTGCAGATGGGCGTTCACGAGCGCGGGGAGGAGGATCGCGTCGCGCCGCTCGCCCTCGCCGTGGCGAGCCTCCACCTCCGCGCGCGGCCCGGCCGCGACGATCCGATCGCCGTCGAGCGCGACGGCGCCGTCGGGGATCGCGGCTCCGCCGCGCCCCGTCAGCACCCAGGGAGCCGAGACGACGCGGATCATGCCGTCGGGTCCCCGAGCCGCTCGTACTTCATGTTGCGCCGCGCCGGCCGGAACCCGGCGTCGCGGATGTGCCGCTCGACCTCGTCGGCGTCCATCGCGAACGAGGTGCCGGCCGCCGAGACGACGTTCTCCTCGATCATCACCTGGCCGAAGTCGTTGCAGCCCATGTGCAGCGCGGCCTGTGCGACGCCGCCGCCCATCGTCACCCACGAGGCCTGGAGGTTCGGGACGTTGTCGAGGAAGAGCCGCGCGAGCGCGTTCGCTCGGAGGTACGCGTGCGCGCTGCCGTCGCCGGGAACGAGCCGGGTGTTCGCGGACTGGAAGGGCCAGCAGATGAAGGCGGTGAAGCCGCCGGTCTCGTCCTGGAGCGTGCGCAGCCGCGCGAGGTGCGCCACGCGGTGCGTGGACTCCTCGCCGACGCCGAACATGAGCGTCGCGGTGGAGCGGAGCTTCTTCAGATGGGCGGCGCGCATCACCGTGAGCCACTCGTCGGTCGAGCACTTGAGCGGCGCGATGCGCCGGCGCACCTCGTCGTGCAGGACCTCGGCCCCACCGCCCGGGATCGAGTCGAGCCCGGCGCCGACGAGCCGGTCGATGGTCGCGTCGAGCGTGAGCTCGCTCGTCCGCGCGATGTGCCAGATCTCCTCCGGCGAGAGCGCGTGGAGGTTGATCGTGGGCCAGCCGCGCTTCATCCAGCGGAACAGGTCCTCGTACCACTCGATGCCGAGATCGGGGTGGAGCCCGCCCTGCATCAGGATCTCGATCCCGCCGAGCCGGACCGTCTCGTCGAGCTTCGCCGCGAGCTCGTCGCGCCCGAGGACATAGGCCTCGGGGTGACCACGCGGCCGGTAGAACGCGCAGAAGTGGCACGCCGTCGTGCAGACGTTCGTGTAGTTCACGTTCCGCGACACGATGTAGGTGACGACGCCGTCGCCATGCAGCGCGCGCCGGCGCGTGTCGGCGGCGAGGCCGAGCTCGAGGAGGGGCGCCTTTTCGTCGAGAAGCTCGGCCTCATCGGGATCGAGCCGCTCGCCGTCCGCCGCCTTCTGGAGCGCGGCGTCGAGCGACACGGCGCGGCGGACCCTGTGCGAGCGGACGACGTCGTCGACGAACCGGAGCTTCATCGGCGGGAGGAACCCCCGCGCCGCCGCCTTCTCGAGGAACACCTCGAGCCCCTGCAGCTCGTAAGGCCCGAGGCCGTAGCGGATCCGCTGGGTGAGGTAGCGCCGGTAGCGCTCCGGGTCGCCGCCCCTCTCGGCGGCGAACTTCTGGGCGAGCTCGGTGCGGATCCCGAGGCCGTGCTGGGCCGCGCGCGAGAGCTCCTGGACGTCCTCGGGCGAGACGCGTCCGGGCCGGGCCGCCCAGAGCGCGAAGATCATGGGGAGCCCGGTGAGCCGGTTCCACTCGCGCCCGAGGTCGAGCACCTGGTTCGCGCGGACGTCGAACCCGCGGTCGCCGATGACGAGCGCGCCCTTCGTCCCCTTCGCCCGGGCGAGCCCCTCGACCGCGGGGAGGGGCGTGAACTTGGGGTGAACGCCCATCTCGTCGAGGACGATCTTGGTGAGGACGTGGGAGGTCCGCGACGCGGTGTCGAGGAAGACCTCGTCCCAGATCGCGGGCGACTGCTCGCCCGCGAGCACCACCGTCTGCACCGGGCCGTCGGCTCCGATCGCGATCCCGGGGACGATCTCGTACTCGCCGCCAGGGAGCCCGCCGACGGAGACGAGGGCGAGGTCGACCTCACCCGCCTCGAGCAGCGCGGCGCAGCGCGACGGCTCGGCGAGCACGAGCTCGATCCGGTCGGACGACTCGAGGCCGGCCGTGAGCGGCCAGGCGTTCAGGAAGGAGACGGCGGCGGCGCGGAGCTTAGCCATGGGTCCTCCGCCCCCCCTCACCCTGGCCCTCTCCCCCCGCTTCGCTGGGGGAGCTGTGCGGGGAGAGGGCCGGGGTGAGGGGCGCGTGCACCTTCAGGACGCGATAGTGCGAGTCGCGCTCGGCGGGGATCCGCCCGGCCGCGCGGATGAGGTCGTGGAGCGTCCGCTCCGAGAGCGCCTGGGGCACGGTCGAGCCGGCCATGTGGAAGATGCGCTCCTCGAGCACGGTGCCGTCGAGGTCGTCCACCCCGAAGGCGAGGGCGGTCTGCGCGAGCCGCTCGCCGAGCGACACCCAGTACGCCTTCACGTGGTCGAAGTTGTCGAGGTAGAGGCGCGAGACGGCGAGGGTGCGGAGCGCGTCGTACCCGGTCGGCTTGGGGAACGCCTTCCCGATCATGTTGTGCTCGGGGTGGAACGCGAGCGGGATGAAGACCTGGAACCCGCCGGTCTCGTCCTGCAGCTCGCGCAGCCGCCGCATGTGGTCCACGCGCTCGTCGAGCCGCTCGATGTGGCCGTACAGCATGGTCGAGTTGGTCTTGATGCCGAGCCTGTGCGCGGTCCGGTGGATCTCGATCCACTGGTCGGCGGTCGCCTTGTCGTCGCAGATCTTCCGGCGCACCCGCGGCGCGAAGATCTCGGCGCCGCCGCCGGGCATCGTGTCGAGCCCCGCCTCGCGCAGCTCCGCGAGCACCTGCGCGTAGCTCTTCCCGTACTTCTCCGCCCAGAAGTGGATCTCGATCGCGGTGAAGGCCTTGATCGTCAGCTCGGGCCAGGCGGCGCGGATCCGGCGGAGGAGCTCGGTGTAGTACTCCCACGGCAGCGTCGGGTGCAGCCCCGCCACCATGTGGACCTCGGTGATCCCGAGCGGGCGCCGGGAGAGGACCTTCTCGACCGCCTCTTCCACCGTCATCGTGTAGCCCGGCGACGCGGTCTCCCCCTCCTTGCGAGCGAACGAGCAGAACTTGCAGCTCGCGACGCAGACGTTCGTCGGGTTCAGGTGGACGTTCCGGTTGTAGAAGGCGAGGTCGCCGTGGCGCCGCTCGCGGAGATGGTTCGCGAGGGCGCCCACCGCGGCGAGGTCCGCCGCCTCCAACAGCCGGAGCGCGTCCGCGTCGGAGATCCGCTTGCCGTCCATCACTTGGTCGCGGATCGGGCCGAGGCCGTCGCGCTCGAGGGCGCGGTGCGCGAGAGACGAGATCATTCCGCCGTCCTCCTGGGGTTCATCCCCCCGGTTCGAACGTTCGCGAGGTCGGAGAGCATCTAGGGTTCCTCCACGGGCTCGGGCGCCGGGCGCATGCCGTCCCACCGCTTCATGAGGTCGTTCGGCAGCCCGAGTCGGTCGAGCACGCGCGCGACGACGGTGTCCACGAGCGCGTCGATCGTGCGCGGCCCGGAGTAGAAAGACGGCGAGGCGGGCATCACGAACGCGCCCGCCTCGATGACCTGCGTCATCGCCCGCGCGTGCACGAGCGAGATGGGCGTCTCGCGCAGGACGAGGACGAGCCGGCGCCGCTCCTTCAGCATCACGTCCGCGGCGCGTCCGACGAGGTCCATCGACATCCCGTAGGCGATCCGCGCGAGCGCGCCGGCGGAGCAGGGGATGACGACCATCCCATCGTAGAGCGACGAGCCGGACGCGAACGGGGCGGTGAAGTCCTGGTTCTTCCAGGTCTTGAACCGGTAGGCGGGCTCGGCCCCGATCTCCTGCTTCCAGACCTGCTTCCCGGTCTGCGTGAAGACGAGGTCCGCCGAGACGCCGTGCGCGTCGCCGTGCGCCGCGAGGAAGTCGAGGAGCCGCTTCGCGTAGGGGGCGCCCGACGCGCCGGAGACCGCGACGACGAGCTTCACGCCCTCACCGCCGTGACGAGCCCGCAGACGCCGGGGAAGAGGGTCTCGCCGCGCACGTCGCGGAACCCGGCGCGCCGCGCCGCGCCCTCGAACTCGGGCCGCGAGGCGAACCGCTCCATCGACGCGACGAGGTAGCGGTACGCCTCCGGGTCCGGCGAGAGGATCCGCCCGAGCACCGGCAGTGCGAGCCGGTTGTACGCGCCGTGGACGAGGCGCGAGCCCTTCGACTCCGGGCGGAAGAACTCGAGGACGCCGAGCCGGCCGCCCGGGCGCAGCACGCGCGCGAGCTCGGCGAGGCCGACCTCGTACGCGTCGAGGTTCCGCATGCCGAAGGTGACGGTGGCGAGGTCGAACCGCGCCGGGTGGAAGGGGAGCGCCATCGCGTCCGCCTGCGAGGCGGGGAGCCCGGTCTTCTCGACGCCGCGCCGGAGCATCTCGAACGAGAAGTCCGCTCCGACGACCCGCAGTCCCGGCGCGCGCCGGCGCGCGAGGTCGGCGACGTCCATCGTCCCCGCGCACAGGTCGAGCATCGTCTCGCCGTCGCGCGGGTCGAGATCGGCGAGCAGCCGCCGCCGCCACGCCTGATCGACCTTCAGCGTCATGACGCGGTTCAGGAGGTCGTACCGGGGGGCGATCCGGTCGAACATCGCGCGCACCGCGGAGCCGCGGCGCGCCTCGCCCGGGAGCGGGATGGTCACTGGAGCGTCCCTCCGCGGGGCGGGGTCCACGAGGCGGCAGGCGGCGGCGCGATGCGCGGGCGGCGCGGCCTCGGCGCCCCCGGGACGAGCCGCTCGTAGAGCGCGTCCATCCGCGCGACGACCTCCGGCGGGTGGACGCACACCTCCGGCCACTCGCGCCCGCCCTCCTCGCGCCACTTCCGCGTGGCGTCCACGCCGATCTTCCCGCCGAACGCGAAGTGCGCGGCGGCGTGGTCGAGCACGTCCACGGGGCCGTCGGCGACGACGAGGTCGCGCTTCACGTCGACGTTCGCGAACGCGCGCCACGCCGCCTGCGGCACGTCCTGCACGTCCACGTCGTCGTCGAACACGACGAGCGTCTTCGTCTGCGCCATCTGGCCGGAGCCCCACAGCCCGTGGATGACCTTCTTCGCCTGCCCCGGGTGCTCCTTCTTGATCGAGAGGAGGCAGAGGTTGTGGAACACGCCCTCGACCGGCATCGCCATGTCGACGATCTCCGGGAAGACGAGCTGCAGCAGCGGCAGGAACAGCCGCTCCGTGGCCTTGCCGAGCCACTGGTCCTCGACGGGCGGCGGCCCCACGACCGTCGCGGGGTAGATCGCGTCCTTCCGGTGCGTCACGGCCACGACGTCGAGCGCGGGGTAGTCGTCCGCGAGCGAGTAGAACCCGGTGTGGTCGCCGAAGGGCCCCTCGCGCACGAGCGGCGCCGCCGTGTCGACGAACCCCTCGATGACGAGGTCCGCGTCGGCGGGCACGTCGAGCCCGGTCGCGACGCCCTTCACGAGCCGGACCGCCTCGCCGCGCAGGAACCCGGCGAAGAGGTACTCGTCCACGTTCGGCGGGAGCGGGGCCGACGCGCAGTAGGTGAGGGCCGGGTCGCCGCCGAGCGCGATCGCGACCGGCATCCGCTCCCCGCGCCGCTTGTACTCGCGGTAGTGGGCGGTCGCGGTCTTGTGGAGCTGCCAGTGCATCGCGAGCCGGCGCGGCCCGAGGACCTGGAGCCGGTACATGCCGACGTTGCGGATGCCGGTCTCGGGATCGCGCGTGATGACCTGCGGCAGGGTGACGAACGGGCCGCCGTCGTGCGGCCAGGTCGTGAGCACCGGGAGCTTCCCGAGGTCGGGCGCGCGATCGACCGCTTCCTGCGACGGGCCCGAGGAGACGTGCTTCGGCGCCATCGCCGCGAGCTTCCCGAGCTTCGGGAGCATCTTCAGCTTGTCCCAGAAGCTCTGGGGCGGCGCCGTCTTGAGGAGCGCGCGCAGCTCCCGCGCGTGGTCCTCGAAGTCGTCGCAGGAGAGCGCCCAGCTCGTGCGCCTCCGCGTGCCGAAGAGGTTCATCGCGATCGGGAACGAGCCCGAGGCGGGGTGCTCGAAGAGGAGCGCCGGGCCGCCCTGCTTTGCGGCGCGGTCGGCGAGGGCCGCCATCTCGAGGACGGGGTCCACCCTCTCCTTCACGCGGACGAGCTCGCCCGCGCCCTCCAGCCGATCGAGGAACTCGCGCAGCGAGCGGTAGGCCATGGCGCGCGATCTCTACCCCAGGCCGGCGCCTCCTTTCAACGATCGTTGAAGAAAAGCACCCCGGGGTAGAACCGGGCGCATGGACGATCGCCGCAGCCGCGCCCGCGCCCTCGTCGCCGGCGCCCTCGAGGCGGTGGAGGCGGAGCTCGCCGCGCCGCGGAACGCGCTCCGCCCGGAAGAGCTCGGCGCCGCGCGCGAGACGCTCCGCGAGTACCTCGCCGGGATCGACTCGGGCGCGCTCCCCCCACGGCGCGAGCGCGGTGAGGGGCTCGGCAAGATGATCGTCGACGCGTGGCCCTTCGATCTCCCGCTCGGGGCGCTGGTCCTCCGGGCCGAGAGGGCGTGGCGGAACGCGTGAGCCGGGCGCGCGCCGCGCTCGCCGCGGGCACGCTCGCTTCGCTCCTCGCCGCGTGCGGAGACGGCATCCCGGCAGACGCGCTCGAGGAGGCGGCGTCGTCCTGTCCCGACGCGCCGCGCCTCGCGCTGCCCGGATTCTCGCGCGGCCTCGTCCTCGTGAACGCGTACTGGCTGCAGGAGGAGGCGGCGCGCGCGCTCCGCCGCGGCGATCCGATGGCCGCGCGGGTCGAGGAGGCGCTCGGCGAGGCCGCCGCGCTCGGGATCGCGGTCGTCCGGACGAACGGTTTCAACGACGACCCGGCGAAGGCCGGCGACTCCGCGATCCAGACGGCGAAGCTCGTCTACGACGAGACGGCTCTCCGCGCGCTCGACCTCGTCCTCGCGCGGGCGCACGCCCACGGCGTACGGCTCGTCCTGCCGCTTGGGAACTTCTGGAACGACTACGGCGGCGCGCGCCAGTACGTCGCCTGGGCCGGGCTCCCCGACCCGCGCACGGGAGATCGCCGGTTCTTCACCGACCGCGCGGTCGTCGAGCACTACCGCGCGCACGTGACGTCGCTCCTCTCGCGGGTGAACACCTTCGACGGGATCCGTTACGGCGAGCACCCGGCCGTCCTCGCCTGGGAGCTGCTCAACGAGCCGCGCGCGCCATGGCCGCCGCGCGGCCGGGCGGCGCTCCGGGCCTGGGTGGACGAGCTCGGCGCGCTCCTGCGGTCGCTCGCGCCCGGCCACCTCGTCGGGACGGGCGAGGAGGGCGTCGACGCGGCGCAGCTCGCGCTCGACCTCGCCTCACCCTACGTGGACTACGGGAGCCTCCACCTGTTCCCGGAGAAGATCGGCCGCCACGGCCCGTTCGCGGCGGCGGCCGGCGCGGACCTCATCGCCTCGCGGGCCTGGCTCGCGCACGCCGCCGGGAAGCCGCTCGTCGTGGGCGAGCTCGGCCTCCGCCGCGACGGGCTCCCGCTCGAGGCGCGGCGGGCGATCTACCGAGGCTGGTTCGCCTGCGCGCGCCGGACCGGCGTCGCGGCGGCGGGGCCGTGGATGCTCGCGCACGACGACCGCCCGGACGCGTGGGACGCCTACCAGTTCAAGTGGCTCTACGGCACGCCGCCGGAGGATCCGGCGAACCAGTACGTGGACATCCTGCGCGACGCCGCCGCGGCGTGGTGAGCGAACCGTCTGCTTCCCGTGCGGGCCTGAACCCCTCGGAGCCGTGCGCGCCGCCTGCACCTCGACGAACGGACAGTCAACTTCACAGGAAGAGCGCGCCGGCTCGTCGCGACCCGTCTCGCTCTCCTCGGCAGAGCGCGCTCACCCGCGCGGGAGGGCTCCCATGGACCGGATCCGCCTCACGATGCAGCTCGCGATCCTCGGCCTCGCGCTCGCCGCTCCGAGCGCTGCGAACGCGATCCCGGCGTTCGCCCGAAAGTACGAGACGAGCTGCCTCACCTGCCACACCGTCTACCCGAAGCTCAACCCGTTCGGCGAGGCGTTCCGCAGGAACGGCTATCGCTTCCCGGGCGTCGACAGCGACTACGTGAAGCAGGGGACGGTCCCGCTCGGGCAGGAGGCGAGCAAGAAGACCTTCCCGCGCTCCGTGTGGCCGTCGACGATCCCGATCTCGTCGGTGGTCGCGGTCGGGGCGAACGGCCAGGCGTTCGTCTACCCGCAGAAGAGCGCCAGCACGCCGCGGGAGAACAACGGCGTTCGCTTCTCGCTCGACAACCTCGTCAACGAA
>DASWEI010000031.1:0-91529 GCA_036394835.1 Anaeromyxobacter sp. | reverse complement strand
GCGTTGCCGAAGACGACGCGGCCGTTCGCCGTCGGCGCGGCCTCCGCGGGCGGCGCCTGGAGCAGGGCCGCCGAAAGCGCCACGGCGGCCGCGGCGCGGGCGAGGAAGCGAGCGGCGAAGGCGCAATTCGTCATCGGGGCTACTCCAGCGTGGTCACGATCACGGCGTACTCAGCGTACGCAAGCCGTTTCAAGCTACCGCGGATCCATATAGACCGAGTATCGAGTCGCGCCGTGCGGCGTATCGCGCGGCGGGGCCGCGAAGGCCGCCTCCGGGAGCGCGGCAAGGAACGCAAGCGCCAGAACGCGCTGGGTCCGATGACGCAGCGCCGGAGGATGTGACGCACGTCATTTAACGTGCGCTGAGACGGTCGCGCCTTGATCCGTCTCAATCAGACGGGTGCGTCCGCGACGGACGGGAAAGCCGCCGCGCGTCGAGCACGAGGAGTACGGCTCGCGATCGACGCGCTACGGCGCCTCGGTCGGATCCCAGCTCGTCCGGTACCCCTCGTCGAGCCCGTCGAGCGCGCCGAGGTCCTCGCGATCGAGCTCGAACCCGTAGACGCTCGCGTTCTCGCGGATCCGCTCGGGCCGGACCGACTTCGGGATGACGACGAGGCCGCTCTGGAGCGCCCAGCGGACGAGCACCTGCGCCGGCGTCGCGCCGTGCTTCGCGGCGATGCGCCGGAGGACCGGGTGATCCATCCGCCGCGCCTTCACGAGCGGCGCGTACGCCTCGACGGCGATGCCGTTCGCGGCGCAGAACTCCCGCAGCTCGCGCTGCGCGAGGAACGGGTGCAGCTCGACCTGGTTCACGGCGGGCGGCACCTTCGCAGAGCCGAGCAGCTCCTCGAGGTGACGGATCGTGTAGTTCGAGACGCCGATGGCGCGCGCCTTCCCGTCCGACAGGGTCCGCTCCATCGCACGCCAGGTCTCCTGCCGGCGCCCCTGCACCGGCCAGTGGACGAGGTACAGGTCCACCCGCTCCATCCCGAGCCGGCCGAGGCTCGCGTCGCAGGCGCGGAGCGTCTCCACGTAGCCGTGGTCGGAGTTCCAGAGCTTCGTCGTGACGAAGACCTCCCCGCGCGGCACCCCGCTCGCGGCGAGCCCGGCGGCGACGTCCTGCTCGTTGCCGTAGGCGCGGGCCGTGTCGACGTGACGGTAGCCGTGCTCGAGCGCGACGCGGACCGCCTCGCGCGTCTCGGTGCCCGGGCGCGACTGGTAGACGCCGAGGCCGAGCGCCGGGATCTCCACCCCGCCGCGCAGCGGGATCCTCGTCCCGATGGTGAACGCCGGCGTCGCCATGGAGACCTCCAGCCCCGCCCGGCGCGCGCCCGGCGGGCGGGCCGGACATAATGGCCTCACCATGCACGTGCTCGTCGCCGGCTGCGGGTGGCTCGGGGAGGCGCTCGCGCGGGTGCTCGTCGGCCGGGGTCATCGCGTCACCGGCATCCGGCGCGATCCCGCGCGCGCCGGGGCCCTCGCCTCGCTCGGCGTCGAGCCGCTCGCGCTCGACCTCGCCGCGCCGGGCGCCGAGGCGCACCTCCCGGCCGCGGACGCCGTCGTCGCCTGCCAGTCGGCGGGCGCGGAAGGCGAGGGCGCGTACCGCGCGGCGTACGTGGACGCGCTGCGGCCGCTCCTCGCGGCGGCGTCGCGGTCCGGGGCGCGGCTCGTCTACACCGGGTCGACCGGTGTCTTCGGCCAGCGCGACGGCTCGGACGTGGACGAGGACACGCCGCCCGCCCCGGCGAGCGCCACCGGCGCCGTGCTCGTCGAAGCGGAGTCGCTCGTCCGCGAGGCCGCGGCGCGCGGGACCCACGCCGCCGTCGTCCGCCTCTCCGGGCTCTACGGCCCGGGCCGTGCCGGCATCTTCGAGCGGGTCCGGCAGGGCGTGCTCGCGCTCGGCCCGGGCGACGACGCGTGGATGAACTTCTGCGAGCGGGACGACGCCGTCGCGTTCGTCCTCGCCGCGCTCGAGCGAGCGCCCGCCGGGGCGATCCTCCACGGCAGCGACGCGCGCCCCGCGCCGCGGCGCGAGGTGGTGGAGTGGATCTCGGCGCGCCTCGGGATCCCGCCCCCGCGGACCGAGCGACCCGCGGCAGGCCCGAACCGCCGGATCCGCTCCGAGAAGACGCGCGCGCTTCTTGGGGTCGCGCTCCGCCACCCGTCGTTCGCCGATGGGCTCGCGAAGCTCGCTCCGGGCTAGAGCGCGGCGGCGATCGCCTGCGCGGCGCGCGCGACCTCCGCCTCGGGCAGCGCGTCCTCGGGCCGCCCCTCGAAGCAGCGCCGCCCCCGCAGCCGCTCCGGCGTGTCCGCGTGGCGCGGCACGAGGTGGAGGTGGAAGTGCCGGAGCACGTCGCCGATCGCGAACGCGTAGACGTGGTCCGCGCCCAGTGCCGCCCGCTGCGCCGCCATCACCCGCGCCGCCAGCGGACCGAGCGCCGCGAGCTCCGCCGGCGCGAGGTCGTACCATGCGCGGGCGTGGCGCTCGCTCGTCAGGACGAGCCAGCCCGCGATCGGCGACGGATCCGCGAGCACGTGGAGCGCGAAGCCCCCGTCGCGGAGCAGGATCCCGCCGGGCACGGCGCGGACGCCGTGAACGAGATCGCAGGCGAGACAGGGCTCGACGTTGCTCAAAGATGCCTCCGTGCGGCGGTCCGCCGCGACCGACGGCGACTCTACCCGGCATCGACGCTGGGTCAACGCCGATCCCAGGCGGGCGCAGGCGCGTCCGGAAGGCACGCAACCAGCCGTCCTTCCGGCGATTCCGAGAACGGCTCCCCATGGGCCCTCAAGGGGGCCTTTCCCATCCGTGATCGGCCAGTCCACCTTCAGCGCACTGCCCGGCCGCCCTGGTGCCCTGCGCGGAATGGTTCCGCCGCCCACGCGTTTCCGGTCCACCGAACTTCATCACGTCGGAGCGCGCACATGATGCTGCCCAACCCGACACCGCTCCTCCAGCTCATCCGCTCCGAGGCGGTCGTCGCCGGCCACAGGAACCTCTACTGCGTCCACTACGACGCCTGTCTCGACGTCGCGGTGAAGCTCGATTGGGACAGCTGGACCTGCGGGAAGTGCGCGCTGTTCCGCGTGCACGACGAGCCGCGCGAATTCGCGAATCCGTACGCGAACGAGCGGCGCGACGGTCCGCAGCCCTGACCGCGCGCCGCTCGCCCGCGGCGCTCCCTCCGCCGTCCGTCCGTACCGCCGCGCGACCGCCGCGCGGTCGATCGCTCCGCCCGACCCCGCAAGCCGGAACGAGGAGGCGCGGCGGGTCGCCCGCGCCGCGCGTCTTCGATCGCCCAGGGCGTTACTAGTGCTCCGGGTCTTTCCGCTCGCGCTCGCCGCGCTCGAGCTCTTCCTTCGCCTTGCCGATGCCGCTCTGGACCTTGCCCTTCTTGTGCTCCATGAAGCCTTCCGCCTGGGTCGAGCGATCCTTCGTGGCGCCGCCGATCCGCTCCTTCACGTCGCCCTTGATCTCTTCCATCTTCCCCTTGATGCGGTCCTTTTCCATGGTCCCCCCTTGCGAGCGAACGATGACCACCCGCGCTTCAGGCGGCCTGCGCGGCGGCGCGGGGAGACGGCGCGGCGACGTGGGCCTGCCGGGTCGCCGACTGACGCTCGCCGTGCGGCGCGGCGGCCGACCGGTCGCGCCCGAGCCGTGCTCGGTGGGCGCCTGCCGCGCGCTCGCATCGCCCGTCAGCCCTCGCCGTGCACGATCGGCTCGAGCTTACCCTCGGTGTCGAGGGCGGCGAGGTCCGAGTACCCCCCCAGCGACCGATCGCCGGCGAAGATCTGCGGCACGGTCATCTGTCCGGTCGTCTCGACGAGCCAGCCGCGGAGGTCGTCCCTCCCCTCGACCGAGATCTCCTCGAAGCGGATCCCTTTCCTCACGAGGAGGTGCTTCGCGCGGACGCAGAACGGGCAGGAAGCCTTCGTGTAGACGGTGAACTTGGGTGCTGTCATCGCTGGAAGGATAACGCGCGAGCGGCGGCCCTGCACTCGAGCGAGCGCCGAGTGCCTCCCGCTCAGAGTATCTCGCGCGCGCCCTCGGCGAGCGCGGCGACCGCCGGGTGGCGCAGCCGCCGCTCGACGGTGATGGCGTAGAAGGACTCGCGCGCCTCCTCGACGCGCCCGATCACCCGCACGCCGTACTGCTCCCGGATCTCGTCCTCGAGCACCCGCGGCGCCGGGAACGCGCCGAGCCCGCGCGCGCCGAACGCCTTCATGAGCGCGCTGTCGTCGAACTCGCCGACGACGTCCGGGCGAAGGGCGGACGCGTCGAACCAGGCGTCGAGCGCGCGGCGGAGGGCGGTCCCCTCCGCCGGGAGCAGGATCGGGGCCCCCTGGAGGGATCTCGGGAACGCCCTCCGCAGCCCGGCATGACGCGCGGCGGCGAAGAAGGTGGTGCCGCAGTCGCCGAGCCGGTGGTTGAAGGCCTTCACCTTCACCTGCTCGGAGGCGGGCACGTCTGCGATGACGACGTCGAGCTCGTGGATCGCGAGCGCGGCGAGGAGCTGCGGCAGCGGTCCCTCGCGGCAGACGAGGACGAGGTCCGGGAACGCGTCCACCGCGGGCTGGAGGAGCTGCGCGGCCATCCGCTTCGGGATGACGTCGAGCACCCCCGCGACGAGCCGGAGCCGCTGCCCCGTCGGGAGCCCCTTCACGGCGCGCTGCAGCTCGCGCCCGGTGCGGAAGATGTCGTCGGCGTAGCGGAGGACGGTGCGGCCGACGTCGGTGAGGACGAGCTGGCGCCCCTGACGCTCGAGGAGCTTCACCCCGAGGCTCGCCTCGAGCGTCTTCAGCTGGTTCGAGATGGTCGGCTGGGCGAGGCGCAGCTCCTCGCTCGCGCGCGCGATCGAGCCGGAGCGCGCGACGGTCCAGAAGTAGAGGAGGTGGTGGTAGTTGAGCCATTCCATCGTGAGGGCAGATCTAACGCGCCTCGGCTGCGCGTTGCGCCGTTCCGGGGCGCCGGTCGGTGAAGTGCGTTATCTTTCGGCCTCCGCGCATCTCCCATGCTGCGCGCGCGCGGCGCCAGGGATCGACTCGAGCACATGACCGGGAACCTCCACTTCTTCAAGGGCTCCATCTACGTCACCGTGGTCGGGCTCGCCCTCGCGGCGGGGCTGGGGCTCTACCTCTTCGGCACCGCGGCCGGCGTCGTCACCACCGTCTTCATCGCCTCCATGCTGGCGATCCTCGAGGTCTCGCTCTCCTTCGACAACGCGGTCGTGAACGCCTCGGTGATGCAGGACATGACGCCGATCTGGCGCCACCGGTTCCTCACCTGGGGCATGGCCGTGGCCGTCTTCGGCATGCGGTTCGTCTTTCCGCTCGTCGTCGTGAGCATCGTCGCGGGCATCGGTCCGCTCGAGGCGCTGCGGCTCGCCACGTTCGAGCCGATCGAGTACGCGCGGCTCCTCACGAGCGCCCGGATCGCGCTCGGCGCGTTCGGCGGCGCGTTCCTCGGCATGGTCTGCCTCACGTACTTCTTCGACGCCGAGAAGGACGTCCACTGGATCGGGGCGCTCGAGCGCCGGCTCTCGACCCTCGGGAAGTTCGAGGCGATCGGGCTCGGCCTCATGATGATCGCGCTCTACGGCTTCTCCCGGTCCTTTGCGCCGGCGGGTGCGCTCGAGTTCCTGGTGGCGGGCGTCTTCGGGCTCATCACGTTCATCGCGGTGGACGGCATCGGTGCGGCGATGCAGGCGGGGACCGAGGGGCACCACGACCTCCACCGGGCCGGAATGGCGAGCTTCATCTACCTCAACGTCCTCGACGCGAGCTTCAGCTTCGACGGCGTCATCGGCGCGTTCGCCCTTACGAACAACCTGTTCGTCATCGCCGTCGGCCTCGGCATCGGCGCGATGTTCGTGCGGAGCCTCACCATCATGCTCGTCGAGAGGGGGACGCTCGCGTCCTACCGCTACCTCGAGCACGGCGCGTTCTACGCGATCGGCGCGCTCGCGGTCATCATGATGATAGGCACGCTGCACCACGTCCCCGAGGTCGTCACCGGGCTCATCGGCGCCGGGTTCATCGGTGTTTCCCTCTGGGCTTCCATCCGCCACAACCGCGCCCGCCGCGCCGCGGAACGCCTGGTCGACCAGACCGCCGTCCGCCAGCGGTAGCGAGGGCGATCAGGCCCAGTCCCGCGGCGCCCGCAGCACCTCGAGGAGCGCCGCCTCACGGCTGCCCGGCGCGGGCCGGTGGTCGTACGGCCAGCGCACGGTTGGCGGCAGCGACATGAGCACCGACTCGGTCCGGCCGCGGGTCTCGAGCCCGAACAGCGTCCCGCGGTCGTGGACGAGGTTGAACTCCACGTAGCGGCCGCGCCGGATCTCCTGCCAGCGCCGCTCCTCCGCTCCCCAGGGCAGGTCGCGCCTCCGCGCCACGATGGGCAGGTAGGCGTCGAGGAACGCCGCCGGGAGGGCGCGCGCGAGCCCGAGCGCGCGGTCGAGGTCGCCGCGGAGCCCGTCGAAGAAGATCCCACCCACGCCGCGGTGCTCGGCCCGGTGCGGAAGGAAGAAGTACGCGTCCGCGGCCCGCTTCCAGCCCGCGTGGCTCCCGGGCAGGTGCCCCTCGCAGACGTCCCGCAGCACGCCATGGAAGTGGGCGCAGTCCTCCTCGTAGAGGTAGTAGGGGGTGAGGTCCGCGCCCCCGCCGAACCACGCCTCGCCGCCGCGGGCGAGGAACCTGACGTTGGCGTGCGCGGTCGGGACGAGCGGCGAGCGGGGGTGGACGACGATGGAGAGGCCGGCGGCCAGGAACTCGGGGCCGTCGCCGGGCAGCTTCGCGGCGAGCCCGGCGGGCACCTCGCCCTGCACGTCGGAGAGGTTCACCCCTGCCTTCTCGAGGACCGGGCCGTCCTGGAGGACGCGGGCGACGCCGCCGCCGCCGCCCGGCCGGTCCCACCGGTCGGTCGAGAACGTGGCGCCTCCGTCCGCCTCCTCGAGCGCGGCGCAGACCCGTGCCTGCAGCGCGGCGAGCGCACGCGTCAGCTCGGCGTGGATCCGCACCACCTCGGCGCGCGCGACCGGATCGGCCATCGCTCGTACCTGCCCGGCGCGCGCGCGGCGCGCACCTCCCGGGCGGGCCGGGTCCGGCGTCCCGCGCCTCTCACGCGTGGGCGCGGCGCTGCAGGTGCTCCGCGGGGAGGTACAGCGTCCCCGGCACGAGCGAGAGGAGGAACATGAGCGCGCCGACCGCGACGTCATTCCAGAACGCGACCGGTGAGGCACGCGGCAGGACGAACGCGGCCACGACCAGCCAGATGGAGAGCGCGGTCGCGACGAACCGCGCCCGCGGGGAGCGCATGCCGGCGACCGACGCGACGGCCGTGAAGAGCCCGACCAGCCAGGCGTTCGCGAACCCTTCCTTGCTGCGGTGCCAGGCGAACGCGGAGAAGAACAGCCAGAGCGAGAGCATCAGGCCGAGGGTGCGAGCGGGCATGGCGGCGCCTCCGCCCGAAACGTGGGGCGGCGGACGCGGACATGCACGTCAGACCTACGCGAACACGACCGTCTTGTTGCCGTGGACGATGACCCGGTCCTCGCAGTCCCAGCGGACCGCGCGCGCGAGCACCCGTCGCTCGAGGTCGCGGCCGAGGTGCTTCAGGTCCTCGACGGAGTCGCGGTGCGACACCCGCGCGACGTCCTGGTCGATGATCGGGCCGGCGTCGAGGTCGGCGGTGACGTAGTGCGCGGTCGCCCCGACGACCTTCACCCCGCGCTCGTACGCCTGCCGATACGGATCGGCGCCGGCGAACGCGGGGAGGAAGGAGTGGTGGATGTTGATGATCTGGTTCGGCCAGCGCGCGACGAACGCGGGAGAGACGATCTGCATGTACCGGGCGAGGACGACGAGGTCCACCTTGCCGTGCAGGAGCTCGAGCATCCGGACCTCCGCCGCGTCCCGCTGCTCCTTCGAGTTCGGGACGTGGGCGAACGGGATGCCGAAGGACTCGACCGCGCCGCGCAGGTCGGGGTGGTTCGAGACCACGAGCGCGACGTCGGCGCGGAGATCGCCGCGCTTCCAGGTCCAGAGGAGCTCGAGCAGCGCGTGGTCGTGCTTCGACACGAGGACCGCGAGCTTCTTCCGGTCGGAGGAGAGGGTGAGCCGCCAGTCCATCCCGAACGGGCGCGCCACGTCGAGGGCGAAGGCGTGCTTCAGGTCGTCGAGCGGGAGGTCGAGCTTGCCCGTCTGGAACTCGAGTCGCGTGAAGTAGACGCCGCCCTGGTCCTCGGAGGTGTGCTGGTCGAAGTCGGTGATGTTGGCGCCATGCCGGAACAGGAAGCTCGAGATACCGGCGACGATGCCGGGCCGGTCGGGGCACTGTACGAGGAGGATGGCGCGCGGGTCGGTCATGCGAGGTGAGGGAGGGTACGCAGGATACGAGGAGGGATCAACGTTGCCGCGGCGGAGGGCCGCGCGCCGCGGCGCGCAGACCTCGACGGGCGGCGAGGATCGCTACAGGCGTTGACACGAGACAAGGCTTCCACGTTCGCCGGGGCGTATCTCAATGGTGAAGTACTGATCGTGAAGAGGGACGCACGGGGGTGCGATGCCCACGGCCGCATCCAGACCCGGGCAGGGAACGGCGGGCGTCACGCCGCCGCGCCCATCGACGGAAGCCTCCGGCGATCCGGGGCTCGAGAAGCTCGCGCGGGCGATCGCGCCCGGCTCGCTCGACGAGATCGGCCTCGCGATTCCGTGGCACCAACGGCTCTCGACGAAGCTCCTCGCGCTCATCGTCCTCGTGGCCCTCGCGACGGTCGCCTCCTTCTTCTTCGCGGAGATCTCGATGCAGCGCCACCTGCTCTCGCAGGTGGTCGCAGAGTCGGACCTCCTCAGCCACACGATCCGTAACGCGCTCCACCGCGCCATGCTCCAGGACCGCCGTTCCGACGCGTACCTCGCGATGGAGGACATCGGACGGCAGGGCGGGATCGAGATGGTCCGGATGATGGACGCCGAAGGCCGGATCACGTTCTCGACCGATCGCGCCGAGATCGGGCGCGCGGTAGACCGGCGCGGGGAGGCATGCAGCGCCTGCCACGCGGAGGGCGAGCCGCTCCACCGCCTGGATCTCGCCGACCGCAGCCGGGTGTTCCGGAGCGGCCTCAGGCGCGTGCTCGGGATCGTGACGCCGATCTACAACGAGGGGTCCTGCGCGACGGCGGCGTGCCACGCGCACCCGCCGGACCGCAAGGTGCTCGGGGTCATCGACGTCGGGGTCTCGCTGCAGCGGCTCGACGACGAGACCACCGGGTTCCGGCTGCGAATGCTCCTCGCCGCGGCGATCGCGGCGGGGGTGCTGGGGCTCGCCGTCTGGATGTTCACGCGCCATCACCTCATGCGCCCGGTCGCGGCCCTCGTCCAGGCGACCCGGCGCGTCGCGCGCGACCAGCTCGATCTCGAGGTGCCCGTCACCTGGTCGGGCGAGCTCGGCATCCTCGCCACGTCGTTCAACGAGATGACCCGCTCGCTCCGCTCGACCAAGCGCGAGCTCGATCTGCTCATGCACGGCCTCGAGAAGAAGGTGGAGGACCGGACCGCGGCCCTCCGGTCCGCGCAGGATCAGCTCGTGCGCACCGAGAAGCTCACCTCGCTCGGCAAGCTCTCGGCGTCGATCGCGCACGAGATCAACAACCCGCTCGCCGGCATCCTCACCTTCGCGAAGCTCACCGTCCGCACGCTCGACCAGGGCCCGCCGGACGACGCGACGCGCCGGACGCTCGTGAAGCACCTCCACCTCGTCGAGCGCGAGACGGAGCGCTGCTCCGCCATCGTCCGCAACCTCCTCGACTTCGCGCGCGAGCGGCCGCTCGCGCTCAAGGACCTGAACGTGCGCGGGGTGGTCGAGGAGGCGCTGCAGCTCCTCGGGAACCAGATCCAGATCCAGGGCGTCGTGCTCAAGAAGCGGCTCGCGCCGGTGCCGCTCGTGGACGGTGACTTCGGGCTGCTGCGCCAGGCGTGCGTGAACGTCATCATGAACGCCTGCGAGGCGATGGCTCGCGGCGGCCGGCTCGTCGTCGAGACCGCGCTCGTCGAGGACGGCCGCTGGGTTGAGCTCGCCTTCCGGGACTCGGGCCCCGGGATCCCGCCCGACCACCTGTCCAAGATCTTCGACCCGTTCTTCACGACGAAGGAGCGCGGCACCGGCCTCGGCCTCTCGGTCGTCTACGGCATCGTCGAGCGTCACGGAGGGAAGATCGCGCTGCAGACGGAGATGGGGAAGGGGACGCGGATCATGCTCAGGCTCCCGCCGAAGAAGGCGGGCGGGGCCGCGTGAGCGGGCGCCCGGGATGCAGCCGACCCGCCGTCGCCGCGATGAAGGCGGGCGCCTACGACTACCTCGTGAAGCCGTTCGATCCCGAAGAGCTGTCGATCATGATGCAGAAGATCGTGAGCCAGCAGACTCTCGTCCGGGAGAACGCGGTGCTGAGGCAAGCGCTCAAGCAGGAGTACCGCTTCCGCGACCTCCTCTCGAAGAGCCCCGCGATGCAGGCGGTGTTCGAGCTCGCGAAGACCGCGGCGCGCTCGAACTCGACCATCCTCGTGCTCGGCGAGTCGGGCAGCGGGAAGGAGGTGCTCGCGCGCGCCATCCACGCCGAGAGCCCGCGCGGCGAGGGACCGTTCGTCGCGATCTCCTGCGCCGCGCTCACCGAGAGCCTCCTCGAGTCCGAGCTGTTCGGTCACGAGAAGGGGTCGTTCACCGGTGCCATCGCCCGGCGCAAGGGGAAGTTCGAGGCGGCGCACGGCGGCACGCTCTTCCTCGACGAGGTGGGCGACATCGGGCCGAAGCTTCAGCTCGACCTGTTGCGCGTCCTCGAGGAGCGGCGCGTCCAGCGCGTCGGGGGGAACGAGCCCATCGAGGTGGACGTGCGGATCATCGCGGCGACCAACCGCGACCTGCGCAAGGCAACCGGCGAGGGGAAGTTCCGGGAGGACCTCTTCTACCGCCTCAACGTGATCCCGATCTTCATCCCGCCGCTCCGCCAGCGGCGTGAGGACGTGCCGCTCCTCGTCGAGAGCTTCGTCGAGCGGCTCGCCGTCGAGATGAAGAGGCGGATCGACGGCGTCTCGTCCGATGCGATGGGCGCGCTCATGGCCCACGACTGGCCGGGGAACGTCCGCGAGCTTCGCAACGTGCTCGAGCGCGGCGCCGTCGTCGCCGCGGGCCCCGTCATCCAGCTCGTCGATCTCGGGCTGCCCGGGAAGAGCGACGTTCCGCCGCGCGGCGGGACGCTCGCGTCGCTCGAGGAGGTCGAGAAGCGGCACGTCGCCGCGGTGCTCTCGCACGCCGGGGGCAGCGCCCGCTGAACCTCTACAGGCGCCCCGAGGAGTTTCTCGACACCCGTCGAGAAACTCCACGTCGAGCGGCGCTGGAGCTGCAACCCCCCGATCTGCCTGACCGAAGCGCCTCGGCTCCGCACCGAGGTGTCGAGCTTCTCACCGCGCCTGCGGCGCGCCGATGGCGGCTGCGCGCTGCGGGTCCGCGCGCCGAAGGTCCTAACCCACCGTGAACGTGGCGGAACTCCGGTGCCGCGCGCGCCCGCACCGAGGTGGCCAGTGGCTTGCCATAGGGATGGGCAGGAGAACGGAAATGACCTGCCCGTACCTGAAAGAAGTCTCGATGGTCTTCTGCAGGGCGTACCCGGTGAAGAAGCCCGTCCCGGTCGATCGCGTCACGACCGCGAGCACCTGCGAGGGCGAAGGCTTCAAGGGATGCCCGCTCTTCCGGGATGCGCTCACGCGCGCAGGCCGCTCGGTCGACGAAGAGGAGCAGAGCTCGAATCCCGCAGCACCGAAAGGAGCGACGCCATGATGTTCGCGTTCGTGCTGGCCCTGGCCGGAGTCGCCGTCATCGGTACCCTCAACCTCATCGCCGCTCGCGCGTGACGGAATCCTGGAGGCGAACATGAAGCTCGGACGGCAGAGGGTTCTTCAAGATCGCCGCGGCCGGCGCTGGCGCGGCAGCAGCCGGCTCCGCCGCGGCGAACGCCGCGGCCGCGGAGGGCGCGGAGGGCGCCGCCGACGGACCCGGCGTGCTCGTCGACACGACCCTCTGCGTCGGCTGCCGCGGCTGCGAGGCGGCGTGCGCCGAGGCGAACGGCAACCCGCCGCCGCCGGAGGGCGACGTGTTCGAGCCGAGGCGCGAGACCTCCCCGACGGCGTCACCGTCGTGAACAAGGCGGAGGACAAGAAGCGCTTCGCGAAGCGGCAGTGCATGCACTGCATCTCGCCCGCGTGCGCCTCCGCGTGTCCGGTCCGGGCCCTCGACAAGAAGCCCGAGGGGCCGGTCACCTACGATCCGAGCAAGTGCATGGGCTGCCGGTACTGCATGGTGGCCTGCCCGTTCGAGATTCCCAAGTACGAGTACGACGCGCTCGCCCCGCGGGTCCGCAAGTGCTCGTTCTGCGCGACGCGCCAGGCCGCCGGGCTGAAGCCGGCGTGCGCTGAGGTCTGCCCCTCCGGCGCGCTCACCTTCGGCCGCCGCGCCGAGCTGCTCGAGCTCGCGAACTCGCGCATCTACACGAATCCGACCCGGTACCTGCACCATGTCTACGGCGAGCACGAGGCGGGCGGGACGAGCTGGCTCTACATCAGCGACGTCCCTTTCGAGAAGCTCGCGCTCCGCACCGGCATGCCCGACGCGCAGTACCCCGCGCTCGTCGCCGGCGCGCTCGGCGCCCCGCCGTTCGTCATGACGCTCTGGCCGCCGCTGCTGATGGGCCTCTACGTGTTCTCGAAGCGCGAGGACGAGGTCGCCGCCACCGACAAGGAGGAGCACCATGACTAGCGTTCACGTGGGCGCCCTCGCGGCAGAGCCGTCCTTCTTCCGCGAGAAGATCCTGCTCGGCAAGAGCTGGCGCGAGTACGTCCGGTCCTGCTGCACCCCGATGAACGCGCTCGCCGCGGTCATCCTCGCGGTCGGGATCCCGCTCATCGTCTACCGGTTCGCCGGCGGCCTCGCGGCGACCACGAACCTCTCCCAGATCTCGCCCTGGGGCATCTGTGCGTCGTGTGCTACGCGACCGTGCTCTTCCTCGAGTTCACGGTCCCGTTCTTCGAGTGGCTGGGCTGGAAGAAGCTCCACGCCATCATGCGGAAGACGCTCATCGCGCTCACGGTGCTCTCGGTGATGTTCTCGACGATGCACCAGAGCGCGCTCGGCTCGCTGTTCCTGCTCGCGCCGACGCGGCTCCACCCGCTCTGGTACTCGCCATTCATCTTCATCTTCTTCTTCCTCACCGCCGTCATCGCCGGCATCTCGATGGTCGTCGTCGAGTCGACCCTGTCGCACAAGGTCTTCGCCCACCAGCTGCACGGCCACAGCTCGGACAAGCTCGTGCTCGGCCTCGGCAAGGCGGGCGCGCTCGTGATGTTCGCCTACTTCTTCCTGAAGCTGCAGGGCGTCACGGACGGGCACGCCTGGGGCTACCTGCCGACCCTGTACGGCGCGTGGTTCCTCGTCGAGATCCTCGGATTCGTCCTGCTCCCCGCGCTCCTCTTCGCCTACGGCGCGCGCAGCGAGAAGATGCGCTGGGTGCGCGTCGCGGGGGTGCTCGGGGTCACCGGGGTCGCGCTGAACCGCCTCAACGTCTCGGTCATCGCGTTCAACTGGGACAAGCCGTGGGCCGTCCGGTACGTGCCGAGCTGGATGGAGGTCTGGGTCTCCGTCACGCTGGTCACCATCGGCGTGCTGCTCTTCCGGTGGATCGTCAACCGGATGCCCATCCTCCGCGAGTCCCCCGACTTCCCGGAAGACCATCACTGAGGGAGGACGCCATGGGCCACGACTTCCTGTCCATCTATCCCGCGAAGCTGCTCGAGTACGTCCTCGCCATCAGCTACCTTCTCCTCTTCATCCCCTTCTGGCGGTACGTGCAAGGCGGGAAGAGGCCGGCGCACGCGGCGGCGACGAAGCGGGCCGCCGCGAAGCCGCAGGCGCACGGCGGCGCGCGCGCGCTGCGCCCAGCATCGCACGGGTGGTTCCAGGTCCCCGCGGGCATCCACCTTCACCCCGGGCACACCTGGGCGCGGCTCGAGCCCGACGGCCTCGTCGCGGTGGGCGCCGACGACTTCGCTCACAAGCTCGTCGGCCCCGCGCGGATCGACCTGCCGAACCTCGGCGCTCACGTCCTCCAGGGCGAGCCCGCCCTCGAGATCGGCGACGCCGAGCGGACGGTCGCGATGCTCTCGCCGGTCGACGGCACCGTGGTCGCGATCAACGCCGCCGTTTGCGAGCGGCCGGACGCGCTCGACGATCCGTACGGCGCGAGCTGGCTCTTCAAGGTGAAGGCGCCCCGGCTCGCCGCGAACCTCCGGCAGCTCCTGCGTGACGGCCCCGCGCGCCGCTTCGTGGAGGACGCCGAGGCGCAGCTCGCGATGCGCTGTCACCCGAGCTCGGCCACGTGCTGCAGGACGGCGGCACGCCCATCCACGGCATCGCCCGCGCGCTCGCCGGCGATGCCTGGGAAGAGACCGCCCGGCAGTTCTTCCTGACCTGAGGGGAGGGGACCATGACCTCGTGGAAGCTCATTCCGATGCTCGCCGCGGTGACCTTCGCCGGCGCCGTTCTCTCCGACGACCTGCCGCGGCTCCCCGTCGCGCTCAAGCTCGCGCAGACCGGCGACAGCCCAGGAGTCGTCACGTTCAACCACGACATGCACGTGGATCCGTCGAAGCCGAGCTGCGTGGGCTGCCACCCGGCGCGCTTCAGCATCCTCGGGCGGTCTTCGTCGCTCCGGCGGCCGCCCGCCGTGACGCACGCCGCGATGGAAAAGGGACAGGCCTGCGGCGGGTGCCACGGGAAGGCCGCCTTCAACTTCGACGACTGCACGATGTGTCACGCGATGTAGCAAGGGAGGCAGCCATGCAGCCCGTCATCGAGATCCTCCAGTCGGTCGGCGTCCTCTTCGCAGGGCTGCTCGCCCGTTTCGGGCTCTTCCTCGCGATGCTCGCGATGCTCGTCCTGCCGGCGCTCGCGATCGCGCTCGCGATGCGGGCGATCTCCGCGTGCCGCGAGCGCGCGCTCGGCCTCCGCCGGGTGGCCGGGGTCCTCTTTCGCCCGGACCTGTTCTATGCCCCCGGCCACACGTGGCTCCGCCGTCGGCGCGCCAGCGCGCTGGAGCTCGGCATCGACGACCTCGCGCAGCGGCTCCTTCCGTCCGTCAGCGCGGTCGAGCTGCCCCGCCCCGGCGCCGAGGTCGCGCGCGGCGAGACGGTGGCGGTCCTCCACGGCGGCGGCCGCGCCATCCGGATCCTGGCGCCGGTCGCCGGCACGATCGCGGGTGTCAACGCGTCGGTCCTGCGCGACCCGGCGCTCGTGAAGCGGGAGGGCTACGGGCGCGGCTGGCTCGTCGCGATCGTGCCCGCGGATCCGTCCTTCGCGCTCCTTCCGCATGGTGAGCAGGCCGAGGGCTGGCTGCGCCGCGAGGCGGCGCGCTGGAGCCGCTTCTTCGAGGAGCGGCTCGGGTTCGCCGCTGCGGACGGCGGCGAGCTCGTCTCGCCCGCGCCATGGCTCGTCGGCGAGGAGGGCTGGAAGGCCCTCACCGCCGCCTTCCTCGAGTCGTGACGAGCGAGGGGAGACCAGGTGTCACGGGCCGTCATGCTGCGACGATCCGCCATGGGCGCACGACCTTCGCGGCCGATCCCGCCGAACCGTCCGGGGAGGCGGCCCCGCCGCGGCGCGCTGACGCGCGGTTGATGACTCGATCACGCGGCTCGTCATCGCGCCGTTCGCCGCGGAGCGGCGCGGCGGTCGCGTGCGCGGCATCCTCTTTCTCCTGCCGCTCTGCGGCGGCACTGCGTCCATCGCCGAGGGGCTCGCCCGAGTGTGCTGGAACGCCGCACGCGGGCGATCCCGCACTCGGGTCGCGGCGCGACGTCGCGCCGTTGACGCGGCAACCTCCCGCGGCGGCGATTTGACGCAGACAATATTTGCGCATTCTCGACCAAATCCGGCGGTTTCCCGCGCATTTAGGTCGCTCCGCCCCTGGACGAAAAGCGCGCACCCTGGTAGGAGTTGCGGGTCTGTATTGGCATGGATTGCCGTACAACCTCGAGGGGTGCGACTCAATGCGGAGAATCCCTACGGCGCTCGTCCTGGCGCTGGCGGCGCTCCCGGCGGCGGCCGGGATCCCGGCGGAGCAGGAGGACTGCCTCGGCTGCCACACCGATCTGTCGATGACCTATGACCTCCCGAGCGGCGAGAAGCTGCCGCTCGGCGTGGACCAGGCTGCGTTCGCGAAGTCCGTACACGGCGATAGCCTGCGCTGCACGGACTGTCATTCCGAGAAGACGAGCGACCACGCGACCGGCGAGCTCAAGTACAAGAACCGCCGCGAGGTGACGCGCGCCCACTACGAGCAGTGCAAGGGCTGCCACTTCGCGAACTACACGAAGACGCTCGACGGCGTGCACTTCGCGGTGATGGCGAAGGGCAACGACAAGGCGGCGCTCTGCGTGGACTGCCACGGCGCGCACGACATCTCGCGCCCCGGCCAGCCGCGCACGCGCATCTCGAGGATGTGCTCCGGCTGCCACGCGAAGCAGGCCGAGATCTACGCAAAGAGCGTTCACGGCCGCGCGGCCGAGTCGAGCAGCGACGTGCCGGTCTGCACCGACTGCCACCGCGCCCACGACACGACCGACCCGCGCGACGGCGCGCTCGCGATGCGGACGCCCGAGATCTGCGGTCGCTGTCACACGGACGAGAAGCTGATGGCGCGGTACGGCCTCTCGACCAAGGTCGTCGACACCTACCTCGCCGACTTCCACGGCATGGCCGCGACGCTGCAGCGCGGGAAGAAGAAGGGTCCCGGCGTCCGCCTCGCCGCGGTCTGCACCGACTGCCACGGAGTGCACGACATCCAGAAGGCGAGCGACCCGGCCTCCACGGTCATGTCCGCGAATCTCACGAAGACGTGCGGGAGGTGCCACGACGGAGCCTCGGAGAGCTTCCCGAAGGCGTGGCTCTCGCACTACGAGCCGACGCCGCAGAAGGCGCCGATCGTCTGGGGCGTGATGCTCTTCTACAAGCTGATGATCCCGTTCATGGTGGGCGGGCTCGTCCTGCAGATCGCGCTGCACCTCTGGCGCGTCGTGGTGAACCGATGAGCGACTACATCGTCCGATTCAACCTGCAGCAGCGGATCGAGCACTTCGTCACGATGACGGTTTTCGCGCTGCTGTGCCTCACCGGCCTTCCGCAGAAGTTCTACCAGGCGGGCTGGGCTCACACGCTCGTGGACGTCTTCGGCGGCGTGGACGCGACCCGGTGGATCCACCGGATCTGCGGGATCGTCCTCGCGCTCTCCACGATCGTGCACTTCACGAACGCGATCCTGCTCATGCTCGGCAAGAAGACCTTCTTCAGCATGGTGCCGACGAAGAAGGACTTCGAGGACGTGGTCCAGCAGCTCAAGTACTACCTCGGCATGACCGAGCAGCACCCGATGTACGACCGGTACACGTACAAGGAGAAGTTCGAGTATTGGGGGCTCGTCATCGGCAACGTGATCATGGTGGTCACCGGATTCATCCTCTTCTTCCCGGTGAAGGCGGCGACGCTCATCCCCGGCCAGCTCATCCCGGCCGCGAAGGTCGCCCACTCGAACGAGGGCCTGATGGCCTTCTTCGTGATCACCATCTGGCACATCTTCAACGCGCACCTCAACCCGGACGTGTTCCCCTTCGACGCCGCCATCTTCACTGGTAAGGTGAGCAGGGAGCGGTACGTGCACGAGCATCCCCTGGAGCTCGCCCGACTCGAGGGTGGCGCGCCCCCGGACGTCCACGGGCACGCCGCTCCGGTGCATGGAGCCAAGCGCGACGTGGGCTGAGATAGCGGCGCAAGCCATCTTCCACACCCTGGTCGCCTCGCTGTTCGTCGAGGCCCTGGTGCGGAGCTGGCGCGTTCGCGAACCCCGCCAGCGGATGGTCCTGCGGCTCGTTGCCGTGGGCTATCCGCTGGTCGTCTTTCCAGCCCTTTTCCTCGCCTTCCCGCTCCGGGGCGAGGAGGCGTTCCACGACGGGCCGGCCCTGCTCGTCGCGCGGCGCTGGGGGGAGGTCCACCTCCTCGGCGTCGGCCTGTTCGCGTGCTGGCTCGCGCTCTTCGCCGGGCTCGGGACGCTCCTCTTCCTCATGGATCTCGTGCCGCTGCTCCGTGGCCGGCGCCGCCCGCGCCCCGTCCCCGCGGATCCCGATCCCGAGTCCGCGGCCTCCCTCGCCGAGCTGCCCGCGCTGGCGCGCGCCCTCGGCGTCGCCGCCCCGCCGGTTGTCTTCCTCGCCCGCGACCAGCCCGTCCTGTTCTGCACGGGAGTCCGGCGCCACGCGATCGTCGTGTCTCGCGGCGCCATCCGGCTCCTCGACCGAGAGGAGCTGCGCGCCGCGCTCGCCCACGAGCTCGCGCACCTCGCGCGCCACGACCCGGGGGTGAGCTGGGGGGTCATGGCGGCGCGCGCCCTCATGTTCTTCAACCCCGCCTTCCAGGTGCTCTCGCGCGCGCTCGCCCGCGACGCGGAGTGGCTCGCCGACGACCGCGCGGCCGAGGCGTGCGGCGACCCGCTCGCCCTCGCGAGCGGCCTCCTGAAGCTCCACCGCGCCACCGCCGGCGTGGCCGCGGTCCGCCGCACGCTGCCGTTCGCGGCCGCGCTGGCGGAGCCGCTCGCCCGCGTCCGCTCCCTCGACGTCGAGGTCCGGTGCCGGCGCTTGCTCGATGTTCCGCCCGCGCGGTTGCGCTACGGCCGCGCGCGGTTCCTGCTCGCCGCCGCCGGCATCTCGGCGCTGCTGTTCTTCGTGGTATGACCGATCGCGTGACCATGGGCGCCGCACGGACGGGGGGCGCTTGGCTCGAGCTCGTCCGGATGCTGGCGACGTTCGTGTGGGTCGCGGGCGCGACCGTCGTCATGGTCGCCGCGCTCGGGTGGCTCCCGGGGTGGATCACCGGCGATCGCGGCACCGTGCGGCGCCTCCCGACCGTCCAGGACGCCGAGCGGCGGCTCGGCGCGCGCGTCCTCGTCCCCGGCTACTTCCCCGACCGGCTCGACTGGCCGCCGCGGTCGATCCTGGTCGCCGGCGGACGGCGCGGCTCGGTGCGGCTCGACCTCTCGGCCCGGCACGGCCCGGAGGTCCACATCCTCGAGGCGACGCGGGAGGGCGAGCCGATCGCGCCCGAGCTGCTCGCGGGGCGCACGGTGCTGCGGACGAGCCACGCCACCGTCCTCGCGCACCCCGCGTCGCTCTCCGACGTCCTCGTGGAGGGGACCCTGCACCGGGAGCTCGCCTGGGAGGTGCAGGGGAGGGCGATGATCCTCCGCTCGTCCGGGGACGTCGAGGAGCTCTTCCGGATGGCGCGCACGTCGCACCGGGAGGGAGGCCGGTGAGCGAGGGCCGGCGGTCCAGCGGCGCGAGCTCGCTCCGCCGGCGCGTGTACCTGCTCATGGCGGTGGGGATCTTCTTCCCGCTCGTGCTCATGGGCGCCGCGGGCCTCTACTGGGTGCGCGCGATCGACGAGCGGCTCGTCTCGGGGCGGCTCGGCGCCGCGCGGGCGGTGGCCGCGCACGTCGACGCCGAGCTGACGGACGACCTCGAGGTGCTGCAGCGGCTCGCGTCGAACGTCGGCGGACCGCTCCAGGAGGGCGACGCGACGCCCGTGCTGCGGGCGGTGTTGGACGCGCACCACCAGCTTCGCCACCGCGACGCGGTGTTCGTGCTCGACGCCCGGCGCAAAGTCGTCGCCGCGGAGCCGCCGGGGGTCATCGCCGAGGTCTCGCGCGAGGCAATCCCGCTCGTCGAGGAGGTGCTCGCGAACGGGCGCCCGCGCCTCTCCGGGATGATCTCGGGCCCGCGCGGCAGCGTCGTCCACGAGTTCGTCCCGATCCGCGGCTGGAAGGGCGAGGTGGTCGGGGTCGCCGGCGGGACGTTCCGTCCGGACCGGCGCGACTTCGAGCGGATGCTCCAGCTCCTGAAGCGCGGCGCGACCGGCGTCGCCGACCTCGTGGACGGGACGGGCCTGGTCGTCGCGTCGACGGACCGCGCGCGGGCGGGGCAGCGGGCGACGTGCGCGCGGCGGATGGTCCAGCTCGCGCAGGAGAAGAAGGCCCTCGCGACGCTCTGTGCCGACTGCCACGCCGAGCACGGCGTCGAGCTCCGTCCGAGGGAGCACCTCACCTTCGCCGCCGTCGGCAGCGCCCCCTGGAGCGTCATCGTCCGCCAGTCGGCGGCGGAGGCGCTCGCGACCGAGGGGGCGCTGCCGTGGTACTCCGTCGTCGTCGGGCTCCTCGCGGGCCACTTCCTGCTCGCGGGGGTGTTCGCGTGGGGCGCGGCCCGGAGCGTCACCCGCCCGGTGGCGGTGCTGACGGAGCACGCGGAGCGGATCGCGGCCGGAGAGCTCGCCTGGCCGATCCCGGCGCTCGGCGTGGACGAGGTCGGACGCCTCGGCACCTCGCTCGAGCGGATGCGCCAGAACCTCGCGCTCCTCATCGATCACGTCGCCGAGGTGAACGCGCAGCTCGAGCAGAGGGTCGAGGCCCGCACGAAGCAGCTGCACGAGGCGAACGCGCAGCTGCGCGAGCGCGAGGAGGACCGCTCCCAGCTCCTCGGGAAGCTCATCACGGTCCAGGAGGACGAGCGGAAGCGGATCGCGCGCGAGCTCCACGACGAGACGAGCCAGGGGCTCGCGGTGCTGGCGATGGGGATCGAGGGCGCGCAGGACGCGCTCCGCTCCGGGAAGACGCCGCGGCTCGACGAGGTGAAGGCGCTCGCGGTCCGCACCCTCGAGGACGTGCACCGGCTCATCCTCGACCTGCGCCCCTCGGTGCTCGACGACCTCGGGCTGCTCTCGGCGATCCGGTGGTACGCCGAACGCCACCTCGAGTCGCGCGGCATCTCCGTCCGCTGCGAGTTCGGGGAGCTGCGCCGGCTCCCGCCGGAGATGGAGACGGCGCTGTTCCGGATCTGCCAGGAGACGATGAGCAACGTGGCGCGGCATTCGCAGGCGACCGCCGTGCTCGTGCAGGTCGGCGTCGAGGGCGGCGAGGTGGTCGTGGAGATCGAGGATGACGGCAAGGGGTTCGAGCGCGAGGCGGTCGCGCGCCGCGAGGGGCGGCGTTCCTGGGGGCTCATGGGGATCCGCGAGCGCGCGGAGATCCTCGGCGGGGTGGCGCGGGTCGAGTCGTCGCCGGGCCAGGGCACGCACGTCGAGGTGCGCATCCCGCTCCCGCGCGATCTCGCCGGCGGCGGCACGGGCTCCCGCGAGGGCGCCGCGCCGGAGGTGACCGGGGCATGAGCGCGAGGATCCGGGTGCTGATCGTCGACGACCACGCCATCCTCCGCGAGGGCGTGCGGGCCCTGCTGCAGCTCCATCCTGACCTCGAGGTCGTCGGCGAGGGCGCGAACGGGATCGAGGCCATCGCGGCGGTGGACCGGCTCGATCCGGACGTCGTCCTCATGGACATCGCAATGCCGGGGCTCGGCGGGATCGAGGCGGCGATCGAGCTGAAGAAGCTCGGGAAGCGCGTGAAGGTGCTCATCCTCTCGCAGTACGAGGACCGCGAGTACGTGCGGCGGCTCCTCAAGGCGGGCGTGTCCGGCTACGTGCTCAAGAAGTCGGCCGGCGGGGAGCTCGCGAACGCGATCCGCGCCGTCCACCGAGGCGGGCTCGTCCTCGACCCGGAGGTCGCGCGCACCGCGATGGAGGAGGCGAACCCCGCCACCCCCGGCGGCGCGGATCCGTACGACACGCTCACCGACCGCGAGAAGCAGGTGCTGAAGCTCGTCGCGGAGGGGCACTCGAACAAGGAGGTCGCCGAGGTGCTCGGGATCAGCGTGAAGACGGCGATGAGCCATCGAGAGCACGTCATGGAGAAGCTTGGCGTCCACAACCGGACCGAGCTCGTGCGCTTCGCCCTCAAGAAGGGCGTCATCCGCGTCGATCCGTGAGCCTGCCGGCGCGCGGTCCCGCGCCGCCGCGCCGCCCCGCGGATGCGACGGAAACGCTATATCCTCATCGTCGCGACGGAAACGCTATGTCTCGTGCGGAGGCCGCTCCGCGATCGAGCCCGCGCGCCGCGTACCATGCGCACCGGCCTCCAAATGTGCGGCGGTTCACGCATCCAAGGACGACGATGGGTGAGAACCCCCACGCGCGGTCGAGAGGCCGCCGAGGCGCCTGGCCACGAAACTCCCCGCCACTCCCACGGCTTCCGCGCTGCAGCACGAACGTCGCGAACGGGCACGTCCCGTGCTTCAGGGATAGCGAGAGGGGCGCGGGGAGGCCAAGGGGACCCCGGTTGCCGCCTCGGGGCGCGGCGAGTGCCGCCGCGCCCCGAGCGGCGACTGACGTGAAGCGGACGTTCGCTCGGAAGTCGGGACCGAGGTGCATGGTCGTGCTGAGCGGATCCACGCTGACCGCCGTCGCCGCGATCTTCGCGTGGATCGCGCTCGTCGCCGTAGGCGGGCTCCGCGCGCTCGGCGCCGAGGTGTCGTTGGCGGTGGCTGCGATCTCCGCCGCCCTCGCCGGACCGATCGCGATCACCGCGTCGATCCAGGCGGTCGCCTCGATCTGGCGCGGTCCGGACATCGAGAGCTTCTCGCGGGGGGAGTGCGTGCTCAGCGGCCCCGGCGAGGCGGACGCCGTCCGCGCGGGCGCCCAGCTCCGAGGGACGATGGGGGGCGCCGGGCACCTGTACCGGCGGCGGCTCGCCCTCCCGGCGATCGCGTGGCTCGCGGCGGCGGTCGCGGGCGTCGAGGGGATCGTGCCGGCGGCGCTCGAGCTCCTCGGGGGGTGGCCTGCGGCCACGGCGCTCATCGCCGCGTTCGCGGCGTTCCTGCTCCCGTCGCGCCCGTTCTACTACCGCGAGGTCACGGGCGGCGGCGTCCTCGTGAGCCCCGCGCCCGCCGCCATCCGGCTCGCGGCGCGCGCGCGCCGCGCGGCGCTCTCCGGCGGTGCTGGGGCAAGCTCGCGTGGCGACGTCGCGGGCGCGCTCGGCGACCCGGAGAGGGCGGAGGCGTTCGTCCCCGAGGCCGGTCCGGAGCGCGGTCCCGCGGTCTGACGCGAGGCCCCGCGCCGTCAGCGCGCGGGAGCGGCGGCGGGGCGCGGCGCGGACTCCGTCCCCGGGGCAGCGGAAGCGGCCGCGGGAGCCGCGACGGGGGCGGGAGCGGTCGCCGGCGGCGCCTCCGCAGGCTGGGCAAGACCCCCCCGCGCGGAAGGCTGTGCCGCGACGGCGGCCGCCCGCGCGGCCTCGTCGGCGGCCTTCTTCCGGGCGAGCTCCGCCGCCTTCTCCGCCTGGTCACGGCGGAGCGCCTCGACCTGCTCCTTCTCGTACGCGCGGATCCCGCGGTCGCTCAGCTCGACCCGCGCCGACGCGCGCAGCGCCCCGACCCAGTGCTGGTACGCGCCGCGCTGCTTCTCCTCGAGCGCGGCGGAGCGCGCGCGCTCCTTCACCTCGTCGAAGGCGTGCGGGCGCTCCGGCACGATCGAGAGGACCTTCACGAGGTGGAACCCGATCTTCGTCCGGATCGGCGCGCTCACCTCGCCCTCGGCGAGCGCCGCGACGGGCGCGAACTCGCCGGTGAGCTCCTTCTTCGCGATCACCCCGACCCGTCCGCCCTCCGCCGCGCTCTTGCGATCGCTCGACCGCGTCTCCGCGAGCTCCCGGAACGGCTGGCCCGTCCTCAGCTTCGCCGCGATCTCCGCGGCCTCATCCGCGGTGTCGGCGAGGATCTGGGCGAGCTCGAACCTGGCGTCCTCCACGTACCTCTCCTGGTGCGCCTCGTAGTAGCCGCGCGCGTCGTCGTCGGTCACCTCGACCCCGCGCTCCACGTGCTCCTTCAGCAGCTTCGCCTCGACGAGATCGTCCTGCTGCACTCGGACGGCATCGACCACCTCCGGCCGGCGCCCGTACCCCAGCGCCTCGGCCTCGAGCTTCACGATCTCGCGGTTCACGAGGTCCTCGACGAGCGCCTTCCGCAGCTCCGGCCAGGTCTCGGGCCGCGCCCCCAGCTCACCGAGCTTCACGCGCCGGGCGAGCGCCTCTGCCGTCACGGCGCCGCCGTTCCAGGTCGCGCAAGGCGTCGGGTCCTTGCGCTCCGCTCCACGCTTCAGGTCGTCCACGGTCGGTAGGCACTCGACTGCGCGAGCGCCGTACTTGGCCCACAACGCGGGGTACAGCTCCGCCTCGCGCAGGGCCCGTCGCCGGCGCTTCAGTACCTGGCGGATCTTCGGCGCCGCAGTCTCGAAGGGCGGCCGCTCGAGCTTCTTCCGCTTCTCGACGCGGGCCACGGCCCAGCCGTCCTCGGTCTGGTAGACCGCGCTCACCTCGGGGGGCTGCAGCGCGAGCAGGGCGCGCTCGCGGGCTTCCTCCCCGCCCCAGCCGACGATCACCATCCCGCCTCGCGTCGCCGATTCGGAGCGGGATCGCTTCCGCGCGATCTCCTCCATGTCGCCGCTCGCGATGATCGCGGCGCGCACCGCCTCCGCCTCCTCGCGTGTCCGGACGACCACCTCGCGCGCCTCGAGCTGGTCGGGGAGCGCGTCCCAGGTGGCCTTCACCTCGGCGTCGGTGGGGTTGATCCTGGCCTCGACCTGCTCGCGCAGGAAGAGCGCGGTCGTCCGCTGCGTCCGGAACTTTCCGACCGACTCCCGCACGTCGGACGACTCGTGTAGCCCGAGCCGGTAGCCCTCCTGCACGAGCACGCGGCGGTTCACGAGCTGATCGAGGTACTTGCGCACCTCCGCGTCCTCGGCGAGGAACTTGTCCATCGCGACGTGGTGGCGCGTGAACTCGTGCCGCAGATCGTTCCCCGTGACGAGCTCGTCGTTCACGCGGGCGAGGTGGCCGGCGCCGGTGGCGCAGGCGGCGGAGAGCACGAGCGGAAGCGCTGCGAAGGCGGACCTCATCTGTTCCTCCAGCGGGCGGCTCAGAGCCGCATGAATGCGTCGAGCAGCTCGCCGACGACGCGGCTCGCGAGCGACGTCTCGTCGCGCACGGCGCCCCGAAGCAGCGGCCCCTCGTAGTCCTGTCCGATCCGGCGGTGCAGCCCGGACCAGACGGTGCGCCCGGACTCGACGTCCACGAGCGTCAGGTAGATCTCGACGCCGGGCGTCCCCTCTGCGTCGGCGGCAGGGCCCCACCCGTAGACGGCGCCGCGCAGGAACAGCGGCGTCCCGACCGCCTTGCCGAGGTCGCGCAGCTGCTCCACCGTGAGGTACTGCGCGGGGACGTGGACGCCGGTCTTCCCGAGCGCGTCGCGGAGCTCGGCGGCCGGGACCGGAGTGAGATCCTTGCGCTCGGCGAGCCGGTGCTGCAGCACGGCGTCGAGGATGCGCGGCGGATCGCGACTCTCCGTGTGGTTCTGGAGTGGGAGCACGCAGATCCGGAGGCGTGAGCCGATCCGGTCCCGGTCCCTGAACACGCGGGGCAGCTGCGCGAGTCCCGCCGAGCGGGCGACGCGCACCGGCGCGAGCCTCCCGGCGGGGAGCGTCACGACGAGGCTGGCCGCCGTCCGGCGCCCGAGCTCCTCGATCCCGCGCACCTTGCCGACGCCGAGCGCGCCCTCCGTCTCGGACACGGAGAGGCCGGCGAGGTCGCTCCAGAGCACCATCCCGTCCCGCCCGAGCACGCGCACGGTGAGCGCGACGTGCGGATCGATCCGGTCTGGACCCCAGGCGAGGATGGTCCCGAGCACGACTCCGCTCGCGTCGAACGCGGAGAGCAGCTCCGCGGCGTGCGCGCGGGAGAGCGAGTCGAGCCAGCGGATGCGCCGCTTCCGCAGGAACTCCTCGACCTCGGGGCCGGCCACGACGTCGTAGCCCTTCGCCAGGAGCGCCGCCGCGAGCGCCGGCATGAGGACGTCGCGCGCCGCGGTCGCGCGCGCCACCCGCTCGAAGGGGACGAGCACGAGTCGCTCGCGGGCGCCCGCCGGCAGGGCGAGCGTCCCTAGTAGCGCGGCGAGGGCGAGGCGGTGCAGCATCGGCGGGAGCTAGCGGGCGAGCTGGGCGAGCTCGTCGCGGATGATCTCCTCCGCCATGCTCGAGGCGGGCACGCCGCCGACCCCGAACAGCCGCGCGGCGACGGTCGCGCCGGCGCGCGTGCGGGTCACCGACCAGAGCGTCGTCGCGGTCTCCGTCTCGACGAGCCGGATCTGCAGCTTCACGCGCGGAGAGGGAACGGAACCGCTCCCCCGGCCCTCGTCGTACTCGAGGATGGCGCCGAGAAAGATGGCCTGGACCTTCAGCGCCTCGCCGAGGCGCTTGATGTCCTCGGGGGCGAGCGCGCCGACGTCGAGCTGGTCGCGGCGGACGATCCGGATGACCTGCCCGGGCTCGACGACCTGGAACGCGCCGCTGCTCAGGAGCTCGGTGACGAAGATCTTGTGGACGCGCTCCGCGCAGAGCTTGTCGTTCGTCACATTCTCGAACGGGAGCACCGCGACGGTCGCGATGGCATCGAGATCGGCGCTCTTGTTCACGTACCGCGACGGAACGCGCGCGCAGGCGGAAGCCGCGAGCGCGACGACCAGCAGCGTGATGGGGAGTCGTCGCACGGGTGTAGTCCTGTCGGGCTTCGTCAGATCCGTAGACTGAAGGTCGCGTAGACGCTCTGGTAGCGCAGCGGTGCGGGCCCGGTCCCCTGCACCATGTTGTAGCTCAACTGCAACGCGGCATGCGAGTTCAAGGTCCACCGCGGCGTGGCCGAGAAGCGCCGCAGCGAGCTGCCGGTCAGAGGGTCGATCTCGTCGGCGTAGTCGAAGGAGAGCTGGATCGCGCCGCCCGGAAACGGGTTCCACGCGGCGCGGTAGCTCTGGACGAAGCCGGACGCGGCGTCCGAGTGCGTGTATCCGAAGCGCGCGAGCAACGCGAGCTGCGGGCCGGGGTGGTACGTACCCTCGAGCTGGTACAGCTCGTACGTGTAGACGTGAAGGAGCGGCACGTCGAGCGTGGAGGAGGTGTCGCCGCTGCGGGCCGTCACACGTTGCACGCGGCTCTCGACCCGCAGCTCCGCGTCGCGCCGGAGCTTCGCGAGGGCGTCCACCTTCGCGGTGAGGAAGTCGGTCCTGCCGCCCACCGCCAGGTCCTGACGGTTCAAGCCGGCGGCGACGCCGACGTCGAGCGTGTCGTAGACCGCGAGGACGTTCGCGAGCGCGAGGCCCGTCGTCGTCGACCGGACCGCCGCGGTCGCCGCGGATTCGACCCAGTCGTCGGTCAGCCGCGCCTCGAGCGTCGAGGAGTACTTCACGAGGGGCTGGTACTTCACCGATGCGGAGGAGATCGAGCTGGTCCGGGAGAGCCCGGTCGTGCGTGCGGTCGCGAGCGCCTGCCTCGCGCCGAACGTGACGACGCCGAACGGGCCGGCAGTCGCCCCGACGCTGTTCGCCGAGTCGCTCGACCACCGCCGCGGCGCTGCGTACCCCGAGAAGACGTCCGCGTTGAGGTACCCCGAGTAGTCGAGCCGGAGGCGGTCGACGGGGACCGCGGACGCGCTGAGCACGAGCCCCTGCCGCACCGCGTTCGCGACGCGCGTCTCGCGCGGGAAGAGCGTCTCCCGCGCGAACGCCTGCATCTCCGTCACGAACGTCGCGACGTTGTTGACGCCGAAGTTCACGGCCTTGAAGAAGCGCGCGGTCGTCGGTTCGATGAAGCTCACGACGTACGCGCTCGTCGCCACGTCGAAGAGGGCGGGTGCGGTCGCCGTGGGAGCCCAGGTGAGCCCGTCGAGGCTCTGGTAGGCCGACCAGAACACCGGCGCGCTCGACGCGAGAGGAACCCCGCCCGTCGTGCGGACGTGGATCCGGAGCTGGTCGAGCGTCACGACCCGGCCCAGGTCGAGGCCGAGGTTCTGGAACGAGGGGTCGCCCGGGCCGATGGAGATCCCGGCGCTCGTGTCGAACGAGCGGTCCACGAGGCCAGGCTCGGGCGTCATCGGCGGCATCGAGGGCGGGGGGGAGCTGCCCGTGGAGAGATAGAGCCCCGCCGCGCCGAAGACCTCCGTCTGAACGTCGATGGAGCTCCCGCCGAGCGCCTGCTCCTCGGTTCGGAGCCAGTCGAAGGTGTAATGGCCGGACACCTGATAGCGTGGTCCGAGCTCCCTGGCGTACCCCGCGATCACGCGCGGGCCGTAGCTCAGCCGCGAGAACTGCGACTGCGTGTTCTCGAAGCGCATCACGCGGTTTTCGCTCGAGAGCCGCAGCGATCCGTTCGAGTAGCGGAGCGTCAGGCCGGCGCGGTCGTCGGTCGTGTCCTGGAGCCCGGCGCGGTATGCGAGCCGGTCCGCGGTGAGGACCGCGTCGGCGCGCTCCGTCGGCTTCATTGTCATCGAGCCGCCGTAGCGGTCGATCGTGCGCGAGTGGTACTGCCCGACCTGGCTGTCCCAGGTGCGGTCATCGCTCCGCCGATAGAAGGCGTTCATTCCGAACGACTCGAGCCGGTAGTCGACCGAGGCGGTCGGCGAGAGCATGCGCGAGCGGAGCCGCTGCTGCTGTCCCGCAGCGTCGGAGGCGCCGCGGTCGTCCTGGTACCGCAGCGCGAGCCGGTACCCGAACGGCTGGGAGATCTGCCGCCGGTAGTCGGCGAGATAGACCTGCCGGAAGTAGTCGCTCGAGACGTCCCGGCCTTCATCTTGACCGTACGTGAACTCGGCCCGCCCGGTGAAGTCCTCCGCCGTGGCGGGCAAGGCGTTCAGCGCCGCGAGCGCCGTGAGCGCGGCGCCGGTGAGCGCGCCGCGCCGCGTCGCGCGCGCCGGGACGGCCTCATCGCCGCGCCGGGGGATCGCACGCGGCACCGTCATCTCGGATACGCCACGCGGTAAGTGACCCGGGCCGCCGTCGCCACGTGGCAGGTCACGGTGCAGGTCCCGCCCGACGTCTCGGGCTCGAAGCGGGCGAGGCCGGGCGCGCGGAGCGCGAGGAGGGCGGGGAGGGTGGCGCTCCCGTGGGCGTCGTGGCAGGCCCAGCACGCGACGCCCTTCGAAGCGTGCGCGACGTGCCCGGCATAGCGGGTGTACGCCGTCGCCGCCCCCGCGAACGGGTCGGCGTACGTCGAGTAGCCGTGGCATTCGAAGCAGAGGTCGGTCTCCTGCGCGGGGAACGCCGAGCCGTCGTCGCCCGAGTACCGCCGGCGGAGGATGTGCGGGAAGGCTGAGCCGTGGGGCCCGCGCGTGGAGTCGTCGTCAGACGCGTGGCAGTCCGAGCAGGTCACGAGCCGGTCCGCGCTCCAGCCCGGCGCGAACGAGCGGCGGTCGATCGCGACGTTCCTGCCGCGCGCCTCGACCGGGTGGAACGACGGGTTCGCCGGGTTGACCGCGGCCGACACGTCGGAGCGCGTGAGCCGGCCGGAGCCGGAGTGGCACTTGAAGCAGATCTCGTACTCGCGGACGAGCATCCGGTCTGTGCGCGCCGCCACGACGCGGGCCCGCGCCGAGCCGGCCGCGCCGTTCGCGAGGCGGACGCGGGCCGCGCCCGCGAGCGCGCGCGACGCCTCCGCCGCCGTGCGGGCGGCCGGGTCCGCCGCCGCGACGTGCGGGTTGTGGCAGCCGGAGCAGGTCCCGCCCTGGACGGCCCTCCCGCCAGCGCCCGCCGTCATCGGATCCGCGGGCGCGCCTACCTTCACCGGGTCGGCGACGAGCGGGTGCCGGTACGGCCGCGAGAACGCGGACGCGACGTCCGGCCCTGGGCTCCCGGCGTGGCAGCCGAGGCAGAGGGCGGCGGGGCGCAGCCGCAGCAGCTCCGGGACGAGCCCGGACGCGTCCTTCACGCCGTGCGGGTCGTGGCAGTTGACGCACTGTCCGGCGTCGGAGCCGGAGCGTGCGGGCGGCAGCGGCCCGGGCCAGACCACCGACGGCGACGTGCCGTGCGCGGAATCCCCGTACTCGCGCGCGCCGAACCAGGTCCCGGCGGCGCGGTCGTGGCAGCCGATGCAGAGCTCGTTCGCGGCCGAGAAGAGCGCGGTGTGCCCGCGCCCGTCCGGACGCTGACCCGCGGCGTCGCGCGGCGAGCCGTGGCAGTGGATGCACTCTCCCCGCGCCGTGCCCGGGAGCCGGAGGACGCCGGTGTCGCGGCGGCCGTGCGCCGAGTCGCGGTACGCGCCGTTCTTCCCCGCCGCGGTCCCTGGCAGCGCGAGCGCGAGCGCGAGCGCGAGGAGCCCGAGGGCGAGGGTGTCTCGCCCGGCGCTGCGGACGCGACCTGCGCGCGGCTCAGGGGGGGGCGCGACGCTCGTCACGGGTCGTGACACTCGAGGCAGGTGGAGCTCGTCGTCGACTGGTCGGCGCGGATGAGCGCCGCCCGCGCCGGCGAGCCGTGCGCCTTGTGGCAGGAGAGGCAGAAGACCCGATCGCCCTGGTCCGGCGGGGGCTTCGTGGCGCCGAGCGGATTCTGGACGGGGACACGGTTCGCCGCCACCGCGCTCCAGGCGGCGTAGGAGGCCTTCGTCGCGTCGAAGATCGGGACGTCCCACGGGTGCACCGTGACGGCGGGATCGCCGTGCGCGCTCGTGATCGCGTCGTGGCAGTCGATGCACCACTCCGACATCCCGCTGACGTACCGCACGTTGCTGCGGACGTAGACCGCCGCCGCGTTCTTCCCGTTCGCGGTCACGTCCTGCGCGACGACGGGCGCCGCGGCGGCGCGGCCGCCCGGGCTGGGACGGAGGTTCCGGTAGAACCCGTTCCCGTGCGAATCGTGGCAGCTCGCGCAGGTGAGCGTGACAGCGGTCGTGCCGTCCGGCGGCACGACCGGTGTCGTGGAGAGCGTGTGGAAGTGGTGATCGGGATCCGTCGCGAACGGATCCGCCGGGAAGCCGCCGCCCGGGGGATCGTAGTCCGACGGCGCCCGGACGTTCGGCACCCCCGCTTTCGAGCCGTCGTGGCACGCGAGGCAGACGAGGGTCGGGTTCTCGTTCCGCAGCAGCTTGCCCACCGCCTCGGCGCTGCCGTCGTAGCGCATCGCGACGCCGCGCTTGCTGTCGTGCATCGTGTGGCAGTCGCTGCAGACGGCGGTCGGCTTGGCGTGCCACTCCCCGGCGAGCGCGATCCCGGCGAGCGCGAGGCATCCGAGCGCCGCACGCACCGCCGCCGTCGTCCACCGCCCCTGGCGCATCCTCTTCTTTCCGTCGAGCGCCGGGGCGAGCCGCCCCGCCGTCTCCAAAATCCCCCTCGTTGTTGCGGTGTTGCGGACGAACATCGTAGCACGGGGGGTGCTACCGGAGACCCGTCGGGCCGCGTCACTCGCTCCCCAAAGAAAAGGGGGAGGGGCGATGTGCCCCTCCCCCCGAATTGCGTGAAGCTTGCGTCGGCTACCGGCCCATCGGGTGGCAAGTGATGCAGAGCGTACGGATCGGGTAGACGCCATCGACGTCCGCGACCGAGTCACCCTGCTCGAAGTCCGTCACCGCGCCCGTCTGGTCCGGGTAGATGAGGCCGTACCCGCGCGCATTGCCGTGGCCCTTGTGGCAGGTGAGGCACGCGGCCTGGTAGCTCCCGCCCGCCGCCGGCGCGGTGGCCCAGGCCGGACGGACGACCGATGTCTGGTCGTCCGCGGTGCCGAAGTTGAGGAGCGTGTTCGAGAAGCCGGAGTTCGTCCGCGCGATGCCCGACGTCGGGTGCCGGATGAAGTCGACCCCGTTGCTGTCATTCGTGTTCGCGGCGCCGTGGAAGTTGCCGTGGCACACGGCGCAGTACGCGTTCATGCCGTTCTGGGCCGACGTGTTCGAGCTCCCGACGCCGAACGTGACGGCCGCCGTCTGGTAGTTGCGAGCCGCACCTGCGATGTAGACGTCCTGCGCGCCCGTGTTGGCGGCGTGCGCGTAGGTCGGGCCGGCGTTGCCGAAGGGGTTCAGGGGATCGGTGACTGTCCCCTCGACGCCCATGTAGATCGACAGGCCGAGGTTGCGGTACGCCGCGGACCCGTGGACCGCGTGGCAGTTGGCGCAGTTGAGACCCTCGCCGGACGCCACCCACAGCGTCCCGTAGCCCGGAGGGCCGTCGGTCGCGCCGAGCGTGTGGCCCATCCAGTCGGCGTACGACGTGCCGGCCGCGTCGGTCGCCGCCCCGGGGGTGTGGCCAGCGACGGTGCCGTTCAGGGCGCCAGCGGACCGCGCATTCGCGGTCGTGAACGTCGCCGACGACGCGTTCGCGCCGAGGACGTCAGGGGCGCTCGCGAGGCCGTCGTGGCAGGCGAGACAGGTCGCGTTCGTGCTCTGCTCGAGGAGGAGCTTCGCGTTCGGGAAGCCCTGCGAGGCGAGCGGGTACGTCGGATCGACGGCGCCGCCGGTCAGCGAGTGCTGCCGGCTCGCGTGCATCGTGTGGCACTGGCTGCAACGCAGGGTCGTGGAATTGTGATAGTCGCCCGCGATTGCGGAGCCGGCCCAGGCGAAGGCGGCGACGGCGATGACTAGCTTCTTCATGAACGTTCTCCTCGAAAGGGTCCCTGCGTCACGGCTTGCCGCTCACGATGGCCCGAGCAGGGCGTCGCCAAGATCTGAGCATCGCTCATGCCGACCAGGCCCAGGAGAGAACCCGCTGCGTTACCGCGCTGGCTGTTCCAGGGGATTGGGTGCAGCGCCCAAAGGGTGCGCGAATTCCCCCAGAGCGGGTGGGCGAGTTGACGGGGTCGTCCTACATGGGTGCAGCGTCCGCCGCGAGGCCGCGGCGTCGCGCTCACCGCGCCGGCGCGGCGCTCGCCGTGCTCGGGCGTGGCTTCGGCTGTTCCGGACGCGACCGGATCGCGCCGGGCGCCTCGGCGGCCTCGATCGGCGCGAGCACCTGGGCGCGGCCGTTCCCCGAGTCCGCGACGCACAGCCGCCCCTTGCGATCCATGCCGAGATCGGTCGGGAACGAGACGGCCCCCGCCTGCAGGCCGAGGCCACCGAAGAGCTCGATGAGCTTCCCGTCGGGATCGAAGTACTTGATCTCCTGCCGGAGCGTGTCGAGCAGGATCACGCGCCCCTTCGCATCCACCGCGATGCCCGCGGGCAGCGAGACGTTGTGGAGGCCGGCGTCGTGGATGCCCCAGCCGCGGACGAAGCGGCCCTGGCGCGTGAAGATCTGGACGGCGATCCCCTCCTGCGACGCCACGTACACGTTCCGCTCGTCGAGCGCGATCCCCGCGATCCCGTCGAGCTGCCCCTGGCCGTCGCCGAGCGTGCCGATGCGCATGCGCGGCTGGAGGCGCCGGTCGAACGCGACCACCTGCCCGCTGCGCGAGTCGCCGATCCAGAGATCGCCGTTCGCCGCGTCGAAGGTGATGGCCGTGAAGCTCGGCTTCTCGTCTGCGCCGAAGCCGGGCAGCTCGAGGTTCGACAGGAACTCTCCGCGGTAGTTGAACACCTTGATGCGGGTGCGGTCGAGGTCGATGACGTAGATGCGCCCCTCGTCATCCACCGCGACGCGCGAGGGCTCGCTCAGGTGCTCGTCGTCCGAGAACGAGTAGAGCGCCGCGCCCGTCTCGTCGAAGATCTCGATCGTGTTGGTCGATCGGTCCGCGACGAAGATCTCGCCGGTCTTCGGATCGCAGAAGATCCCCGCCGGCGTCCCGAACTGACCGGAGTAGAAGCCGCCGCGGATCACGACCTCGGGCCGGAGGTCCGCGATCGACTTCTTCGCCCGGGCGTGGGCCATCGAGTTGAAGCCCTTGCCGGTGACATCCTCGGTGCCCGCCGCCGAGGCGAGCGCGAGCGGCCCGAGCGCGAGCGCGAGCGCGAGGGCGGACCTCACGGCCGCCGCACCGGGCGAGGCTTCGGCGTGAGGCGGCCGCCGCCCATCCCGCCCGCGGGATCGTGGCACCGGACGCACAGCTCCTGCGAGGGGTTGTCCTGCAGGATGTACGTCCACTGCGTGCCGTGCGGCGAGTGGCAGGAGAGGCACGTCAGGCCCTTCTTCGTGCGCGGATCGAGCACGTTCGGGCCGACGGGGTGGCCGAACTGCGCGTGGCCCGAGTGGCACAGGCCGCACAGGTTCTGCTCGGGACGGAGGAGCAGCTTCGGATTCGGGCTCTGGTGTGGGTCGTGGCAGATGGTGCACTTGCCCCTCTCGGCCTTCACCGGGTGGATCGTCCGGGAGGTCGAGAGGAGCCGCTCCATCCGATCGTGGCAGGCGAGGCAGACCTCGCGCTGCGGACCGACCGAGAGCCCGCGGTCGTTTGACGCGTGAGGCGTGTGGCACATCAGGCAGTCGCCCTGCGCGCCCTCGTGGGCCCCCGGCTGCTCGAGCGCGATCTTCTTGTCGGAGTGGCAGCGGAAGCAGAGCGCCGTCCCGGTCGCGACGAGCGCGCCGGGGCTCGCGCCGCCGGTCCGGTGGCACTTGTCGCAGCTGCGGAACGGCTTGTGCGGCGACGCGCGCACGAGCCCCTTCTCCGGCGAGCCGTGCGGGTCGTGGCAGGAGATGCACTCGGCCTTGCCGAGCGGGAAGTTGAGGTGCGCGAGCCTGAGCTTGTTCGTGCGGGGGTCGTGGCACCCCGTGCAGAGCTTCCGCGCGTCGGAGACGAGCTGGTTGCGGGTGTCGCTCGCGTGCGCCGCGTGGCAGCGCGTGCACTCGCCCTCGCGGACGGGGCGGTGGACGTACTTCGCCTGGAGGAGCTTCCTCACGTCCTCGTGGCACGACAGGCAGAGCGCGGTGGGCTTCTTCTGGAGCCCGTTCCGCTCGGGCGACGCGTGCGGCGCGTGGCACGAGAGGCACTGGCCGTTCCGGACCGGCGTGTGGACCGCCTTCTTCTTCGAGAGCTGGAGGTCGTGGCACTCGGCGCAGAGCGCGCCGCCCGCCGCGCGAAGCAGCTTCGCAGTGCCGCTCGCGTGCGGGCTGTGGCACGAGGCGCAGCCCCGTTTCGCGATGGCGCCGTGCACGAACGTCCCGCCGAGGAGCTTCGCGAGGTCGGAGTGGCAGGTCTCGCACAGCGCCCGCCCTTCGGCGACGAGCTTCGTCGTGAACTCGGCGCCCGCGCGCTGGTGACAGCCGCCGCAATCACCGTTCGTGAACGGCGGGTGGCCGACCGACCGGACCATCGCCTTGCGCGTCGAGACGTGCGGGTCGTGGCAGGTCGTGCAGGCGCCGCCGGACGGCGTGAGGCCGCGGTGCCCCCGCTGGAGCGCGCTCGCCTTCGGATCGTGGCAGCCCATGCACAGCTCGGCGGGCTTCTTCGCGAGCAGCGCGGGCTCGCCGGTGCCGTGGCCGGAGTGGCAGCCGAGGCAGTTGCCCGCCGCGACCGGGGAGTGGACCACCGCGCCCTTGCGCCCGAGCCGTTCCTTCAGCGCCGCGTGGCACTCGAGGCACAGGAGCTTGAGGTCGTTCTTGACGATCTTCGGGTTCTTGCTGCCGTGCGGGTCGTGGCACGACGTGCAGGAGCCGCCGCGGAACGGCTGGTGCGCGTTCGGGCTCGTCTGCCTCTTCACGACGTCGTCGTGGCAGTCACCGCACATCGACGACTGCGAGCGGACGAGGAGGAAGGGCTCGTCCGTCGCGTGCGGCGCGTGGCAGGTCAGGCACGAGCCGTCCGCGACGGGCGCGTGGACGGTGCGGCCGGGCGCGGCGCGCGCGATGGTGGGATGGCAGGTGCTGCACAGCTTGTCGTCCGCCTTCACGAGCAGCTTCTTCGTGTCGGACGCGTGCGGCTGGTGGCACGCGGTGCACTTCCCCTCCGCGACCGGCGCGTGGACGTGGATCTTCGCGAACGCGGCGGCCGGGTGGCAGCGCGCGCAGCCCTCGCGCATCGGCTTCGAGAGGAGCGCCGGCTCGGGCGAGCCGTGCGGGTCGTGGCACGCGATGCACTTCCCCTCGCGCACGGGCGGGTGCGTGACCTTCGCCGCCCCCCAGGTGTCGCGCTGCTTCCCGTGGCAGCTGAAGCAGAGCTCTTTCCCGGTGCGCGCGAGGAGCGACGCGTTCACGCTCCCGTGCGGCTGGTGGCAGGCGCTGCACTTGCCGTCGAGCGCGGGGCGGTGGGCCGACTTCCCGGCGAGCTTCTTCTCGATCTCGTGGCAGTTCGCGCAGAGCTCGCGCTGCCCGGTGATGAGCAGCGGCGCCGTGTCCGTCGCGTGCGGTGCGTGGCACGTCGAGCAGTCCTCGCCGACGGCGTGCCGGACGGGGAGCGTGAGCTTCTGCTTCGTCGCTGTGTGACAGGAGAGGCAGAGCTCCGCTCCAGACTTCTTCACGCCGAACGGCTTCTCGGCGCTCGGGCCCTCGTGGCAGGAGGCGCACTTCCCCGCGACCGTGTGGACGCTCGCGCGGGCGAGCCCCTTCGCCGCCGCGCCGTGCGGCGCGTGGCAGGAGCCGCAGTCGGTCCCCGCGATCGGGTACCCGCCGTGGCTCCGCGCGAGCGCGGCCGCGTCCGGGTGGCACCGCGCGCAGAGCTCGCGCCGCGGCTGCACGAGGAGCGCGGTCTCGGCGCTCGCGTGCGGGAGGTGGCAGGTGCGGCAGCTCTCGCGGCTCGGCTTGTGGACGACCCGCTGCTGGAAGCCGTCGGCCTTGTGGCAGCCGAAGCACGCGGCGTTCCCGTCCTTGCGGAGCAGCTTCTTGAACGCCGACGCGTGCGGCTCGTGGCACTTCGTGCAATGCCCCGCCTTCTCGGCGCCGTGCACGTGCGCGGCCCGGAGCTCTCGCTCCTGGTCGCCGTGGCACTCGAGGCAGAGCTTCCGCTCCTCCTTCTGGAGGACGAGCGTCCCGACGACGCCGTGCCGGCGATGGCAGGTGTCGCACTTCTCCGGAACGAACGGGGCGTGGACCACCGCCCGGCGCGACTCCTCGAGCGTCTTCGCGTGGCAGTCGCCGCAGGCGCGGCTCGCGCCCTTCGCGCCGCGGCGCGCGGGCGGCGCGCACGCGATCGCCGCGAGCATCGCGCCCACCGCGAAGAGGAGCAGCGCGCGGGCGCTGCGTCGTGTTGTCGTGGGACGCGGCAGAGGCGCGGTGCGGGTCTTCGAATCGTCGCTGTTCATCTCGTCGCGAACATCCGTGCGGGGGCGGTCCCTTCGGGCGCGAAACTCTACCAGCGATCCGGCGCGGAGACGCCTCCACGGGGCCCGTGCGATCGCGCGCGCATGCGAGCGGCGCGCCGCGGCGCGGCGTTGTACGGGCGGGTGGCACAGGCTGCTCCAGCGGATCGGCGCCTGGGTGAAAACACCCGACGCATCGGCGGATGCCCCACCCGTAGCCCCATCATCCAGGAATGGGCGAGTGATTGCCTTCGCCACCGGCCGGCACGGCGCATGAATCCGCGGGACACGCACGTTGGAGCCGTTCCGTTGGGGGAATCCAACCGTCGGCACCTGGCGCACGGAGGAAGCTCAATGAACGTTTCACGGCTGCGGATCGCGTTCGTGGCGATCGGCCTTCTCGCGAGTGGACCGGCATTCGCCCAGTACAACCTCACCATCACCGCGCGCATGCAGGCTGGCGCGCCGGCCGGCACCATCGGCCAGGTGATCATCGACCCGAGCTCGCTGCCGACGACGACGACGCCGTCCATCGCCTGCGCCACCGACGGCACGGGGACGTGCGTCGGCCTGGCTGCGGCCGGCGCGACGATCGTGCTCGCCCCCGCCGACGTGAGCAACTCCACGTTCGCGAGCTGGTCCGGGTGCACCTCGACTTCCGGGAACCTCTGCAACGTCACGATGACCGCGGCGAAGGCGGTCACGGCGAACTTCAGGCCGACGACCTTCCCGCTGACCGCGAAGACGTACTCGACCACCGCGACCCAGGTCAGCTACCTCACCGCCGCCACGACGCCGGCGATCGACTGCGAGACGCGGACCGGCACGACGCACACGGCGTGCACGGGCGCCGTCGCGGCCTTCGCGACGAGCGTCGTCGTGACGGCCGTCCCGGCGGCCGGCACGAAGGTCACCGCCTGGGCAGGTTGCACGCCCACGAGCGCGACGACCTGTGCGATCTCCAGCATGAGCACCTCGAAGCTCGTCACCGCGACCTTCGGGGCGGCGAACATCCCGGTCACCGCGCAGGTGAGCGGCGGCGGCACGATCACCGCGACGCTCGGCGGAAGCGTGACCGACGCGATGAGCTGCTCCGCGACGTCCGGCGCGGACTGCTCCGCCCAGGTCGTCGGGGGCGGATCGATCACCCTGACCGCGGCCGCTGGCTCGGGTTACACGTTCATCGGCTGGAGCTCGACGCCGACCGGCCTCTGCTCGGGCACGGCGCTGACCTGCACGCTCACGAACGTCACGGCGGCCGCGGCGGTCGGCGCGACCTTCCGCACGAGCGCCTGCGCCTCCTGCCACGGCGTTCCGCCCTCGTCGCACGGCACCGCGACGCAGAGCTGCGCGACCTGTCACACGAACTACACGACCTCGAGCGTCAACACCGCCACCCACATGGATGGAAAGGTCGAGGTTGCGGGCGCTCCGGTCGCTGCGCCTGCGGGCGACGGGTTCAACGCGCAGATCCTCGGCGCGACGCTCGCCGCCGACGCCCAGCCCGTCGTGCGGATGCGGTTCACGAACGACGCCGGCCAGGGTCTCGACATGAGCGCCGCCGGCTACTTCAGCCCCACCGCGCCGCAGTACCGCGCGGGCTGGACGACCGGGGGCTTGGCGCGCACGCCGGCGCTCGGCATCACGCGCGTCGACGCGGACGGCACGTTCCACCCGGCGATGGTGACGACGCTCGCGAACAGCACTACGTACTCGAACGCCGCGAGCACGTCCGAGAACCTGTCCGTGGCCAACTTTGCTGTCGCCGCCGGCCAGCCGGCGGGCACGTACGACGTCACGCTCGCCCTCAACTGGATGCCCTCCACGTCCTATGCGACGCCGACGACGCTCACGCCGCGGATCGCGTTCGACGCAAACGCGACCTACCGGGTCGTCTTCCTCGGCGCGCGCTTCGGCGCCGCGGACCGCAAGATGCAGACCAGCGCCAACGCGACGCTCGACCTCTCGCCGTCGGGCACGCTCATCAGCCACCAGATCGTGACCGACGACGCCTGCGGCGCCTGCCACGGCAAGTTCAAGATCAACTTCCACAGCGACCAGCGCATCGGCGCGCAGACCTGCAAGCTCTGCCACTATGACGGCCGCGGGCTCGCCGCCTCCGCCACCTTCGATCCGAACCAGGCCACGACGGACATGGGCTACCAGAACTTCGTCCACCGGCTCCACTCGGGTCTGGACACGAAGCATCACTTCACTGGTCGCGATATCAAGATGGCGCCGTCGCACTCGCTCTACTTCGAGGGATCCTCGAACCCGAGCGGCGTTCCGGCCATCGCGGTGGTCGACCCCGAGCTGACGACCGAGTGCTCGATCTGCCACAAGGGTGTGGACGCGAGCGTCTGGTACACGAAGCCGAGCCGGAAGGCCTGCGGGTCCTGCCACGATATCAACTGGACGACGGGCCGGAAGTTCTCTGATGGCTCGGCCGCCCACCCTGTCTTTCCGATGACGGATGACAACGGCTGCTCGACGTGCCACCCGGCGTCGGGCAGCATCAACTCGGCCGCCGGCATCTGGCCGGTGCAGAAGGTCCATGGGAAGTTCTTCGAGCCGAACCACAAGCTCGACTTCACGTCCTCGCTCCCGTCGCTCGCCAACGGTCCGCGTGACTTCCGCCTCACACTGATGGACGTCTCCGCGGTCGGCACGACCGTCCCGACGTTCAAGGTGAGCGCCACGCTCGACGGCGCGCCCTACGACATGTGGGACGGCGCTGGCGCCTCGACGATGGTGGCCGGCGGTCGCCTCGGAACCTGCGCGTTCCAGGTTGCCGGTCCGACGACCGACTACGTCATCCCGGCCGACGGCAGCAACAGCACCTTGAGCTGCGCGACCCGTAACGGTTGGGTCTCGACGGGCATCCCCGGGGAGTACACCTTCAAGAGCGCCGCCTCCACCCGGCAGTTCTTCCTTGGCAAGCCGGCGGGTTACTACACGGCTGCGTTCGAGATCATGTACACGGACCAGGTCGTCGCCTCGAACGGCGACATCGTCCGCCACCCGGCCTCGGCGAATCCGAACTTCCTGACGGTGAAGTGGGACGGGACGAGCGCGAGCGTCGTGACGGGCGCGGAGCAGGCCCTCAACGCGCGGCGGAACGTGGTCGAGTTCGCGAAGTGCAACAACTGCCACTACGACCTCGGCTTCCACTCGAACCGCGGCCGCAAGGGTCCGGACTACTGCGCCACCTGCCACAATCCGAAGCTCGACAACGGCACGCGCGCGCGGTTCAAGGTCTCCGAGGCCTGGATCGATGCGGCGGTGTCGCCGAACCCGGTCTACCTGCCCGAGAGCGTCTCGCTGAACGTGTTCATCCACCGAATCCACATGGGCGAGAAGCTGCCCAGCGTGGCGGGCGTGGAGCTCACGCTCCCCGAGCCGAACCTGGTCACCACGATCGCGGCCATCGGATCTCCGTGGGTCCCGGTGCCGGGCGAGATCAAGTACGGCGCGACGCGCGCCGCGTCCGTGGGCCTGACCGCCGCGACGGGGCCGGGGATCTCGGACTTCACGGAGTTCAACATGCCGAACCCGATGGGGCGCTGCGACCAGTGCCACGTCTCGAGCGGCGCGAAGCAGACCTGGGCGTTGAACGAGAACCCGGGGCTCGCTCCGATCGAGCGTACGTACCGGGCCTGCGTCTCGACGACGCCGTCGTGGGCCACGGAGCCGTGGTGTAACGTGACGAGCAACAGCGGCCCGGCCAAGCTGACGACGGTGGTGACGCCGCCGCTCAAGGCCGTCTGCACGAGCTGCCACGACTCCGCGGCGACCAGCGCGCACACGGATCTGTACACGGTGAACCCGATGACGGCGGGCGCCACGGAGCTCTGCGCCAGCTGCCACGGCGCGGGCAAGGCGTTCGACTCGATCCTCGTCCACCAGCCGATCCCGTAGCTCCGTCACTGCACGGATGAATTGAAGGGGCCGCCCTCCGGGGCGGCCCCTTCGTCTTTGGAGAGGAGCAATCCCCTGGAAGAACGGTCGTCCGTGTGGTCTCCTTCACGGGCGCGCGGTCGCGGCGCAGCGCGCGAGCGCCGCCCTCCAGGGCGGACCGCGCAGGGGGACTCGATGAGATCGGACCGCACGCTGCTCGTCGCCGCCGCGCTCGCCGTCCTCGCCGCGGGGGCCGCGTACGCCGCCGGCGAGGCGCCCGGGAAGAAGCGCCGCCCACTGCCGCAGGAGTTCGGCCGCGTCATCATCGGGAACCACTCGGCGAAGGCCGGGGTCGCGCCGGCTCAGTTCAATCACTGGCTCCACCGGGCGAAGTACACCTGCCGCCTCTGCCACGTGGACATCGGCTTCGCGATGAAGGCGGGCGGGACCGACATCCGCGCCGCCGACAACATGAAGGGGATGTACTGCGGCGCCTGCCACAACGACCGGACGCAGCCCGGCGGCGTGAAGCCGTTCGCGGCGTGCGATCGTCCGAGCACGGTGGCGCCGAGCCCGCGCTGCGTCCGCTGCCACTCGGCGGGGAAGGACGTGAAGGGCGAGTACGACTTCGTCGCGTTCACCCGCAACATGCCGCGCGGCCGGTTCGGCAACGGCATCGACTGGGAGAAGGCCGAGCTGGACGGCCTCGTGAAGCCGGTCGACTACCTCGAGGGCGTCTCCATCAGGCGGCCGCCGCTCGCGGCGCAGAAGGACTTCGCGCTCACCCCGAAGCTCCGCGCGATGCCGGACATCATCTTCTCCCACGGGAAGCACACCGTCTGGAACGGATGCGAGCTCTGCCACCCCGAGCTCTTCGTCGGCGTCTCGAAGGGCGCGACCAAGTACTCGATGGTCGAGATCTTCGACGGAAAGTTCTGCGGCGCCTGCCACGTCACGGTCGCCTTCCCGCTCATCGACTGCCAGCGCTGCCACTCGAAGCCCGTCAACTGATCGTCCCCGGGGGAAAACGCTATATGCGCGCAGCGGTACGCCTCGTCGCCTCGCTCGTCGTCGCCGCAGCGGTGCTCTCTGGCCCGCCGGGCCCGGGCTCCGGCCGCGGGCTCGCGCCCGCCCGCGCCTTCGCCGCGGACTGGAAGGCCGAGTTCGACGACGTGTGCGCGAAGACGCAGGACGCGATGACCCTCCCGACGGCGGAGCTCAAGACGCTCGTCTCGCGCTGCGACGCGCTCAAGCCCATGATCGAGGCGCTCGAGGAGTCGCAGCGGAAGGTCTATGCGCGGCGGCTCCAGACCTGCCGGAACCTGTATCAATTCGTGCTCGACTACCGGCAGCAGCAGGGGAACGGGTGAGCCTGCGGGCGGTCGTCCTCGCGCTCATCGTCGCCGCGCCGCTCCCGGCGCTCGCCGCGAAGCCGATCTTCCCGGACGTCGCGCCCCCCGAGGTGTTCGGGCGCGTGGTGCTCGACCGGACCTCGACCGCGGCGCACGTCGCGCCGGTCGTGTTCGAGCACTGGGGCCACCGCGTGATGTTCTCGTGCCGGCTCTGCCACATCGACGTCGGGTTCGCGATGGCGGCGGGCGGCTCCCAGATCTCCCGCGCGACGAACTCCGCCGGGCTGCACTGCGGCGCCTGCCACGACGGCAAGAAGGTCATCCGCGAGAAGGTCGTCTTCGCCGCGTGCTCGGCGACGGGCCTGCTCACGGCCGAGTGCGTGCGCTGCCACGTCGGCACGGTGGGTGGGGAGCACCGCGCCGAGTACTTCGCGCTCGTGCGGAAGCTGCCGGTGTACGCGGGCGGCTACGTCGACTGGGAGGCGGCCGAGGCGGCGGGGCAGGTGAAGCCGCTCGACTTCGTGGAGGGGGTCTCGATCGCGCGCGCGCCGCTGAAGCTCGACCGCGACGTCCCCCTCGTGACGCGCGGGACGTGGCTCGGGACCGTCACGTTCTCGCACAAGAAGCACGCCGCCTGGAACGGCTGCGAGGTCTGCCATCCGGACATCTTCCCGAGCACGAAGAGCGGTCAGGTGAAGTTCGACATGGCGGCGATCCGGGAGGGGCGCTCCTGCGGAGCGTGCCACCGGACCGTCGCGTTCCCGCTCGCGCACTGCCAGCGCTGCCACGTCGGGCGCTCCTTCGGAGTCCCGTAGCCGCTCGACTCAGGGCGCCGCCGCCGCCCGCGGGATGGGCGCGCACGCGTCGCTGCGCGGCGCCGCCGGACCGGGCTCGTCGTCCGGGCGGCGAGCGAGCCCGCTCGCCGGGCGCGCGTCGGGCGCCGCGGGCGGGAGCACGCTCTGGAGCACCGCCTGCGCCTCCCGGTCGAGCGTGGCCGGCTCGCCCGGCGCCCAGGCCCGGAGCGCTCCGTCGAACACCTCGCGCGCGACGGTCACGCGCACGCCGCGGTGACCGACGACGATCGAGATCGACTGCCGCGACAGGCAGGTGCTGACGCCGCACGCGTCGTCGAACTCGCGCATGCCGGTCGAGAGGGCGCCGCGCGACGCGTCACAGATCTCGACCGTGTAGCCGGCGTCGCGCGCCGCGCGAACCGCTCGGCGGAACACGGCCTCGGACTCCGGCGGCTCGAACCGCCCGCGGGCCACCCCGGCGGTCGGCGCGGCCTCGGCGTGTGGGGGCCGGCGCTCGGGGGCTGCGCAGGCGCCCGCCACGAGCGGCAGGGCGAGCCAGAGCGCGCGCGGCGGCATGGCGCACATGGTCGGGCCGATGCCCCCCGACGCGCAAGATTACCGAGCGGAAAAGCGGCGAGGCCGGGTTTCCCCGGCCCCGCGGATGTCCGACGTGTGCCTACCTCGGCTACTTCTGCCCGCCCTTGCGCTCGGCGATCTCCTTCTCGATCTTCGCGAGCTCGGCGCTCTTCGGGGCTTCGCCCTTCTCCTTCTTCTCCTCGCCCGGCTTGCCGGTGAAGTACGCCTCACCCGCCGCGAACTGGCCCGGCTGGATGGTGGAGGCGAGCTCGGTGGCGCTCTGCTTCACGCTGCCCGTCACCTTCTTCGCGATGGCGTACGCGAAGAGCGCGAAGCCGATGAAGGGGAGGAACATCAGGAAGAGCGCGCCGAGGAGGGGGACGATGACGAAGAGCGCCAGGAAGGGGACCTTCACGTACTTCGCGCCCTCCGCGCCCTTGAGCCGCCCGCCCTCGGAGGAGACCACCTCGACCTCCCAATTGCCGGGGTTCCAGTAGTAGCCGCCGCTCACCTGCATGCCGCCCGTGTACTTGGCCATGACCTTCTCCTTCTCACCGCGTGGAGGTTGACCGCCGCCCGACCGCTAGGAATTGCGCCGCTTCTCGATCTCGTCGGCGATCGCGTCGAGCGAGTCGCCAGCCGACGTCGGCCCCTTCTCCTCCACCCCGGCGTTCTCCGGGCGCTTGCCGGTGAAGTGCGCCTCGCCGGGCTGCCAGCCGGGGGAGAGCGTCGCCGCGAGTTCCGTCGCGGAGGCGTGGAAGAGGTTCATCACCCGGGAGGCCAGGGCCTGGAGGGTGACGATGAACCCGATGAGAGGGAGGAAGATGAGGAACGTCGCGCCGAGGACCGGGACGAGCGCGAGGGCCGCCGCCGTCGGGATCCGCATCCACCGGCCGCGCCCGGCGGGGAGCCGCTCGCCGTCGCGGGCGACGGGCTCGATGTGCCAGTTGGTCGGGTTGAGGTAGTAGCCGCTCAGGACCGCGCTTCCGCTCTCGTAGGTCGTCGTCATGTTCGCTGCTCCTTTCGTGAGGGAATATCTCGCAATCGATGAGCAATCGAAATTGGGAGGACTGCCCAATTCGACGAGTTTGAGTCCGGGGGCGGGACGGCGCGCGCGCCGGAGGACGGGCGCGGCGGACTCCCGAGGAAGCCTCGGGTGAATTCCCGATGCGCGGTTCCGCCGCAGCGCGGGGGCTCGGCCTCCCCCGGAAGAGAGGCCGGCGTACCATGGAGAGGGGACGCGAAGGCGCCGCGCGAAGGCGCCGGGTCAGCCCGCTCGCGGCGCGCGGCGCACGAGGCGCGCGAGGCCGAGGCCTGCGGCGAGCAGCGATCCTGCCGCGAGCAGCGCGAGACCGGCGCCAACCGCCGGCAGCGCGGGGTCGCTCGTCGCGAGGACGTCCACCCAGAGGAGCACGTCGGGCGCGAGCGCGAGCGCGCCTCCCGGGAAGTGGACCGATTGTCCGGCCCGCACGCGCCCGTCGAACACCCGCTCGCGCCCGCGGAAGACCTGGACGAGGAACGCCACGTCCGCGGGTCGCCCGTCGAGCAGCCAGCGGTAGGCCTCCGGATCCGCGAGGTCGCGCCGGACGCCGCCGAGCGTCGCCTCCACCATCCGGAGGAAGACGTGCAGGTCGGACCCGGGCGGCGACACGAGGTCCTCGAGGCGCGGCGGGAACGTCCCCGCGCCCATCATGAGGTTCGTCTCGGGCGTCCATGCGACGAGCGACGCCGCCTCCTGCGTCTGCGGCAGCGTCCCGAGCTTCACGCGCCCGTCGGCGATCCGCGCGCCGTCCGGTTTGAGGAGCGTGAACCCCGGCGCGTACCCGAAGCGCAGGACGGTGAAGCGATGGCCCGCGAGGTGCGTCGGAGGGAAGAGGCCGATCCGGACGGGCTCCTCGCCCCGGCCCTCGGCGAGGACCTCGACCTCGACCGTCTTCGAGAGCACGTGCGGGCCGTGCGGCGCGAGGCTCACCTCGCCGAACTGGAGGGCCGGGTAACCCTCGCTCGCCGGGATCGCCTGTCCCTCGCCGGCCGAGAGTCCCCCGCCGCTCCGCAGCAGGAGGCTGGCGGCGAGCGCGAGGATGGTCAGGGCCGTGCCCGCCCGGAGGAGGGTTCGCGTCGAGCGGACGGCGACGGAGCCGGGCGCGCGCGCCGCGCGGAGCGCGGAGGCGGCGAGGAGCGCCCCGGCGCCCGCGAGGAGGAGGAGCCCCGGAGCGGAGGCGACGGACTGGATGAAACCCCATCCCCAGGCGAGGTCGAGCGCGGCGACGTAGAAGGCGAGCGCGACGAGGAGCGGTGCGGCAGTCATCGCTCGCGCCCCATTCGCCGCTCCCACGCGGCCACGAGCGGGTCACGCGGGATGACGAGCACGGCGCCGTCCACCGCGGCGCCCGGGATCGGGATCGGGTTGCAGCCGCCCGGCTGGCCCACCGTGGAGGACGGGATCGGGGTCTTGCAGTACTTGCAGAACACGTGGCCCGCGCCCATCTGCGCGTAGCCCTTCGGCTGGCAGATGTCGCAGACGTCGAGCGCGGCGACGACGGTGCCGTCCGGCCGCCGGATCGTGAAGAACGTCACGGTGCGGCCGCCCGCCGCGTAGGCCCACTTCCGCATCCGGTCGTCGGCGCCGCGGAGCGGGTCGCCGAGGGGCACGTGGATGCGCCCCGCGCCGTCGTCCACGACCGGCTCGGGGAGCGGATCGTACAGCTCGTCCTTGCCCGCAGGCGCCGCGGCGATGGCGAGCACCGTGAGCGCGAGCGCCGCCGCGTAGGCGACGCCGCCGAGACGGCGGGCGCGGACGGCACGGGCGCGGACGATGCGGCGCGCCGGCGCGCGCCCGGCGGGATCTGCGGGGGGCGCGGGGCGCGCGAGGAACGCCCGCCACGCGGCCGCGATGGGCGCCGACACGACGAGCGCCGCCAGCGCGGCGTGCACGGCCGGATCGAGGAGCTTCACGATCGCCTGGTAGGCCCACTCCTCGAGGAAGGCGTGGTCCGGCACCTGGAGCGTCACGAACAGGAGGTGAAGGCTGTCGTGGACCAGGCGCGAGGCGACCGCGGTGAACGCGGCGGGGAGCGTGTGCGCGTCCACCGCCACCGCGGCGATCCCGACGAGCTCGAGCCCGAGGAGGAGCGAGAGGACCGCCGCCGGCGTGAGGTGCCTCGCGGCGCCGGCGCGGGTCCAGGCGAACGCCGCGCCGATGCCGAGGAGCGCCGCGGCGGCGGCGCCGGCGGCCGCGGCGGCCGCGATCGGCCGCCACCCGCCGCGCAGGACGGCGAGCTCGTTGAGGCGCGAGGCGAGGAACGCACCCTCCGGGAGCAGCACGAGCATCCCCACCGCGATCGCGGCCGTCTCCGCGAAACCGCGCTCGCGACCCGCGGCGAGGTCGTCGGCGGTCCTCCCTCGCGCGAGAAGGGCGAGCGCGGCGAGCGCGAGCCCGAACAGGTGCTCGATCCGCCGCAGCGCCGGCGCGAGGTCGGCTGGCGCGAGCCCCCGTGCCCGCAGCGCGAGCGTCGCGCCGATCCCGGCGAGGAGCCCGCCCGCGATCGCCGCCACGAAGGGCGCCGCCGCGCTCCGGAGCGCGGATCCGCGCAGGAGCGCCCAGCCCAGCGCGCCCGCGATCGCGCCCTCGAGCGCGACGCGAAACCCGACGTCGAAGGCGTCCCACACGGCGGTCACTCCACCACGATGGTGCCCTTCACCATCTTCATGCCGCAGGTGAACACGTGCGCGCCGGGCGGCGGCGCCGGGACGAGCGCCTCCGCGGTGCGACCCGGCTCGAGCGCGAGGTCCACCCCGAGGTCCGGGACGAGCAGGCGGGAGGCGCAGCCGTCGGCGTCGCGCACGGCAACCCGGAGCCGGAGCGGCGCGCCCCTGCGGACGTGGACCACGTTCGGCCGGTACACTCCTTCCGCGGCCTCGAGGGAGACGACCTCTTCCCCCGCAGCGCCCACGGCCGCGTGCCCTACGCGGGCGCGGTCGAGCGCGGCGGATGGGGCGCGGAGCGTCGCGACGGCGGCCCACGCGACGCCGAGCGCCGCGAGGATCGCGGCGGCGATCGCGGCGCGCCCGGGCTTCACCCGGCCTCCGGCCGCGGCGCCTCGGCGCGCGGCCGCTCCGGCGCGAGCCGCTCGTCCGCGGCGACGCTCCCGTCGCGCAGCGTGACGATGCGGTCGCCCCAGCGCGCGACCACCGGGTTGTGCGTCGCGCACACGATGGTGAAGCCGGACTCGCGCTGGAGCCGCGCGAGCAGCTCGAGGACTTGAAGTGCGCTACCCCAGTCGAGCGCGCCGGTCGGCTCGTCGAGGAGCAGGAGCCCCGGCTCGTTCACGAGCGCGCGCGCGATGCAGGCGCGCTGCCGCTCGCCGCCGGAGAGCTGCGACGGGAGGTGGGACGTTCGGTGCGCGAGGCCAACGCGGGCGAGCGCGCCCTCCGCCTCCGCCGCGTCGGCGAGGCTGTGGAGCCACTGCGCAAGCATCACGTTCTCGAGCGCCGAGAGGTAGGGCACCATGTGGTGCTGCTGGAACACGAACCCGACCCGCTCGCGGCGGAACCGCGTCGCCGCTGCGGCGTCGAGCGCGGAGAGGTCCGTGTCGCCGACGACGATCCGCCCCGCGCTCGGCCTGTCCATTGCGCCGAGCAGGTGGAGCAGGGTGGACTTGCCCGAGCCGGAGGGACCGACGAGCGACACCCAGCCGCCGGCCTCGAGCTCCGCGTCGACGGCGCGCAGCGCCTCGGTATCGCCGTAGCGGCGCGTCGCCCGCTCGATCCGGATGTGCTCGCCGGTCACGGTCTCTCGCTCTCGATCCTCAGGGGGCGCGCAGAGTATCGCACGGTGAGACGCGCAGGGCGCGCTCGACGGGCCAGAGCGCCGCGCCGAGCGCGAGGGCGAGCGCCGCGCCGAGCGCGAGCGGCGGCGCGGCCCAGCCGACCGGCACGAGAGCGCCGAAGACGCTCGCCGCGACCGCCTCCGCCGCGAGCGCGCCCGCGACACAGCCCGCGAGCCCGCCCGCCAGGCCGCTCGCCGAGGCCTCGGCGAGGAGGAGCCCTCGCACGGTCCCGGGCGCCGCGCCGAGCGCCAGGCAGAGCCCGATCTCCTGGCGCCTGGCGAGGAGGAGGACGCCGAGCGTGCCGGACACGGTGAAGGCCGTCGCGGACCCGAGGGCGAGCGTCACGAGCAGCAGCAACCGCCGGACCTTCGCGAGGAGCGACGCCTCGGCGCTCGCGACCTGCGACAGGGTCCGGGCCTCCGCGCCGGGGACCGCCGCCTCGATCGCCCGCGCCGCCTCCTCCGGCGCGCGGCCGCGCAGGTCGGCGCGCACGAGCGCGAGCGAGGCCTGCCCGGGGACGCCCGCGAGGTCCTGCGCGAGCGCGAGCGGGAGGAAGAGATCCTCGTCCTCCGTCCCGCCGGTCTCGACGGTGGCGGCGACCGTCACGCGGACGGCCCTGCCGCGCGTGGCCGCGACCTCGACCACCTTGCCGGCGACGAGCCCGAGCCGCCGCGCGAGCGACGAGCCGGCCATGACCTCGCCGCCCTCCGGCCAGCGCGGCGCGACGCGCCAGAGCGGGTTCAGCTGCCGGAGCGCATCCCACGGGTAGCCGACCGCGCCCGCCGCCACGCCGTCGATCGACACGCGGGCGAGGAGCGCGGGCGCCACCGTCACGACGCCCGCGCGCGCCGCGCCGGCGAGGGCGCGCAGGTCCGACTCGGCGAGCCGCCGGTCCTCCTCGACGGGGCCGAGCTCGAGCGTGCCGAGCCCGAACCGCAGCGGCGCGGAGCGGGGCAGCACGAGGAGGTTCGCGCCGTACGCGGCGAGGTCCTGGCCGAGCCTCGCCTCGACGCCGCCCGAGACCGCGACGAGACAGAAGACGAGCGCGGAGGAGAGGGCGAGCGACGCGGTCCCCACGGCGTTCGCGGAGAGGCTCCGCCGGAGCGAGCGGCGGAGCCATCGCCCGAAGAAGCCCGTCCCGTTGGTGCGGCGCTTCCCGGTCACGCCGCCTCCTTCAGCTCGGGGGCGGGGTCGAGGGCGAGCGCGCGCCGGATCGGCCACACGGAACCCGCCGCGGCGACGAGGAGGGCCCCACCGATCGCGAGCGGAGCGACCGCGGCGCCCGCCTCGATGGGCGTGCCGAACACCGCCTCGCCGAGCACCCGCACGAGTACCAGGGCGAGGCCCGCCGCGAGCACGCCGCCCACCGCACCGAGCGCGAGCAGCTCCGAGCCGAGGAGCAGCGACACCTGCCACGCCGACGCGCCCGTCGCGCGCAGGAGCGCGATCTCGGTGCGGCGGCCGAGGACGCGCGCCGCGAAGGTGGACGCGACGGCGAGCGCTGCAGCGGCGAGCGACAGGCCGGCGAGCATCGCCATGAGGATGCCGAGCCGGGAGAGGACGCGCGCCTCTGCCTCGGCGAGCGACCAGACCGGGCGCGCGCGGCTCCCCGGGATCGCCTCCTCGACCTGCCGCGCGACGCTCGTCACGTACGGCGTGCAGAACCACTTCTCGAACTCGCCGCGCGTCATGCCGGCGGGCTCGCGGCGGCCGAAGCCGTCGAGCGGCACCGTCACCGCCGAGACGAGCGCGCGCGAGATCTCGCCGGGCCGGCCGAGCAGCGCCTGCGCGGCCGAGAGGTCGAGGAGGATCTCCTCCTCCTCGAGGCCCCCCGTCGCGAGGAGCCCGACGACCTCGAAGGCGCGCGGACCCGAGCCCGGGTCGAGCTCGACGCGGTCGCCCCGGCGGACCCCGAGGCGCGCGGCGAGTGCGCGGCCGACGACCGCCGCGGCCGGCGCGCTCTCGTCGGGCCAGCGCCCGTCCACCCTCCAGTACGGGAAGAGCGGGACGACGCCGCCGCGCAACGGCTCGCCGCCGTCGGCCCGGGCGAGGCGCCGGTCGAACCAGACGCCCGCCACGAGCGCGCGCTCGCGTCCGCCGGGGCCGGCCGCGGTGGCCGGAGCGGTGAGCGAGGGTGCGAGGCCGACCACGTTGTGTCGCCAGAAGATGGTGAGGACGCGCTGCAGGTCGGCCTCTGCGAGCGACGCTGCACCGGCAGGCGCACCCCCGGGAGCCGCGGCGGACACCGGCTCGACGACGATGTTCGCGCCGAAGCTCCGCAGCTCGCGCGCGATCTGATCCTCCGCCTGCAGGGCGACGGAGCCGAGCGCCGCGGCGATCCCCGCGCCCATGGCGGTCGAGAGGACGACGAGGGCGAGGCGGGCGGGGTGCAGGCGCAGCGCGCCGAGAACGATGCGGAGGAGCATGAAGCGCGGGGTAGGATATCACGGCCTTCGGCCCGCCGTCCGCGGCGCGACTCGCGCCTCCGCCACGCTTTTCCGCTGCCATCTGCCGCAGGCCGCGGAACGTTCGTTGACGTTCGCGCGATGGCCTTCTCCTCAGGGTCGAGGCATGATGCTCGCATCGAGAGCGCACGATGAAAACCCTGTTCATCACCCCGCCGTACCACTGCGGCGTCGTCGAGGTCGCGGGTCGCTGGATCCCGCTCATGTACGTCTACCTGGCGGGCGCTGCGCGCGCGGCCGGGTTCGACTGCGAGATCTACGACGCGATGTCGCTCGACGTCGGCCACCGCGAGATCGAGCGGAAGCTCGACGAGGCTCGCGCGGACGTCGTCTGCGTCTCGGCCATCACCGCCACCTACCTCGATGCGCTCGAGGTCGCGCAGGCCGCGAAGGCGCGCGGCGCGATCACCGTCATGGGCGGCGTGCACGCCTCGTTCATGTGGCAGGACGTGCTCGCCGCGGGCGGCGTGGACTACGTGGTGACGGGGGAGGGGGAGGAGACGCTCGTCGCCCTCCTGCGCTGCCTCGAGGCGAAGGACGATCCCTCGAAGGTCGCCGGCGTCGCGTACCTCCGGGACGGGGCTCCGTGGCGCGCGCCGCCGCGCCCGCGGCTCGCCTCGCTCGACGGGCAGCCGATGGCATTCGACCTGCTCGACTGGTCGCCGTACACCTACTTCGTGAAGCCCGGATCGCGCCTCGGCGCGGTCTCGTCCTCGCGCGGCTGCACGTACACCTGCGGCTTCTGCTCCCAGACGCAGTTCTGGGAGAAGACCTGGCGGGCGCGCGCGCCGGAGTGCGTCGCCGCCGAGATCGCCGAGCTGCGCCGGCGCTTCGGCGTGGACGTCGTGCTCCTCACGGACGAGTACCCGACGAGCGATCGGGCGCGCTGGGAGGCCTTCCTCGACCGGATGATCGAGCTCGACCTCGGCGTGGATCTCCTCATGGAGACGCGCGTCCCGGACATCGTCCGCGACCGCGACATCCTCCCGAAGTACGTGAAGGCCGGGATCGTCCACGTGTACGTCGGGATCGAGGCGACGGACCAGGCGACGCTGAACCTCGTCAACAAGGAGACGACGGTCGACGAGAACAAGCTCGCGCTGCAGCTGCTCTCGCAGCACGACCTCGTCTCCGAGACCTCCTTCGTGCTCGGGTTCCCCCACGAGACCCCCGAGCACGTCCGCGAAACGCTGGCGCTCGCGAAGGACTACGACCCCGATTTTGCGCACTTCCTCGCGATCGCCCCGTGGCCGTACGCGGCGATGTGGAAGGACCTCGAGCCACACGTCGTCTCGCGCGACTGGCGGCGCTACAACCTCATCGATCCGGTGGTGAAGCCGGTCGCGATGACGTTGCGCGACGTGGACGACGCGATCATCGACTGCTACCGGTCCTTCTACTTCTCGAAGGGGACGCAGCTCCTCGCGATGAGGCCGGGGTTCCGGCGCGACTACGTGTACCGCTCGATGAAGCTCATCATGCAGTCGAGCTTCGTGAAGAAGAAGATGCTCGGGCGTGCGATGCCGGAGGAGGTGAAGAACCTCCTCGCCGTGCTGGGACGCCAGGCCGGGCGCGGGTGAGATCCCCCGGCTGCCTCGCCTGCCTCGCCTGCCTCGGCGTGGGCTCGGTGCTCTCCGCGACGCAGCACGTCTTCACGGTGCCCGCGCCTCCGGCGTTCTGAGCGGCGCGCCGTCGCTCACGTCGACGCTGTCCTCGGCGAGGCTCACCTCGCGTGCGGCGTCAGGCAGACCTCTGCGTCCAGAACTCCCGCTCGCCGACGTCCACGTCCGAGAGCGCGCGCCCCGCCTGGATCTCGCGGGCGATGGCGAGCCCCTGCGCGATCGAGTGGTCCATGTTGTTGTACCAGAACCGCCCACAGCGCCCCGCGACCAGGAGATTCTCCCACCGGGAGACGGCGCGGAGCGCCCGCCGGAGCTCCTCGCGATGGCCGATGGTGTACACGGGATAGGTGTCCGCGACGCGCTCCAGGTGGAGGTCGCTCACGTCACCGCGGCTCGCGAGGGCCCCCGCCGCGACGAGGTCGTCGAGCACCGCCGCGGTCCGGCGCGAGGGATCGGACCAGAGCTCGTCGCCCTCGCGGCAGGTCACCTCGGCGCAGATCCCCGATCTCCCCGCAGGCGCGGCGTCGGGCGAGAACGCGGTCGGGTGCGAGATGCGGACGAACGACTCGCCTCCGCCGAAGTAGATCCACTGGTGCGGCAGGAGGGCCGGCCGGCGGACCTCCACGTTGAACAGGACCGTCGAGCGGAACTCGAGGGCGGGCGCGTCCTCGCCCAGCAGCCGCAGCGCACGCCCGATCGGCCCGGTCCAGATCACGCCGTCGCACGCGACCCGGCGGGCCCCGGCGCCGACCGAGACGACCCGCTGACCGCGGACCTCGAGCGCGTCGACGCAGGCGCCCAGGTGGATGGTCCCGCCGAGCGCGGTGACCTCCGCCGCGAGCGCCTCGGCGAACCGTCCCACGCCGGAGCGGGGATAGAGGAAGCTCGTCTCGACGGGGCGGAGCGCGCCGCGGAGCAGCGAGATCAGGCCCGACGCCTCGACGCGCCGATCGATGACCGCGCGATCGACTCCGGCGCGAGCCCAGTCGCGGTGCAAGTCCGCCGGGTCGCGGTCGAGGAACCGCCGCGTGTACGGCGCGAAGAAGGTCTCGTAAAGCGTCCGCCCGTAGCGGCGGACGATCTCGTCCTCGAACGAGTCGCCGCCGGGGCGCTCGCGGCGGAGCGCGTCGGCGGCGCAGCGGAAGAGGAGGCGCGGTGGGAGCGAGAGGAGCACGCGCGCGCGGAGCGGCCAGGAGTGGAGCACGCCGAAGGCCTGGACCGCGCTCACCCGGGGGATCTCGAGCAGCTCGCCCCCGATCGCCTCCCCGACGAACGCGGCCACGCGCTCGTCCTCGGTGTGGAAGCGGTGCGGCCCGACGTCGAAGAAGGTCTCGCCGTACCGGAACGTCTTCGCGAGGCCGCCCACCTGCGGGTCGCGCTCGAGGACGGTCACCGCCTTCCCGGCGCGAGCGAGCTGGAGGGCGATCGTCAGCCCGGTCACCCCTGCGCCCACGATCGCGACGGCCATCCCGGCGAGTGTAACAGCTGGGCGGGCTGCCGGAGCGCGCGCGCCTGGGGCACGCGGCGCGCAGCGGCCGGCGCCGTCGCTTACGTGCTCGTCGCCGGCCGCTCTGGAAGGTGAGCGGCGCGCTCGATCCGCGAGCCGCCCGCGTCAGAAGTTGACGACGGCCGGGAGGACGCCCGACTCGAGGTCGAGCGTGTACGCCTGCACGGTGCGGAACCCCGCCGCCACCGCGTCACACGCGGCGTCCGTCGCGGACGGCACGTTCGTGACGGCGGGCCCGCCTTCGGCGCCGCCGAGCTGGACGACGAAGTGGACGAGGGCGACCTTCCCGCCGGCCGGGACGGTGATCGGGTGCACGAGGAACACGTATCCGCTCCCGGCGTCGGTCGCGGGCGTGCCGGAGCCCGCGACGAGCCCCACGTCGCGCACGAGCCCATCCGCGTCCCAGCCGACGACCGACTTCCCGCTGGTGCGGATGGCGGCGACAGGCGTCGGACCGCCGAGGATCGTGACGTAGACAGCGTGCGTCGTGACGGGCGCGTTCCCCGGGTTCTCGAACACGTCCACGAGCCGGGCCCACGGCTCGGCGGGCGGCGCGTAGAACGTGCGGGTCACGCGAAGCTTCGGTCCGGCGTCGGGGCCGACGTCGCGCGCGCCGCTCCGGACGTTCTGCGACTCGGCGGCGACGTTGGCGTGCCACGGAGAGAGCGTGGCGCCCTCGAAGTCGCCGTTCGCGAACGACGCGACGGGACCGCCGCCGTCCGAGAGGATGACGTCGTCCACCACGGCGACGCTGCCCGCGGGGCTCCGCAGCTCGAACGAGAGCTCCACGTCGGCAGGCAGCCCGGGAGGAAGGGAGACGGAGCGGGTCGCAGGCGACGTCGTCGCCGTGGTCGCGAAGAGCGGGTCGCCGATCGCGGCGCCCGTCGCCGGGTTGCGCAGGACCACGCGGAAGAGCGGCGCGTACGGGGCGGCGTCGGAGCCGAGGAGCAGTCCGCCGACGAGGAGCACCTCGTGCTTCCAGGAGAGCGTGTACGAGGTGCCTGCCGCGATGGGGACCGTGCGCGCGAGACGCGAGCTCGACGTGCCATTGAGGTAGCCCGAGCGCGTGCCGGAGAGCGCGGGGACGCCGATCGTGCTCCCGTCGGATGACACGGCGGTCTTCACGCCATCGGCGGCGCCGAACGACGGGGTGAGGAACACGACCTCCGAGGCGTCCTGGTCGTAGGGGAAGGGGTGGAACGCGCCGGCCATCAGATCGGTGAGCAGGGTCCCGTGCGAGCTCGGCGCGGTGGGCGTCCCGGTGAAGAGCGCGAGCGCGCTCGAGTACTGCAGGCCGTAGCCCTTCGCGAGCGCGAGGTCCCGGTCGAGCACCCAGCTATTCGCCTGACCCGGGAACACCTCACCGATCCCGGCGGTGTCCGCGACGGTCTGCGCGAACGCGGTCACCGGGGTCGGCGCGCCTGCGGGAAGCGGCGTCGCCTGCCGCGGACTGGACGTGCCGGGGCCGGTGCTGTCGGAAGAGCCCCCGCAACCGACCACCGTCGCGACGAGCAGGAGAAGGGCGATTCGGCGCATGCGGGCCTCCGTAAGAAGTCCCTGCAAGGTCTAGCATGGCGGGGCCTCGGGCGGGAACCGATCGGCCCGGTGTGCGAGACTCGCGGGCGCACCGCGAAGTTCGTCCAGCGCGACGCGAATGCGGCAATCGGTCGCGCGGCGTCCGGTCCTATGGTCAAACCGCCGCGGTGGTAGAATCCCGACCGCGGCGCGTCCCTGTCGACGCGACGCCTCTCTCATGACGACCCTACGTCCACGCCTCGCCGTCCTCGCCGCTGCCGCCGCGCTCGCGTCGTGCGCCCACCGCGCCGCAACCAACGCGCCGACCGCCGACGGGCGCGTCGCCGACGTCGCCGCGCCGCCCAAGGCGGCGTTCGAGGTGTACCCGCCGGAGGAGATCGCCGCGCTGAAGAGCCCGCACCTGTACAAGGGGAAGGCGCTCTGTCAGCGGTGCCATCTCCCCGACCTGAAGCTCACGAACGGGCCGAACGCGCTCTGCCGGGAGTGCCACCGTTTCGGCCACGGGAACCACCCCGTGGAAGTCGCGCAGAAGACGGCGATGGCAGGCGACCTGCCGCTCCTCACGGGCGGAAAGCTCGCCTGCCACACCTGCCACGACCCGCACCAGCAGAAGCCCGTCCTGCGGAAGCCGTTCGACGACCTCTGCCAGACGTGCCACAAACGCCACTGACCGGAGGCGCGGCCGACGGTCCGCCGCGCGGCCGCCGCGACCGTTTCACGGCCGCCCCCATGCGCCGAACCCCGCGTTCCGCGGGCGAATCATCCCGGTACGGCGGCGGCACCATGGAGACCCACTCACCCAGGGGGTCTCCACATGTGCCCGAAGCCCGCGTCCGCCGCCGCCTCGCCGCTCCGCTCCGCTCCCGCCGAACCCGTCTCGCTCGAGAACCTCGCCGCGTGCATCGAGGATGCGCGCGTGGCGGCGCTCGAGGGGGACGACGGCCCGCCCGACCCCGCCGATTTCGAGTCGCTCCGCGCGCGGCTCGAGGAGGCCCGCCTCGAGCTCCCCCCGCTCTACCGGCGCGCGACGGGGGATCCGTTCATCCGCAAGCTCGACCGCCTCGGCGCGAAGGGATTCGCGAACGTCCTGGGCCAGGACCCGGAGCTCGAGGGGGCGGCGCGGCTCCTGTTCGACATCGCGCAGGCCGTGCTCCAGAACGGGGAAGGGTACGAGAAGCGTGCGACCCACGCGTTCCAGGAGGTCGTGAGCGATCTCTACGACGGCTTCCTCTCCGCCGAGGACCGCCGCGGCGTGAAGCCGCCCGACCGCGGCGTCGTCCCGCCGCTCGGGAAGTGGGGGAGCGCGGAGTCCGGACCCTACACGTGGCCGGTGACGGCCACTTCCACGTTCGACGTCGAGGCGGCGGTCGTGAGCCTCCCCGCCGCGAACGCGCGGCGCGGCCTCCTCGCCTGGTCCGCGCTCGCGCACGAGACCGCCGGGCACGACCTCCTCGCCGCGGACGACGGGCTCCACGACGAGCTCGCGCGCGTCGTGCGGGAGAGGCTGATGGCGGGCAAGGTGGGGCTCGCCGTCGCGGACTACTGGGCGGACCGCCTCGACGAGACGGCCTCCGACGTGCTCGGGGTCCTGAACATGGGACCGGCGGCGGCGGTCGGCCTCATCGGCTACTTCCGCGCGCTGAACGGCGTGTACACGGGGAAGGCGGTGCTGCGGAATGCCGGCGGCGAGGAAGATCCGCACCCGGCGGACCTCGCCCGCGGCTATCTCGGCGCAGAGACGGTGCGGCTCCTGTCGTTCGGCGCCGCGGGGAAGTGGGCGGACCGGCTCGTCGTCGAGACCGACCGCGACCTCGGCCAGATCCGGCTCGGACGCACCGCGGTGACCGTCGCGGTCGCGAAGGCATCCGCCGCGATCGTCGCGAGAACCATCGTGCGCGAGAAGCTCGCGTCGCTCGAGCGCCATGCGTTCGGCGAGATCCAGGACTGGCGCGACGCGGACGAGGCGATCGTGTCCGCCCTGCGGGAGGACCTGCGCGCGGGGAGGCGCGCGGAGACGAGGTACGTGGCGGGGACGTACGCGGCGCACGTGGTGGCCGCGGCGGTGACCGAGGCGGTCGGGGCGAGGACGGACGTGCGGCGCGTCATGGACCGGATGGTCCGGGTGCTCGCGGCCATGCACGACGCGAATCCGGCGTGGGTCCCGGTGAAGGTCCCGCCCGCTCGCTGAGGCGGCGCCGGTGCGGCACGGGTCATCCTCCGGGGCGACGCCGGGAGACCTCCCACTCCTCCTCTGCGCGGACGGAGTGGGGGTGCTTCACCCGTTTCAGGGTCGGGGGTAAACTCGCGTCGCGAGAAACCTTGGACCTCGTCGAAGTCACCTCCACCGCCATCGAGCGGCGACACCCCTGGGAAGAGGCGCGGTTCGCGTTCTTCCGCCGTGTGCTCGGCCGGGCGGGGCTTCCCGCGGCGGACGCGCCCGTCCTCGACGTTGGCTCGGGCGACGCCTGGTTCGCCTCGAGGCTCGCGGAGGAGACCGGGGCGGAGCTGGTGTGCTGGGATACGGGGTACGCCGCGGGGGCGCCGCCCGTTCGCGCGACCGGGCTGCGCCTGACGTCGGAGGCGCCCCCGGAGCGGTTCTCGCTCGTGCTGGCGCTCGACGTCGCGGAGCACGTTCCCGACGACCACCGCTTCGTCGCGGACCTCGTGTCGGAGAGGCTCACGGACGGGGGGCACCTGCTCTTCAGCGTGCCGGCGTGGCCGCGGCTCTTCTCGCGACACGACGCGCTGCTCCGCCACGTGCGCCGCTACACGCCGCGGACCGCGCGTGCGCTGCTCGACGCGGCGGGGGTGCGCGTCGTCGCGGGCGGCGGGCTGTTCCACTCGCTCCTGCTCCCGCGCGCGGCGCAGAAGGTGGCCGAGCGGTTTAGGGACGACCCCCCGCGGCACGCCGGCGAGTGGTCGGCGCCGGGTTGGGTCACGGGTGCCGTGAAGGCGGCGCTCGCGGTGGACACGCGGGCGTCGTTGCTGTTCTCCCAGGCAGGATGGGACGTCCCCGGGCTGAGCTGGTGGGCGCTATGCCGAAAGCGGTAGCGCTCGTCATCCCCTGCTTCAACGAGGCGGCGCGCCTCGACGTGGCGGCGTTCGCCGCGTTCGCGATCGCGAGGCCTCGCCTCCGGCTGATCTTCGTGGACGACGGGTCGTCCGACCGCACGCCCGAGGTGCTCCAGAAGCTCCGCGCCGTCACGCGAGGCACCATCGACGTCATCCGCCAGGAGCGGAACTCGGGGAAGGCGGAGGCGGTCCGGTGCGGGCTGCGCTCGGCCCTCGAGTCCGACGCCGAGGTGGTCGGCTTCGCCGACGCCGACCTCGCGACGCCCGCCGAGGAGCTGCTCCGGATGATGCGCGACATGGACGCGAGACCGGTCGCCGTTCTCCTCGGCGCGCGCATCCGCCTGCTCGGGTCGCGGGTCGAGCGCCGCACCTCCCGCCATTACCTCGGTCGCATCTTCGCGACGGTGGCGTCCATCGCGCTCGGGATCAACGTGTACGACACCCAGTGCGGGGCCAAGCTCTTCCTCCGCTCCCCCGCGCTCGCCGCGGCGCTCTCGAGACCGTTCGCGTCGCGGTGGATCTTCGACGTCGAGCTGCTCGATCGTCTCCTGCGCGGAGAGCGGGGAGCGGAGCCGCTCTCGCCGGAGCTCATGCGGGAGTTCCCGCTCGCGACCTGGCTCGACGTCTCCGGCTCGACGCTGCGGATGGGCTCGATGCTCCGCGCCGGGCTCCAGCTCCTCGTCCTCGCGGCTCGCCGGCGCATCGGAGCGCTCTGGCACCGCAGGCTCGGCGCGGGAGCGTCCGAGGCGGACGTCGAGCGGCGCTGAGGTCAGCGCGACCGGCGGAGCGCTTCCCCGAAGGGATCCATCCCGCCGCTCACGCAGACGAGCGCGCCGTCGACGCCGCCGCAGGCGGCTCCGGCGGCGAGGAACGCCTGCTCGAGCGCGGGGTGGACGACGTAGATCGTGTCGGTCTCCAGGCGTCCGGTCGCGATCGTCGTCTCGAGCGCGCGGCACGCGGCGGCCGCCCGCGCGGGGTCGATCCGGGCGACGTAGGCGCTGTTGAAGGTGGCGCCGATCCGGTACGCCGCGTCCGCGAACGGGAGGTGGGAATCCGGAGCCCACGCCTGGGGGCACGCCTCGGGGGCCGCGGGTCCGCCGCCGGTCACGAGGAAGGGTGGGACGAGCGCGACGTGGCGGTACCGGCCGCGCGCCGCCGCCCAGAGGTCGTCCGCGGGGCGGGCGAGCTCCTCTCCGAGCCGGACCGGGGTCGGCGGGCGCACGTCCGCGACCTGGATGGCGAGCGCGGTGCCGAGCACCAGCGCGAGCACCCGCGGGCGGTCGCGCCACGCGATGGTCGCCGCCATGATCGCCCCGAAGACGGCGACGTAGTGGAGCGACCAGATGAACCGTCCCGACGACCGGAACGTGCCGGTGAGCCCGGGGAACGACGCATACGCGGCGATCGTCGCGAGCCGCTCTCCGGCGACGGTGATCGTGCCGGACAGGGCGAAGAGGGCGAGGAGCGCCGCCGGGATCAGGACCGCGAGGGCGGTGCGCCACCCGGCGCGGCCCGGAAGGCGGCGGCGCGCGGCGAGCGAGGCGGCGCCGGCCAGCAGGAGCGCGAGGACGCCCGCGCCGAGGTACCCGAACCCCTCGTACTGCCCGCGCCCGAGCGCCGGACCGGGGAGGAACCGGGACCAGCCCATCGGGACGACGAGCGAGAGCGCGTCCGTCGAGAAGTACCCGAAGCCGCCCACGGACGTCGCGACGCCACGGTCGAGATAGCCGAACGCGAGGAGCCCGACGGCGGCCGCCCCGCCGATCGCGGCGGCTCCGGCGGCGAGCCCGGCGAGGCGAAGCGCGCGCTCGGTCGTCCACAGCCGGACGAGCAGCCCCGCCGAGAGCGCGAGACCCGCGACCACGTGGTACGGGTGCAGCCCCGCCGCGACGAACACGAGCGCCGCCGCTGCCGCGATGCGCCTCCGCACGTCCTCCGCCGCGACGGGCGCGAGGGCGAGCCAGAGGAACGTGAGGACGAGCCAGTGCGCGCACAGGCTCGCGTGCCCGGTGAACGGGCCGACGACCCGGTGCAGGAGGGGCGGAGCGAGGGCGAAGAGCGCGCCGCCGAGGGCCTGCGCGAGCCGGTCCTCCGTCGCGACGCGGACGAGCTTCGCCCCCACGAACCCCTGGAGCGCGAAGCAGAGCCCGAGCCACGGTCCGATGTACTGGAAGTCCACGGGCAGCAGCGGCGAGAGCGGTCTCAGCAGGACGCCCACGAGCGGCAGCGAGTCGCTGTACGAGAGGGTGCTCCCGACCGGGAACGGGAACCCCGGGTTCGCGCCGAGGGGAAGCGCGAGCGGCGCGTGCCGGAAGAACGCCCACCCGAGGTAGTTCGCGGCCCAGTCGCCGCTCATCAGCCAGCCGGTGCGCGTCGGGTCGAGGGCTGCGACGCCGACGTGCAGCGCGAACCAGGCGAGGCCCGCCGCCGCGGCGACGAGGGCCGGGGCGTTCCCGGACAGCGTCGCAAGGGCGCCCGCGACCGCGTGCGGTGCCATCCGGACGGGCGGGTCGCTCGGGGGATCGTCTCGCCGCGTGGGCACGCCGGACACGGGCGGCAGCATCGGGCGGGTCAGGCCGGGAGTCAACGGGCCAGCCGATCGGGCCCGCGATCCCGCGCGCGGCGAGGTGCTCGACCGTTCACCTCAGCGAGGGCGGCAACGGCGCCCCTGCGTTCTCGCGGCTGATGCGCTCGTACGCGGCGCGGAGCTGGGCCGCCGCTTCGAGCCCGCCCGTCCGCTCGTAGCACTCGGCGAGGTTCCGGTACGTGTCAGGATACCCGGGTTCCCAGCGCCGGAACCGCTCGTAGGGGGGGATCGCCTCGGCGTACTGGCCGAGCGACTGGAGCGCCTCGCCGAGGTTGAAGTAGGCCTTCACGTACCAGGGATCCGCCCGGATGGCCCGCTCGTACAGGGCGAACGCTCCCCCCGGATCGCCGCGAGCGAACAGCGCGGCGCCGAGGTTGTTGAGCGGCCGCGCCTTGTTCGGCGACTTCGAGACGGCGTCGGTCCAGAGCGCGAGGTCGCTGCGCCAGACGCGATTGCGCGCCAGCGTCAGACCCATGAGCGCGAGGGTGAGCGCGAGCACCGTCGCGCCCCACGCGCGCCGGCTCGAGAGCGCGGGGATACCGGCCAGCAGCGCCGCCGCCGCGACGAGGATGCCGACCGAGGGGAGATAGACCCGGTGCTCGAACATGAGATCCACGATCGGGATGAACGACGACTCGACGAGCAGCGTGACGTAGAACCACAGGACGCCGAAGCCGACGAGGCGCCAGAGTGGGTCCTTGCGACGGCCTCGCGCGAGCGCGAGCGCGGCCCCACCGAGGAGGGCCGCGTGCGCCGCGGCGGCGAGCAGCACTCCAGGCTCGAGGAACGAGCGCGACACCGAGACGTCGTGATCGAGGTTCTGGCCCACGGGCACGACGAGGAGCCGCAGGTACGTCGCGACGACCCGAAGCTGCGTGAGCGCGTAGTCGTATCTCGGGAGTTCGGTGCCGAGGCGCGTCGCCGCGTCGAGCCGCCCGAGGGTCAGCCCGGAGGCGAGGGCGAGCCCCGCCGCCGCCGCGGCGCCCAGCAGGAAAGGGGAGAAGAAGAGGAGCCGGCGGCGCGCCGTCGCGGAGAAGAACACGAGCTCGAGCAGGAGGATCGCGAGGGGCAGGACGAGCGCGCTCTCCTTCGTCTCGAACGCGGCCAGGGAGCTCGCGAGGAACAGGGCGTACCAGGCGAACGACGCGCGCGCGCTCGAGGCGAGGCGGAACCGGACGTAGCTGCAGCACGCGAGCAGGAAGAAGCCCGCTGCGAGCGACGCATAGCGCTGGACGATGTAGGTGACGGCCTGCGTCTGCATGGGGTGGACGGCGAACAACACGGCTGCGACCACGGCGATCGCAGTGTCGCGACCGCCCGCCGCCGCCCGGCGCATCGAGTCGCTCCGCACCAGCGACCGGACGAGCCAGAACACGAGCAGCGCGTTCGCCACGTGGATCGCCACGTTGACGACGTGGTAGCCGAGCGGCCGATCGCCGAACAGCCGGTACGACGCCGCGAACGACAGATCGCCGAGGATCCGGCGGCCCCTGGGATCGAGGTGGAACCCGGTGATGGCGGGATTGCCAGTGAGGGCGACTGCGTCGTCGAACTGGAACGGCACCGCGAACGAGTTCGAGTACGCGATCCCGGCTGTGAGGACGATCAGCAAGGTCGCGTCCCAGCCGGTCAGCGCACGCGCGGGGGATCGCGGCGCCGTGGTCTCCTCGCTGCCGGGGTGCACGGCGAGCAGCATCGGCGCAGCGCTCGGGGGGTGTCAATGGAGCCGCGGCGCCCTCCCGGTGCGCGCTCCAGGCCGCGCTCCGGCGCGCTCGCGGGCGCGCATCGCGCGGGCCTCCGGGGCGTTGTATGGTCGGTTCCGCTGAAATGCCCGACGAGAGGTGAGGCCATGGGACCGGCAGAGCTCGCGCCCAACCCGGAACCCAGCGCGCCCAGCGGGCCCGCCTGGTACACGCGCCGCGCGGTCCACCTCGCCCTGATCGCCGCCGCCGCGGTGGTGGCGTACGCGGGGACGCTCCGCGGGACGTTCGACTTCGACACCCCGAACCTGGTGCTCTACAACGGCGCGGTGCACGGGTTCTCGCTCGCGAACCTGCGCGCGGTGCTGACGACCCAGCCGAACGGGGTCGAGTACCTCCCGGTGAGAGATCTCACCTACATGCTCGACTTCGAGCTGTGGGGGATGCAGGCCTTCGGGTACCACCTCTCGAACGTCGTCTACTACGCGGCGGGCTGCGCGCTCCTGTACTTGCTGCTCGAGCGGCTGCTCGCGGGCTGGAGCGATCGGCCCCGGCTCGTCGCGGCGGTCGCTGCCGGGCTGTTCGTCCTCCACCCCGTCCACGTCGAGTCGGTGGCTGGCCTCGCCCAGCGGAAGGACGTCGTCTCGGGGTTGCTCTGCTTCGCGGGCCTGCTCGCGTTCCAGCGGTGGGCGGAGCGGGGCGGGACCCGCGCCTATGCGGTCGCGCTCGCCGCGCTCGTCCTCGCGATCCTCGCGAAGGCGACCGCGGTGGTCTTCCCGGGGCTCGCGGCGCTCGTCGCCTTCCGGCTCGCGTGGCGAGACCGGCGGGTGAAGCTCGGGCTCGCGGGGCTCGCGGCGACGGGCTTGCTGCTCGCCGGGATCCTCGCCCGCGAGGCGGCGGCGACCGGCATCCTGTCCGGCCAGACGGTCCCGGTCTGGCTGCGCGTCCTCACGTACGGGAAGGCCGCGGCCTGGTACGCGCGGATGCTGCTCGTCCCCTGGCCGCTCAGCGTCATCCACGACGTCGGCCCGGTGACGAGCCCGCTCGATCCCGGCGCCCTCGCCGCGCTCGCGGTGATCGCCGCGCTCGCCGTCCTCGGCGTGCGGCACGCCCGGCGGTACCCGGTCCTCGTCTTCTCGCTCGCCTGGTTCCTCGTCGCGATCGTGCCGGTCTCCGGCCTCCTGCCCGCCCCGAACCTCGTCGCGGAGCGCTACCTGTTCCTCCCTTCCGTCGCGTTCGCGCTCGCGGCGGCCTGGCTCGTGGTGGACGCGAGCGCGCTGCGTGGCCACGCCGCGGCGGTGGTGGCGGCGAGCGCCATCGCCATCCTCCACGCCGGCGTCGTGGCCGTGCGCGTCGCGGAGTGGCGCACGAACGGGGGGCTCCTCGTCGCCGACCTGTCGAGGCACCCAGGCTCGGCGCGGCTCACGTCGCTCCTCGGCCGGTACGACTACGCGAACGGTCGCTACGACGAGGCGTTCGCGCTCTTCGAGCAGGCGCGCACGCTCGATCCGACGTACCAGGACGGCGAGCTCTTCGCGGCGATCCAGCGCCTCGAGGCGGGCGACGCCGCGGGCGCGGTGGAGGGCCTCTTTCGGCTGACCGACCAGGCGACCGTGGACGTCCAGTGCCTGCTCGGGATGGCCTTCGAGCGGATGGGGCGGCTCGACGAGGCTCGGGCGCGCTACGAGCGGGCGCTCCGGGCGAACCGGCTCATGGGCATCGTCTTCCGGACGGAGGCGGAGAACGGCCTCGCTCGCCTCGCCGGCGCCGGACGTTGAGCGCCGCCGGGTCAGCGCGCGCCGGCGTGCTCCGACAGCCACCTGCTCGCCAGCGCTCGCTCGTCCCGCAGCTCGGCGCCGATGTCCAGGAACCGCACGAACGCTCCCCGCGCCGAGGTCACGTCACCGAGCTCGGCGTAGGCGAGCGCGAGGTTGAAGAGGATCCTCCCGTCGCGTGGGGCCTGCGCGGCGAGACGCGCCCAGGCTGACGCGGCCCCGGCGACGTCGCCTCGGGAGAACCGGCAGCTCGCGTCGTAGTCGAGCAGCAGGGGCTGAAGCGGCTCGAACGCGAGGGCCGCCGTGACGTGCTCGCATCCCTCCGCGGTCCGGCCCGACTCGATGAGCACCTGCGCGAGCCCCCGGTGCGCACCCATCGGCCCTGCATCCCGGTCGAGGGCCATTCGGAAGAGGCGCTCGGCGGTCGCGAGCTCGCCGAGCTTCGAGTACGCGGCCCCCATGTTCAGGTAGACCGTGAGCGAGACGGCCGGAAGCGCGGCGGCGCGCTGTAGTAGCGCGAGCGCGCCTGCGGCGTCGCCGCGCTCGAGGAGGTCCTGGGCGAGGAACACGTAGGGGCGAGAGTTCTGCGGCGCCTTGGCGAGCGCGTCGCTCCAGAGCGTCCAGCGGTCCCGCCACACGCGGTTGCGCGACCACGTGGCCGCGCCGAGCGCGACGACGGCGCCCGCGGCGCAGAGCAGGACGAGCGCGCGCCAGCGGGACGCCACGCTCTCTCGCGCCTGGACCACGGCCGCTCCGGCGACGAGGAACAGGCCGACGGACGGCAGGTAGACGCGGTGCTCGGCGATCGCGTCGGCGAGCGGGACGACGCACTCCACCGCCACGCCGGCGACGAACCAGCCGAGGCCGAGGAGGACGATCCTCGCGAGCGGGGACCGCCTGCGCGCGCGCCAAGCGAGGAGGGCGGGGATCCCGAGGAGCAGGGCGAGGGCGGCGCTCGGGACGAGCACCGGCGCCGACACGATCCCTGAGACGAGGGGCTGATCGTGATCGACGCTCTGGCCCGCAGGCCAGACGAGGAGCCGCAGGTACTCGAGGACGGCGCCCGGCTGTGTCAGGAGGTGGGCGAGCCAGGTCGACATCCCGGGCGGCGCCGCCCTCTCCCGGTACTCGGCGCCCGCGATCTGGAGCGCGCGCCCGGCGTTCAGCAGGGCGAGCGCCGCGAGGCCGACGACGGCGAAGTACGGCGCGAGCCTCAGGAGACGCTGCCGCCGCGTGCCCGGCAGGATCGCGAGATCGAGGGCGGCGAGCGCGAACGGAAGCGTCACCGCGTTCTCCTTCGTGAAGAGCGCGAGCAGGGCGAGCAGCCCGCTCGCCGCGAAGAGGAGCCCTCGCCTGCGCCTCGACGGCGCGAGGACGGCGTGACCGTGAGCGAGGGCGGCGCCCACGTAGAACAGCGTCGCGAGCGACGAGAGGCGCTGGACGAGATAGGTGACCGCCTCCGTCTGGACGGGGTGGCACACGAAGAGGAGCGCGGCGACGAGCCCCGCGACAGGGGCGCTCGCGCGCAGGGTCCCTGCGTCGGGCTCCGCCGCTCGGCAGGCGAGGACGGTGAGGAAATAGAGACAGCCCGCGGTGGCGACGTGGATCGCCAGGTTGACGATGTGGAAGCCGGCGACCGCGGGGCCGTGGATCGAGCCGTCGAGCGCGAAGGTGAAGACGGCGACGATGCGTGACGCCGGGTGCGGACTCGCGAGGAACGCGGAGAGACTCCCGAGGGCGGGGTCGGGCAGGATCCTCGGGTCGTCGAACTGCAGCGGGACGCCGAACGAGTTCGAGTAGGCGAGGAGAGCGGCTCCGGCGATGAGCGCGAGCCGGGCCGGCACGGACCTGAGGATCGCCACGGCCTCGATGATACCTCAGGGGAGGGGCCGCTCGCCCGCGAGCGCGAGGCCCGCTCGGCCGGCGACCGACTCGAGCGCCGCGCGCGCAGGGCCGTACGCGAGCGGGATCGCCTCCGCCGCCGTCGCGGCGGCTTCCCGGGGGAGGCCAGACGCGAGCGCCAGCTCGGCCTCGAGGTAGCGGCAGCGGACGCAGCGCGGAGCCTCGACGACCGCGCGGCGGAGCTCGGCGAGCAGCGTGGGGAACGCCGGCGGCTGGGCGGAGAGGAGGAAGAGGTTCGCCGGGGACGCCACCTTGAACTCGTCGCGCGCGGCGAGCTCGGCGTAGCGGCCGTCCCGGCGGAGGTACAGGAGCCCGCCGTCGTCGAAGGCGACGAGCGCCCAGCGCTCCGGGTCGGGCGAGAACGCGCTCGGGCCTACGAAGCGGGCCACGTCGGGGTCGACCGCAGGGTAGGCGAGGACGAGCGCGTCGAACCGGTACCGCTCGTCGAGCGGCGCGAAGGCGGCCCGGTCGAGGGGACCGGCGGTCGCACCGGGCGCATCCTCCGGCGGCGCACCACCGCGCCCATCCTGGTAGGGAGGGCCGACGCGCCGCCACTCGAGGAAGCCGCCGAGGTGGAAGGTGTTGAAGAGGCGGCCCTGAAACCCGGCGGCCTCGAGGTAGTCCGCCGCGCGGACGGGAAATGCCTCGTAGGCGACGCCCGAGCCGAACCGGATGTGAGGTGCGAGCGCGCCGAGCGGCAGCGACGCGAGCGCGGCTGCGACACACGCCGCGGTGGCGAGGCTTCGCGTCGGGACGCGGCCCACTCGTGGAGGGAGCGCGGCGAGCGCGGCGCCGAAGTTCCGGGCGGCGATGGGGGCGGCGACGACGGCGAAGAAGAGCGCGAACCGGACGGCGGCGAAGGGGAGGACCGCGAACGCCGCCACGGTCAGGAGCTCGCGGGCGCGGAGCGAGCGCCAGCGCGCGGCGAAGGACAGGGCGGAGAGCGCGATGAGCGCGCCCACCGGGGAGGTGAAGAGCGCGGCGCCTCCGCCCTGCATCTCGAGGACCGTGCGCGCGACGTTCAGGATCGAGGGGTGGCCGGCGGCGACCGTCTCGCCGAGCCCGAGCGTCGTGAGGGCGAACCTGATCGCGATGGAGAGCGTGCTAGCGAAGCCGGGGCGCAGCGCCGTCGCGAGGATCCCGGTGCCGAGCACCGCGGCGGCGATCGCGGCGGGGCGCCAGGACCGCCTTGCGACATCGGCCGCAGAACGAGAGCGCGCGAGGGCCGCCCTGGCGGCCGTCGCGAGGACGAGCAGCGAGAGAGGCACGAACGCGATCGCGATCGACGGGTGCAGGTTCGTCCAGAGGATCGCGACGGCCGGGAAGAGCAGGAGCGGCAGGCGCCGGCCCTCCTCGAAGCGCCGGATCGCCCACATCGTCCAGGCGAGGAGGACGGCCCCGAACACCTCCGGCCGAGGCACCGCGCGGTAGCGAAAGGTCTCGAGGGCGAGCGCGACGGGGAGCGCCGCCGCGGCGAGCGTGAGCGGCGAATGGCGCTCGCCGCGAGGGGCCGCGTCGATGATGAGGACGACACACAGCAGCGCGCCGAGCGCGGCGGGGAGGAGCGAGAGCCCCGCGTCGCCGAGGAGCGCGTGCCAGAGGTAGATGAGGACGCTCCCGAGCCAGTACAGCGCGACACCCGCGGGCTGTCCGAGTGACGGGAACGTGAACCGCTCGTCCGTGAAGAGCCCGCTCCGGACGATCTCCCGCCCGAGCGCGAGGTGGTGGAACATGTCCGGATCGTCCGACCCGACGAGCGTCGCGGCGCACGCGGCGCACGCCGCGAACAGGCAGGCGAGGCCGAGGGTGCGCCGGGGGATGGGCTCGCCGAGCGTCAAGATGGTGCTCTCAATAAATAAAGGGGGGCCGGTCGCCCGGCCCCCCTCCCTGAATCAGCTCTCGAACTAGCTACTTGACGCCGTGGCAGCCGCTGCAGAAGTCGGCCGACCCGACGGAAACCATGAAGTACCGGTTCGGGTACTGGACGGTCGCGGTCTTGCCGTTGTGCGCGTTGTGGCAGTTCGTGCACTCGAGCATGCGGCCCTGGCCGATGTTGTAGACCGAGATGGGGCTGGCGATGAGGCCGCCGATGTTGCCGTTCGCGCCGTTCGTCGTGTACGTGATCGAGACCGGGTGATCGTTCACGAGGTTCGGGCCGACGAGGGCGTTACCCGTCATCTTCACCGTGCCGCCGCCGATGATCTGCGTCGAGCCAGCAGGGGCCGCGGCGAACACCTGCGCGATGAACTGCGTACCGTCGTGGCACGAGAGGCACATGCGCGTGCCGGCGTTGTACTGCGACGATCCCGTCGGGCCGACCTGGCCACCGAACACCGACGAGTAGGGGGTGTAGGTCACGGTGTAGTTGACGTTACGCGCCCAGAGCGGAGCGCCAGCGACGGCAGCGCCGTTGTGCGGCATGTGGCAGTAGGCGCAGCGCGCGCCGTTGCCGGCGCCCGAGTAGAGCGTCATGTCGTGGCTGGAGCCCGTGATGGCCGCGGACGCCGTCGTCGCGACGAACGCGACCGCAATGGCGAGAAGTGCCTTCTTCATTTTTCCCTGTCCTTTCGGTATCCGTGACTCATTCACGGATGGCGCCCCCAGACTGCAACGGGCATGCCCTCGGTCGCCCGGCTAACTGCCCGAGTTCAGGTGCGTCCGCTCGAGGCCGGTGGGGCAGATGCCGCAGGGTGCGTGTCTTCCCGCGCCGATCCTCACCGAGTAGCAGCAGGCGCGGGGGAGGGGGCTGCGGCAGAGGGTCGCGGCCCGGTGTCGCTCGGTGCCGGCGCGGCCGCGGCGCCGGGCGCGGCGCCGGCCGCCTCGGAGTCGGACGCGCTCGTGTTGATGAGCGCGTACTGGTTCACGTGACTGAAGGCGTAGTCGGCGACGTAGATGTTGTTCTTCGAGTCGATCACGACGTCGGTCGGCAGGTTCATGTACTCGCGACGCCCGCTGTTTCCGCCGAAGGCCATGAGCGGCTGGAGCGACGGGCTGAACATCTGCACGATGCCCACCTGGCCGTCCACCACGTACAGGTTTCCGAACGTGTCGAACGCCATCCCCTTCACCTTCCCGAACAGGGCGGGGCCCTCTCCGACGGCGCCGAACATCGTCACGAACCCGCCGTCCGCGTCGAAGATCTCGATCCGGAAGTTGCTCGTGTCCGCGACGTACAGCTTCCCGTCGGGCGCGACGGCGGCGTAGGACGGGAAGTTGAACTGGCCGGGACCGTCTCCGCGCGATCCGATCGTCCGCAGGTGGCGGCCGTCGGGCGCGAAGACCTCGACCCGGTGGCGCATGCTGGTGCCGGTCCCGCCGTCCACGACGTACAGCATCTGCCGGCGCCGGTCGAACGCGACACCGACCGGGCGCTCGAACATGCCCTTGCCGATCTGCCGGACGAAGTCTCCCTTCGCGGAGTAGACCCACACCAGGTTTTCGGACTGGTCGCCGACGTAGAGGTTCTCGTCGCCGTCCAGCGCGATCCCGAACGGGCGCTTCGGCTTGAACCCGTTGACGTTGGCGGCGCGCGCGAGCGTGCCCTTCGCGAAGTCGAAGACCGTGACGAGGCCCACGGGCGAGTTCGTGACGTACAGCCGTCGTTCGTCCGGGCTCAGGGCGACCGCGGTGGGGTTCAAGAGCACGAGCGGACTCTTTCCGGCGAGTGAGTTCCAGAAGTGCCGCAGCCCGGACTCGAAGTCGGAAGACGTCGAGAGCGAGCGCACGTACTTGATCCGCGCGACGTCGGGCGGGAACGGCCAGACGACCTTCTCGGTCTTCATCCGCGGCGCGCACCCCGTCGCGGCCGCGAGCGCGAGCAGCGAAGCGAGCACCGAGAGGCACAGCCGGTCGTGGATCTTGCGGTTCATGGTTCCTGATTCTCCTTGGAAATTCGCCGCAGGGGCGGCGCTGCGCCGACCAGAAATCGCACGACTCGGGGACGCCGGCAACCCCCGGGGTCAGTAGGTCCGGCGGTCGTGCACTGCACCGTGGCAGGTGAGGGTGCAGTTGCCGGAACGCGCGCTGAGGCGGTTGTATTCGAGCACACCGGAGCGGCTTGGCTGGACCACGGCGACGTCGAAGTCGATGAGGTGTGCGTGCTGCGCCGCGGCGCCGGCGGTCGCGGATACTCCATGCGCGGCGTGGCAGGTCGCGCAGGGCGTCTGCCGCTCCACGACGTGCTTCCTATGGAGGCGGAACGCGGAGCGGTTCGAGAGGAGGACGTCGCGATCGTGGCACTTGTAGCAGAGCGCGTACGCGAACGGGCTCTCGGCGGCGAGCGATCCGGTGGAGTAGTTCCGCTCGAGCAGTGGGGCGTAGATGGAGCCATGGGGTCCGCGCGCGCCGGTGCCGCCCGCGCCCGGACCGTCGTCGGACGCATGGCAGTCCGTGCAGTAGATGAGGCTCCCCGGCCGGTAGCGGGAGCTGAGGCTCGGCACGTCGCCGCCCCGTACGGCCGAGACGACCGGGTGATACGAGGCGGCTTGCGGTCCGAGGACTCGGCGCAGGTTCAGATCCTCCATGGTGCGCCGGGGGCGCCAGAGCCCCGCGGGCGCCGGCTTGTTCGCGCTGTCCGCGTGACACTTGAAGCAGACCTCGTACTCGAACTGGACGAGCTCGGCCCGGCGGCCCTCCGCGTCGATTCCCCACGCGCCGCGGAGCGCTCCGGACGCGAGCGGCGCCTGGGCCGGCGTGCTGGACGCCTCGTGCGGCTCGTGACAGTCCACGCAGACCGCGTGACGGGGCGCGGAGGCGGACAGCTCCGGGAGACGATGGCCCGTCGTCTCCGGACCCTCCGAGGCATCGTGGACGCGTCCGTTCTGTCCGCCGTGCGGGGACGACTTCGCGACCTCCCGCGCCACGTCCAGGCGCGCACCCCCGGCGGATCCCCCGTGACACCGCAGGCAGAGCGCGTCCTCTGCGTCGGTCGGGCGGCGCGACAGGAGGCGGCCGCCGACGTCGGCTCCGTGCGAGTCGTGGCAGGCGCGGCAACCCGATTCCGAGACGGATCCGAGGCCGGTGTCGTTCCCCTGGGCGGCGGTGAACGGGCTCGCCGAGGTGGCGTGGCTCCCGCCGCCGGTGTCGTGGCAGGAGGTGCAGAGCTGCGAGCTCTTCGTCGGCTTGACGAGGAAGCGACCCTCGCTCGATCCACCGAACTCGGAGTGCGGATCGTGGCACGACGTACACTGCACCTGTCCTGCCGCGTCGAGCTTCACGTGCGCGTCCGCCGGCGCGTGGACCCTCGGGCCGGGCGTTGCCGCCATCGAGACGGGGTGCGTGCTCCGGAGATCGGTGCCGAGGTTCGAGCGGCGCGAGGCGGGGATCCGCCCCTGCGGCGCGGCGCTGTTCATCGAGATCGTGCGGGTGCGTGTCTGGCCGACCGCGATCGTCCCGTCGTGGCAGGACAGGCACACGCGGGTCGCGCCGGTCGGCGCGCTGGCGCGGCCCCGCGACGTCGTGCTCTCGTAGCCGCGGTGCGTGTTCCCGATGTCGGGGCGGGCGCCCAGCGTGCGCGAGCTGCCGCCGTGGGAGACGTGGCAGAAGACGCACACCTGCGTCTCGGACTGCGCCTTGATGGGCCCGGGACCCGTCACCGAGAGATCGTGCTTCGAGCCCTTCACGAAGGAGCCGCTCACCGCCATCGCGGTGGACGCGGTCGCGATCGCGACGAGGAAAGACAGGGACTTCATGGGCGCTCTCCGAGGATCTCGAACACCTGGATCCGGCGGTTGTGGCTGTCCGCCACGTACAGCTTCCCGCCGGCGACGGCGAGGCCGGCCGGGTGGGTGAACCAGCCCGGCGACACGCCGGTCCCGCCGATCGAATACTCGAACGACCCGTCCTGCCGGAACACCAGCACGAGGTCTCGCTGTGCGTCGCTGACGTAGACGCGCCCGTCGAGGTCGACGGCGATCCCCTTCGGACGCGCGAACGCACCGTCCTCCTCGCCGGGAGCGCCGAAGCTCGCGAGCCACGCGCCGGCGGGAGACAGCCTCACGATCCTGAAGTTGAGCGCGTCCACGACGAGGAGCGTCCCGTCCGGCGCGAGCGCCGCCGCGGTCGGGAAGGCGAACTCGCCCTCCTCCTCGCCGCGCCGCCCGAGCCGGACGACCCCCGGCGGCGAGAAGATCACGACCTCGTGGCGCGGCGGGTCGGTCACGTAGATCCGCTGCGAGTCCGCGGCGACCCCGGTCGGCCGCTCGAGCTCTCCCGCCCCGATCGTCGTGCACGCGCCGTCCGGCGCCACCCGCACGATCACCGCGGCGCCGGCGTCGGCGACGAGGAGCGCTCCGTCCTGCGCCACCGCGACCGCCATGGGGGTGTCCCACTCGCGCCCGCGGCAGCCGATCGGGTTCCTGCGGCTCCCGCGCAGCCGGAACACCCCGCCGAGCTCGGGATCGACGACGATCACGTCTCCCCCGGGCGCGATCGCGACGTCGAAGGGGCGCTGGAACGCCTCCGCCGCCGGGTTCCGCTCGAGGCCGACGATCGCGTCGAGGACGCCGCGCCAGCGCGAGACCTGCACCGGCGCGGGGAGAATGGCGACGAGTCTGACCCGCGGCGCCGCGGGCGCGGCGGGCCACGTGACCTCGGGGGCGGAGGCGGGACGGGGCCCCGACGTCGCGCAGGCAGCGACGGCGAGGAGCAGGCAGGCGCCGGACGCGCGGAGCATCGTGACCCCGCTACCGTCCGCCGAACGAGCGGGAGAGTCGGACGAACAGCAGGTTGACCCTGTGGTCGAACGAGCTGGTGCCACCTGTCGTGTAGCTTTCGTCGAGCGTGAGCGTCCAGTAGCCGATGCCGTAGTAGAGCCCGGCGCCGAGGAGCGCCTCGCGCTGATCCGGCGTCCCCGGGCCGGAGAGGATGGCGAACTTCGCCGAGGCGCGCGCGCTGAGCTGCTCCCGGATCGGCACCGAGGCGCTCGCGGAGGCATACCGGGAGTGCGTGTTGAAGCCGGCCGGGATGAAGAGCCCGTCCGAGATGGGATTCGAGAGCGACCCCGTGACGGCGTCCGAGACGCCGGCGGCGAGCAGGAGCGTGCCGCGCTCGTGAGTGAAGGAGCTCTGCACCGAGAGCGATCGCTGCGCGCTCGCTCCGAGCGGCCCGCCGCTCCGCGACCCTGATCCCAGGACGCTGGCCGCCCAGGCCACGGACCCCAGCGCGCCCCCCCTCACGTCCGCAGAGACCGACTGGGTCGTGGACCAGCCCGGCGCGGCGTCGACGTTCGCCTCGTATGTCGCGGCGTAGCTCAGGCCGAAGGTTCGGGTCGGGCGCTGCCAGCTCGCATGGCCGGACGCGTTCGCGCCGTATGCGAACGCTGGGCTCGCGCCTTCGCCCTCGAATCCCCCCGCGCGCACGCCGAGCGAGGCGCCGCCCGCCGGCTTGTTCCAGTTCGCCGTGAGGCCGAGCGTCTGGCTCGTCCCCGACGACGACTGCGCCGCCGCGGCGCGATTCCACCCGAACGACACGGCTGCGCTCTCCACCCACTCCCACTCCGGGGAGGTGCGCTGGGAGAAGTTGGCGGAGACCGTGTCCGCCATGTGCTCTTGAACCTGGAGCGAGGTGTTCGTGGTCGTCGCGTGCTGGTAAGTGTACTGGCCCCAGGCTCGCGAGCTGCTCTGCTCGCTCCATCCGACGACCGCGTTCACGATCGTGTGCTCGAGTCGGGGGTTGCTCGGGCCGAGGACGGAGGGATCTCGCAGGAAGTACGAACCGGAGATCCCTGCGAACACGTGCTCCGAAGGTTTCAGGACGGAGGTGAGGCCGACCCGCTGGAGCGTGTAATTCACGGGGTCGAGCGTGCCGCTCCCCCATTGCAGGCGGTAGTCGACGTTGGTGTCGAGGCCCGCCTGGCCGGATTGCATCCCGAGGGCGAAGTCCTTCGTGGTGGTCCTCGTCTCGGGTCGCCCGAGTCCCGCCGAGAGGGTGTCCCCGTAGGCGAACTGGGACCTGAGCCCGGGGAGCCCCGGAACCCCCACGCCGCCGGAGACGGAGTACGCATCGCTGACCGCGCTCCCGGTGGTGCGGATCGCGTCCGAGTCCAGCGAGTAATCGGACCGGCTCCGGCTCGCGGTGAGGCGGAGCTTTGCCAGGCTGGACGAGTTATTGAGGAAGCCCAACATGGAGCCGTACGTCAGGCCGTTGTACTTCTCGTTCGCGGTCGCGTACTGAGTGCGGGTCTCATCGTATCCAATGCGCCCGGTCCAGTCGATCACCCCCGGGCCGATCCACCACTCCTGCGCCTCGAGGCTGCCGGCGAGCCGCAGCCGGGGCACGAGGCTGTACTCCGGTCCGCTCCACGTCTCGGAGCGCTCGTAGGCCATCCCGAGCCTGCCCGAGTACTCGAGCGCGCCGGTCGCGGCCGGCGCGCCCAGTCCGAGCGAGGCGGCGAGGAGGACCGTGGTGAGGCGGATCCTCATTTCGCGGCTCCTCCGCGGATGACCGTGATCGGCACGTCGACGACGTAGTCGGCCTCCGCGGCGGGGAACGCCCAGCTCGCGGCGGCCCGGCCGAGGCACTCGTCGATCTCGGCTCCGGCGATGTCCTCGCCGGCGGTGACGACCTTCGTCACGCGACCCTCCGCCGAGACGCTGAGCTTCAGGACGCCCTCGGCGCGCTCGCGCCGCTTGCGCTCGATCTGCCAGCCGACGCAGGCCTCGATGGAGGCCTGGGCGGTCACGACCGCATCGCGGATCTGACGCTTGCCGCTCTCGCCCGGATCGAGCTTGGCCGTCGCCGGTGCGGCGGCGGAGGGCGACGCGGACTTCGCGGTCTCCCGGAGCGCCGACACGACGACGTCCACGCCCTGCGCCCCGGGCCGCATCGTGATGCGGGTGACGACCTGCTTCTCCGGGAGCGGTCCGGACGAGATGACGCGAGCCTTGAGGTCGGCGGCGCGCCGCTGAGCCTCCGCCATGAGGCTCGGGTCCTTCGCGCGCGCCCAGATGAGGATCTCGCAGCTCTCCTTCGCCGCGAGCCTCGCGATGTTGTCGATGGTCTCGCGGTCGAGCTCGGAGAGCGCCGCCGCCGGGGAGGGGAAGGTCACGACGGTCGCCGCGGCGACCGCCTTCTCGACCGCGACGCCGGCGTGGAGCGGCGAGCCGCCCTGCGCACCCGCGCCGGACGCGCCCCGCTCCTTCATGATCGCCGTCGGTGACTTCACGACCATGACGAAGACCGCCTTGTCCTTCGGGGCGGCCGGGGTGGCCTCGGCGGGCCTCGGCGCGGCGGCAGCCTTCGGCGGCGCCTCGATGACGCGCTTCTCGAGCAGCTCCAGCCGCTCGGCGCGGGTGTCGAGGCGGCGCGCCCACGCGTCGAGCCGCTCGGACTTCGCCCGGAGCTGCCGCTCGAGCGCGTCCATCCGCTCGCGCTTCGCGACGAGGCGCCCCTCGAGCGCGGCGAGCTGGCGGTTGCGGGCGCCGAGCGCCTGCTTGCGGATCTCGAACTGCTGAGCGCGGTTCGGCGCGGCGCTCACGTTCGCGGCGAGGCGGCTCGCCTCCTGCCGCTCGGCGCTCTCACGCGAGGTCGCCTCCTGCTCGCGGCCGGAGGCCGCGTCGATCGCCGGTCCGAAGCTGCGCTCCTGGGCTGCGAGGTTCCGCTCCTGCGACGCGAGCTGGGCCTCGAGCGACTCGAGCTGCCGCTGCTGCTGCGAGGGAGGGCCCTTGGCGGCGATCCGCAGCTCGCGCGCGTCGAGCTGCCGCTCGCGCGCGGCGAGCTCTCTCTCTCGCTCCTCGAGCTTCTTCGCTGCCTCGAGCCCCGCCTTCTCGGCGGCTTCGATCTGTTCGGAGGTCGCGCGGACGCGGCGCTCGCGGGCCTCGGCGAGCGCCTCCTGGTCACGCAGCTGCGCCTCCGCGAGGTTCTCGAGGCTCGGCGCCGCCGACTTGAGCGGCTCGGCGGCCGCCGCCTGCCGGTCGGGCCCGCGGGCGGTCGCGACGGACGGGCCGAACTGGAGGTGCCGCGCCAGCGCCGCGCCGCCCGAGCCCGCGGAGGGCATGCGGAGGCGGAAGTGCGGGCGCTCGTCCTTGAACGCAGGCGCTCGCTGGGCCACCGGCGAGTCGGCGGCCGTCGGGCTCTCCGGCGTCGCCGCGACCTTCTTCGGGCGGGCGGGCCAGAAGGCGAACGTGAGCGCCACGCGCATCCCGTCGTCCTTCGGGAGGTAGTTCGCGCCGAGGGAGACCCCGGTGTTGGCGGTGAGGCTCCAGCGGAGCGCGGCTCCATAGTTCGGCCCCCGGGGACCGATGAGGGCCTCCGCGTCGAGGTGCACGCCCTCCCGGAGCGGCAGCGCAGCCGCGAGCCCGGCGGTGACTCCCTTCTTCCCGGACTCGCCCGTGCCGTTCTCGAACCCGGCGAAGCCCGCGAGCCGCACCGGCAGGGCCGCGGTGGACAGGGCCACGCGGCCGCCGACGACCGGAGCCTCGTTCACCTTGTCGAAGACCGCGCTCAGGGCGACGCCCGGGATGCGAGGGCTCGGCGCCAAGAGCTGTAGCTTCGCCGCGGTCCCGAAGAACATCCGCGACGGCCGAGGATCACCGGCCTGCCCCCACTCGCGCATCGTGAGGCCGAGGTCGATCGCGTCCGTGAGGCCGATGACCAGATACGCGGGCAGCGGACCGAAGTCGTTCGGGCCCCCCGCGACGCGATCGAACCGCAACTCTGCGGCCAAGTGGTTGCGAGCCATCCCCGCGACCTCGGCGTCCGGGACGTCGATGATGCCGAGCTCGCCGCTTCGCGCCGGAAAAGCTTGCGCGCTCGCGCGCGTGGCGAGGAGCAGGGCGATCGCGGCGGCGGGGACGCCACTTCTCACGGACGGCGCTCTGTGGTCGTTCGCGGCGCCGCCGCGTCCGCGCCGCCGGCGCGCGCGGGATGGCGCGTCAGCCCGAACTGCGACAGCGTTCGCTCGACGCTGCGGATGCTCAAGGAGTGGCCGAGGCGGGCGAGGTCCTCGACGATCGCGGCCGGGGTGCGGTCCGGATGGCGGAGACGGGTCGTGACGATGTACCGCACGACCTCGAGCGGACGGCGCCACGGGCCGCGCGGTCCGGGAGGGCGCGCCAGGAGCCCAGCGACGCCGTCCTCGCGGAACCGCCGCAGCTTCTCGTAGTACGTGCTGCGCGAACGGCTGTGCTGCTCGAGGACGCTCTCGAGCGGTCTGCCGCTCGTCTCACCCTCGATGAGCATGACGAGATCGAGCGCGGCCTCGTCCTGGGGGCCGAGCGGGAGCACTCCTCCCGGACCTCGAATCTCGTGGGCCGCGTTGCGCTTCATCGGACGTGTTCGGTCGCAGCGGGGAGCACTCCCGCGCTCACGCCCCGGGCTGCGCCGCCCTCGCGAGCGCTGCCCGGTCGATCGAGATCGCGGCCTTCGTCCGGAGCGCCGCGATCCCCTGGAGGAGCGCCGCGCCGCGCTTCTCTCTCGCTGCGCCCGCGGCGGCCTGGGGCAGGACCTGCCCGAAGGGCCGCCCGAACTCGGCGGAGTTCCGCTCGTAGAAGCTCGCGATGTCGCGCTCGGACGGCGCGGGCGCCGCGTTCCTGAGGCGCATCGCCGCCGCGTACCCGATGCCTTCCTGCTGGTGCTCCTTGCGGAGCGCGATGACCTCCGGAGCGTTCAGGAATCCGCGCTCGACCGCGACGTCCTCCAGGAGGCGCGCGTCGATCTCGCGCCACGCCACGGAGATCCGCATCGCCGCGCCCATGTGCCCCCCCATCGCGCGGATCGCGCTCACCTCGTCGACGATCTCGCCGTAACGGAGGGCCCTTCCGCCCGTCGTCGCGAGCACGTGGTCGAGCTGCTGCGACGTCGGCTCCCCCTCGACGGATCGGAGGAACGCCTCATCGAGGCTCACGTGCGCTCTCTCCCGCAGCTGCGCGAGCACGTGAGTCTTCATCTGGTCGGCGAGCTGCTGCCGGGCGTGCGAAGCGATCGACGCCCGCCGCTGTGCGAACGCGGCGTCCGTCCCGACGACCTTGTTGAGGAGGCGCGCGATCCCAAATCCCTCGCGGAGCGCGACCGGTCCGACCACCGCTCCGGGCGCGGCGTCGAAGAGCGCCGCCGCGAGCCGGGCGTCGAGCTCGCCCCGCATGACGAGCGGAGCCGTCTTCGGGTCCGGGTGCAGCCCGGAGGTGATCGCGCCGGGCGCCTCCGCCGCGAACGGCGCTCCCTTCCGGATCCGTCCGAGAGCGGCGGAGGCCCGCTCCGTCGTGTCGAAGGTGAGCAGCTCGAATGCCGCGAAATCCGCGGTCGAATGGAAGAGGCTCCGCAGGTTCTTCTCGTCCGGAGCGATCCTCCCCTCGATCTCCTTCCGGAGGAAGACCGCCCCTGCCTCCGTGCGCTGTGCGAACTCGAACCGCGCCTTGGCGATCGGCGACCCCTCGAGCCCGAGCCGGCGGCCCTCGGTCGCGAGGAGCGCCTCGTCGATCATCGTGTCGAGGATCTGCTCGGGTCGTGTGCGGTAGGTCGAGGCGGTGGCCTCGAGCCGCCGCGCGAAGGCGGCGCCCGTGATGGTGGTGCCGTCGACCCGCGCCACGACTTCGTTCGGGGCTCCGGACCACAGGAGCGCCGCGACCAGGGCCAGCACGCTCATCGTTCACCTCTAGGTGCATTCACGTTCAGTGCGGGCATCGCCATCCTCCGCTGCAGTATCTGTGTCAGGTGCCTCGAGATCACGAAGGCGGCACGGGGGGGTGCCGTCGGCGAGCCGCTCATCGGTCGCCTCCTCCAGGCGCTCCCGCGCCGCCGCTGCCGGTTCCTACGCGGGCGCTGCCCGACGCCTGGTTGGCCTCCGCCCCGAGGCTCGACGGCTTTCGCTTGGCGCGAGAGATGACGTCCTTCAGCTCCGGGCGGTTGCCGCTCTTGTCGCCGTGGCAGCCGGCACACGCCTCCATCGGCGTCGCGCCCACGTAGAAGAACCTGGTGTTGTCCGAGCCGTGCGGGTTGTGGCAGCTCGCGCAGGAGAAGTCGCGCCCCTCGCGGCGCGGATCGTTGAGGTTGCCGCCGACGGGGTGGCCGCTCGGTGCGAGGGTGGTGACGTGGTGCCCGTCCTGCTCCTGGGGGTGACAGCTGATGCACAGCGCGTTTACTGGGCGTGCGAGCATCGCGCCGTTCGCGGCACCGTGCGGATCGTGGCACGCGGTGCACCCGTACCGCTCGAGCGCCGCGTGCTTCACCTTCCCCGTGTCCACCGGCTTGTGGCACTTGTAGCAGAGCGCCTTCCCCTCGGCCCCCTTCAGCGCGAAGCGGTTCGCCGCGCCGTGGGGGTCGTGGCACTGGTCGCAGCCCTTCGACACGGGCGCGTGGACGACCTTGCGGCCGGTGAGGTCGTCCTGGTGGCAAAGGAAGCAGGTCTCCTGGATCGTCGGCTTCGCGACGAGCTTCGCATTGTCCGACGTGTGCGGGTCATGGCAGACGGCGCAGTCGCCGACGACCACGGCGGAGTGGGGGAACTTCGCCTTGTCCTTCCGCTCGTGGCACCCGTAGCAGAGCTCCAGCGCGTTCTTCTTGAGGAGCTTCAGGTTGTCAGAGCCGTGGCCGCCGTCGTGGCAGCCGAGGCAGTCCGCACGCTTGAACGCGCCGTGGACGACCTTCTTGCTCATGTCGATCCGGTAGGCGGGACCCGGCGTTCCCTTGCCGGTCGGCGCCTTCTCCCCGTGGCACTTGAGGCAAAAGGCGCTGCCGCTCTCCGCCTTCACGTTGTTCGGGAGGTTGCCGCCGTGCGCGTCGTGGCAGTCGAGGCACTTCCCTTCCGCGACGGGCGCGTGCTTCACCGGCTTCGTCGAGAGCGAGTCGGCATCGTGGCACTCGAAGCAGATCTTCTCGCGCGGCTGCGAGATGAGCCCCGCGTAGTTCGAGGAGTGCGCGGCGTGACAGGCGAGGCAGCTCCCCTGGCGGATCACGGTGTGGACCGACTTCTGCTCGTCCTTGCGGGCGTGGCAGCCGTAGCAGAGCTCCGGCTCGGTGCGCACGAGCGACCACTTCGACGCGGTCCGGGACCGGCACTTGCCGGCCTCGCTCGTCATCGCACGGTGGCACGCCGTGCAGTCGTGCTTGTCGAGCGCGCCGTGGCGGACGCTGCCCTGCACGACCGGTGCGTGGCAGCCGGTGCAGCGCTCGGCCGCGCCGGGTTGCTGTGAAGCGGTGGGCGCGACGGGGCGCTGCTGGAGCGCGGTCCCTGGCGGCGGTGGCGGCAACGGAACCGGGAGCCGCTTCGTGCCCGACGGCGGCGGGGGCAGCGGAACGTCCGCAGCCTGTGCGCGCGCCGGGATGACCACGCACACCCACACCACCGCCACGAGGGCGCCGCGCGCGAAGGAGCACGTCCGCGAGACCACGAACGAGGGAGCTCGAGGGCTCTCGGATCTCTCGGGCACTGGGGTCATCACTCCATTTCACGGAAGCTGCGCGCGCATCAGAAGGCGGCGCGGGCGGATGCAATCGAGGTGCCTGGCGCTCCCATCCGGACAGCTTGTTGGGTTGAATCGAGGCGTTGCGCGCAGGCTAGCATCCGCCCGCCTCTCGCGCCATTCGGGTACGTACCGGGAGTGGCGCGGCGATCTGCAGCGCTTTCGCGCGCACCTACGCATTGGGGCATATCCCGCAACCGTTGCGCGATATGCCCACCAAGGTCTCTCGGAATTTGGCGCCGGTTTAGGCGGCACGGCGCTTGCCTGGAGGCCCGACAACCACGCGAAGGAGCGCAGATGCGCGAGGAACTCTGCTCGCCGTCCGAAGGAGATCTTCGGTCCGGATGTTCACATGCAGCGGTGACAGCCCGGCGCGATCTCACCGGCCCGAGGGCTTCCCCGCCGGGACCGTCCCTGCGATGATGGCGGCTCCTCTCCAGGTCCCTACTTTCGGATGAACCTCATCGAGCGCGCGTTTCGACGGCTGGACTCCGGCATCCGTGCGCGCATCCTCTTGCCCACTGCCCTCCTGTTCGCGGTGACGCTCGCCGCCATGGCCGCTGCGGCCGTGCACATGTACGGGGCGGACATCGAGCGCGGCCGGCGCGAGCGGGCGGAGGTGTTCACCGGGATGGTCGCGAGCGGCGTCTCGAACGTCATGCTCGCGGGACGGCCGCACGAGGTCCCGGGGCTGCTCGAGACTCTCCCGGGCCACGGGTCCGACCTCGTCGTCGCGAGCCTCGTGTCGCCGACCGGGAACGTCTCCGCCTCGTCGGCGCCGCGCCTGCTCGGCACCGTGCCGTGGCGCGACCTCCACCGCTTCGACAAGCTCGCCGTCGTCATGGCCCCGGGAGGAAACGAGACGGAGTACGCCGTCATCCACCCGATCCTGAACGGCGAGTCGTGCGCGCGGTGCCACGGCACGCAGTCGCGCGTGAACGGCTGGCTCGACCTGCGCTTCACCCGCGTGCCGGTGCTCCAGGCGCAGGCGCAGCTCGCGAAGACGCTCGCGCTCTCGGCCGCGGCGGCGTTCGTCGTGCTCATGGTCATCGCCCTCTGGCTCATCGGCCGCGAGGCGGTCGCGCCCCTCCAGCGGCTCGTCGCGATCATGCGCCGCGCCGAGGCGGGCGACCTCACCGTGCGCGCAGACGAGGGGCGCCCCGACGAGTTCGGGGTCGCAGCGCGCGGCTTCGACGCGACGCTCGCCGCCCTTCGCCGCAGCCAGGCCGAGCTCGAGGCGTTCTACCGGGAGCGGATGGTGCGCGCGGACCGGTTCGCGGCCGTCGGGGAGATCGCGACCGGGCTCGCGCACGAGATCAAGAACCCGCTCGCCGGTCTCTCCGGCGCGCTCGAGCTGCTCGCCGAGGACCTCGCGAAGGACCCGCGCCAGGCCGAGGTCGTGAGCGAGATGCGCCACCAGGTGGCGCGCCTCACGCACACGATGGAGAGCCTCCTCAGCTTCGCGCGGCCGGCGCGCGCGCGGCTGCGTGCGACGGACGTGAACGGCTCGCTCGAGAAGGTCCTCTTCCTCGTCTCGCAGCAGTGCCGGGGCGGCAGCGTGTCGATCCGGCCGCAGCTCGGCGAGGCGCTGCCGCCGGTCATGGCGGATCCCTTCCAGCTCGAGCAGGTGTTCCTGAACATCTGCCTGAACGCGATCCAGGCGATGTCGAGCAGCGGCGGGGCGCTCAGCGTGGGGTCGCGCGCGGGGGACGGGAACGTCGTCGTCGAGGTCGAGGACACCGGGCCCGGCATCCCCTCCGATCTGCGGGCGCAGGTGTTCAAGCCGTTCTTCACGACGAAGCGCGAGGGCAACGGGCTCGGGCTCGCCATCTCCGCGCGCATCATCGCGGAGCACGGTGGCCACATCGGGTATCGTTGCCCGCCCTCGGGGGGCACCATCTTCACCGTGACGTTGCAGCAGGCGCGCCCAGGGCGCGCCACGGAGCACGCCGCATGAGCAGCAGCACCCCGCAAGCCCGCGTCCTCGTCGTCGACGACGAGAAGCTGATCCGCTGGTCCGTCGCCGAGCGGCTCCAGCGCGACGGCTACGAGGTCCTCTCCGCCGAGTCCGGCGAGCAGGCCCTCGAGATCATCGCCGCGACCCCGCCCGACCTGATGCTGCTCGACGTGCGCCTCCCCGGCATCGACGGCGTCCAGACGCTCCAGCGCGCGCTGTCGCTCCACCCTGAGCTCGCCGTGCTCATGATGTCGGCCCACTCGACCGTGGACATCGCCGTGGACGCGATGAAGCACGGCGCGGTGGACTTCCTCGTGAAGCCGTTCCCGTTCCAGGCGCTCGACGCCGCGGTCGAGCGGGCCATCGCGAGCGCCCGCACGCGCCGGCAGATCACGACGTTGACGAACGACAAGCGGACCGCGGGTGCGCTCGACGCGATCGTCGGCGGCTCCGCGATGATCGAGCAGGTCCGGTCGATGATCGGCCGGCTCGCGGCGAGCGACACGACGACGGTCCTCATCGAGGGCGAGAGCGGCTCCGGCAAGGAGGTCGTCGCGCGCGCCATCCACTTCCGGAGCGCCCGCGCCGAGCGTCCTTTCATGCAGGTGAACTGCGCGGCGCTCCCCGAGCACCTCCTCGAGTCCGAGCTGTTCGGCCACGAGCGCGGCGCCTTCACCGACGCGCACACCCAGAAGCGCGGGCTGTTCGAGAGCGCCGAGGGCGGCTCGGTGATGCTCGACGAGATCGGCGATCTCCCGCCCGGCGGCCAGGCGAAGCTGCTGCGCCTCCTCGAGAACAAGACGTTCCGCCGCGTCGGCGGCGTGCTGGAGCTCCGCTGCGACGTGCGCGTCATCGCGGCGACCAACGTGAACCTCGAGGAGCGCGTCTCGGAGGGGCGCTTCCGCGCGGACCTCTTCTTCCGGCTCAACGTCGTCCGCATCGCGGTCCCGGCGCTCCGCGATCACTCGGAGGACGTCTCGACGCTCACCGCCCACTTCATCGCGCGGTTCAACCAGGAGCTGAAGCGCTCCGTCCATGGCGTGTCCGGCCCCGCGATGGAGATGCTGCGCGGCTATCACTGGCCCGGCAACGTGCGCGAGCTGCGCAACGTCATCGAGCGGGCGTTCATCCTGCACGCGGGCGCCGACGAGATCAGGCCTGAGCACCTCACGCCGGAGCTGCGCAGGGCGGCCCCATCGAAGCGGCCGGACAAGATCGTTCCGCACATCACGGAGGAGGGGCTCGTCCTCGACGACGTCGAGAAGAAGCTCATCGCGGAGGCGATGGACCGGGCGAGCGGGAACCAGTCGAAGGCAGCCCGGCTCCTCGGGGTCTCGCGGGACACGCTGCGGTACCGGCTCAAGAAGCACGGCATCGCGTAGGCGGGCGGGGGCATGGCGCCCACGGGCTGCGGTCATCGGGGTGCAGCGAGGGTGCGAGCGAGCCTGCTCGCCCTCGCCCTCGCGAGCGGACCGGCGAGGGCGGTGGCGCAGGGCGGCTTCACGGCGGTGCCGCTCGAGTGGATCTCCACACGCCTCAACCCGTCGGCGAGGGCCACGCTCACGCCACAGGGGCTCAGGTTCGACGTCGACGGGCCCTCGCAGGTCTTCCTGCCGTTCGCGGCCGAGCGCCTCGAGCTCGAGCTCGAGGCGGACGGGCCCATCCTGCTCATCTGGGCGGTGCAGGTGGGATCGCAGGCGATGACGTGGGGACGGCCGTGGCGGTACGAGGTCGCGCCGCGCCGGCGGACGACCGTGAAGGTGGACCTCGCGACGGTGGCGGGCTGGACCAACGCCGCGCGCCCCGTCCTCGCCTTCGACGGCTACGGGCACGTGCTCGTCCGCGCGATCCGTGTCCTGTCGCCCCCGGCGGACGTCGAGCAGGCCCGGCGGACCTACGATCGCGCGAGGTTCTGGGCGCCCGAGAGCATCGGGCCCGTGCTCATCAACAGCGTCACGCCGGTGCTCTGGAGCGAGTCACGGGGGACGTCGTTCGCCGACGTGGTTGCGCTCGTCGCGCTCCTGAGCTTCGCGGCCGCGCTCGGGATCCTGCGGCGGCGGGGCGGACGGTGGCGGCCGGGCGTCGCGCTCGCAGCCGCGACGCTCGTCGCGCTCGGCCTCTGGAACGCCCACTTCCTCGTGCGATTCGTGCCGATGGCGAACCTCGGGCCGACGCCGGATCCGGAGGAGCGGATCCGCGCGAACTACTACTACCTCCCGGAGTTCGGCGCGCTTGCGGCGCTCGCGCGAGCGACGATCCGCCCGGAGGAGCGGGTGGCCGCGGTCGGGAAGCCGAAGAGCTGGTTCGCGTCGCAGACCCTGTGCTTCGACCTCGCGCCACGGCGGTGCGTCATCCTGAGGCCGGACGAGGAGGTCCACGCCGGGATCTCGGGCGTCGGCAGCCTCCGCACGAGCGACGTGGACGTGATCGTCTCGTACCGAGGACCCGAGCTCCCGCAAGGCTTCGTCCCCGTCGCCGCGGTGAGCCCGCGGTCGTACATCGCGCGCCGCCGATGAGCTTCGCCTTCGCCATCGTCGCGCTCGTCGCCGCCGGGCTCGCGCTCCTCCGCCTGCTCGGGCTCCGGACGGGAGCTCGCGCGGTGGACGTCGCCCTCGCGTGGCTCCTCGGGAGCGGGTGGTTCGCTGCGCTCGCGCCCGTGGTGCGGTTCGGCGCCGGCGTGCCGCTCGGGCGAGCCGCGCTCGGTGTGATCGTCCTCGCGCCCGTCGTCGCGTCGGGCGTGCTGTGGTGGAGGCGGCGGCGCCTCGACTCCGTGCCCGCCGCGCGGGCGGAGGTGGAATCGAAGCGCGCAGGCTGGCTCCCGCGGCCGCTCCGGGTCTTCGTGCCCATCGCGCTCTACGTCGCGATCGTGACGGCCGCCGTCCTCCTGCACGGTGCGAACACGCCGACCCAGACGGACGACGCGGTCCGCGTGCGCGCGTTCGCGCCGATGCTCGCGTTCGACGACGGGTGGCCGCGCGAGGCCCGCGCCATCTTCGCGATGGCGGGTCCGCTCCCGACGTTCGTCCCGGCATTCGCGTGGATGGCGGTCCGGACGCTCGACCAGTTCCACGTGAACTATGCCGTCCTCGCGGAGCTCGTCGCGCTGCTCGTGCTCGTCGTGGGGCTCGGGACCTCTCGCGGGAGCCCGGAGCGCGGCTGGGCGAGCGCGTTCGCGCTCCTCTCGATCCCGCTCTTCGTGTACCACTGCACCTCGACCTACTCGGACGCGGTGCTCGCGATGCGCGTCGCGGGCGGCATGCTGTTCGTCCTCGAGTACGCGCGCACGCGCGACCGCGACGACGCCGCGCGCGCGCTCCTGCTGCTCGGGATCGCGGCGCTCGTGAAGCGCGAGGGGCAGCTCGTCGCGGCGGCGCCCGCCGCGGTCCTCCTCGGGCAGCTCGCCTGGGAGCGATGGCGCGAGCAGCGGGTGTTCCCGTGGCGGACCGTCGGCGTCCTCGCGGCGCCGGTCGTGCTCGGCGCGGTGGGCAACATCGCCGCGGTCGGGCTCGCGAACGCGTTCCCGATGATCGGGTTCGTCGCGCAGCAGGCCGGCGTCGCGGTCGAGACGGCCGGCGTCCGCGCGCCCGGAGCGACGCGGCAGGCGGCCGCGATGTTCTTCGATCACGCGCTGTTCCGCTCCGGGAACCAGGGGATGATCTACTGGGCGCTCCTCGGCGCGATCGTGGCTCGCGCCCGAGCCCTGCCGCGGAGTCCGCTCGTGTGGCCGCTCGCAGCGGTCGCCGCGCTCCTCGCCGAGGTCGCGGTGAGCTCGATCTTCCTCATTCCCGAGTACACCGTCGATCAGAGCACGGTGCACCGCGCGCTGCTCGTCGTGAGCGTCCCCGCGGCGCTCTGGATCGCGGCGGCCGTCACGGACGCGGTGCGAGCCGAGACGAGCGCCGCGCAGCATCCTGCGGCGGACGGCGCCTCACGCGGCGCGGCTACGCCGCCGCGGCGTCGTCGACCTCGACGGGCGATCCGTCCGTAGGCCAGTCGATCTCGGTCGCGAGCGCGTGGAGCTCGGTCTTGAGCTTCTCCTTCGCGCGGATCTCGAGCTGACGGGCGCGCTCGCGGGAGAAGCCGAAGTGCTCCCCGAGCTCCTTCAGCGTCATCGGCTGCTCGCTCATGACGCGCTGCTCGATGATGAACCGCTCCCGGCGATCGAGGCGCGCGAGCGCGGCGCCGACGCGCCCGGACACCATCGCCTGCTCCTGGGCGCCGGAGAGCTCGTCGTCGGCGCCCGGATCCGATCCGGCGACGAAGTCGACGTGCGACGTCCCGCCGTCGTCGCCCACTGGAGCGTCGAGCGACAGGTCGCGCCCCTCCATCCGCTGCGCCATCTCGTCCACCTCGGACGCCTTCACGCGCAGCTTCGACGCGACCTTGCTCGAGTCGCGGCCGTCGGAGTCGGCGCCGTGCTCGACCGAGCTCTTGTCGAGCTCGCGGCGAGTCCGGGCGAGAGAGAAGAACAGCTTCCGCTGGGCCTGCGTCGTCCCGAGCTTCACGAGCGACCAGGACTTGAGGATGTAGTTCTGGATGTACGCGCGGATCCACCACACGGCGTACGAGATGAGGCGGATGCCCTTGTCGGGGTCGAACTTCTGGACGGCCTTCATGAGGCCGATGTTCCCCTCCTGGATGAGGTCGGCCATGCGGAAGCCGTAGGAGCGGTACTCGTAGGCGACCTTCACGACGAATCGGAGGTTGGCGGTGACGAGGCGGTGGGCCGCCCGCGTGTCGCGCCCCGCGGCGAAGTCGCGCGCGAGCAGCTGCTCCTCATCGACCGTCAGGAGCGGAAACCGATTGATCTCCGAGAGATAGACCTCGAGAGAACTCGCGGTCGGCCGGGTCGTCGTGCTCTTCATCGTGCCTCCGGGTGGTCCGGTGTACAACCAGGTGGTCTCCAAAGCAACCCGTGTGCCGAAAGGGGCGCATATCAATAGTGACGGAAATTCATGGGCTTGCCTGGAAGGCAGCGGGGAGGGCACCGTAGCCGGGCCTATAAGCGTTACAGGGTTTCGGAAGGGCGGCCTCCCTATTGGGTTTTTTGGCTGTAATTCCTTCCCTTGGACGCCGGAAATGGGGAAGAAGCCCCTTGCGGAAGGTCGCTCGGCTGGCCACCGTGAACAGCCAGGTTCGCTGCGAAAGCCTCAACGTCATGGAACCACTCGACTCGCGCGGCGTGAACCCGGGTCCCGGACAGGGCCCTTCCGTCCGCTCACGCGAGGCGCGCGGCGGCCACCTCGGGTTCGTCGCCCACGAGATCCGCAACCCGCTCTCGACGGCGCTCTGGACGGCGGAGCTGCTCGCTCGGATGTCGATGGAGGAGCGGGGAGGCGCGCGCGGCGAGAAGCTCTCGGCGATGTGTCTGCGGTCGGTCGCGCGGGTCCGCCAGCTCATCGAGGACCACTTCCTGTCCGAGCGCCTCGACATCGGCGGGCTGCCGCTGAGGGTCGAGGCGATCGGCGTGAAGGAGGCGGTCGAGGCCGTCATCGAGCGGCGACCGTCCGATGCCGGGCCCGCCTCGTCGTCGCAGCTCGACGCCTCGCTCGGGGTCGAGGCCGATCGGACGCTCCTCGAGCGCGCGGTGGAGTCGCTCGTCGCCGTCGCGGGCTCCGAGCGGACGCCGGTCGTGGTCACCGCGCGGGCGACGGAGCGGGAGGTTGAGCTGAGCTTCGCTGGACGTCCGGTCGATGCGGCGGCGCTCGAGGATCCGCTGAAGGGAGCGCCGAGCGATCCGACAGGACGGGCGCTCGCCATGCCGCTCGCACGGAGGATCGCCACCGCGCTCGGGGGGGCGCTGGCCGCAGGGGAGGGCGGCTGGCGGCTCACGCTTCCCCGGGCCCGGGCATATACTGCGCGGCCCACGTCGGCCGCCCGTCCATGAATTCTCCGCTCGTGCTGGTCGTCGACGACGACCCCGACATCCTCGACGCGATCTGCGACATCCTCGAAGCGGAGGGGTACCGGGTCTCTCGCGCGCGGCACGGGCGGGAGGCGCTCGACCAGATCGACGGGGAGCGGCCCGACGTCATCCTCCTCGACCTCATGATGCCGGTGATGGACGGCGTCGCATTCGCGCAGGCGCTGCGGCTGCGGCCCGCGGTGCGCGACATCCCGATCGTGGTCATCTCGGCGGACGGGAACCCGCAGCGCGCGGCTTCGGTCGGCGCGATCGGGTACCTCGCGAAGCCCTTCGACATCGAGGCGCTGCTCGCGCAGGTCGCCGGGATCACGCGGCCGGGCGCGGGGGCGGCGCCTCCGCGCGGGTGACCCTGCGCGCCCGGCGCGCGTGAAAAGGCGCGGCGGGACGCGGGCTTCGCTTGACAGTGCCGCCCGCGGCGGGCTAGAAAGCGCACCCTTCCACGTGCACGTCCTCCGCGGCCAGTCGACGCGCGGCGGACCAATGCGAGGTTTCCATGGCGACAGGACTGCTGGCGAAGAAGCTCGGGATGACCCAGATCTTCACCCCCGAGGGTGACTGCGTCCCCGTGACGGTGCTCGAGGCGGGCCCGTGCACCGTCGTGCGGCGCAAGACGGCGGCGAAGGACGGCTACGACGCCGTCGTGCTCGGCTGGGGCGCCGTCGACGAGAAGCACTCCTACCGGCTGTCGAAGCCCGAGCTCGGCGTCTTCAAGAAGGCGGGCACGGCGATCTTCCGGCACCTGAAGGAGGTGCGGGTGAAGGACGCGAAGGTGCTCGGCGAGCTCAAGGCCGGCGACGTCCTCACCGTGGACAAGGTCTTCAAGCAGAACCAGCGGATCGACGTGACGGGCGTCACGAAGGGCCGCGGCTTCACGGGCGTCGTGAAGAAGTGGGGGATGAAGGGCGCGGCGCGCGACTCCTCGACCGCGCACGAGCACCACCGGCACGTCGGCGCGATCGGACAGCGCAAGACGCCGGGCAAGGTGTGGAAGGGCAAGCACCTCCCCGGCCACTACGGCAACGAGCGGATCACGATCCAGAACCTCACCGTCGTCGGGATCGAGGCGGAGCAGAACGTCATCCTCGTCTCGGGCGCGGTGCCCGGTGCCCCGGACGGCCTCCTCTTCGTGAACACCGCGTCGAAGGGCCAGCCGCGGACGAAGCAGAAGCAGGAAGTCCGCGAGCGCGCGAAGCCGAAGGTCTAGCGACCTTCACCGGTTCGCCGCACGATGCGCCGTCCGGAGCGATCCTGGCGGCGCTTTCGCGTTTCCAGGCGGGGGCAGGGCACGCTGGCGCTCCGCCTCGGGGGCTTCTGCTGGTATCCTTCGCCGGCTCGTCGTGCGCCGTCCCGGAGACCCATGACCACGAACCGCAGGGGCATCATCCTCGCCGGGGGCGCCGGCACGCGCCTCTACCCGGCGACGCTCTCCGTCTCGAAGCAGCTCCTGCCGGTGTACGACAAGCCGATGATCTACTACCCGCTCACGGCGCTCATGCTGGCCGGGATCAGGGAGATCCTCGTCATCTCGACCCCGCAGGACACGCCGCGTTTCGCCCAGCTCCTCGGCGACGGGGCGCCCTGGGGCGTGCACTTCGAGTACGTCGTGCAGCCGAGCCCGGACGGACTCGCCCAGGCCTTCATCCTCGGCGCCGACTTCGTCCGCAACCGGCCCTCGGCCCTGGTCCTCGGCGACAACATCTTCTACGGCCACGAGCTGCAGCAGGTCCTGCGGGCGGCGGACGAGCGGCGCGACGGGGCCACCGTGTTCGCGTACGCCGTGAACGATCCGGAACGCTACGGCGTCGTCGAGTTCGACGGGGGGCGGCGGGCCGTCAGCATCGAGGAGAAGCCGAAGCAGCCGAAGTCCCGCTACGCCGTGACCGGGCTCTACTTCTACGACGACCACGTCGTGGAGCTCGCGCGGTCGGTCCGCCCCTCCGCGCGCGGCGAGCTCGAGATCACCGACCTCAACCGCCTCTACCTCGAGCGGGGCAAGCTCTCGGTCGAGATCATGGGGCGCGGCTACGCCTGGCTCGACACCGGCACGCACGAGTCGCTCCTCGACGCCGGACAGTTCATCGCCACGATCGAGAAGCGGCAGGGGCTCAAGGTCGCCTGCCCGGAGGAGGTCGCCTGGCGGCAGGGCTGGATCGACGATGAGCAGCTCGAGCGCTGCGCCGTGGCGCTCGGGAAGTCGAGCTATGGCGAGTACGTCCGGAGCCTGCTGCGCACCCGGGTGTTCTGATGATCGTTCGCCGCACGAGCATCCCGGACGTCGCCATCGTGGAGCCCCGCGTCTTCGGGGACGCGCGCGGCTTCTTCTTCGAGAGCTTCAACCGCAGGCAGCTCGAGGCCGCGCTCGGGCGGACGCTCGAGTTCGTGCAGGACAACCACAGCCTGTCCGTTCGCGGTGTCCTGCGCGGGCTGCACTACCAGCTCCCGAACCCGCAGGGGAAGCTCCTCCGCGTCATCCGCGGCGAGGTGTTCGACGTCGCGGTCGACCTGCGGCGGGGCTCGCCGACCTTCGGGCGCTGGACGGGAGAGGTGCTGTCCGCGGAGAACAAACGGCAGCTCTGGATCCCGGAGGGGTTCGCGCACGGGTTCCTCGTGCTCTCGGACGAGGCCGAGGTCCACTACAAGACCACCGAGTACTGGCACCCGGAGCACGAGCGCTGCATCCGGTGGGACGACGCCGACCTCGGCATCGCGTGGCCCGCC